>NZ_RFLX01000030.1 GCF_003696345.1 Teichococcus wenyumeiae | reverse complement strand
CTCCAGCGCTCGATGCAGCGGGCCTCCAGCCACGCATTGAGGGCGGGCAGATCCGCGAACGGCGGCATGCCCTGCCAGATCTGCCGCCTGGCGTCCTGCACGTTTTTCTCGACCTGACCCTTCTCCCAGCCCGAGGCCGGGTTACAGAACGTCGCCTCGAACAGGTAGTGGCTGGCCATGGCCGCGAACCGCGCGTTGACCTGCCTCACCTTTCCTGTTCCAACGCGGTCGACCGCGGTTCTCATGTTGTCGAAGATGCCGCGCCGCGGCACGCCGCCCAGCACGCGGAATGCCTCGGCCAGGGCGTCGAACAGCATCTCGTGGGTTTGCAGCTTGTAGGCCCGGATGACGAAAGCCCGGCTGTGCGACAGCTTGGTATGCGCTGCCTGCAACTTGATCCGCTTGCCGCCCACCGTCGCCCAGTCCTCGCTCCAGTCGAACTGGAACGCCTCGCCAGGCTGGAAGGCCAAGGGCACGAACACCCCACGCCCGGTCGTCCGCTGCGCCGTCTCCCGTCTTGCCTGCCAGCGCCGGACAAAGGCAGCGACCCGCGCGTAGGAACCATCATAGCCCAGGGCAACCAGATCCGCGTGGATCTGCAGCACGGTGCGGCGCCCCTTACGCCCCTTGCCTGCCTCCACCCTCAGCCAGTCCGACAGCCTGTCGGCGAACGGGTCTAGGCGGCTCGGGCGCTCGGGAACCTTGAACTTCACTTCAACAGTGTTCGACCGCAGGTATTTGCGGATCGTGTTCCGCGACAGGCCTGTGCGCCTCTCAATCTCGCGGATCGGAATACGGTCCCGGTAATGCCACCGGCGGATCACGCTCAACAACTCCATGTCGATCACTCCGATCACCCCGACCGTTTGGCCGAGGAGGTGAACAGACACGGGTCATTTCTCAGCGAAAACTCTGACCATTCCCGGGTCAGGTCTCACCGAAAATCAACACTTCGCCACAAGGATGTCACCGCCAGCGAGTACCGCGCCGCGCGGGCACGGGCGTTCAGCGTCTGGTTCGAAGTCAGCGGGCTCGCCGCGCCGGCCTGGTCGCCCTTGATCCGGCTGCCCATCCGTCCGCGTCGCCGCGCCGAGGTCGGTAAGTTGACGATGCCGCTATGACTGGTCCCGAGCGGCCTCTTCTGCCTCCATGTCGCGGCGCACCTGTGCCTGCAGGGAGTTCGCCCTGAGGGCCATCAGGCTTGCTCTGACCAGTTGTGGCGGCATCGGTACCGGTACCGGGGAAACCAGCAAAGGACCCGATGACATCAACCGGATGTTTTGGCCATTCACGGTGATGCCCTCAGGCCCGATCAGGATGCACTGCTCGTCCTGGCCACTCATCACGCGCAGGGCGATGCCCCACGGAGTCACCTCGATGCGGCTGCCGAGCTTCGCGCCGGGGACAGGCGTGCTCTCGACCACGGCGATCTCACGCGCGGAGAGTGCAGCGCTGCGTCCGGCCGACAGGGCGAAGAGGCGGGTGACATCGGCGGTATGGTTGCGCTGTGCCCGCAGGTGCACGTTCTCTGCGCCCGCCCGGTCCTCGAAACGCAGCTCGTTATAGGTACCGGCGGTACCACCGCCGTCGGTACGGGTATGGAAGGTGGAGCGGGTGGCATGGTCGGGCAGGTTTTCGGGCGGCAGGTTGGCGCCGTTATAGACCGCACCCATGACCAACGGCCGGTCGAAGTCGCCATGGCGGAAGGCGACCACCACCTCCTGCCCCACGCGCGGTGTGACCAGGGCGCCAAAGCCCTTGCCCGCCCAGCTCTGCGCCACCCGGACCCAGCAGGAACTGTTCTCGTCCCGCCGGCCCTCACGGTCCCAGAAGAACTGCACCTTCACGCGGCCGAGGCGGTCGGTGGTGATGGTTTCGCCCGGCCGGCCCACCACAACCGCTGTCTGCGGCCCGCCGGCCACGGGGCGCGGCGTGCGCAGCGGCGGGCGGAACTGCGTCACCGTCGGCATGGCCTCGACAATGCTGCGATAGAGCCGCGGCTCGCCCTCGCTATCCTCTGGCACCTCGCCGAGATCGCCGAACACTTCGATCTCCGTAGCAATCGCGAGGAAGCGCTCGACGGGCGGCGGCGCCATGGCCTTGTCCGCGATGTCGAAAGGATTGGCGGCCTTGAACACCGAGCCGGTGGTGACCTGCCGGGCGCTGCCCTCGACATGCACGCGGTAGGCGCGGCAGGCGATCTCTTCCGCGCGGATGGCCGCGTAGAACTCGCCGTCACGCCGTTCCCGGTAGCGGCCGGGATAGGTGAAGACCTCGCTGGCCGACGCGCCGCCGCCCGGCAGGGTATCGGCTTCGGCGGTACCGGTGCGGCCGCCGCTACCCTGCCGGGGCGGCGTGGCCGAGATGCTGTTGAGCGTGGGGATGCCGCCGGTGGCGACCGGTGCGACAGGCCCGAGCGCCATGAGCTGCGCCGTCGGCTTCTCCTCGTCGTAATCGTCCAGCACCACCTTGGCAGGACCGAGAGTAGCGGTCTCCCGCCAATGCCAGAACACGTCGTCGAGGTAGCCGAAGGCCTTCAGGTTGAGGTGGGTTTCCACCGTATCGGGCCGGCTGTCCGGGTGGCTCGCCGCGTTGTCCATGAGCACGAGGTCGTGCTGCCCTTCCGTATGCTCGAAATAATAATAGATCCCGTCCTGCTCCAGCAGCCGGCTGACGAAGTCGAGATCCGTTTCATCGTACTGCACGCAGTATTCGCGCCGCGGCGGCCGGGCGGTGGTGCGGTTCTTGAAGCTGCCGCGGTGTTCCCCGAAGATCGCGGTGACAATGTCCAGGCTGGTCTTGTTCTGGAAGATCCGGCTATTGCGGCGGTTGGCCAGCAGCGCCAGCCAGGAGCTGATTTCAACGGCGTAATGCGGCCGCCGCGTCTCGTCCAGGCCGAGATATTCCAGCCGCGTGACGATGCCGTGCAGGAAGCGGGTGCCGTCCTGCAGCTTAAAGCCGGCCGTGATCTCCTGTCCGGGAACCCGGGCAAAGTTGCGGATCGGGTCACGGCTGGCGATCTTCGCCTCGTAGCGGAAGGGCTCGCCGAGGCGCTCGCGGCCTTTCAGCCAGCGCAGCTTGACATCGTTGAGCGCGAAGGCTGCGGAGGTGATCGCGGCGAAGCGGTTGTCCCGCAGCAGCGAGGTCACGGACGTCGTGTGTGGCGCATCGGCAATGGACATGGCTTCGTTCCGTGGCCGCCGGCTCAGGCCGCGGCGGCCGGCGCTTCGCCGGAACCGGACCTGCCGAAGTCATAGGTGAATTCGCCCTCCCGCACGTCAAGCCGCACGGCGCCCGGTGTGCGGCCGCTGCCCTGGTGCAGCAGGATGTGCCGGCTGATCGTGGGCAGCACCGTGCCGGTCAGGATGGCGTCGATCATCCGCCCGCCGCTGTCCACATGCCGGGCACGGTTGGCGATCAGCGCGACCACCGCATCGCTGAAGGAGAAGGGCAGCTCATGCGCCTGCATCATTCGCGCGGCTACGCGGTCGAGTTGCAGCCGCACGATCCACTCCAGCATGGCATCGCTGAGCGGAACATAAGGCAGCACCACCATGCGCCCCAGCAATGCCGGCGGGAAAACCCGGCGCAACGGCTGGTGCAGCGCGGCTTCCAGCGCCGCCGCATCGGGTCCTGCCGGACCGGCGCTCTCCGCCTCCCGCCGGCACAGGCGGGTGATCTCCTCGCTGCCCAGATTCGAGGTCAGCAGGATCAGTGTGTTACGGAAGTCGATGCGCAGGCCCTCGCCATCCTCCATCACGCCCTTGTCGAAGACCTGAAAGAACAGCTTGTGGACGTCCGGATGCGCCTTCTCGACCTCGTCGAGCAGGATCACCGCATGCGGGCGCCGGCGCACCGCCTCGGTCAGCACGCCGCCCTGCCCGTGCCCGACATAGCCGGGTGGCGCGCCTTTCAGCGAGGACACGGTATGCGCTTCCTGGAACTCGCTCATGTTGATGGTGATCAGGTTGCTCTCCCCGCCCAACAGCACCTCGGCCAGTGCCAGCGCCGTCTCGGTCTTGCCAACGCCGGACGGGCCGCAGAGCAGAAACACGCCGATCGGCTTGGCCGGATCCTCCAGCCCCGCCCGGCTGGTCTGCACCCGCCGCGCGATGGCCTCCAGCGCCTGATCCTGGCCGACCACGCGGGTGGCCAGCGTGGCGGAGAGGGAGAGCAGGGTTTCCGCCTCATCCTTCAGCAGCCGGCCGACGGGAATGCCGGTCCAGTCCTGCACGATGGCGGCGACGGCATGGTGGTCCACCCGGTCTAGCACCAGGGGCGGCGTGGCGGCCGTGCCGATCCGGGTCGGCGCCTCTCCCCCCTGGCCCGCCCGCAGGGCAGCGCGGGCCGCGCGCAATTGCGCCACCTGCTCCAGGTCCTGCCGCCAGCGCGATTCCAGTTCCGCCACCTCGGCACGCGCCGCGGTGCTCGCCGCCTCCACCTCTGTGCGGCGCTGGCGGCGGCCGGCGCCCTCCGGGGCCTCGCGTGCCAGGATCTCACCTTCCAGCAACAGTGCCTCCAGCCGCTGCTGCGCGTGCGCCAGCGGGTCGGGGCGGGCGTGCTGGCTGGTAGCCACGCGGGCACAGGCGGTGTCCAGCAGGCTCAGCGCCTTGTCCGGCAATTGCCGGGCGGGGATGTAGCGGCGGGACAGGCTGACGGCGGCCTCCACCGCCTCGTCGAGGATTTCCACCCCGTGGTGGCGCTCCAGGGTCGCCGCCATGCGCCGCATCATGGTCACGGCCAAGGCGTCGTCCGGCTCAGCCACGCGAATGGGCTGGAAGCGGCGGCCGAGGGCTGGGTCCTTCTCGATGTGGCGCTTGTATTCCGCCCAGGTGGTGGCGCCGATGGTGCGCAGCGCGCCGCGCGCCAGGGCGGGTTTCAGCAGGTTGGCGGCATCGCCCGTGCCTTCATGCCCACCGGCGCCCACCAGCATGTGGATCTCGTCCATGAACAGGATCACCGGGCGCGGCGCCGCCTGCACCGCCTCCATCAGGTCGCGCAGCCGCTGCTCAAACTCGCCCTTCACCCCGGCGCCGGCCTGCAACAGGCTGATGTCGAGCGCCAGCAGCGCGACATCGCGCAGCGGCGGCGGCACCTCGCCGGCGGCGATCTTCAGCGCCAGCCCCTCGACGATGGCCGTCTTGCCGACGCCGGCCTCGCCGGTCAGCACCGGATTGTTCTGCCGCCGCCGCATCAGCACGTCGATTAGCCGGCGCATCTCCGCATCCCGGCCGATCACCGGGTCGAGCCGGCCGGCGCGGGCGCTCTCCGTCAGGTCCACCGTGTAGCGGGCCAGCACCGCCGCATGCGCGCCGCCGGCATGGGGCGCGGCCGCCGGCGCGGCGGGATCCGCCGGTTCCTCCTCGACCGAAGCCTGCGTGATGCGGCCGAATGCATCATGCAGCAGCTCCGGCCGCAGCTTGCCGAACTCGGCCGAGATACCGAGCAAGACATGCGACAGCGCCCGGCTGGACAGGCAGGCCTCCAGCAGATGGCCGGAGCGGATCTGCCCCGCCCCATGTGCCAGGCTGGCGGCAAGCCAGGCCTCCTGGGCCGCATCCTCCACATGCGCGGAGAAGTCGGACACAACGGTGGCCCCGCGCGGCAGCCCGTCCAGCGCGCGGGTGACGTCGCGGCCCAGGCGCCCCGCATCCAGCCCGCTGTCGGCGAGGATGCGGCGGATATCAGAATCCGGTAGCGCGAGAAGCTGATGCAGCCAGTGAACCAGTTCTACATAGGCGTGGCCGCGCAGCTTGCAGAAGGCGGTCGCCGTTTCCAGCGCGCGGTAGCAGGTGGGGTTGAGCTTGCCAAAAAGGCTCTGGCGGCTGATGCCCGTCATGGGGTGCTCCAGGATGTGTTTGCTCGCGCGTTCCCGGCGTGAGGAGGCGTTTCCGGCGGTGTGGTCACGAGGTCATCGGCATGCCCGGGCGCGCGCCGCCGCCCCAGCCACCCGGTCCAGCCGAGGCGCCCCGCGCGGCCCAGTTGCAGCGGCGGTACCTCGTCCCGGTGCAGCACCAGGTTCGCTTCCCAGGCCAGTTCGTCGCCGAGATAGTTGCGGCTGATCTGCCCCAGCAGGAACAGGCCTGGCGCACCCGGCAGCAGGCGTTCATAGGCGGCGAGGCTGAGCGGACCGGCGACCACCCGGAAGCGGTGGTGATGCACCTTCAGCCGCACCCCAGCCATGGCCGTGCTGCCCAGCCGGCCATTCTCCGGATTGCGGCCGAGCTGGCAGAGCGCCTCCTGCGGCAGGCGGATCCATTGCGGCGCGAATTCCCGGATGCGGACCGGGGCGGAAAAGAAGTCGCCGAGGATGGCTTCCAGCCCCTCGGCGTTGCGGGCATGGGCGGCGAGGCGGCCGGTGAAGTGCAGCTTGGCCAGATCGGGCATCCCGTCCCGCCCGCGCAGCGAAGCCATGCCGAAGCCGGCCAGCGCGCCGAGCTGGGTGGCGAAGCGATCCTCCCCCGGGCGGTCATGGCTCACCGTCGGCTCGCTTTCCGCCCAGGCGCGGAAGAACAGGGAAGCCATGCGATGGTGAAACATGTCGGCGAAGCGTGCCAGCGTGGGGTCGCCGGCATGGTGCATCCGGGAGAAGGCATATTCGGTCAGATGCATGGGCAGCGGACCATTTGGTCCGAACATGCCAAAACCGTAGCTCAGCAGCCGCGCGGGGCCGTCCGGCTCCGCCAGTTCAAGCGCGGCAATGGCGCGCGGGGCGAAGGCCATCGCCGGTTGCTGTCCGATGCGAACGGCATCCTGCGCCGGGTGCGCCGACTCGCCAAGCCGCGGCCGGTCCGGACATTGCGCATCGATGCGGCGGAGCACCTGGAACAGGTCAAAGGCCTCCGGCTCCGCCGCCAGCGCCTCAAACAGGGCCTGGACGCCGCCCGCCATCAGACGATTGCCCGCAGGCCGGTCATCATGGGCCAGCGACGGATCTCGCCACGCTGCAGGCTCGCCATGACCGTCTCGGTGAAGGAATTGATCGAAACATATTTCGCGAAGAGATGGCTGAGCACGGAGCCGAGCGGAAAAACCCCGAGGCCCTCGAATGCCGCCTCGTCGAAGGTTACCGTGATCTCGATGCCACGCGCCACCGCGCTCTGCCCGCGCCCCGGAAGACGCCGGACCACCGCGCGGGAGCGGATGGCGCGGATGCCGTCGATCTGCCGCAGCGCCGTGACATCCTCCGGGCTGACATACAGGCGGAGCAGTTCCCGCAGAGCCTCGGCGCCTTGCGCCTCCTCCTCATCCGATCCTGTGATCGAGAGGTAGTTCAGGGACAGGTGGCTGATAAGCTTCCAGCCGATATCCCCCTGGGCGGGGGAAGGAAGCGGCCGGCTCGGCACGCCGACGCAGCGGATTGCGGCAACCGGCGCGCCGCTGTCCAGGGTGAAATCCGTCTCCTCACGGCCTGGCTGCAGCAGCAGCGGCAGGTCGCGGTTGGAGCAGAGGCAGCGGATGGCCAGCTGCCGGATCGTATCCGCAAAGGGCGCCGCCGCGGCATCCACCAGCGAGACGAAGACCTCGCTGCCGACATAGCTGGTCCGGGCGCCGTTGAGGCGCTGCTGTTCCGAAAGGATCCGCTGTTCGCGCCGCAGCGTGTAGTAGCTCCGGTGTCCGCCACGCTGGCCATGTTCGCGGAGGTTGTAGAAGGGCCGGAACTCCACCGGCTCCGCGTTCTCGCCCTCGCCGATACCCTGCATGTCGAGGATCGAGTGCAGTTCCAGGTCCAGGCCGCGCAGCCGGTCCACCACCACGTGGTGCTCGTGGTGCCGATCGCTGAGCTGGACCCGGTCGGCCTGCCGCTCGAACAGGTTGATCGCGGGGGTGGCGAACAGGGCGAAACTCTGCGTGCCCAGTTGCCGCTCCAGGCGCGGCTCCGCGCGGCGAAGCGCGAAAATGATCTCCATCTCGCTGCCCGTGGCATGGGCCACGGCATCCGCCAGCCCGCCCAGCTCGACGAAGAGGCTGCGCTGCGGCAGCGCGAAATATTCCTGCAGCAGGCGGTAGCCATCGAAAGAGCGCGGCACCCGCGGCAGCAGCGCAGCCTCGGGCTCCAGCCCGACCTGCCGCAGCGCCGTGGGCGCGATGTTCTCCTGCCAGGCGAAGGGCCGCTCCGCCGGGCGCGCCACGATGCCGATGCAGTCGGTTAACAACTGCTCGGCCGTGGCCGCGCCGATGCCGCCTGCGCCGAGGCAATGCAGGGTCAGCGCCCGCAAGGCCAGGCGGTCAAAGCCGAGGCCGTTCGTGGTGCGCAGGCGGATGCGCAGCGCCGCGCGCACCGGCCCGCCCGGCAGGCCCAGGGCGGAGACCTGACCCGACGCGGCATAGTAATCCACGTCACTGATGGTCACAGGCCAGATCCGGACATCCTGCGCGGTGCGGAACTCGCAATGCGTGACCGCGCCGGGCGCGAGCTGGCTGAACAGGCGGGTGCCGCGCGGGATCAGGAAGCCCTTGTCCAGTCGCCCGGCCTGCGGGTCCGGCTCGAAGCGCAGGATGGCCATGGATGGCACCGGCGCCAGGAAATGCGGATAAACCTGTTCCAGCATGTGCTGCGTGAAGGCGGGAAAGCGCGCCTGCAGCTTGTGCTGCACCCGCGCCGCCATGAAGGCGAAGGCTTCAATCAGCCGCTCCACATAGGGGTCTGCGACCTCGTCGCCCTCCATGCCCAGGCGGCCAGCGATCTTCGGGAAGGCCCGGGCGAACTCGGCGCCCATGTCCCGCATATAGGCCAGCTCGTCATTGTAGAGGCGCAGGAATCGCTGGTCCATCAGGCGCTCTCCGGCCGCGCCTCGACCACGCGGATCGCGTCCAGCTCCCGGTCCAGCTCGGTGCGCATCACCATCCGCAGCGGCATCGGCTCCGCCCAGAGATCCGCCTCGATGCGGAACCGCAGGGAGCCCGAGAGCCGCCCGTCATCCAACACCTCGACCCGCAGCCCGCCCGGCAGCAGCCTCGGCTCGAAGCGGCGCAGGCTGGTTATGATCCTCTGCCGCAGCAGGTCGGTGTCCACACCTTCCTTGCTGTGGCCATGCAAGGTGGCGATACCGTAGTTCAGCGTGCTGGCGGCGACATGGGGATAGTCGCGCAGGTCCACCGTTGCCGCCAGGTGGCTGGCATTGAGCAGCCAGGTCACGTCCCGCAGAATGGCCGCCTTCAGGCGCTGGATCGAGAAGACACGCTCGTCCCGCCCATCCGCCGCGTGTTGCGGGTGCAGGTCGGTGAGGCGATCAAGCAGCGAGGGCTGCACCAGATCCTGCTTCGACATCGGGTTCATCGGCATGTTCCAGTCAGCGGAGCGGGGGACGGGCCGCCGCAGCACGGCGGCCCGCCGGCGGGCATCACGCCGTCAGTTTGTTGAAGTCCGTGCTGTTGGCGACCTGGTTCCAGATTCCCTCGCCCGCCTTGGTCATCGTTCCCTTGACGTCCTGGCGGAGGTAGATGACCTTGCAGGCGCCGAAGCGGAAGGTCACCGTCTCCTCCGGCATCGGGTCGCTGAAGGACCACTCCACCTTCTCGACCGCCATCATGTTGAAGGACCAGTGCAGGAACAGGTTGGAGGCCGCCGTGTTCTCGCCGGCGCCGCTGGCGCGGAACAGCTTCAAATCCACACCGCTGAAGTGGCAGCCACGGCCACAGGCGACATAGAGGGATGGTGAAGCGGTGTCGACCTTCTTCTTGATGGTGAGAACCTCGAACTCGGCCTTGCCAGCGCCGGCACCGCCGGAATGCGGGCCAATATGGAGCTTGTTCTCCAGTGAGAAGCTCCACTCATCCGCGAGGGTGATTCCGTCCGTAATGATGACGGATTCACCCTTGGGCCAGACGTTGTCCTTGGATGCCGCGGTGAAATGAAGAATTGCGTCGAATGCCATGGAAGGCTCCTTGTCTGATTGGAATGCGGAACAGCCGGCTGCTCAGCCTTGCCGGCCGGAGGGCAGACGGGAGACAAGCCGCAACGACACGGACAGCCCTTCGAGCTGGTAGTGCGGCCGCAGGGAGAAACGAGCGTTGTAGTATCCGGGGTTGTCCTCCACCTCCTCCACCTTCACCTCCGCCGAGACCAGCGGCTGCTGCGCCTTGCTTTCCTCGCTGCCGAGTTCAGGGGAAGGATGCACGTAGTTCTGGATCCAGAGGTTGAGCCATTCCTCAACCTCGGCGCGCTCCTTGAAGCTGCCGATCTTGTCCCGGACCATGCACTTCAGGAAGTGCGCGAAACGGCAGGTGGCGAAGATATAGGGCAGTCGCGCGCTCAGCTCGGCATTCGCCGTGGCACTGGGGTCGGTGTACTTGGCGGGTTTGCTGACGGTCTGCGCACCGATGAACACCGCCATGTCGGTGTTCTTGCGGTGCAGCAGCGGCAGCAGCCCGTTCTTCGACAGCTCCGCCTCGCGGCGGTCGCTGATCGCGATTTCGGTCGGGCATTTCAGGTCGATGCCGCCATCGTCGCTGGGGAAGGTATGCACCGGCAGCCCTTCGACCACACCGCCGGACTCGACGCCGCGGATACGCGACAGCCAGCCATACTGCTTGAAGGAGCGGGTGATGTTGACACCCATGGCATAGGCGGCGTTGGTCCAGAGATACTTGCTGCTATCGGCGCCGTCCGCGTCCTCCTCGAAGGCGAAGGCGTCCACCGGGTTGGTGGTCGCGCCATAGGGCAGGCGGCCCAGGGTGCGCGGCATGGCCAGGGCGACGTAGCGGGCATTCTCGCTCTCGCGAAAGGAACGCCACGCCGCATGCTCGGGGGTGCTGAAGATCTTGGTGATGTCGCGCGGGTTCGCCAGTTCCTGCCAGCGATCCATCCGCAGCAGGTGCGGAGAGGCCGCCGAGATGAAGGGAGCATGACTGGCCGCGGCGATCTGCGCCAGGGCGCCCAGCAGTTCCACATCCGGGAAGGTGTGGTCGAAGGCATAGTCGCCGATCAGGCAGCCGTAGGGCTCGCCACCGATCTGCCCGTATTCTTCCTCGTAGATCTTCTTGAACAGCGGGCTCTGGTCCCAGGCGACGCCCTTGTACTTGCGTAGTGTTCGCGACAGCTCCTTCTTGGAGATTGACAGGGCGCGGATCTTCAGCGTCTCGTCGGTTTCCGTGTTGAACACGAGGTGGTGCAGGCCGCGCCAGGCGGATTCCAGCGCCTGGAATTCCTCTTGGTGGATGATCTGGTTGATCTGCGCCGTCAGCTTACTGTCGATGGCGGCAATCAGCGATTGAATGGTCGCGACGGCATCCTCGCCGATCAGCGCCGTGTCGTGCAGCGCCTGCTGCGCCAGCGTGCGCACGGCACGCTCCACCGCAGTCTGGGCCTGTTCGGAACGCGGGCGGAACTCACGCCGCAGCAGGCTGGAAAAGTCGTCGGGTGCGGTCGTGACCTCACGCGCCGTGGAGGTCAGGCCGCTGGTCGAGGCCTGGCTCACGAGCCTTCCTCCTCTTCGACAGGGCGGCCCGCCGGCTCTTCCTCCTGCGCCCCTTGCCCCAGGGCGCTCAGCAGGGCCGGATCGTTCAGCAGCCGGGCCAGCAGTTCCTCAGCGCCCGCCTTACCGTCCATGTAGGTCAGCAGGTTGGCCAGCTGCGTTCGGGCTTCCAGCAACTGCGCCAGGCTGTCTACCTTGCGGGCCACCGCGGCCGGCGAGAAATCCTCCATGCTCTCAAAGGTCAGGTCTACCGGCAGGTAGCCTTCCCCGGTCAGGGTATTGGGCACACGCATGGCGACACGCGGCTTCAACGACCGCATGCGGGCGTCGAAATTGTCGATGTCGATCTCCAGCATCTTGCGGTCCGCGACGGGCGGCAGCGGCGCTGCCGGATTGCCGGCCAGATCCGCCATGACTCCCACAACAAAGGGAAGCTGGACCTTCTTCTCAGAGCCGTAGAGCTCGACGTCGTATTCGATCTGCACGCGGGGCGCGCGGTTACGCGCGATGAATTTCTGGCTGCTGGAACTGCTCATTCCGGCCGTCCTTTCGCGATATGCGCGCCGGTGCGGCGCATGCTGGGGGTGATGTCCGGCGCCGTCACGGCGTCTCCGCCACACCGGCGATGCTGCGGACCTGCGCAACGCCCTCGGGTGCCAGGTCCTGCAGCAAGCTCATGAAATCCTTCGCCACCAGGCGCCGCGCACGCTCCAACAGCAGCGGCACCGGACTGGCGGGCTCGTGCACCGCGTACCAGCGGCAGATGCGGTCGATGGTGCCGATCACATCCTCGCGGCTGCGGATGTCGCCACCCGCCGGCAGGGCAGCCGGCGGTGCGGCGGGTTCAGCTGCCACGGCCTCGGGCAGGACCGGGCGCTGTGAGTCCAGCAGGTCCTGCACCTGGCCTAGCAGGCCGGCCAGCGGCTCCAGCCGGGTCGCCTCGCTTGCCACCACCTTCGCGCGGACGGCATTGTCCAGCGTGATGGTCAGCAGGCGGCAGGACCGCACATGCTCGCCGGCATCCCGCAGCACCTGTGGGTCAGTGTCCTGGAAGGCGCGCACCAGGTCCGCTGTGCCGGCGTCGTTGCGCTGCGCCTCGGTCCAATCGCGGAAGGCGACGGTGCCAAACAGGCGCGAGCGGGCCAGCGGCACGCGGCGGATATCCGCCAGAAGCCCGCCCGTGTCGCACAGGTTCGCCAGGGCATTCACGCGCGCCGTCTGATCCTCGATCTCGTCAGGCTCGGGGCGCGGGTGCACGGCATCCCAGTGCTGCGTAACGTAGCCCAGCAGCAGTTCCAGCCCCTCACGCAGCCCGGCGAAGCCCGCGCGGTTGAGTGCCGCCCGGGCCAGCAGCACGCCGATCCGCAGATCCTGGCTGCGCAGCGCCAGCTCCCGCCCGATCCGTGCCACCTCGTTCCAGTCGGGCGGCTCGGGCATATCGGGTGTGCCGCCGCCCTGCGCAGCGATCTCCAGCGCCAGGAACTGCAGGTCGTAGTCGAGCGCTTCCCCGCAGGGGTCCCCCTCGGCGGCGGGCATCAGCAACTGTTCCGTGTCCAACTCGCTCATCACGCCAGATCCCTGGTCCGCCACCGGCCCGCCGGTCTCGATGCGGAACAGGGTGGCCGGATCGCCGCCATCCGCCCAATGCGCCGTTGATATGCGGCCATGCCTAGCGCTCCTGGTCCGGCAGGCGAATGCCGTGATGACAACAGCGCATGATGCCGCTCGGCCTGTTGCCGACAGACTGTGCCGCGCCCGCTGCCGTCCCTCCTGGCTGGCGGCGGGCGAACTGGCGCAGACGGAGCAGCGCGGCATGTCTTGGGATAACAGGGTCGTCTGGTCGGAGGGGCTGTTCCTCCGCCCGCAACATTTCCAGCAGAACGACCGCTACGTGGAGAAGCTGGTTCGCAGCCGCGCAGCCGCGCTACGCGGCTATGGCTGGGGATTCACCGAGCTGCGGCTGAACCGGCAGATGCTGTCGCTCGGCCGCATCGCCATTGAAAGCGCCAGCGGCGTGCTGGAGGACGGCACGCCATTCAGCATCCCCGACGATGCGGACCAGCCCGCGCCATTCGCGGTGCCGGAGCAGCTGCGGGGCAGCGTGATCCACCTGGCGCTGCCGCTCTCGCAGCCCGGCGCGGTGGATACCGACGCCCGCGGCCACGCGGATGTGCCGGTGCGCCATGGCGCCGCCGAGCAGGCCTTGACGGACACCAATGCCGGCGAGCGCGAGGACGTCGTGATCGAGGTCGCCCGCCCGAACTTCCGGCTGCTTCCGGAGGAAGCCGACCGCGCCGGCTTCACCTGCCTGCCGGTGGCGCGGCTGGTGGAACTGCGGACGGACCGGCAGGTGATCCTGGACGAGGCGCATATTCCGCCCATGCTGGACTGTGCCGCGTCCCGCGTGCTGTCCAACATGATCACCGAGGTCACCGGCCTGCTGCGGCACCGGGCGGAAGCGCTGGCGGCGCGCGTGACGCAGTCCGGCGCGCAGGGCGTGGCGGAGATCGCGGACTTCCTGTTGCTGCAGGCCATCAACCGCCATGAGCCGCGCTTCGGGCATTTCGCCTCCACGGCGATGCTGCATCCGGAGGTGCTGTTCGCCGCCCTGGCCGAGTTGGCCGGCGAACTGGCGACCTTTGCCCGGGCCGAGAAACGCCCGCCCTCCCTGGCCCCCTACCGGCATGACGACCTCGCGCGCAGCTTCCAGCCCGTGCTGCGGTCCGTGCGGGCCTCGCTGAACACGGTGCTGGAGCAGTCGGCGGTGCCGATCCCGCTGCGGCAGCACAAATACGGCGTGCAGGTCGCGGAGGTGGCCGACCGCACACTCTACGCCAACGCCGCCTTTGTGCTGGCGGTGCGCGCCGATGTGCGGGCGGAGCGGCTGCGGCGGGAACTGCCGGCGCAGATCAAGATCGGCCCGGCCGAGAAGCTGAAGGAACTGGTGAACGTGGCGCTGCCGGGCATCGGCATCACGCCGCTGCCGGTGGCGCCGCGCCAGATTCCCTTTCATGTCGGCGCGAGCTATTTCGAGATCGACCAGCAAAGCCCGCTGTGGCGGGACATGCGGACGGCCAGCGCGCTGGCGCTGCACGTGGCCGGCGAGTTCCCCAACCTGGAGATGGCCCTCTGGGCCATCCGGGGGCAGTGACCATGGGCCTGGTGCTGCGCGTGGAAGGTGCTGGCGAGGCACCCGCGCTGTTCGAGGCCGAGGGCGGCGCGACCATCGGCCGGACCGGCGAGAACGACTTGGTGCTGCCGGATGACAGCCGCACCATCTCCAAGCGCCATTGCGAGTTGGCGCTGCTGGACGGGCGCTTCCGGCTGATCGACCACAGCCGCAACGGCACCTTCCTCAACGACGCGGCAGAGCCGGTCGGCCCGGCTGCGGCGGTGCCCGTCTCCGCCGGGGACGTGATCCGGCTAGGCGAGGTCCGGATCACCGTGGTCGCCGCCACGGCATCGGCGGAGCCACTGCCGCCGGGCGGCCCCCTGGCCGGCTGGGACGAGGCCCCCGCCCCCACGGCGCTGCCGGAGCCCGAGGAAGTCTCCGCGCTGTTTCCGCCCGCGCAACCCGGCGCGGTGCCACCGGCTGAATCCGCCGCCTTCGCCGACCACCTGCCGGCGGAGGCCGGCCTCTTCGTGCAACCCCGCATGACCGGCGAGCCCATTCCCGACGACTGGGATCTGGTCGGGGAACTGAGCGCCCTGTCATCCTCGCCAGCGGAGGCCAGCACGCCCGCCCCCAGCCCGCCTCCCGTCGTGGCGGCGGAGCCGGTGCCGAAGCCCGGCCCGGACCAGGCGGCCGTGGCGGCGTTCCTGGCCGCCTGCGGCCTGGAGCCCGGGCACGCCGCCGATCCGGTCGCGCTGATGGCGCAGGCCGGACGCCTGTTGGCCGGCATGGTGGCGGAGCTACACGCACTGCTGGCAATCCGCAGCCTTGCGAAGCGGGAATTCGGGCTGGAACGCACGATGATCGCCCGTTCCGACAACAACCCGCTCAAATTCTCCACGGCGCCGCAGGAGGCGCTGGCGCTGCTGCTGGCGCCGGAGGTGCCGGGCCTCCTGGCGGGAGAGGAAGCGGTACGGGAAGCTTTCGAGGGCATCCGCTCGCACCAGCTGGCCCTGCTCTCCGCCACCCAGTCCGCGCTGGCCAGCCTGTGCGCCCGGCTGGCGCCGGAGGCGATCGTGGCCTCCCCGCCCTTCTGGGCGCGACCGCTGCCCTTCGCCTGGGATGCCGCCCGCTGGGCCGCCTACCAACAGGCCTATCCGGAGGTCGTCGCCAGCCTCGACGCCGACATGCGCGAGGTCCTCAGCGGCGATCCCGCGCAAGCCCGGCCGGATGCGCGTGAGGAGCACGGCCATGCCGGATGACGAGACCATCTTCACCCCGGGCATGGTGCCCGGCGGCGCACCGGAGCCTGCGCCGGCGACGCTGCTGAACCCTGGCGGCCGGCTGCAACCGGCCACCGGCGCGGCGGACCCGTTCTGGAACACCATCGTGCCCGGGCGGCTCTGCCCGCTGATGATCGCGGCGGCACCGCTGCTGACGCTCTGCGTGCAGCTTCGGCAGAGCCTCGGCCACGCCGATGTTGAGGGCCTGCGCAGCCGCGTGCTGATGGAGATCGAGGCCTTCGAGCGCCGCATCGTGCCGCTGGGCCTGGCGGCGCGCTCCGTCCGCGCCGCCCGCTACGCGCTGGCCGCCACCATCGACGACATCGTGCTGAACACGCCCTGGGGCAGCCGCAGCCTGTGGACGCGGCGCAGCATGGTCGGCACGCTGTTCAGCGAGACCTGGGGCGGCGACCGCTTCTTCGACCTGGTGGCACAGCTCAAGCGTGACCCCGCCCTGCATGTCGATCTGCTGGAACTGCTCTACTGCTGCCTCAGCCTGGGCTTCGAGGGCCGGCTGCGGCTGAGCCCGCGCGGCGCCACCGAGCTGACCACGCTGCGGGCGGACCTGCATGGCCTGATCCGCGCCGCGCGCGGCGGCTTCGAGCGCGACCTGTCCCTCCGCTGGCGCGGCGTGGCGGTTGCGCGGCGGCTGGGCCCGGCGGTGCCGGGCTGGGTGATGGCGCTGGTCACGCTGGGCGGCCTGGCGCTTGTGCATGGCGTGCTGCTGCTGGTGCTGAACGCGCGGTCCGACATCGCCTTCGCGGAGCTGGGCAGCCTGCCGCCCCGTGGCGCCGTCACCCTGGCCCGCACCGCGCCGCCGCCGCCGGCCCCGCCGCCGCGCGACAGCGCCGCGATCCGCCGCTTCCTGGAGCCCGAGATCCGCGAGGGCCTCGTCACGGTCACGGAAACGGCGCAAAGCATCACCGTGACCATTCGCGGCGCCGGCATCTTCAACTCCGGCCGCGCCGCGGTGGAGAAACGCTTCGTGCCGCTGTTCGAGCGCATCGGCGAGGCGCTGAACGACGAGCCCGGCGAGGTGCTGATCGCGGGCCATACCGACTCAACCCCGATCCGCACCGTTGCCTTTCCGTCCAACTTCCAGCTTTCGCTCGCCCGCGCCCAGGCCGTCGCCGGCATCACCGCCAGCCGCATGCGGGACCCCGGCCGGCTGCGCACCGAAGGCCGTGGTGCCGCCGAGCCCGTCGCCCCTAACGAGACCGAGGAAGGGCGGCGGCAGAACCGGCGGATCGAGTTCCTGATCCGCAAGCCGGCCTGAACATCCAGGGACCCACCATGCAGATCCTGAAAGCCACCCTTCTGTCGAAGCTGCCCTTTGTTCTGCTCGGCATGGCCGTGCTGGCCGCGCTGATCCTGGTCTGGGGCCCGGCACTGAATGTCTGGGGCACGGCGCCGCTGGAAAGCCTGCCCAGCCGGGCTGTGGCGGTTCTGCTGGTGCCGGCAGGCCTAGGCGCCGTGCTGCTGGCGCGGCAGCAGATCGGCAACGCCATCCAGGGGCGGGTCAGCGAGGCGCTGGGCGGTGCGGGCCGGGCCGGCGAGGCTGCGCCGGACGAGGACGCCGCCGCGCGGCAGGAGCTGCAACTCGTCACCCAGCGCTTCCGCACGGCGCTGCAGGTGCTGCGCAAGCGGCGCTTCGCCGGGGCGGGCGGGCGGCGCTGGCTGTACCAGCTGCCCTGGTACGTGGTGATCGGCCCGCCCGGCTCGGGCAAGACCACCGCCATCACCCAGTCCGGTCTGACCTTCCCGCTGGCCGAGCATTTCGGGCAGGCGGCGCTGAGCGGCATCGGTGGCACGCGCAACTGCGACTGGTGGTTCACCGACGATGCCGTGCTGATCGACACCGCCGGTCGCTACATGACGCAGGACAGCGCCGCGGAGCGCGACAAGGCGGCCTGGCTGGGCTTCCTGCGCCTGCTGCGCCGCTTCCGCCGCCGCCAGCCGCTGAACGGCGTCATCATCGCCATCGGGATCGACACGCTGACTGCGGCGCCCGAGGCGCTGCGGCAGGACCATGCCCGCCGTGTCCGCCAGCGCATCAGCGAATTGTACGGCGAGCTGGGGCTGCGGTTGCCGGTCTATGTGCTGCTGACCAAGTTCGACCTGATCGCCGGCTTTGTCGAGTTCTTCGACGATCTCGGGCGGGAGGAGCGCGGCGCCGTCTGGGGCGTCACCTTCCCGCATGATGAGCCGGAGCCCGCCGGCGGCCACGCCGCCGATTTCGGCGGCGAGTTCGATGCCCTGGTGCGGCGCCTGGACGACCGGCTGATGGAGCGCATGCAGCGCGAGGGCGACATCCAGCGCCGCGCCATGGTGTTTGGCTTTCCCCAGCAGGTGGCGAGCCTCAGGGGCCTGATCCAGCAGTTCCTGACCGACGCCTTCGCCCCCAATTCCTTCGAGGACCCGCTGCTGCTGCGCGGCGTTTACTTTGTCAGCGGCACCCAGGCCGGCACGCCGCTGGACCGCGTGACGGAGGCCATGGCCCGCACCTTCGCCGTCGCGGGGCGGCCGCCCGCCAGCTTCGCGGGGCAGCGGCGCAGCTATTTCCTGCGCCAGCTCCTGCACGACGTGATCTTTCCCGAGGCCGGACTGGTTGTGCGGAACCCGGCCGCCGCGCGCCGCCGGACCCGGTTGCGGCTGGCGCTGGCCGTCGCCGCGAGCCTGGTGCTGCTGGTTGGCGGCGTGCTGGAGGCGATGGGCTTCCTGCGCAATACCGGGCTGGTGGAATCCGTGCGCGCCGAGGCCGCCGGCTTTGCCACCCAAGCGCAGGAACTGGGGCTGGAGCGGGTGGACAGCGATGACCCACGCCCGGTGCTGCCGCTGCTGACGCGGCTGCGGACCCTTTCGGCCGGGCTGGCGCAGGATGTGGGCGGCGGGCCGCTGCCCGGCCTCGACCAGAGCGCCAAGCTGGGCGCCGAGGCCGGGGCGGCCTATCGCCGCGCCCTCAACGCCGTCCTGCTGCCGCGGCTGCTGCTGCGGCTGGAAGCGGTGCTGGCGGAGCGCCGGGAAGACCCGGCGGCGCTCTACGAGCCCCTCAAGGTCTACCTGATGCTGGGGCAGCAAGGGCCGTTGCGGCGGCAGGCGGTGCGCGGCTGGATGACGGCCGACTGGAACGCCACCTTCCCCGGCGAGGACCAGGCCGCGACCCGCCAGGCGCTGCTGGACCACCTGAACGCGCTGCTGGAGCAGCCGCTGGCCCCGGTCGGCCTCAACGGCCCGCTGATCGAGCAGGTGCGCGCCACGCTGCAGAAGGTGTCGCTGCCCCGGCTGGTGCTGGACAGCATTCTCACCAGCCCCGAGGCGACGCGGCTGCCTGCCTGGCGGGTGGCGGATTTCGCCGGCCCCGGCGCCGAGGTGGCGCTGCGGCGGCGCTCCGGCCAGCCGCTGGTGGCGGGCATTCCCGGCCTGTTCACCCAGGCCGGCTTCCGCGACACCTTTCTCCGCCTGCTACCTCGCGTGGCCCAGGCGCAGGCCGAGGACCGCTGGGTGGTAATCCCGCCCGCGCCGGAGGAGGACACCGGCCCGGCGGCGCAGCGAGCCGTGCTGCGGCAACTGCAACAGGACGCCACCGCGCTGTACCTGCAGGATTTCAGCCTGCGCTGGGACCAGCTGATCGGCGACATCGCCGTGGTGCCGATCCGCGATGTCGGGGATGCGCTGCGGGTGCTGAACATCCTGGCCGCGCCCACCTCCCCCATCCGCCTGCTGCTGGTGGCCGCGGCGCGGGAAACGGCGCTGGGCCAGCCGCCTGCCGAGCCCGGCGCCGCGCCAGGGCAGCCGGCCCCCCCGCCGCCAGCGGCCGACACGCCGGAAGGCCTCGCCGCCCGCTACACCGCCGAGCATTTCCGGCCGCTGCGGCAACTGGTCGAGGTGCCGCCCAACAGCCAGGCCGGTGCGCAGGCGCCGGTGGACGACACCATCCGTGACCTCGACCGCCTTTACCGCTCGATCAGCGACCTGCAAGGCAGCGCCAGCGACCCGGCGCGGCAGAGCGCGCAGGCGGCCGCCGCCCTGTCGCAGATCGAGCGCCGCGCCGCCGGCCTGCCGCCACCCATCGACCAGTGGATCCTGGGCGTCAGCCGCGCCGGCGCCGACCTTTCGGCCAACGACGCCCGGCAACAACTGGGCGAATTGTGGCGCGGCGGCCCCGGCCAGGCCTGCCAGCGCCTGGCCGAGGGACGCTACCCCTTCGCCCCCGCCGCGACATCCGAGATCCCGCTGGGCGATTTCGGCCGGCTGTTCGGCCGGGACGGGCTGATCGACGGCTTCTTCACCGCCAACCTGAAGGGGCTGGTCGAGACCGGCCGCAGCCCCTGGACCCCGCGCGCCGGCGGCCGGGCCGAGCTGCGCCTGTCCCGCCCAGCCCTGGCGCAGTTCGAGCGCGCCGCCGCCATCCGCGACAGCCTGTTCCAGGACGGTGGCAGCCGGCCCTCCCTCGGTTTCTCCCTGGCCCTGGTCCAGGCCGACCCGGCCGTGCAGGCCGTAATGGTGGAACTGGACGGCCGCCGGCTGGAATTCCGCCCCGGCGATGCCGAGGCCCGGCGCATCCGCTGGCCCGGTGCCGAGGGGACCGGGGCCGCCGCCGTCACCTTTGTCGGCCCGGAAGGGCCGGTCACGGCGGCCAGCGAGCGCGGCGGCTGGGCGCTGTTCCGCCTGCTGGACGATGCCACACTGCGGCCGCGCGGCCGGGACGCGCTGGAGCTGCAGATCGCCGCGGGCGGCCGCCAGGCGGTGTTCATCCTGACGGCGGACGGCGCCACGAACCCCTTTGCCCGCAGTCTGCTCGCCAGCTTCCGCTGCCCGCAGAGCCTGTGATCGGCATGGTCCTCCTGTCCTCCTGGCCGGCGGCCCCGGCCGGCTTTCACGGCAAGGTGCCGGCACGGGCCGACTTCATCGCCGCCGGCCTGCCCCCGGCGGTTCTCGCCGGCTGGGACAGCTGGCTGCAGCAGGCCCTGTCGGCCAGTCAGGCGCGGCTGGGCGCGGCCTGGGAAGCCTGCTACCTCGCCGCGCCCCTTTGGCGCTTCGTGCTCAGTGGCGGCGTCTGCGGCCCGCTGCCGCTGATCGGCGTGCTGATGCCGAGCATGGACGCGGTGGGCCGCTGCTTTCCGCTGATGCTGGGCCGGCAGCTCGACGGCAAGGCCGACCTCCTGGCCCTGCTGGTGGGCAGCGGCGCCTTCTTTGCCGCCGCCGAGGCGCAGGCGCTGCGGGCGCTGGAGGGCGGCTTCGACCCGCTTCGGCTGGGCGAGCGCCTGCCGCCCCCCGCCGCCGCCCCGTGCCGGCTGCCGCCCCGGGCGGTGGAGGGCGCCGGGCATTGGGTGCCGCTCCCCGCCCTTTCGGCGGCGCCGGCGGCCCTGGCCGCGCTGGCGGGCGCCCCGGCCGCGCCGCCCGATGGCCCGTACGGGCTCTGGTGCACCACCGGCGCGCCGCATCTGGCGCCGGGGGTCGCGCTGACCCAGGGCCTGGTTCCTCCCGCCGCCTTCGCGGCGCTGCTCGACGGCGCCTGGCCGCAGCACGGCTGGTCGGTGGCGGCGCCGGCGCGGCCGGACGCGGCCGAATGGGACCGCGACATCTGATCCCCTCCGCCCTTTCCAGACCCGAGAGGACCCCGCCTCCATGTCCATGATCCACGATCGCAAGCACGCGCAGAAATACCTCACCCGCATCGGGAGCGGCGCCACGCTAGCCTTCTGCTGCGTCGAGATCGCACCGCGCATCACCCTGTTCCACGCCCGGCGCACATCCAGCCCGGGCGGCCTGAAGGGCGATTTGAAGGATGCCACCTGGGCCGGGCAGCCCGCCCTGCGCAAGGGTGAGAAGACCGGCTCCCGGCTGGTCGCCCAGGGCTTTCTGCGGCTGGATAGCGAGACGCTGCTGGTCGACAGCGCGGCCGCCGAGGGCGTGGTGGAGAAGCGGCTGCGCGATTATTTCCGCACCGGCTTCGGCCTGTCGCCGGTCTGGGGGGCGGTCAGCGGTGCCGCTCTGGCGGAAGAGGCCGCCGAGGCCGGGGAAGATGAGGAGTCGCCGGCCCGGGCAGCAGTCAGCGGCGCCGATTTGGCGGAACAGGCCGCCGACGCCGGGGATGGTGAGGCGCCACCTAGCCCGGCTGAGCCCAGCTCGGCCGCCGCTGCCGGGCAGCCGGCAGAGGAGCCGTCTGCCCCGGAGGAAACACCACCGGCGGAAGAGACCGTGGCAGCGCCGCAGGCCACGCTCGCAGCGCTGAAAGCCGCCATGGAGCGAACCATGCCGGCCTTTCGACAGGCGATGCAGCGCCACCCCGGCCAGCGCGGCGCGCTGACAGCCCTCGCCGCCGGTTTTCTGGCCGCCGACAAGGCTGGCGACGCGGTGATAGCGGAGCAGCAGCTTGCCGCCCTTCAGGCACAGCTGGACAGCCTGCAGGAGCCGGCCGTTCCCTACGCAAAGCTGCGGCAGGATTGGGTTGCCGCCCGCGATGCCGCCGCGGCCGACCTGCAGGCGCTGGAGCAGGCGATCCTGCAGGATTTCGCCGGGGAGCCGGAGTACGAGGACCTCGTGCGCCGCGTGCGGAAGCTCGATGAGGTGATGGCGACCCTGGGTACCGCACTGCGGGACAAGCTGGACGAGGCGACAAATGCCGCCGGGCCGGAGCGGCTGGTACGCCAGGGCGAGGCCGGGGAGATCGTCGCCCGCCACAGGAGCTATGTGGATGGCGATCCTTTCCTGACCGCCATTGACGATAACCCCTTCAAAACCGTGGAGGTGCAGGCGCGGCTTTCGGTCGCGCTGGCCAGCCTTGCCACCGCCCTTGCGGCATGAACCGGAGAATCGCGATGCCTGGCAGCACAGCCACACATGAGCGTAAGCGTGACTGGGTACAGCGGCACTTGAACCTGTTATTCGACCTGCATCCACGCCTTGATTTGAATATGGCGCGGAAGAAACTCGAAGACGCGGAGGCGTTCCTGAAATCCGGGGACCCCAAGTGGGCGGCAGCTACGCTGCGCGCGCTGGAACCCGTCATATGCTCCCCCCTGCTGCGACGGCCGCCGGGCGGAGCACCGGAGGCCGCCGCGCAGACCGGTCTGTCAGCGCAGATGGCGGCAGAGCAGCGTGCGCTGCTGGAGGAATGGCAGCGAAAGCTGAAGGACTGCCAGTCGCGATTGCCGACCAAAGGCCGGAGAGACGCGCTGCAGGGCACCATCGACACAGCGCGGTACGAACTGATGCTCTTTGACATGCCGCAGCCCGAGCCGCTGCGCGCCGCCCTGTTCAAGGCGTCGGTGGTAAAGGTGCTGAAGGCCATCGAGCTGCCCCTGACGAGCGTGGTGGAGCCGGACCAGCAGGCGGCAGTGTTCGTAAAGCTGGCCGGCATCCTGACCAAGCAGATCGACCCGTTGGTCGCCATGGCCCTTTACTGTCAGGACGGGCAGCCGGGATGGCCGGCCGATAAATCCTACGCCGCCCATATGGAGGAGTTGCTCCGGAAGAACGGGAGGCCGCTTTCCGACCGTGCGCCAAGGCTGCAGGAGCGCATCGATCTGGAGGCTGACAATTTCCAAGCCTCCATTCTGGAGGTCCTGGGCCGTGTGAAGGCGGACAGGGAGGACATGGGCCCCGCCCTATTCGGCGGCGCCGCCGTGGGCGCCCTGACCGACATCGCCGTGACCGACAGCGACCCACATAACGGTGGACGTCGCGTGATGATCCTGACGTTCAAGGGGCCCGACGGCAGACCACTCAAGGCCGTGCACAAGCCCCGCGACGTGCGGGTCGATGCTAGGATCGTCGGCCGGACCGGCCAGCAGAGTAACGGGGCCAGCCTGTCGGAGCGCGCCACCAGCCTGTCG
Organism: Teichococcus wenyumeiae; assembly: GCF_003696345.1. Classification (GTDB taxonomy): domain Bacteria; phylum Pseudomonadota; class Alphaproteobacteria; order Acetobacterales; family Acetobacteraceae; genus Pseudoroseomonas; species Pseudoroseomonas wenyumeiae. Next base: position 16,091 of record NZ_RFLX01000030.1, on the reverse strand, counting down.
GAGCGCGCCAACGACCTGATGATGGCCGCCGAGCGGCGCCGGCTGTTGCAGAAGGACCCGCAGGCCGGAGAGCAGCAGGTGGAAAGCCAGGTGGCCCAGAACATCACCCTGCTGCCGACCTATGGTTTCCTCGCCAGGCAGGACGCCCAGGACAGCCACTATGGCTGGGTGGAGTTCGTGGAGCACGGCCGCCCGCAGGACTGCGTGCTGGACCGACCGGCGGCGGAGGCCTTCTACCGCTGTGCCGGCCAGTTGGCCGGGCTGGCCTTCCTCTGCGGCATCGAGGATCTGCACCACGGCAATCTGCTGGTCCGAGACGGCCTGCCGGTGCTGACCGATCTGGAGATCGCCTTTGGCAGCAAGGCGGAGCCACCCGCTGGCTTCGACCCCGTGACAGCCAGCGATGATGAGGTGAAAAGCTACGCCAAGCGCCAGTTGGACAAAACCCTGCTGAGCATGGCGCTAAGCCGTGGCATGGAGAAGCAATACAACGTACCCGTTGCTCAGCATGACCGTCTGGATTTCCCGAGCGGCGTGCAGACGTCAACGGTGACGGACAATTTCGTCTTCCTGAAAAAGGAGAATGGCGAACTGCAGGCGCAGACCGAGGGGTTGGCCCACGAGTTCGCGGGCAGCTTCGGCGAAGGCTTCCAGCGGATCTGCGACGCCTTCAGCAACCCGGCGTTCAGAGAGGCGAACGAGGCCTTCCTGGAAGGCTTCGCCGACATGGATGTGCGCTTCCATGCCCTGGCCACCCCAGATCAGCTCAACCTGCGGTACAATGCCATGTTGCAGGGCTACCGGCACAGCATCAACGAGGAGGCGACTCAGTTGGCCAGCGGGACGCTGCGCAAGAACGACCACTTCGGGAGCCGGCTGCTGGATGCGCCATGGCAGGAAGCCCTGATCCCCGACGTGGCGCATGACCTCGCCCGGCGCGATGTGGCCTACTTCACGCAGAGGCTCGGCACACGGGAACTGATGCACAACGGCCGCACGCCGGTCAGCCACAACGACAACACGGCATTGCTGCCGCATGACGGGCTGGAAGTCGCACGGCGCAACCTGCGGCTGATGATCCACCACCGCGCGATCCTGCGGGAGCAGGCCGTGGCGTTGGCCTGGAACACGCCGTCGTTGGGCCAGTTGCCCGATATGGAGGAGCTGAAGAAGCGCTACAAGAATGCCTGACCTCAGGGCGGCGGCATCCACCGCCGGCATCCCGGCATGGCAGATCCGCATACGCCAGCGCGGTGCCGGATGCGGTTCATGGAGGGCGGCGCCTTCCGCGCCCACGCACAGGAGCCCGAGACACGTGACCAGATGTCGCCTGGCGGCTGCCGCCCTGCTTCTGGGCGCGGCGCCCGCCCTGGCCGAAACCGCGCCGCCGCCGCGCCTGGCCCTGGTGATCGGCAATGCCGCCTATGCCGAGGCCCCGCCCCTGCCCGCCTGCGCCACCTCCGCCCGGCTGGCGGCGCAGACGCTGGAGGCACGCGGCTATGCGGTGACACTGCGCGAGGACCTCAGCCATGGCGAGATGGCGGCCGCTTTCCGCGCCCTGGGCCAAGCCCTGGACCGGGCGCCAGGCGCGCAGGCGGTGGCCTATCTCTGCACCCGTGCCGTGGCCTCCGGTGGCCGGGCCTTTCTGCTGCCCGTCACGGCCCGGGTGCAGCGGCCCTCCGACGCGATCAGCCAGGGCATCCTGGCCAGCCGGCTGGCCGAGGCCCTGGACCGGCCCGACGAAGGGGATGCGCTGATGCTGGTCGATGCCATGACCGGCCCGGCCGGGGACGCGGCCGCCTGGCAGGACGCGGTGAGCCGGACGAGCAGCCGGGTGGGTCTGGCGGTCGCCCTGCCGGAGCCGGCGCCCGAAACAGGGCCGGCGCCGCTGGCCGGCAGCCTCCGCACCCTGATTCCCGATGGCGGCTCGCCCATGGTCGACCTGTCGGCCGCCCTGCGCCAGCAACTCGCCCCGCGCCCCGGCTTGACGCTGGTCCTGCACGCGCCGGCCGTGCCCGTGCCCAAACCGCCAGCCGGCCCGCTGCCACTGGCCGCCCTTCAGCCACCGGCCCTGCCGGAAGCGCCCGCCGCCCCCGCGGCCGCGGCGCCCATTGCTCCGGCGCCGTCGGCCGAGGCCCCCGCGCCCCCGCCGGCAGCAGACCCTCCCGCGCCACCCGCGGCGGAGCCGCCTGCCCCACCTGCACTGCCGCCCCCGGCCGCTGCCGCAATTTCGCCCGAACCGCCGACCAACCTGGCACAGCGCCGCTTCATCCAGGATGTCCTGCGGCGGCTTGGGTATTATGACGGGCTGCTGGATGGCGTCTTCGGCCCCGGGGCGCGGGCGGCGATCCGCCGCTACCAGCGCGAGACGGGCGTGGCGCCCACCGGGCTGCTGACGCCGGACCAGGCACGCCGCCTGCTTTCCACTCAGCAGCGGGCGGGGGCGGTCTGATGGGGCTGCGGATGAAGTTCAACCTGGCCATGGGGTTCACCTTCCTGGCCGGGCTACTGATCGCGGGCCTGCTATCCTACCGCCTCACGCAGCGGGAAGCGGTGCGCGAGGTGCTGCAGCAGGCCAGCATCATGGCCGGCCAGGCCGCCGTCATCAGCGACTACACGGCGCGCGAGATCGCGCCGTTGCTGGCCGAGCAATCCCGCGAACAGTTCCTGCCGCAATCCGTGCCCTTCTGGGCGGCGCATACCAACTTCAGCGCGCTGCAAAAGCTTTTTCCCGATTACAGCGTCCGCATGCCGGCACTCAACCCGACCAATCCGGCGGACCGGCCGACGGACTGGCAGGCCGAGATCATCGCGCTGTTCCGGGGCAACCCGGCGCTGCAGGAACATATCAGCCAGCGCGCCTCGCCCAACGGGCCGATCCTGTCCATCTCCCGCCCCATCCGGGTGGAGGACCGCGCCTGCCTGGAATGCCATTCGACGCCACAGGCGGCGCCCGCCGCCATGGTCGACCTTTACGGCCCTTCCAACGGTTTTGGCTGGGAGATGGGGGAAACCGTGGGCGCGCAGATCATCTCGGTGCCGATGCAGGTGGCGCTGCAGCGCGCGGCAGGCACCTTCCGCACCGTGATGTTGGGGCTGGGCGCCGTGTTCCTGCTGATGACCGTGCTGCTGAACCTGCTGCTGCACCTGGCCGTCGTGCGCCGTGTCCGCCGCATCTCCACGGCCGCCAACGAGGTCAGCCTGGGCGACATGGCCGCGCCGGAGCTGCCGGTTTCCGGCCGCGACGAGATCGCCTCCCTGACCGAGTCCTTCAACCGCATGCGCCGCAGCTTCGCCAACGCGATGAGGCTGCTGGAGCCGTGAGCCACCATGAGCGAGATACCCGCACGCATCGGCCGCTACCGCCCCCGCAGCCTTCTGGGGCGCGGCGGCATGGGTGTGGTTTATCGCGCGCATGATCCCGTCATCGACCGCAGCGTCGCCATCAAGCTGATCCACCCGTCGCTGCTGGGCGGGCGCGACGGCGACGCCGCCCTGGCGCTGTTCCGTGACGAGGCGCGGGCGGCGGGGCGCTGCCAGCATCCCAACATCGTCGGCCTGTTCGACGCGGCGCTGCACGAGGGCCAGCCCTTTCTGGTGATGGAGTATGTCGAGGGGGAGGATCTGGCCACCACGCTGCGGCAGGCCGGTGGGCGGTTCGCCGCCGCCGCCGCCGTGGCGGTGACATTGCAGGTTCTGGACGCGCTGCAGGCGGCGCATGCGCAGGGCATCATCCACCGCGACATCAAGCCTTCGAACATCCTCCTCGGCCGCGACGGGCGGGCAAGGGTGTCCGATTTCGGCATCGCCCGCCTGGTCTCCGCCGGGGCCACCGGCGCGCTGGCTGGCACGCCCAGCCATATGTCGCCCGAACAGTGCCGCGGCGAGGCGCTGGACGCGCGCAGCGATCTCTTCTCGGTGGGTATCCTGTTGCAGGAGATGCTGTCGGGAGAACGGCCTTTCGGCCCGGGAACACCGGACAAGGTGATGCAGGCCCTGCTGGACGCGCCGCCGCGGCCGCTGCCTCCGGCCAGCCCCGAACTGCCGGAAACGCTGCGCGCCATTGTCGCGCGGGCGCTGGGCAAGGCCCGGGATACGCGCTTCGCCTCGGCGGCGGAGATGGCGGCGGCGCTGCGCGCCTGCCCGGGCCTGCCGGCCTCACCTTCCCTTCCCCCCGCGCCGAATGCCGACGAGACGCGCCTGGCGCCTGCCCCGTCGACCAGCCAGGCACAGGGGCGGACCCCGCTGCCGCAAGGCACGCTGCGCGACCTGCAGCAGATCCTGGCCCGCTATGTCGGCCCCATCGCCGGCTACCTGATGCGGGAAGCGGTGCGGCAGGATGAGGACATGGATGCGCTCTGCGCCAGCCTGGCGCGCGCCATCGAGTCCGGCGAAGCCCGCGAGCGCTTCAGCCGCGAAGCGCGCAACGCCCTGGCCCTCGCCGGCCCGGCCCGGCCCGCCGCCTGGACGCCGGCGGAGCTGGAACAGTTGCGGCAGGCGCTGGCATTGCATCTGGGCCCGGTCGCGGGGCTGCTGGTGCGGCGCGGCGCGGAACAGGCGACCTCACTGGCGGCGCTGTGGCAGACGATGGCGCGGCACATCGAGACGCCGGCGGAGCGCGAGGCCTTTCTGCGCCGGCAGCCCTAACCCCGGCCCGCTCCGGCCTGTCCGCCTGCCATGGCGATCCATCTCCCTGGCAGGGGAGCCCCGGGGCGGCCGCCTTCAGAAGCCTGTCTCGTGCAGCAGGATCACGGTCACGTTGTCGGGCGCACCGCGGTGCAGGGCGAGGTTCAGCAGCGCCGCCGCGCGGTCCTGGCCGGGCGGCGCGGCCAGGATGGCGGCGATCTCGCCTTCCGCCACCACGCCGGTCAGCCCGTCGCTGCACAGCAGGAACACGTCGCCCGGTCGCAACGGCTGGCAGATGCGGTCCAACACCAGGCCTTGGGGCGCTCCCACGGCGCGGGTGACAACATGCGCCCCCGGGTGGTACCGCGCCTCCCGCGCCGAAAGCAGGCCGCGGTCCACCAGCGCCTGCACCTCCGAATGGTCGCGGGTCAATTGCCTCAGCTCTCCCTGGCGTAGCCGGTAAAGGCGGCTGTCGCCGGCCCAGAGGCAGGTGAGCAGCCGGTCGCGGATCAGCACCGCCACCACCGTGCCCCCCACCACCACGTTGCCGCCGAGCCTCGCAGCCACGGCCAGCAGCTCGGCATGCGCATCGGCGAGTCGGGCCTGCACGGCCTCCGTCGTCACCGGGGCTGGCAGGCGGTCGCCGGCCAGGGCATCGACAATGCGCCGGCTGGCCAGGTCGCCGCGCGCATGCCCGCCCATGCCGTCCGACAGCACCCACAGCCCGTCGACGGAGCGGAGAAGGAAGGCGTCCTCGTTATGCCGCCTCACCGCCCCGGCGCTGGAGACGGCCGTGGCATCGTAAGCCAGGAAAGGTGAGATCATGGGGCACCCGTTCAGGCATGGTCCTGGAGGCCGACAACTGTGCCGGACGAACCGGCCATGGCCCCCATGCGAAGCGGGTATGCCGGCATGCGCCGCGGCACGTTCTGTTTCAGGCGTAACCGAGCGGCCGCCGGTTGAAATCACACCTCAACATAAACGAGGCAAAGGACCGGCCATGCCTCTCACGGGGCTGGTGTTCGAAACGGGGGACCTATGTCTCATACTGCGAGCCGGATCGATCCGGCGCAAATGGCGGCGCCGCCCCTGACCACCACCGCGCGGAGCCGTGCCGAGATCAACCTGGCGGCCTTTGACCTGAACCTGCTGGTGGCGCTGGACGCCCTGCTGGAGTGCCGCAACGTCACCCATGCCGGCCATCGCGTCGGGCTCAGCCAGCCGGCGATGAGCCGGTCCCTGGCCCGGCTGCGCGGCATGCTCGGCGACGACCTGCTGGTGCGCAGCTCCACTGGACTGGTGCCGACACCCCGGGCCGAGCGGCTGGCCAGCGCGCTGCCGCCGATCCTGGCGCAGATCCGGGAGCTGCTGGGCAGCCGCAGCCTTGCGCCCGAGGATTGGCGCTCCAAGATCACCCTGGCCATGCCTGACCATCAGGCGCTGGTGCTGCTGTCCCGCCTGCTGCCGCGCGTGCGGGAACGGGCGCCGGCCCTTGATGTCGTGGTGGATTCATCGCTGGCCGGGGCGCTGAAGCGGCTGGAGCAGGGAGAGATCGACTTTGCCATCGGCCAGATTCATGACACGCCGGCCGGCACCTACCGGCGCAAGCTTTATGATGACCGCTTCGCCTGCCTGCTGCGGCAGGATCATCCGGCACTGTCGCAACCCTGGACGCCGGAGCGTTTCGCGACGCTGCGGCACGCCGTGATTGCCCCCGGGTCTGAAGACAGCTTCGGCAGGATCTATGACAGCCTGGCGGGGCTGCACCTGCCCGATCGTGACCCCATCCTGGTGCCGAATGCCATGACGGCGCCGATGATGATCGCGGAAACCGACCTGGTGCTGACAGTGCCGCACCGCGTCGCCACCCGGATTGCGGCCATGCTGCCACTCCAGGTGATGGAGGTGCCGATGGAGCTGCCGACCTACGAGGTGTTTCTGATCTGGCACGAACGGCGCCACCGCGACCCTGAACACCGTTGGATGCGCGCCGAGATCGCGGCCGCGACCCTCTCGACCATATGATAATGTGCGGATGTCATGGCACGGTCCCTCCTGAAGAGGGGCTGGGCGCGCCAAATATAGATTCCTACTAGATTCCTACCAAGATCCGCCATCGCAGCTGGGAAATTCGTGACATCCTCATGGGCGCCCCGCGTCGGGCCGGCCGATTCGTCTGCTAACGTAAGGCAGAACAGGCAGCCGGCGTGCATCGCACGAAGGGACACCGCCGCCTGCGGATGGAAACATCCAGCGCCAACCCTTAAGATCTGTCCCGAAGCGCATCGCGGGGCGTTGTGCCCTGTTGCACGGCGACGCGGTTTTGTCGGTCAGGCCGGCCGCTGACCTGCGGAGCCGCCTCCGCGTGGTGAGGGATCTTGGATGATCGACCGATGGACCGGCCGGCTCGGCCGTCAGATGACACGCCGCAGCCGCGCGCTGGTACTCGGCCTCCTGCTTCTTGCCGCCCCGGCGGTAGGCAAGCTCGCTGAGCAACAGGCGATCACGCCCGTCGCGCTGCCGGAACTCGACGGGCCCAAGTTGGAACTGGGGCGGATGCTGTTCATGGATACCCGCCTCTCAGGCCCGCAGACCATGGCCTGCAGTTCCTGTCACATGCTCGACCACGCCGGCGCCGATGGGGTTGCGCGGCCTGTCGGTGCCAGTGGTAGACGGCATGATTTCAACACGCCCTCGGTCTTCAACGCGGTCCTCAATCCTTATCTGAACTGGCGGGGGGACCGGCGCGATCTTGAATACCAGAGCGAGATGGTTCTGCTGAACCCGGATCTGATGGGCGGCAACTGGCCGGTGATCCTGTCGCGCCTCCAGGCCGACGCGAACTACCCGCGCGGCTTCCAGGCCGCCTATGGACAGAAGCCGCAGCGCGAGGTGATCCTGGACGCGCTGGTGCAGTTCCAGCGCTCCCTCATCACACCCGACGCACCGTTCGACCGCTACCTCAAGGGTGATGCCAAGGCCATCGACGAGACAGCGAAGCAGGGCTTCGCTTTGTTCCGCGACTACGGCTGCATCGCCTGCCACCAGGGGCGGAACGTCGGCGGAAACCTGTTCCAGCGCTTTGGCGTGTTTCCTCCCGCCGAACCGAGCCTGCAGGATGATCAGCCCGCCGCTCTCGGCCGCTACCTGCTGACGGGGCGGGAAGAGGACCGCCACCTGTTCCGGGTCCCCAGCCTCCGCAACGTCGCGGAAACAGCGCCCTATTTCCATGATGGCCGGGAGCCGCTGCTGGAAAATGCCGTGGGGGTGATGGCCCGGCGGCAACTCGGCCGTGAACTGTCCTCCAGGGAGGTGGCGCGGATCGTCGCCTTTCTCCGGACGCTGACCGGAACCTATCAGGGAAAGGCGCTGGTGTCCTCCATCCCCGCCGCCCCCGGCCAGGTCCCCCCGCCATGATGCGCTGCACCCTCCTGGTGTGCTTCTTGGGCGTTCTGGGGGCGCTGACCTTTCTGCTGCAGGGCGCGGGCATGCCGGACGAGGCGCGGCACGAGCGGGTGCTGGCCGCCCTCCGCACGATCGACCTGATGAACGCCTCACTTCAGCGTGATGTTCTGCGCGCCCGCACGGGCCTGCTGACGAATTACGATGCGATCTCGGCGATCAGCGGAACATTGAGGCAGCAGGCGGAGCTTCTCAGCCAGGAAGTGCCGCAGCTGCGGCCCCAGACCGCTGCCCTGCAGGCCGCGTTGGACGAGCAGGACGACCGCCTGGAACGCTTCAAGACCCAGAATGCCTTGGCGCAGAACTCCCGGCGGGTGTTCGAAAGCGCCATGCGTGAACTCATCCCGCCGGAAGGCGGGCCGGTCGATCCCGCCGCCACCGGCATCATCCGCTTGGCCGCCAGCGTCCTGCGCCTGGCGAGCACCCCTTCGGCCACCCTGCCGGCCGAGGTGATCGCGGAAGCCCGCCGCCTCGCGGCGCTGCCGGATGCCGGGCGCTACGCCACGCTGATCGCGCATGCGCGCCTCATCGCATCGACGCTGCCGGCAATCAACGCCAGCCTTATGGCGCTGCAGGAAGGCCCGGTGGTGGAGCCGGCGCAACGGTTTCACGAGGCTTATCTCCAGGCCTATGCGGAGACATCCGCGCGCGCAAGGCTGTTCCGGCTGGCGCTCTACAGCGCCGCCATCGCGCTGGCGGCCTACACCCTTTTCCTGGTGCTGCGCCTGGACTGGCACGCGCGGCTTCTGCGCCGCCGGCTTGCCCTGGAGACACTGGTGGCGCAGACATCGGCCGGGCTGCTGAACCCGGCCCTGGGGCAGCTCGGCGACAGCATCGGCCCGGCTCTTGCCGGGATCGGCGAGCATTTCGGCGCCGGACGGGCCCGCATCATCCTCAAGGACAGAGCAGAGGGTGCCAGTCGTTACGAATGGCACCACGAGTGTGTCGCACCGGGAGAGGCCGGCACGGAACTGCTGCGGATCCTGGAAGGCTGGCCGACGCGGGAGGTCGGCATGACCGGGATCGCCATCGTGCCGGACGTTGCCCGGCTACCGCCCGGGCCGGTCCGGGCGCTGCTCCGGCGGCTCGGCCTGCGGTCCTGGATCGCGGTCGTGATCGGATCGCCGCAGCACCCGCGCGGCATGCTCTCGCTGGAATGCGAAAGGGCGGCGATGGCCTGCACGCACCAGCATACCACCGTGCTGTACACGCTGGCCAACCTCTTCGCCGCGACCTTCGCGCGGGAACAGGCCGCGGCGGAGCAGGAAGCCCTCAGGACCCGCCTCACGCATGCGGAGCGCCTGGAAGCACTGGGCACGCTCGCGGGCGGCATCGCGCATGAGTTCAACAACGCCCTGGGCTCGATGCTCGGCCATGCCGAGCTCGCGCTCGATGCCCTGAAGCGCAGCAGCGCGGCGCGGCGCTACGTGTCGCAGATCCTGACAAGCGGCGCCCAGGCCAAGGCGGTGGTCGACCAGATCCTGACCTTCAGCCGCGCCCCCGCATGGCGGCGCGAGCCATTCCGGCCGCAGCCTGTCGTGAAGGAGGCCCTGGAGATGGTCCGCGTCTCGCTCCCCCAGGGGGTGGTGATCCGCCCGGTGATGACAGCGCCGGAGGCGGTGGTGAACGGCGATGCCGTTGGGCTGCGGCAGATCGTGGTGAACCTGGGGCGCAACGCCGCCCAGGCCATGAGCGCGGAGGGCGTGATCGATGTATCCTGCAGCATCGTCCCGTTGCGGGAGGCAGCCACGTTCTCGCACGGCGTGCTTCCTGCCGGCGTGTATTTCCGGCTGGCCGTGACGGATACGGGCAGCGGGATTCCGGCTGCGCTGATTGCCCGCATCTTTGAGCCTTTCTTCACCACCAAGGGTTCTGGGCAGGGCACGGGGCTGGGCCTCGCCGTGGTCCATGGCATCGTCGCCGATCACGGCGGCGCCCTCGACGTCCGGAGCCACGTAGGTGCCGGCACCACCTTCTCCGTCTACCTGCCGCTGATCGAGGCCGAGCCGCCAAGCCAGGCCGGTCACACGGAGCGCGCCGTGCCGAAAGGTGCGGGCGAGACGATCCTGCTGGTGGAGCCTGACCGGCAACAACGGCTTCTGGCCGAGGAGATGGTGGCGGCGCTGGGCTACGAGCCCGTCGGGGTCGGAAGCACCGACGCGGCCTGGGACCGGCTGCAGGCCGGCCCGGCGACCTTCGATCTTGTTCTGGCGGCGGGGGACGCCCGTGGCGGCGCCGTGGCGCTGGCGCGCCGGGCCCACCGCCTGCGCCCCGACCTGCCTGTCATCCTCGTGGCCGGCGCCGAGAGTGGGCTGGAACTGCTGCAGCGAAAGCCGGCCGGCATCGCCGAGGTGGTGTTGAGGCCGCTCCAGTTCCGGCCGCTGGGCGCGGTGCTGGAGCGCCATCTCGCCCACCACCATCCCGCGCAGAGTGTCGGAGGCAGATCATGATCCCCGCGCATATCCTGATTGTCGACGACGACGCCTCCATGCGGCAGATGATCCGCGACTACCTGACCGGCCACGCCTTCGCGGTGACGGCAGTGGCCAGTGGTGCGGAGATGGTCCGGACCGTCCGCACCGAGCCGGTCGATCTGATCATCCTCGACCTGCAACTGGCCGGGGAGGACGGGCTGGAACTGCTCCGCAGCCTGAACACCCTGACCAGCGCGCCGGTGATCATCATCACGGGTCACCGGACCGACGAGGTCGACAAGGTCGTCGGGCTGGAACTCGGTGCCGATGACTACCTGCCGAAACCCTTCGGGTTGCGGGAGCTGCTGGCCCGCGTGCGGGTCATCCTGCGGCGGGCCGAGGCCGCGGACCGGCGGAGCGCGGCCCGCCGCACCAACCTCCGCTATCGCTTCGGGAACTGGGAACTCGACCTGAACACCCGCCGCCTGACGGCGCCGGATGGCGAGGTGATGCGGCTGACGCGAGGGGAGTTCAACCTCCTCCACGCCTTCCTGCGGGCGCCGCAGCAGATCCTGAGCCGGGACCAGCTTCTAGCGGCCAGCCGCGGGAGCGATCAGGACGTCTACGACCGCAGCATCGACGTCACGATCCTGCGGCTGCGCAGGAAGCTGGAGCAGGATGTATCCCAGCCCTCGTTGATCCGTACGGAGCGAGGCTTGGGTTATGTGTTCACCGCGCCGGTAGAGGTACAGCGGGAGAGTGCTCCCCTTCAGGCCTCTCGGGGGGAGGCGGAGCGCAAGCTGGATTGACCCCGCCGCTGACCGGCAACCTGGCACCGCTCAGCACCGCCGGGGCCCCCTCCCCACCTTTCGATTGCACGAACCATGGATCGAACGTGCCTGGCACGGCGTCGCCGCTATCCGGGTCGGCCAACTGGCCATGGATCATGAGTTCGCTGTGGCGGAAGCGGTCGGCGACCTCATGCATGGCACCTCGGGGTAGTCTGTGGCATTGGCCATCAGCTTGTCCGGTGGTGGCGCGGCTTACTCCTTTGCCACGACGGCTGGACCGGGATCTGGCCGTGTCGGGTGACGGCACACGCTCACAGCGCGACCATGAGATGCTGGATTAAGGCCAATTACGGTATTGCTCTTCTGTCCGGCCGTTGCAACCGCGGACCGGCTTGCAGTGGTTCCTGCATCCCGCTGCGCGGGAGCCCTGCTGGTGAGCCTCCGGATCGCGATCCGCTTCTGACCGGCCGGCTCTCGTCCGGTACCAGGAAGTGCCGTGGTATGTTGGCCGCCAGGGCCCTGCTCAGGCAGCATGGTCGAGGCACTGCCCTCCGGCACGCAAACCCAGACTGCAGCCTGGATCAGGTGAACTGTATCAACATTTGCCAGAACCACGCGCTGCGACAGTTTGCGGCAAACAAGGGTCATCGGGGCAAATTTCTGCGACAGCAACCGGCTAGGGTCTGCCGCGTCGCACCACATCCAGCGCTATCGATCGTAGCACAGGACCTGTCGCTGCCTTCCGGCGCAGGCTCCCGGTCCTTGATCTACCTGCCCGAAGCAAGGAGCCGAACATGCCGCATTTGATGATCAACGGTCAGGTCCGGGACGTCGATGTCGACCCCGACACCCCGCTGCTCTGGGTGATCCGTGAGCAGATCGGGCTCACAGGCACCAAGTTCGGCTGCGGCATGGCCCAATGCGGTGCCTGCACCGTGCATATCGACGGCATGCCCATGCGCTCCTGCGTCACGCTGGTGGGCGGGGTGGAGCCCAACCAGAACATCGTCACCATCGAGGACCTTTCGCCGGATGGTAGCCACCCCGCTGCAGAAGGCCTGGCTTGCCCTGGACGTGCCGCAATACGGCTATTGCCAAGCCGGCATGCTGATCGCCGCCGCGGCGCTGCTGCAGCAGAACCCGAAGCCAACGGACGACGACATCAGCGCAGAGATCACGAATACCTGCCGTTGCGGCACCTACAACCGGGTGCGCGCCGCCATCCATCTCGCCGCCAACAGCAGCGATCAGGCGGGCTGAAGGAGCTGCCATGACCATTCAACCCAATCGCGCACGGCGCCACTTCATTGTCGGCTCCGCCGCGGTGCTGGGTGGGCTCGCGATCGGCGTACACCTGCCCGGCAGCTTATCCGCCAGCGCCCGGGGCCAGCACGCCCGAGGTCAATGCTTGGATCGGGCATTGGCAAGTTATTTGACGAGAAGGCAAGTTCGGCCGTGTGACGGAGGGTGCGGCAGGATCAGGCTGCCGCTTGGGCACAGGTTTCCTGCCGCCAGATCCGGCAGGCCCTGGTCCGGGCGCGCCGGTACTCGCCGGCGCTTACCAGGTGTCGGCGCGGGCGGACATGGCCATAGATCATGCTGTGTGCCGAGAGGAACCGCTGGGCCCGCCCGGCTGACTTGAACCGTTGCCTCTGCTGCTCTCGTCGCCGGGTCGGCCGATGCGCGTTCTCCGCGCGATTGTTGAGGCAGCGGCTGCTCCGATGCCGCACCTCAGGCAGGAGCGCGCGCTGTGCCACGCCGTAGCTCTTCAACCGGTCCGTGACCAGCCGACGTGGCTTGTATGCAGGCCTGCGAGCAGGCGCTTGAAGAACGCTTGGCCGCACTCCCATTCCGTCGATCCTGAACCAGGATGTCCAGCACCATGCCGTGCTGGTCCACAGCTCGTCAGAGAGAGTGGAGCACGCCATTGATGCGCAGAAAACACCCCATCGAGGTGCCAGGTGTCGCCCGGCTTCGGCCGGTGCCGTCGCAGCTTTCGGGCGAACTCTGAGCCGGACTTTCGGCCCCGGTTCCGGATGCTCTCGTGGGTGGCGGCGATGCCCCGTTCGGCGAGGATCAGTTTCCACGTCCCGCAGGCTCAGGCTGACTACGTGATACAGCCAGACCGCGTGGCTGATGATCTCCGCCGGGAAGCGGTATCCAGGGTAGGTGCCAGGGCCTGGTGTCATCCGACCAGCTTCGCCCAGCTCGCTCTCTCCGGCTACTGCCGCTCAACTTGGCAATGCCCTAATTCTTACGGAACGGGTCCGGTCCAACTTTCCCGACCGGTCTGAGAGGAGGCGGCGCCGATGCCCCGCATACTTCCTGTCCTCCGCCGGTGCAGATGCCAGGAGAAGGCCTCCTCCAGCAGGTGTGGCGTCTGCCCACCTCGCTCGCGGGCTGCCCGCCTCGCGTAATCCCGGAGGGCGTCACGGTAATCAGGATGCGCGCAACATTTTATGATGAGCGGCGCCCGCTCACGCGGTGCCAGGCCGCGCAGGTCGGCGAGGCCATGTTCCGTCACGATGATGTCCACGTCGTGTTCGTTATGGTCCACGTGCGTCACCATCGGCACGACCGTGGAGATATCGCCACCCCGGGCGGTGGAGCGCGCCACGAAGACCGCCATATAGGCGTTCCGCGCGAAGTCGCCGGAGCCTCCGATCCCGTTCATGATATGCGTGCCATCCACATGCGTGGAATTGACGTTGCCGTAGATGTCGCATTCTAACGCCGTATTGACGCCGATGATGCCCAGCCGCCGGATCACTTCCGGATGGTTGCTGATCTCCTGAGGGCGCAGCACCATGCGGTGCTTGTAATCTTCCAGGTTCTCGTTGAAGCGCCGCGTCATCTCCGGCCCCAGGGTGATCGAGGAGCCCGAGGCGAAGACGAGCTTGCCCGCATCGAAGAGCGCGATCGTGCTGTCCTGGAGAACCTCGCTGTACATGAGCAGGTCGTGGAAGGGGCTGTCGATCAGCCCGTGCATCACGGCATTCGCGATGGTACCGATTCCGGCCTGCAAGGGGGCAAGGCTCATGCCCAGCCGGCCCAGCTTTACCTCCTGCGACAGAAAGTCGATGAGGTGCCTGGCGATCGTATCGGTCACCGCATCGGGCGGCTCATTGGCCGAGGGGCTGTCGCTTTGCTCCGTGAAGACGATGGCCGCGATCTTGGTGGGTTCAATGGGGATATAGGGGAGGCCAGCCCGGCTGTCGCAGGCCATGACCGGCACCGCCTCGCGATAGGGCCGGCGGCCTGGAATGTAGATGTCGTGCAGCCCCTCTAGGGCGAGGGGCTGGGTGAGGTTGATCTCGACGATCACCTTCTCCGCGAGGATGGCAAAGGTAGCGCTGTTGCCAACCGAGGTGGTTGGCACGATGCCGCCATCCTCCCGGATCGCCACAGCCTCGATAATAGCGTAGTCGATCGGTCCTAACTGGCGAGAGCGCAGCATTTCCACTGTTTCGGATAGGTGCTGGTCGATGAAGAGGACTTTTCCGTCATTGATGGCCCTGCGCAGGACAGGGTCCACCTGGAACGGAAGGCGACGGGAAAGAACGCCGGCTTCCGTCAGGAGCCGGTCGATGTCATTCCCGAGTGATGCCCCAGTCATGAGGGTGATCTTGAATGGATCGTGGACCGCACGCTCCGCCATGGCCCGAGGCACCGCCTTCGCTTCCCCAGCCCGCGTGAAGCCACTCATGCCCACTGTCATCCCGTCCTTGATGAGGGATGCCGCGTATTCGGCTGAGCAAACCCGGCCGAGGAGCGACGGACGGCGCAATCTCTGATCATGCATGGAACTGGTTCAACTCCGGACGAAGGCGGCGTGTCGGCCCCGTTGAGAGGACCGGTTTACTCTGCATTGCTTGAGGAAGCTGACTCCCCCTGGCTGGTTCCAACCCCCAAGCGCCAGTTTGTTGCTTCGCGAGGCGAAAGATCAGCGAATGGACGTCAAGGTTGCAGGAAGAATACCGCTGGCTTCGCAGTCCGGCGCGGCGGCTTCTCCTGCTGCCATGACATAGGATTCTCGGCGCCGCCATTCACTATCGAGCCGATGTGAGGAGAAGCGGCACTCTTGATACAGGGCAAGCCGGTTCTAACCCACTAGGCTCAGGACCTAGTAGTAGCCGCCTTGCGCTTTGATCCTGCTGTGATTCCATGGTGGCCGGAGGTGCTGCCATGGCTGACCTGTTCTGGCTCACAAAGACACAGATCGAGCGGATCGCGCACTACCTTCCGCTCTCCCATGGCGTGCCGCGGGTGGACGACCAGCGGGTCGTCAGCGGCATCATCCACGTCATCCGCAACGGGCTGCGCTGGCGCGATGCGCCTGCCGAGTACGGCCCACGCAAGACGCTGTAGACGGCCTATTCACAAACGACAAATTTTGCCTGACGCGGGAGGGACGGCTAGCTCTGCCGTGGCGACGAGGGCCTCGAGGTACTGATCATTCAGTGGGGACCGGCGGGGGCGCCATTTTGAGAGGGTCTTGCCCTCTCGGAGTGAGTCATGAAACGGCAGCAGCCCTGGACCGTCAGCCGGCGGGTGGTCAGCCATCCAACGGCGCAGCGCCGGTGGGATCGGGCGTATCAGTTGCTTCTGCAACTGGGCACTGGCCCGGTCATCCTGGATTGCGCTCCGCAGGGCCTCGCGGAGGAAAGCCGTCATGCAGATAGCCGTTTACGCTCGGGTCTCGACCCAGCGCCAGGTGGACTTCCCCGGGAGAAGTGGAGAGCGCTGAGGTAAGGTCATGAGAACCTGGAGGGTGCGATGGGAGATCCACGCCAGCGTG
>NZ_RFLX01000003.1 GCF_003696345.1 Teichococcus wenyumeiae | reverse complement strand
TGCGGCCACAGCCCGCAGGACATATTCCTGGCCGGGTCATTTCTCGATGAAAACGCCGGGTCAGGTCTCAGCGAAAATCAACATGCCGTCCAACGAGCGCATCGTCGACGCGCTCCGCGAGGGACTGGCCGTGTTCCGAGCAACCGCCCGCGACCGGACGCTGGACCAGATGCGCGAGGCGGTGGCGGAACACTCGCGGACGCTGCGGGAGGGACGCCGCGACCGCGGCGACACGCCGGTCTACCGCACCATCCGGATGGACGCCGAGATGCATGCAAGGCTCCAGCTGCAAGCGCACGAGATCGGTGTGAGGCTCCAGGCGATCTGCCGCCACCTGCTCGACCTCCACCTCGACCGGCATGGCAAACGCTTGGCGGAGGAGACCGCGACCACGCCCGCGACGGTGCCGTCTGATCTCTTCGCGAACCTCGACACCACGGCCTTCGCCAAGGTCGCCAGGGCGGCCCGCATGTCACGAGCGGTGCTCGGGGCTATCCGGAACGGCCAAGTGGTGAACCTGCCCACCGTTGTCGCAGCCAGGATCGGTGCCGCGATGCCGGTGCCGGTACCAGCGAACGACGTCGTCAGACACGCGGCCTCGGGTGTCCGGCTTCCCCCAGCGATGGCAGCCCGGGCGGAAGGGAAGCCTGCCGCCCGCGAGCACGGCATGTCGCTCGAGGAGGTCGCGCGCCAGGCTGGGATGCCGGAGCAGGAGATCGCGAGGATGCTGGCCGAATAGACAGGGAGCGCGGCGATGAATTCCTTCGACGCTGCGCGAATCGCGGCACGCGCCCTCCGTCAGGCGACAGCCGCAGAGGTTGCGAGGCCCGCGATCCTTGATCTCGCCGAAGCTGCGGCCAGGCACCTGGGCTTCGAGGTCACCTGGGTCGATCCCTCGAGTCCTCTACTCCACGGCACGGTCGCCTATCTCGATGCGCAGGCCGCGACGGTCATCTGCGCTAGGTCGGGCGACGATGGGGAGCGGGCGCTGCTTCTCGCACACGAGATTGGGCACGAAGCCGTCCACCGCCTCACCGCCGGGCATGACGCCCTCGTGGCGGCGGGCACCGCCAAGTCCCGGGTCCGCCTCTCCGACTACGGCCCTAGCGAGCGCCGGGAACTGGAGGCCGAGGTCTTCGCCCGGGAATTCGCGCTGCCGCGAGAAGAGGCGCGGCGCCTCTACCTGGACAATGGGCTGAACGCGGCCGCCATCGTGGCGCGGACCGGCCTGCCACGCGGGGCTGTTGAGCGGCAGCTCCTCGATTCCCTGCTGCTGCCCGACGTCGCTCCCACCCCGTCCGGCGGTGGTGTGGCGCCCGGGCTCGATTCCTCGCAGGAGGCCGCGGTGTCGCACGGCAGCGGCCCCCTGCTGCTGTCCGCCGGTCCGGGTACCGGCAAGACCCGCACGCTCGTCGCCCGGGTGCGGCGCCTGGTCGAGAGGGGCGTCGATCCGGCTTCCATCCTCGTGCTCACTTTCTCCAGGCGGGCAGCGGCGGAGGCGTCGGAGCGGATCTGCGCGGACCTGCCCGACGACGGCGCCCGGGTCTGGGTTGGCACCTTTCACCAATTCGGCATGGACCTCATCCGCAGGCATGCCGACCGGCTGAGCTTGCCGAGCAACCCTACCCTACTCGACGGCGCGGCCGCGGTGGAGGCGCTGGAGGATCTGCTTGCGACGCTCGGCCTCGTGCATCACCGGAACCTCTGGGCGCCGGAGAGGCTGCTCAAGGGTATCCTGAGCGCCATCTCTCGGGCCAAGGACGAACTCGTCAGCCCTGATCGCTACGAGAAACTGGCCGAGGCGATGCTTGCAGCTGCCGACGACCCAGTTAAGGTCGATGCGGCGGAGCGGGCAGCGGAGGTCGCCCGGGTTTACCAAGCCTACCAGGGCATGCTTCGCAACCTGGACGCGGTGGACTACGGCGACCAGGTGATGCTGCCCGCACTGCTCTTGGAGGGCGATCCAGAACTCGCCGCCGAACTGAGAGGGCGTCACCGCCATGTCCTCGTGGACGAGTACCAGGACGTAAACCAGGCAAGCATCCGCCTCCTGAAGGCCCTTGTCGGCCCGGGCGGGCAGATCTGGGCCGTCGGCGACGCTCGGCAAGCGATCTATCGCTTTCGCGGCGCCTCCTCCGCCAGCATGTCCCGCTTCAGCGAGGACTTCGGCCCGCACTTCGCGCACAGCCTCGGCGTCAACTACCGTTCCTGTGCCGAGGTCGTCGGGGCCTTCCTGGGCTTCGCCCGCACCATGGCGGCCGCCGAAGGCGCGCCCGAACCGGATCTTGAGGCGCATCGGGGGCTGGCCGGTCATGCTCCGGTCCTGGCGGTGTGTCCGGACGACGGCGCCGAGGCGGCGGCGGTCGTCGCGGCCGTGACTGAACTGGCCGGACGCGGGGTCCGGCACGGCCAGCAGGCCGTCCTGTGCCGCGGGAACGCACAGGCCGAGAAGATCTCGGGCGCCCTCGAGGCTGCGGGCATCCCGGTCCTGCGCCTCGGGAACGTCCTGGAGAGGGACGAGGTGCGGGATCTCCTCAGCATTCTGAGTCTGGCGGCCGACACGACCGGGGCGGGACTGCCACGCGTCGGGTCGCTCCCGCGCTACGGCCTGTGCCTCCAGGATGTCCGGATCGCCGCAGCCTCGCTGCGTTCGGGCGAGCGCACCGTGCTTGAGGCGCTCGGCGACCTCTGTGCCCTGACCGGCTTGTCCCCCGCAGGTGCGGCAGGTCTTGCCCGACTGCGCGAAGACCTCGCAGGCCATACCCCATTCTCGTCACCGTGGGCGATGCTTACGACGCTGATGATGGTCCGCTCGCGCTGGCTCGCGGACCTCGCGTTGGCTCCCGGCGTCGAGGGGCGGATGCGGTGCCTCGCGGTTTGGAATCTCATGGAGGCAATCCGCACCCAGCCCCCTGGAGGGTCGGGGCCACCGGTCGCGCGCTTTCTGCGACGGCTGCGGCGGCTGGCGATGCTCGGCGAGGCCGGTTCGCTCTCCGACGTTCCGGAGGCTGCTCGCGGCCTGGACGCGGTCCATGTCATGACCGTACATGGCAGCAAGGGACTCGAATTTGAGGCGGTTCATCTGGCCGGTCTCCACAACGGCGGCTTTCCGCATCCCTACAGCGCTCCGGCCTGCCCTCCGCCGCCAGGACTCGTGGACGTGGCCTCGACGACTCCAGTGGCCGACGCCGACGCCGAGGAAGAATGCCTCTTCTTCGTCGCGCTTTCGCGGGCGAGGACGCACCTCCGGCTCTACCGAAGCGAGGCGGCATCCGTGAGAAGGCGCAAGCCTTCCTCGTACCTCACCAGGGTCGCCTCCATGTTGACGCATGCGGTCGCAGCGCCCGTGGCGCCTGTCCCGGTGCCGCCGGAGGCGCACGTCGTCATCTCCTGGCCCGCGGGCGGCCCCAGCCTGGGCGCCCACCATGTCGAGATGATGCGACGGTGTCCCAGGAGGTTCCTCCACACGGTGCTCCTCGGTATCCGGGCCGCAAGGCAGACGGGGCCGTTCTCGCAGACCCATGACTGCGTGCAGCGTCTGATCAACCGGCTTGCAGACGGGGATGACGTCGCGCCGGGAGATCTCGTGAGCCTCGATGCCGTGTTCGACGGCCTCTGGCTGGACCATGGACCGCACGATCACGGGTACGCGGTGCATTACCGCGCGCTCGGTGCGCAGCTGGTTACGTCGCTGCACGACAGGCTCGAGGGGCGAGGTGGTCTCACCCCCGGGACGCACGCCGTCATCGTCGGCGCGGTGCGCGTCGTCGTGCGCGCCGAAGATGCGCTGGCGATAGACGGGGGGCGTACCCTCCGCCGCATCCGTACAGGCAGTGATCGCAGGGATGACACGGACCTGAGCGAGGTGCTGCTGCACCTTGCCGCCCGGCTGACGTCGAGCGGCGGCCCGGGTCGCGCCGAGGTGGCCAGCCTCACTGACGGGAGCGTGAGGGAGGTGGTCTTCACCGAACGCGTACTGGCGAACCGCAAGAAGAAGCTGGACGAGCTGAGCCTTCAGCTGACCGCTGGACACTTTCCTAGCGCCCCGCATGGCGAGACGTGCCCCCGGTGTCCGCACTGGTTCGCGTGCGGCCGCTTTCCGGCAGGAGATCTGGCGATCGGCGGTCACTCGGACATCATGTGAAGGTTCCTAGCGAGCGCGTCCGCTCGAAGGTAGCGTGCGGGCGCGCTGGGCGATTAACTGCCGCAGCCGCCCTGCTGGAATGGATCTTGGATCCCTGCAACTCCGGCCTGGGGGTCGTCAGGCCCTTGGTATGTAGGGCGGCAGGAGAGGCCGCCATGCCGATAAAAACCGGCGCGCTGGTCCACGGACGGGGGCGAGCTGGGCGATTGCTGCCTCGCGGGTCTTCCGGCTGCCATCGAGTGGATCGGCGTGGAATATTGGCTCTGACGCAATTCCGCTGATCAGGGCCAACTGCGTGCTTCCACCAAGCGAAGGTTGGTCTGGACAAACAGATCCGTCACCACTTTTTAAGTCAATTTAGCTGGGTTGAAAGTCTCAGAATGTCTGCCCTTGCCAAGGCTACGAGGCTCTGCAGCGAAACTGCGTCAAACCCAATCTTCCACGCCGATCCACGGCTACGGCGCTTAGCGGTAAAGGCCACCAAGAATCGGCGCCGCATCGACCCCGGGGGGAAGCTTTAACTCGGATCCAGTGACAGCAAACGCATTCTTATCCGCAATCCAGTGACACGAAGACCAATTTTGGCTTTGTAATCTCGGATCTAAGGCCTGTTAGAGCTTGAATGCTGTTCCCATGTTCTGGGTATGGCGGAGAGCAACGGCAATCAGGTTTTCACGGATGCGACCTGGGCGGTGTGGGAGCCACTGATCGAGGAGGTCAGGCCTCACGGCAAGACGCCACCGAAGAGCCTCCGACGGACCATCTCGGCCATTCTCTGGCGGCACCAGAACGGCGCCAAGTGGCGCAGCATCCCAGACGATCTCGGTCCTTGGTGGCTGGCGGCGCAGCTCTTTATCCGCTGGGCCAAGGCTGGTGTCTGGGAGCGCCTGCTGGCGCTGGTGCAGCAGCAGGGTGTAGCGCTCGGCATGACCTTCCTCGACGGCACCAATATCCGTGCTCACCACAAGGCAGCGGGCGCGGAAAAAAGGGGGCCCATGGCAGAGAGTGAGATGTGCGTGAAGCACTTGGCCGCTCTCGCGGTGGCTATGGCACCAAGGCTTGCGTGATCGCTGACGGGCGCGGGCGGGCCATCGCCTTTGCTCTCGCGCCTGGCCAGGCGCATGAACTGCCGCTCGCACCTGGTCTGCTCAACAGCCTGCCGGACGTGCCAAGGTGGATCATCGGTGACCGCGGCTATGCCTCCGATGCCTTCCGCGAGCGGATCTGGAACATGGGCGCACGTCCTGCCATTCCACCCAGGCGCACGGATGCGCCGGTCGCCTGTCCCACCTGGATCTACAACAACCGCTCGCGGGTGGAGAACCTGTGGGCGCGCCTGAAAGAATGGCGCGCCGTCGCCACCCGCTACGAGAAGACTGCCAGATCCTTCCTCAGCATCCTCTGCCTCGCAGCCGCCGCCGATTGGATCAAGATCTAACAGGCCTTAATCTTCCGTGTCGCTGTGGTGGCGGAACTAGCTGCTCTTTGAGTGCATAACGCGTTCGATCCGGCGCGCACCCGACACATAGACACCAGGCCCCAGCAGTGTTCCGCGAGCATACAGATTAACCGTGATAGGCCGTCAGTGGCCGGGTGATCGAGCGCATACCTGGAAGGGCCTTTTTTCATCGCCAATCACCAGCAATGCGCACCACGGATCCATCGATACCCACCCACTGGGAAAGGGTGCGTCACGTCTTTTCAGGGCATGCGCCTACTTTACCACCGGGACGCCACTACGACGCGGTGTCCCCAGTCTTCTAGGTAGGCCATATAAGGACAGGACATACAACGCCCCCTTCTCTGCGGCTGAGGCTGCCCTGTTCACTGGGTACGCACCTGTATCGGATACGAAAGCTGCGTCTCGAAGGTCATCGAGCTTGTACCGACGTCGTGCCCAGTCAGTAACGTCACCCACTTCCAGATCGAGTGCGTCAGCCTGCCCGGCCGTGAATAGGCTCCGGAGCCATGCAGATGTGTTCGGACCGTCCGAGGACAGGACGTCATGATCGGACGTCACCTTGAGGATGCAAAGGGTCGCAGCAGTCGGGCAAAGGCCCCGGCCAGCCGCGGATCCCTCGCAGCAGAGCACGATGTTGGCGCGATGCTGCTTTACCCGCTGGGCGCACCGACATCCCTCATCGCTCCAGAGTTCCTCCCGGGCGACCAACCAAACTGCGGTAGCGCCACCATCAGGGTAAGCAACCGCGACCTCGTGCGGATAAGACGAGTTCCAGCTGCGGTTACCGGCCGCTCGGGGACCGTCAAGTTCCAGTACTGCTACGGGGCGTCGAAGGGGGCGTCTGTTGATACGCCCTGAACTTACGTCGCTCATATTGCTCTCAGCCAGTCTCGTAACTCCATACCGCCGTGCCGCGTGCTTCCAAGGACAAAAGATGGACGATGCCGTCGCGTCAAACGCACCGGTACGCCTTCGAGCCACATCGCTGCGCTCACCCTGTCGCCACCATGCTTGGCGATCACCATCTCATGATCCCCCGGTGGGAGGGCACCAACGCCAAGAGCGACGTGCCCCGCGCCAAAGAACCTGATTGCTGCGGCCGCTTCGCGAGGCCCGAGGCCATCCAGCGGGTCGACGGGCAGGGTTCGTCCCGGGACCAGATCCGCCTCATCGTCAATGGCCAGATAGTCGCTGACATCGGGATGGGCTTGCAGCCACCGGCTGATGTCGGTCGCCTTGTCCTTAAGAAACTGACTGGCTGTCACGCAGAACCAGTCCCGATGCATGAGCTCCGCCCTGATCCCCTGTTCCAACAGCTTGCAGCGCGTTTTCCTTGGACCAGGCCGATAGCGCCAGTTTGAGGAGACCACGATCTGGGTGCCTGTCGCCTCTGCAACACGATTGACAAGTTCAACGGCCACCGGATCGAACACGGCTTCCGCTGCGATGAGCTCGGTCCCGCCCTGACCCGCCATCGTTGTCAGCTTCGCCTGCAGGCGACGGTTTGCCGGAAGCAACCAGGCGCGCCCGGATAGCAGCACACCGTCGATGTCCAGGAACAGGATGCGGACCAGCCTTGTCACGGATCACCACCGGCACCGCGTGGCCACAGATACTCTTCAGCGTGAGAGCGCATGAATTCTATGCAGGCGGATCGATCACGAACCGGCGGCGCGATGCGAAGGTGCCGAGCAGCCTTGCAGCAGGCCGCCCATAGTGGATCACGGCTCTGCTCGATCCCGGCTAGTTCGAACCACCCCGCGCGGGTGAGGTCATGAGCGAGCAGGAGATGGAACACGACCCATGCCTCCTCACCTTCCTGGCGGAGAACATGAAGCTCGAATTTCCGCCCCAGGCTGTACAGGCGGCCACTGCGCGTTCGAGCGCGACCCTCATCCAGGTCCAATGTCTCGACCTCGGTGGAGGCCAGCCAGGACAGACCATTGGTAGCCGGATGCTGAGCGGCAAATCCAAAGAGGCGGCACTCGTCATCAGTCACCGGGGCGACGCACCAGGGATCCATACGGGCCACTATCTCCCGGGAGGAGCGCATCAGGCGCCTTCAGCAGGCGGATCAAGCTTCGCCGACGAACGCTTCTGGGGGGATCTTGGCTGCTTCCTGCTTGCGCCGTGAAGGTACCGGACGAACGTGGCAGATTTCATCGCAGACGATGCCGCCCTTGTCTCCAGGCGTATCAGCGTGTCTGCTGCCTGGGCTGCGTCTCGAAGGGCGTCCGGATCGTACCGGCGTTGTGCCCAGCCGACCAAGTCAGTCACCTTCAAGTCAGAGGCTTCTGCTGATCCGGCCAGAAACAGGCTCCGGAGCCACGCAGCCGTGTTCAGGCCATCGCTCGACAATACGAGGTAACCGCGGGTCGCCTCGACGATGGAAGCGATAGCTGCCCGGGGGCAGAGACCCTTACCCGTCTTGGCGCCGTCGCAGCACAAGGGAGCAGCAGACAGGTGCTGTTCCACCTGCCAAATGCAGCGACATCCACTCTCTGCCCACGAGCTTTCGTTGGCAATCAGCCAAGCCAGCGGGGCGCCGCCATCCGGGTACGTAATCGCGACCTCATGGGGATGATGCGTATTCCAGTACCGCTGGCCTCCTGCCCGGAGACCGTCGAGTTCAAGGATTGCGATGGGGCGCCGCGACGACCAATCCAGGTTCCGTGGTGCGGGCTGCTTGCTCACAGGAGCGGCCTCCCGCCCACCCAAGTCGGAACTAATGCTGGGAGGTTGATTGCGAGAACGACAAGGTCCCACGGATCCCTGCTAGCCCCTGCTGGCTTGTAACTCTCGGACATGCGGGCCCTCGATTGTTGTCGAACCGGTGGTCATACGACCGACCGCGAATCGGACTTGGAGCGCAGAGTTGCCACACCTGCATTCTACCTTCAACAAGGAAAAGCGCTTTAAAAGCTCTCTTAGGCGTTTTCAAAGAGTTATCAGAAGGATTTTCTGGACAGCTTGGTAATTACGGGGTGTCACAGGTCCTTCGATTAGATCAGTCACCGGACGAGACGCGAGCATGCTGCCGTCGCCGCGGCTTCTTGCTGCCGCACGAATCCTAGCCAACGTGACGCAAACAGAGCTGGCTCTTCGGGCTGGCGTCAGCGTTAGCGCTCTGCGGCGGCTCGAGGTTGGAGATACGGACGCCCGCCTAAATACGGTTCTGGCGCTTACAGAAGCGCTGAGGGCATGCGGGATTGAGTTTCTGCTCGAACCATCCGCAAAGACTGAGGGCATTCGGCACACGAAGCCGCCCAGGACTACAGACAGTCCAGTCGAACCTGAGGATAGCCGAGTTCAAAGGAAGCGAGTGGGCGCGGCGCGCTCTCGGCGAAACACCACGCCCCCGTAATCGGCTAACCAAAGTTTGCTCCTGCTATCCAACTTCCATCAGCCAATTGAGATGAGCGGTAAGCGCTGTCAGGAAGCCCTACGCAACGGCGTTTGACGGCCGTTCGCCCGCTTCAGCCCAGCACCATGGCATGATTTCGTCGCAACGGCTGTCCGGTCAGCCGTTTACGGGTCGGGTCAGCAGGTCAGTTAAATGTCACTGCGGACTGACGCCGTTCAGCTTGCGGGTCTCCAGCAGCGAGGCGATGGCGGCCAAGCGGGCGCCACCATCGCCACCAGTGGCAAACAATGCGTCCTTGCGGCTGTGGCAGGAAGGGGGCGGGTCGCCAGCCGTCGGTAGCAGGCTAGCAACTATAGGCACCAGGGTAGTCAAGGATTTGATACCCCAAACCGGTTCGACCGGGCGCACTCCGGGCTGATGTATTAAGACGCTCAATCAGGACTAAATGAGCCCTCAGCCGCAAATATCGTAGCGGATCGCTTCGACGCCTTCCCCATCGACAGCCCGACGACGGGGGCCATCCATGCTTTCCATAGGAGGTGCTGGGTATCCACAGGATCGGGGGGCGCGAGCATTCCTATCCAAAAAGCGCAGCGACCCCCGATCCTGTGGATACGCGGAGGTCCCTGTGGAAAGCGTGGGTGGCGGGCGCCCGGGTTTTAAGCCTGCCTGATGGTCGGTAGCCATTGGCCCACCGAACTAAGATACCCAGATGTGCAGGTTGACGACGAGAACTTTTATAGCGCTGGAAGGCTGAAATGGTTGACTAATTTACAGAAAACAATATCGTAGCAGGCCTAGAGCAGTTCAGATAAGGGTTCGAATCCCACCCCATCCGCCACTCCGGGTTCATCGGCTGATCACAGGTGGCAGGGTATCGCGGAGCCATGCCAGCCCCACCCGGTTGGCCTGTGGCCCTGGCAGGACCCCCGGCCCGCAGAGGGAGGGCAGTTCCGGCCCCAGAATGCGGCACACTCCGGCGGCCCGCAGGCCGGCTTGCGGGTCGAAGCGCTCCTTGGTCGCGCCCCAGGCCCAGGACAGCATCAGCGCCACAACCAGCGGCTCGAAGGCCGAGCCGGTGCGGCAGAGCGGCAGGGACCATGTCCCTTTCAAGGGCCAAGCAAGCCGCAGCCCGCCGGGGGTCAGCAGATCCGCGACCAGATGCGAGAGGTAGCCGACAACCAGGGGCGCCGTGATCGGCAATGGCATCCGCCCGTCCAGCAGCAGGGCCGCACAGCCCGCCACGGCGATGAGCGAATGAGTCATGCCGCGATGGCCGAAGAGCTTGGCGCAGACCAGGGACAAGGGCCAGACCCGCTTGCCGACCCAGGACTTGGGATGGTCGATATCCGGCAGCAGAGAGCCCAGCACCGCGAGGCCGAGAGACAGGGGGTCCAACGCCGGCATGCCCAACCGCGGTGCGGCGGCGAACCATGCCGCCGCCCCTAGCGCGATATGCGAGCCCGCCATCATGACGCGTTGACAATACCCTGGTGCAGATCGCTCAAACTAGGAGTCAGGATTCATCCCTACAAGACTGATTCTTAACATTTCGCCTCGGCGACGACGCTTTCTGGCAAGAAGACCTGCAACAAGGCCCGGCTGGCGGTATGATGGCGGGCGTGAACCTGCTCTCTCCCCCCGCCGGGCAGCTTGAGATCGAGGTCGTCTTCGACCTCGTCTGCCCCTGGTGCTTCCTCGGCATCCGCCGCCTGCGCCGCGCCCTGCGCCGCCGGCCCGACATCCATGCCGAGCTGCGCTGGCGCCCCTTTCTGCTGAACCCCGATGCCGGGCCGGCCGGCATGCAGCGGCAGGACTATATGCTGCGGAAATTCGGGGGCGAGGAACGGGCCCGCCGCCTGCACAACACCATGACAGAACTGGGCAAGGCCGAAGGCATCGTCTTCCGCTTCGACCTGATGCGCCGGGTGCCGCCTTCCGTGGATGCGCACCGGCTTGTCCGCTACGCCGCCCAGCATGGCGCAGCCGATACG
This sequence comes from Teichococcus wenyumeiae, assembly GCF_003696345.1. Lineage (GTDB taxonomy): Bacteria > Pseudomonadota > Alphaproteobacteria > Acetobacterales > Acetobacteraceae > Pseudoroseomonas > Pseudoroseomonas wenyumeiae. The sequence goes on along the minus strand of NZ_RFLX01000003.1, from coordinate 391,275 downwards.
GTGGTGGACCTGCTGTTCGAGGCGCATTTCACCCAGGGGCACGATATCGGCGACCCCTCGGTCCTGGTTCGGCTGGCGGTGCTGGCGGGCCTGGAACGCGAGCCCGCTTGGCGCTTCCTGACCAGCGGCCTGGAAGCGGATGCGGTGCATGCGGAGAACCTGCGGGCGCACCGCCTGGGCATCAATGGCGTGCCCTGCTTCGTCATGTCCGGCCGCCATGGTGACAGCGGCGGCCACGCCATCGCCGGCGCCCAGGAGCCCGAGGTGCTGGAACGGCTGATGGATGTGGCCCTGGCCGAAGCGGCGGAGTTCTGAAGGCGGCTCAGGCCGCCTTCTTCACTTGCAGCGCCACCTTGGCCAGCGAGGCCAGCATGTCCTTCGCCGCCCGCACCCGCGTCGGCAGGTCCATTTCCCGCACCATGGCCAGCTTGTGGTCCGGCCGCAGCTTCACCAGCCCCTTCTGCGCCGTCACCCAGTTCACCAGCCCGGCGGGGTTGGAGAAATTGTTGCGGCGGAAGGTGACCACGATGCCCTTGGGCCCGGCATCCAGCTTCTCCACCCCGGCCTGGCGGCAATGGTGCTTGATCAGCACCACCTGCAGCAGGTTCTCGACCTCCGGCGGCAAGGGGCCGAAGCGGTCGGTCAGTTCGGCCGCCATGGCTTCCACCTCCGCCTCACCCGCCAGGGCGCCGATGCGGCGGTACAGGCCGAGCCGCACCGGCAGGTCGGCCACGTAGCTTTCGGGGATCAGCACCGGCAGGCCGAGATTGATCTGCGGCGTCCAGTCACGATCCTCGGCCTCGCCACGCCGGCCCTGCCCGGCCTTCAGGTTGGCGACGGCGTCCTCCAGCATCTGCTGGTACAGCTCGATGCCCACCTCGCGCACATGGCCGGACTGCTCGTCGCCCAGCAGGTTGCCGGCACCGCGGATGTCCAGGTCATGGCTGGCCAGGGTGAAGCCGGCGCCCAGGTTGTCTAGCGTCTGCATCACCGCCAGCCGCTTCTCGGCCGCGATGGACAGGCGCTGGGTGGCTGGCCAGGTGAGATAGGCATAGCCACGCTGCTTGCCGCGCCCGACGCGCCCGCGAAGCTGGTAGAGCTGCGCGAGGCCAAACATATCGGCGCGATAGATGATCAGCGTATTCACCGCCGGCATGTCCAGCCCGCTCTCGACGATATTGGTCGCCAGCAGGATGTCGTATTTGCCGTCGCCGAACTCGGTCATCACCCGCTCCAGCTCGGTGGGTGAGAGGCGGCCATGGGCCTGCACCGTCCGCGCCTCCGGCACGATCTCGGCCAGGCGGGAGGCCATCTTCGGCAGGTCCTCCAGCCGCGGCACCACGCAGAAGATCTGGCCGCCACGGAAGCGCTCGCGCTGGATCGCCTCGCGCGCCACCACGGCATCGAAGGGCATGATGAAGGTGCGCACCGCCAGCCGGTCCACCGGCGGGGTGGCGATCACGCTCATCTCGCGCACGCCGGTCAGGGCCAGTTGCAGGGTGCGCGGAATGGGGGTCGCCGTCAGCGTCAGCACATGGACATCGGCCTTCAGCGACTTCAGGCGCTCCTTGTGGGAGACGCCGAAATGCTGCTCCTCGTCCACGATCACCATGCCGAGGTCGGCGAATTCGATGCCCTTGGCCAGCAGCGCATGGGTGCCGACAACGATGTTGATGGAGCCATCCGCCAGCCCCGCCTTCACCTGCTGCGCTTCCTTGGCCGTCACCATGCGCGAAAGCTGCGCCACCTTGATCGGCAGCCCCGCGAAGCGGGCGGAGAAGGTGCGGAAGTGCTGGCGGGACAGCAGCGTGGTCGGCACCACCACCGCCACCTGCGCGCCCGTCATGGCGACCACGAAGGCGGCGCGCAGCGCCACCTCGGTCTTGCCGAAGCCGACATCGCCGCAGATCAAGCGGTCCATCGGACGGCCGGAGGCGAGGTCTTCCAGCACGTCGCCGATGGCGCGCAACTGGTCGTCCGTCTCGGCGAAGGGGAAGCGGGCGCAGAATTCGTCCCAGGCACCTTCCGGCGGCGTGGCCAGCGGCGCTTCCTTCATCTGCCGCTCGGCCGCCACGCGGATCAACTGGCCGGCCATGTCGGCGATACGCTGCTTGGCCTTGGCCTTGCGGTTCTGCCAGGAGGCCCCGCCCAGCTTGTCCAGTGCCACGCCGGCACTGTCGCTGCCGAAGCGGGAGAGCAGCTCGATATTCTCGACCGGCAGGAACAGCTTGTCCCCGCCATCGTAGATCAGCCGCAGGCAGTCATGTGGCGCGCCGGAAACCTCGATGGCGGAAAGCCCGTCGTAGCGCCCGATGCCATGGTCCTGGTGCACCACCAGATCGCCTTCCGCGATCTCGGTGGCATCGGCGATGAACTGGTCAGCGCGCTTGCGGCGGCGCGGCGGGCGGGCGATGCGCTCGCCCAGCAGATCCTGCTCGCCGGTCAGGGCAATCGCCAGCGCGGGTTCGCCCGCCGGGCCGATGAAGCCGCGCTCCACGCCATAGACCGCCAGCGCCACCACGCCGGCCGGCAGCTTGCGGGCGGCGGCCCAGTCGTCCACCGCCTGGGCGGGTACCTTGTTCTCGCGCAGCAGATTGGCCAGCCGCTCCCGCGAGCCTTTGGTCCAGGCCGCCAGCACCGGGCGCAGGCCCGACTTGGTCTGGGATTCCGCTTGTTCCCGATAAGCCGCGAAGACATTCTCGCCGGAGGTGCGGATCTCGGCATAAAGCCGTCCGGGGTGGCCGCCCGCCTCGACACCCTCGGCACCATCCGCCTTGGGGAAAGGGTCGAAGCGCAGCAGCGGCCCGCCGGAGAGCATGGCATCCCAGCCACGCCGGTCGAGGTAGAGCCGGCCCGGCGGCACCGGGCGGTAAGGCACCTCTCCGTCCCGCCCGGGGCCTTTGCGGGCCTGGTAGTGGTCCTCGATCATCTCCAGCCGGGCTTCCAGCGCATCCTCGGCCTGATGGTCGAGGCTGACGGAAGCGCCGGGGATGTAGTCGAGCAGCGTCGCCATCTGCTCGTGGAATAGCCCGGCCCAATTCTCCATGCCCGGGTGGCGCCGGCCGGCGGAGATGGAAACGTAGAGCGGGTCATCCCCCGCCGCCGGGCCGAAGAGGTCGCGATAGCCGCTGCGGAAGCGCGCGATGGAGGCGTCGTCGAGGACGACCTCGCCCACCGGGCGCAGCCAGAGTTCCTTGATCTCCTGCCCGCTGCGCTGGGTTTCGGGCGAGAAGCGGCGCAGGCTCTCGATCTCGTCGCCGAAGAGATCGAGCCGCACCGGCTCCGGCTCCCCGGCCGGGTAGAGGTCCACGATGCCGCCGCGCACGGAATACTCGCCCGGCTCCATCACCGTGGCGGCGCGACCATAGCCATTGGCTTCCAGGAAGCCTGCCAGCTTCTCGGGCCCGATCCGCCCGCCCTTCTTCAGGTGCAGCGTGGCGTTTTCGAAGGTCTCGGCCGGCGGCACCCGCTGCACCAGGGCATTCACCGTGGTCAGCACGATGCGCGGGCGGCTGCCCGGTTCCAGCAGGCGCGTCAGGGTGGCGACACGCTCGGCCACCAGCTCGCCGTTCGGGGAAACGCGGTCGTAAGGCAGGCTGTCCCAGGCGGGGAAGCGCAGCACCTCGACGCCGGGGGCGAAGAATTCCAGCCCCTCCTGCATCCGGGCCATGCGGGCATCGTCGCGGCAGACGTGCAGCACATGGCCCTTCACCTCCGCCCGGCGGCGGGCCAGCAACAGGGCGTCGAAGCCTTCCGGCGCGCCGTGGACGATCAGCGCCGTCATGCGCGGCGCGCGGCCTCAGGCACGCCAGCCCCGGGGCGGGAGCATTCTTCCTTCATTCGCGCCAGCATAGGCGTCATGACCTCCGCAGGAATGGGGCTGCGGCCGGTGAGCCATTCGGTCAGGTCCACATCCAACAGGTCCAGAACGCCTTCCAGTTCATCCAGTTCCGCCTCGGTGAAGGCGGCGATGTTGTTGGCCACGAAGGTGCCGATCATCAGGTCGGCCTCCTTGGTGCCGCGGTGATGCGCGCGGAAGAACAGCCGCCTGCGGCGTGGGGAAAGTTCGGTGGAGGAATTATCTGGTTCGGACATGTCGGCGCCTCTTGAGGCTGGCATATAGAGGGCGATGGGAATCGTGTCAGCCCAAGCGGCGGAACAAGATCAGAACATGGCGCTTTTCGCGCCGCTGTCCAGCCTGCCGCTGCCCGAGGAAAAGGTGAAGCGCCTCGCCCAGGCGGTGGAAGGCGGGCGCGTGATCGACCTGCTGTTCCATTTACCGGAACGCTATCAGGACAGGCGCAATTCTAACCCGCGCGAGGGCGAGGTCGCCACCCTCCCCGTGCGCGCGCATCGCGTCTGCCCCCCGCGTGGGCCGTCCCAGCCCTGGGTGGTGCAATGCGAATCCCCTGCGGGCGCGCTGGACCTGATCTATTTCGGCCGGCAGCGCTGGCTGGGTGCCTGGCTGGAGCGGCACTTCCCGGAGGGCGCCGAGCGGCGCGTCTCGGGCAAGATGAAGCTGTTCCGGGACCGCTGGCAGATGGACGCGCCGGACTACATCAGCCCGCCCGATGTCATCCCCGGGGTGCAGCCGGTCTGGCCGCTGGTGAAAGGGCTGGGCCAGAAGGATGTCGCCAAGGGCATGACGGCGGCACTGGGCAGCCTGCCCGTGCTGCCGGAATGGCATGGCGGCGCCTTGATGGACCGCCGCCGCTGGCCCAGCTTCGACGAGGCCCTGTGCCTGCTCCAGGCCCCCAGCGAACCTCCCGAGGACACCCCGCGCGACCGCCTGGCCTATGACGAACTGCTGGCGGGGCAGATCGCCATCGGCTTGGTGCGGCGGACAGTGATGCGCCGCCCGGGCCGCCGCCTGGTGGGGGATGGCCATCTGCGGCAGGCAGCCCTGGCCGCCTTCGGCTTCCCGCCCACCCCGGCGCAGGTCAGCGCCCTGGCGGAGATCGACGCGGACCTCGCCGCTCCCACCCGCATGCTGCGGTTGCTGCAGGGCGATGTCGGCGCCGGCAAGACCCTGGTGGCGTTGCTGGCCATGCTGCGTGCCGTGGAGGCCGGCACCCAGGCGGCCCTGATGGCGCCCACCGAGTTGCTGGCCCGCCAGCACCTGCGCACCTTCCAGAAGCTGGCGGGCGCGGCGGGCGTGGAATGCGTGCTGCTGGCGGGATCGGTGAAGGGCAAGGAGCGCAAGCGGGTGCTGGCCGGGCTGGCGGATGGCTCGATCCCGCTTGTGGTCGGCACCCATGCGCTGATCGAGGAAGGCGTGGTCTTCCAGGACCTCGGCCTCGTGGTGGTGGACGAGCAGCACCGCTTCGGCGTCTCCCAGCGGCTGGCGCTGACGGAGAAAGGCACCACCGACGTGCTGGTGATGACGGCCACGCCCATCCCGCGCACCCTGCTGCTGACCCAGTGGGGCGAGATGGCCACCAGCCGCCTCGCCAGCCGCCCGGCCGGGCGGCAGCCCATCGTTACCCGCATCATCAGCCGCGACCGGCGGGAAGAACTCACGGCCCGGCTGCGCGCCGCCTTCGCCCAGGGCCACCGGGCCTACTGGGTCGTGCGTGCCGTGGAGGAAGGCGAGCGCCACGACAATGTCGCGGCCGAGACCACCTTCACCGAACTCGCCGCCATCTTCGGCGACAAGGTGCGGCTGGCCCATGGCGCCCAGAAGCTCGATGTGCGGGAAGCCGCGTTGCAGGACTTCGCCGCCGGCCGCGCCCAGCTTCTGGTGGCCACCACGGTGGTGGAGGTCGGCGTCGATGTGCCCGAGGCCACCATCATGATCATCGAGCAGGCCGAGCGCTTCGGCCTGGCCGCCCTGCACCAGTTGCGCGGGCGCGTCGGGCGCGGCTCGGCACAATCCTTCTGCCTGCTGCTGCCTTCCGCCGAACTCAACGAATCCGAGCAGCGCCGCCTGGCGGTGTTGCGGGACACCGAGGACGGCTTCGTCATCGCCGATGCGGACCTGGAATATCGCGGCGGCGGCGATGCGCTGGGGGTGCGGCAGGCCGGGCATATCGGCCGGCGGCTGGTGGACCCGCAGCGCCATGGCGGGCTGATCAAGATGGCGCACAAGGATGCCGAGCTGCTGCTGCAGAAGGACCCGGGCCTGTCCTCGCCGCGCGGGCAGGCGGCGAGATTGCTGCTGCAGATCTTCGGCCATGACCTGACCCTGGCGCCGCTCGCCGCCGGCTGAGACGCTTCGATACCAGCCTGGGGGTTGCAAAGGCCCTGCCCCGGTATAAACCCGCCGGGCGCCTTTTTTCTGTGCAGGGGTTTCGCGGCTTGCCTGACTTGATCGAGATCGACCGCCTCAGCAAACGCTTCGGCGCCTTCACGGCCGTGGACGACGTATCCTTCCGGGTCGCCAAGGGCGAGGTATTGGGCTTCCTCGGCCCCAATGGCGCCGGCAAATCCACCACGATGAAGATGCTGGCCGGCTTCGTGACCCCCAGCAGCGGCACCGCCCGCATCTGCGGCGAGGATGTGGTGGACAACCCGGTCGCCGCCAAGCGCCACCTGGGATACCTGCCGGAAGGCGCGCCCACCTATCCCGAGATGACGGTGGAAGCTTTCCTGGCCTTCACCGCGCGCCTGCGCGGCTATCGCGGCAGCGAGATGCGCGACCGCGTGGCCCATGCCATGGGGCTGACGACGCTGGAAGGTGTCCGCCTCCAGCCCATCGAGACACTGTCCAAGGGCTTCAAACGCCGCGTCGGCCTGGCGCAGTCGCTGCTGCACGATCCGCCAGTGCTGGTGCTGGATGAACCCACGGATGGCCTCGACCCCAACCAGAAGCACGAGGTCCGCAGGCTGATCAAGCAGATGGCGCCGGAGAAGGCCATCATCATCTCGACGCATCTGCTGGAGGAAGTCTCAGCCATCTGCACCCGCGCCATCATCATTGCGCGCGGCACCGTGCTGGCCGATGCGACGCCGGCGGAACTGGCGCATCGCGGCCCCTCGCTCGATGCCGTCTTCCGCGACCTGACCATGCCGAAGGAGAAGGCGTGATGGGCGCTACCCTCACCGTCGCCCGGCGCGAGCTGGCGGGCTATTTCGCCACGCCCGTCGCCTATGTCTTCATCGTCATCTTCCTGGTGATGTCCGGCGCGCTGACCTTCACGCTCGGCAATTTCTTCGCGCGCGGTACGGCGGATCTCTCGCCCTTCTTCGGCTTCGTGCCCTGGCTCTTCCTGTTCCTGGTGCCGGCCATCACCATGCGCCTCTGGGCGGAGGAACGGCGCCTCGGCACCATCGAATTGCTGCTGACCCTGCCGCTGGCGCAGTGGCAGGCCGTGCTGGGCAAGTTCCTGGCGGCCTGGGCCTTCTGCGCCATCGCGCTGCTGCTGACCTTTCCGCTGGTGATCACGGTCAACTACCTCGGCAAGCCGGACAACGGCGTCATCGCCGCCGGCTATGTGGGCTGCCTGCTGGTGGCCGGCGCCTTCCTGGCAGTGGGTGCGGCGATCTCGGCCCTGACGAAGAACCAGGTCATCGCCTTCGTTCTCACCGTCGCCATCTGCTTCCTCTTCACCGCCGCCGGCAGCCCGGTGGTGACGGAGTTCCTGTCCGTCCGCATGCCGGTGCTGGCGGAGATCGCGCGCGGCCTTTCCATCAACGACCGGCTGGGCGGCTTCTCGCGCGGCATCGTCTCGGTGCCGGATCTGGTGTTCTTCGCCAGCTTCATCGGCTTCTGGCTCTTCGCCAATGCCGTGATCGTCGACCATCGCAAGGCGGATTGAGGCCATGAGTGCGACCACCCATACCGCCGCCCGCCCCGGCTCCCGCCGCCTGCTGACCTCGGCCGGAGGGCTGGCGGCCGCCGCCGTCCTGGCCGTCAGCGTCAATGTGCTGGCGGAACGGCTGCTGCCGAATGCCCGGCTCGATCTGACGGAACAGCGCCTCTACACCCTCTCGGAAGGCACGAAGCAGGTTCTGGCGGGGTTGAAGGACCCCATCACCCTGCGGCTTTTCTACACGCGCAGCCTGGGCAGCCAGGTGCCGGTCTATGGCGCCTATGCCGACCGCGTGCGGGAGATGCTGGAGGAATACGCCGCCCTGTCCGACGGCAAGGTGAAGCTGGAATACCTGGACCCGGAACCCTTCAGCGAAACCGAGGACCGCGCCCTCGCCTATGGCATCCAGGGCGTGCCGATCGACCAGTCCGGGGAGCAGGTCTATTTCGGCCTGGCCGGCACCAACCTGCTGGATGACGAGCGGGTGCTGCCCTTCATCCAGCCGGACCGTGAGCGCTTCCTGGAATACGACCTGACGCGACTGGTCTATGACCTTTCCAGCCCGAAGCGGCCGGTCATGGGCATGCTCTCCGCCCTGCCGCTGAACGGCGACCCGCGCGCCATGATGATGCGCCTGCCCGGCGGCGGGCAGCCCTATGCGGTGGCCAACCAGTTGCGCCAGTTCTTCACGGTGAAGGACGTGGCCAGCGACGCCCAGGTGATCGACCCGGACATCCAGGTGCTGATGGTGGCGCAGCCGCAGGGGCTTTCCGACGCCACCCTCTACGCCATCGACCAGTTCGTGATGCGCGGCGGCAAGCTCTTCGTGCTGACCGACCCGCATAGCGAGGGCCAGGGCAGCCGCCCCGGCCCCAATGGCCAGCCGCCCTCCAATACCTCCTCCAACCTCGACCGCCTGCTGAATGCCTGGGGCATCGAGACGCCGACGGACAAGGTCGTGCTGGACCTGCGCGGCGCCTGGCGGGTGCGCGCGGCGCCGACCGACCGGGTGCAGGCGGTGGATTACCTCGCCTGGTTCAATGTCACCGGGGATTCGCTCAACCATTCCGACGTGGCGACGGCGGACCTGCAGCAGGTCACCTTCGCCTCGGCCGGCGAGGTGCTGAAGAAGCAGGGCGCTGGCATCGAGATGACGCCGCTGCTGACCAGCGGCCCCGATGCGATGCTGATCGACGCCAAGGCCGTCAAGGAGAACCCGAACCCGTCGCAGATCCTGGCCGGCTTCAAGGCCGGCGGGCAGCGGCATGTGCTGATGGCCCGCGCGCGCGGCATCCTGGACACCGCCTTCCCCGACGGCCCGCCCGCGCCGCCTGAGGGCGCCGCCCGTCCCGCCGACTTCCCCGCCCACCGGGCGCGCAGCGATGGCCCGGCCAATCTTGTCGTCGCCAATGACAGCGACCTGTTGGAAGACCGTTTCTGGGTGCGTACCCAGGATTTCTTCGGCCAGCAGGTCGCCACGCCGTTTAGCGACAATGGCGCGCTGATCTCCAACCTTGCCGATACCCTGGCGGGTGGCGATGCGCTGATCGGGCTGCGTTCGCGCGGCGAATCCCTGCGGCCCTTCGGCGTGGTGGACGATATCCGCCGCAACGCGGAGGCCCGCTACCGCCAGACCGAGCAGACCCTGACGCAGCGCCTGGAAGCCACGGAGCGCCGGCTGCGCGAGCTGCGCCAGGGCACGCCCGGCACTGGCGACCGTAATCAGGCGCAGAACGCCGTCATCACGCCGGAGCAGCGGGCCGAGATTGACCGTGCGCGGGCCGAGATCGTTTCCACGCGCAGCCAGCTTCGCAATGTGCAGTTGGAACTGCGCCGCGATATCGAGCGGCTGGAGACGACGCTGCGCATCCTGAACATCGCGCTGGTGCCGGCCTTGTTGACGCTCTTCGCCATCGGTCTCGCGCTGGTCCGGCTGCGCCGCCGCAGCGCGGCGCGGGCGTGAGGGAGGACCACCCATGAAACGTCGTCCCCTGCTCCTGCTCGGCGGCACCGCCGTGGTGGCCGCCGCCGCTGCCATCGTGCTCGGCCCCCGGGGCCCCGGCACGCCGCCCGAGAGCAGCAGCGCTCCGCTTATGTTCCAGAACCTCGCCGGCCGGCTGACGGGCGCCGCGCGCATCGAAGTGCGCCAGGGCGGCAAGTCCGTTGCTGTCGCAAAGCGCGATGCGGAATCCTGGGTGCTGCCGGACATGCAGGACTACCCGGTGCGGCCTGAGAAGGTGCGCGAATTGCTGGTGGGCCTGACGGAGCTGCGCCTGACCGAGCGCCGCACCAATGATGCCGCCATGCTGGACCGGCTGGGCCTGGAAGACCCCGCCGCCGCCAATGGCAGCGCCGCCCTGCTGCGGGTGCTGGACGGCAAGGGAGACCCAATCGCGGAACTGGTGGTGGGCCGCCGCCGCATGCGCACGCAGGGCGGCGTGCCGGAAAGCGTCTATGTCCGCCGCCCGGCCGAAACCCAGGCCTGGCTGGCGGAAGGCCGCCTGCCACTCGATGCCGACCCACAGCTCTGGATCGATCGCGACCTCGCCAATATCGCGCGGGAACGCGTGCTGAAGGTGGAGGCTACCCGCCTGGGCGAGCCGCCGCTGGTGCTGACGCGCGGCGAAGGGCCCGACGGCGTCCTGACCGTGACCACCCCGGCGCAGACACCGCCGCTGGAGGAGGGCAATGTCGATGAGGTCGGCCGGGCCTTCGAGTTCCTGACACTGACGGAAGTGCGCAAGGAGGCCGCCGCACCGGGCCAGCCGCTTGGCGAGACGCGCTTCACGCTGACGGACAACCTGACGATCACCGCCTCCGGCCACCAGGATGGCGAGACCATCTGGATTCGCCTCGCCGCCGCCGGGGACGACGAGGCGGCGCGGCTGAATGCCCGCTGGCGCGGCTGGGCCTACAGGGTGGCGGAATGGAAGGCCAAGGCACTGCTGCCACGGCTGCAGGACATGCAGAAAGCCGAGGCGCCCGCGCCCGCCGCCACGCCGGCGGCGCCGGCGAGATGAGCAGCCGCGAATATCCCGACCGCCCCTGGATCGGCATCGGCCTCGTCGCCTTCCGGGGCGAGGATGTCCTGCTGGTGCGCCGGGGCAAGCCCCCGCGCATGGGTGAATGGTCCGTGCCCGGCGGCGCCCAGGCGCTGGGCGAGCCAGCGGAGGACACCGCCCGGCGCGAGCTGCGGGAGGAAGCCGGCATCGAGGTCGGCCCGCTGGTCCTGGCCGGGGTGGTGGATGCGCTGGACAGCGACGCGGCGGGGCGCACCCGCTTCCACTACACCATCATCGACTTCGCGGGTGAGTGGATCTCGGGCGAACCCGTGGCGGGCGACGACGTGACGGAAGCGCGCTGGTTCTCCCCTGCCGAGTTACCAGGGCTGGGGCTCTGGTCTGAGGCGCTGCGGGTGATCGCGGAAGGCCGGCGCCGCCTGGATGAGCAGCGCCGGGGCTGAAAGCGAAAGACCCACCTGCTTTCAGAGGTAGAGGTTCTCGCCTTTGATATCGGTGTAGAGGGAGGAGACGAACTCGCCATAGCCGTTGAACAGCTTGGTGGGCACCTGCTCCCCGCTGCCGAGCAACCGCTCCCGCGCCTGGCTCCAGCGCGGGTGCGGCACCTCGGGGTTCACGTTGGCCCAGAAGCCGTATTCGGTGTTCTGCAACTTCTCCCAGAAGCTGACCGGCCGTTTGTCGGTGAAGGTGATGCGCGTGATCGCCTTGGCCGACTTGAAGCCGTATTTCCAGGGAAAGAGCACCCGCATCGGGCCGCCGTTCTGCGGCGGCACCGGCTTGCCGTAGAGGCCCACGGCCATGAAGCACAGTTCGTTGCCTGCCTCGGCGATGGTGCAGCCTTCCTTGTAAGGCCAGGGATACCAGCTCTGCCGCAGGCCCGGCATGACGGAGCGGTCCGCCGCCGTTTCGAAGACGACGTATTTGGCGCTGGAAAGCGGCGCGGCCATCTTGAGCAACTGGGACACCGGAAAGCCGGTCCAGGGCACCGTCATGGCCCAGGCCTCGACGCAGCGGTGCCGCAGCACCCGCTCCTCCAAGCTGATGCGCTTCAGCAGATCGTCCAGGCCGATCTCCTGCTCCTTCTCCACCATGCCGTCGAGCTTGATGCTCCAGGGGCTTTGCGGCATGCGCTGGGCGGCGGAGGCGATGTTCTTGCTGACACCGAATTCGTAATAGTTGTTGTAGTTGGTGGCGTCCTTTTCCGGCGTCAGGGCGCGGGCGGGCTCGAAGCGCGGGTTGCGCATCGCCGCCATGCCGGCGGCATCCTGCGCCAGGGCAGAGCGCCCCAGCGCCCCCGCGGCCAGGATGGTGCCAAGGCCTAACGCGGCCTTGCGGCGGCCCAGCACGAGGTGCTCGGGCGTGGCAGCGGATTCGGGAAGTTCCCATCCGCGACGAATATGAACAGGCATTGCCATGCTCCCTGGCCTACCTTCCAGCATGTAGGACAGCACGGTGGTAGCGCCAGGGTGCGTTACGTTCAGCGACGCGACGGCAGGACCGCGAGAGGCGGCTCGCTTCCCTCCACCCGCACGGCATGCAGCCGGTAGCGCTCGGCCTCGATGCCATCCCTCGCCCGCACCACCTCGCCCGCAGGCTGGGCATCGGGCCAGAGCGGCGGGCCGCTTCGGCGCCCGCTACGGATCAGCAAGCCAGTCTGGCCAGCGCGCGGCGCCGGCAGGTCGAACAGGTCCCAGCGGTCCCCCAGGGCCACCACGGGCGTGCCGGGCGGCAGGTGCAGCGCCAGTTCACTGGCCAAGCCGTATTCCTCGGCGGCGACGAACTGGGCGCCCTGGGCGCGCCGGGCCTGCTCGACACTGGCGGCCAGGGCTGGCCAGCCGCCAAGGCGGGCCAGGGTCGGGTCGTTCCGCCGGGGCAGCGGGATGGGCGAGAATGCCGCCTGAACCAGTACGGCCACGGTCACCACGGCGCCGAAGGCGATGCCGGCCTGCTTCCAGCGCCGCCAGCCGGGGCCCAGAAAGGCCGCCGCGGCGATGCAGGCGGAAGGATAGAGAATGGCGGGCCAGTTGCCCTGCACGCGGCTGCCGGTGGCCTGCCACAAGAAGAGCAGCGCCGAAGGCACCGTGACGCAGACCAGCAGCCCGGCGGCGGCATCGCGCTGCCGCAGCCACGCGCGGCAGGCCAGGGCTGTGCCAACAATACAGAACAGGAAGATCAAGGGCGTTGCCAGGGCTGCCTGACCGCCGATCAGCTCGCCAAGGTAGCGCAGGCTGGAGCCGGTGCTCGTGCTGCCGGCGCGCCCGCCCTGCTTGGCGAAGCTGACCCAGGCATGCTGGGAATTCCACCAGATGACCGGCGCAAAGCAGAGCAGCGCGATGGCGCCACCAGCCCAGAGTTGCCAGCGCAGCAGCCAGCGCCGCATCGTCGGTTCCGCCGCCAGCCACAGGATAACCCCGAAGCCGAGCAGCAGCGCGGTGTATTTCGACAGCAGCGCCAGCCCGGCCAGCAGGCCGAAGACCAGCCACCAACGCCCGTCTCCACTGCGGTAAAGCTCCGCGACGGCCCAGAGCGCGGCGCACCAGAAGACCAGCAGCGGCGTATCCGGCGTCACCAGAACGGCACCGGCGGAGAAGAGCAGCGTCGCGTTCAGCAGTGCCGCGGCCCAGGGGCCGGCGGAGCGGCCAGGAAACAGCGCCTCCGTCGCCCGTGCCAGCAGGATGGAGGCTGCCGCCACGCCCAGCGGCCCCAGCAGGCGGATGCCCAGGCCGGTATCGCCCGCCAGCGCCGTGCCGGCAGCGGTCCAGAGCGCCACCATGGGCGGATGGTCGTAGTAGCTGGGCGCCAGAGCCCGGCCCCAGACCCAGTAATAGGCCTCATCCGGCGAAACCGGCAGCAGCACCGCCGCCGCCAGCCGCAAGGCGGTCAGCGCCAGCAGCGCCACCACCCAGGGGTTCCTCATCGTGCGCGCCACACCAGCGTCGCCGAAACCGCGTAGTTCCAGACGCCGGTCAGCAGGGCACCGGCCGCGCCGGCCCACCGCCATGCCGCCAGTTCATCCCGCAGCAGCAGGTCGGCGACGCCCACATTGGCCGCCGCACCAAGCCCGCAGACGACGTAGAAGAGAATCAGCCCGCGCCAGAGCTTAGGGCCGCGCAGCCTCACGTCACGGTAGGTGATGCGGTTATTCAGCCAGAAATTGGCGGTCATGGCCACGAAGGTCGCCACCCACTGGGCATTGACGAAGGGCATGAAGCGGATGGCCACGCCCAGCACCGCCAGATGCACCAGGATGCCGAAGCCCCCCACCAGCGCGAAGGACATGAAGCGCAGCGGCAGCAGGCCGCCCAGCGCCTTGTCCAGCAGCAGGGCCAGGAATTCCAGCAGCACAGCGGTATCCAGCTTGGAATCGCCGGCCACGCGGGGGCGGAAGGTATAGGGCACCTCCTCCACCCGCAGCTTGCGGCCGGCGGAGAGCAGGATATCCACCAGGATCTTGAAGCCGCGCCCGGTTAGGCGGGGCGCCAGTTCCTCAAAGATCGGGCGCGGCAGCATGAAGTAGCCGCTCATGGGGTCTTCCACCCGCACCGGCAGCATGGCGCGGGCCAAGGCGGTGCCGCCCTCGCTGATCCGCCGCCGCAGGGGGGAGAAGCCTTCCGCCGCCTCCCCGCCCGGCACATGGCGGCTGCCGATGGCGACATCGGCGCGGCCGGAGCGCAGCGCCTCCAGCATTCTCGGCAGGATGGTCTCATCGTGCTGAAGGTCGCCGTCGATCACCGCGACATAGGGCGCGGAGGAGGCCATCATGCCTTCGATGCAAGCGGAAGCGAGCCCCCGGCGGCCGATGCGGCGGATGCAGCGCACGCGTTCATCCTGCTCCGCCAGCCGGCGTGCGATGGCGGCGGTGCCGTCCGGGCTGTCGTCATCGACGAAGATGACTTCCCATGCGATGCCCTGCAGCGCGGCTTCAAGCCGCTGGGCCATAGGGATGACGTTCTCGGCCTCGTTGAAACAGGGCACGACGATGGTGAGCAGAGGCGGCATGTTGCCGCCGTGCTTACCCTTCCTGCGGCTGCGCCGCCAGCCACCTAAGGCATGCGCATGACCAGGCGGATCAGGCTGGCCACCAGGCCGACAGTCGCCACGCCCGCCAGCCAGAGCACGAAGAACCAGCCCAGGCGGCGCAGCATCAGTGGTAGCCCTCGCCGATCCGCACCTTCCCGCGGAAGAGCCAGTAGGTATAGCCGGTGTAGCACAGGATGATCGGGATCAGGATCGAAGCACCGACCAGCAGGAAGAGCAGGGAGCTGGGAGAAGCTGCCGCGTCCCAGATGCTGATGTCCGGCGGCACGATATTGGGCCAGAGGCTGATGCCCAGCCCGGTATAGGACAGAAAGAACCAGCCGAGCACGCAGAGGAAGGGCACGCCGTCCCGCCAGCGGAAGCTGCGGCCGGTCGGGTCATGGGGGGCCGAAGCCTCCCGCGCGGCCGTCGCCGGTAGGGCTCGGAAGAACAGCCAGGCCAGCAGCAGCACCAGCAGCGGCACCGGGGCGGCGCGCAGCATCCACGGCATGGAGAACCAGCGCTCATAGAAGGCCGGCTGCAGGAGGGGCATGATCATGCTGACCAGCGCGATGCAGCCCAGGGTCGCGAAGCCCAGCACACGCGCCACGCGCCGTGCCTTGGCGGCGATATCGCCCTCGCTGCGCCAGATCAGCCAGCAGGCGCCCAGCAGGCCATAGCCGATGACCAGCGCCAGCCCGGTCAGCAGCGAGAAGGGCGTCAGCCAGTCCCACCAACCCCCGGCGTAGCTGCGGTTCTCCACCCTGATGCCCTGCACCAGGGCACCCAGGGCGATGCCCTGGCAGAAGGTGGCGAGGTAGCTGCCCCAGCTGAAGGCACGGTCCCACCAGGTCTGCCCCCACGCCGTTTCCGCCTTGAAGCGCATCTCGAACGAGACGCCACGGAAGATCAGCGCCAGCAGCATCAGGATCAGCGGCATGTAGAGCGCGGGGAGAATGGTGGCATAGGCCAGCGGGAAGACGGCGAAGAGCCCGCCTCCCCCCATCACCAGCCAGGTCTCGTTGCCATCCCATACCGGCGCCACGGAATTCACCATGACATCCCGCTCCTCCTTCTCCTGGAACCAGGGAAAGAGGATGCCAAGGCCGAGGTCGAAGCCATCCATGCAGACGTAGAGGAACACCGCCGTGGCGATGATCACGGCCCAGATGAGCGGCAGGGATTCTTCCATCGTCCTGGCCTTCCTCAAGAGCGCTGCTGTTGCGGGCGCGGATCGGCGTCGTGGTGTTGCAGCTGCGGCGGGCCCGGGGTGATGCCGGCGGTGCGGATAGGCTCGGCATCCTTCGGCCCACGCTCCGCGTCATGCGGCGAATGGGAGAACAGCTTGAAGAGGTAGAGCACGCCGGCGCCGAAGACGATGAAATAGACCAGGATGAAACCCAGCAGAGAGGCCCCCACCGCCGGCGCCTGGAGTGGAGAGACGCTGTCGGCCGTGCGCAGCAGGTTATAGACGGTGAAGGGCTGGCGCCCGGCTTCGGTCGTGATCCAGCCGGCGATGACGGCGATCAGCCCCGCCGGCCCCATGGCCACGGCCGCGCGATGAAAGAGCGGCGCGGTGTAGAGGCGCCCGCGCCAGCGCAGCCAGAGCGAGACCACGCCCAGCAGCGCCATCAGCGTGCCTATGGCCACCATGATGCGGAAGGACCAGAAGACCAGCGGCACGTTGGTTGGGCGCTGGTCGGCCGGCACGTCCTTCAGCCCCGGTGTCTCGCCATTCCATTCGTGGGTCAGGATCAGGGCGGAGAGGTGTGGGATCTCGAAAAGGACCCGCGTCTCCTCCGTCGCCATGTCGGGCTGGCCCAGCACGATCAGCGGCGCGCCGCGCTGCCGTTCCCAATGCCCTTCCATGGCCGCGACCTTCTGCGGCTGGTACTTCAGCGTGTTCAGGCCATGGAAGTCGCCGATCACGATCTGGATCGGCGCGACGATGGCCGCCATCCACATGGCCATGGAGAACATGATGCGGGTGCGCGGGTTCCGCTCATCCCGCAGCAGGTGGAAGGCCGCCACGCCGCCGACGATAAAGGCCGTGGTGAGGTAGGCGGCGGTCACGGTATGGGCCAGGCGGTAGGGGAAAGACGGGTTAAAGATGATGGCCCACCAGTCGGCTGGCATGAAGCGCCCATCGGCGGCGATGCTGTAGCCGGCCGGCGTCTGCATCCAGGAATTGGCGGACAGTATCCAGAAGGAGGAGAAGAGCGTGCCCACGGCCACAAGCAGGGTCGCCAGGAAATGCAGCTTCTTCCCGACCCTCTCCAGCCCGAACAGCATGATGCCGAGGAAGCCGGCTTCCAGGAAGAAGGCGGTCAGGACCTCATAGGCCATCACAGGGCCCAGGATATTGCCCACCTGGTCAGAGAAGCGCGCCCAGTTGGTGCCAAACTGGTAGGACATCACGACGCCGGACACCACGCCCATCGCGAAGGCGATGGCGAAGACCTTCAGCCAGTAGCGGAAGAGGTCGAGGTAATGCGACCGCCCGGTATAGAGCCAGAGCCCTTCCAGCACCGCCAGGAAGCTGGCCAGTCCAATGGTGAAGGCGGGAAACAGGAAGTGGAACGAAACGGTGAAGGCGAACTGAAACCGCGCCAGGTCAAGCGCCGAGGGTAGCCAGTCCCAACCCATCGCAAACCTCCACCGAGCACGCCATCACTGGCGGGTTGCGATGATAATGGAAGCGAGATGGGAGCGTTGCGGCGGCATGCCGCCAGCGCAAGGAAATGTGCCCGGTGGGACTCGAACCCACGACCCCATGATTAAAAGTCACGTGCTCTACCGGCTGAGCTACGGGCACAGAATGAAGAAGGCCGATGCGCGGGAGAAACCCTCGCACCGGCCTTCTGTCAAGCCGGAGGCTTCAGAAAAGCCTCAGCCGGCGTCGGCGGCGATCTGCGCCTTGATCAGCTTATCGGCGGGGGCCGGCACCATGCCGCTGCTGCCCTGGCCGCGCTTGATCTTGTCCACCACGTCCATGCCGGAGGTCACGCGGCCCCAGATGGTGTACTGGCCGTCCAGGCTCGGCGCCGGGGCGAACATGATGAAGAACTGGCTGTTGGCCGAGTTCGGGTTCATGGTGCGGGCCATGCCGCAGGTGCCGCGCAGGTAGCGGGCCTTGGCCGGCGGGCTGAACTCGGCGGGAAGGTCGGGCAGCTGGCTGCCGCCGGTGCCGGTGCCGGTCGGGTCGCCGCCCTGGGCCATGAAGCCCTCGATCACCCGGTGGAAGGGCGTGCCGTCATAGAAGCCCTGGCGCACCAGAGTCTTGATCCGCTCCACATGCTTCGGCGCCAGCTCGGGCAGCAGCTGGATGGTGACGCGGCCATCCTTCAGGTCGAGATAGAGCGTGTTTTCCTTGTCGACCGCGCCCTGGGCGGCGGCGTCGTTGGTATCGGTCATCATGATCCCCGTGGCGGCGATGGTGCTGGCGAGAAGAGTGCGTCGCTGCATGCGCGTTTCATTCTCCTGGGTGTTGCTGCACACGCTCCAGCGTGCGTTGCAACGTGAGGCGCGGCACGAAGGTGGAAATATCACCTCCCAACCGCGCGATCTCCTTCACGAAACGGGAGGAGATGAAATGGTTGCCTTCACTGGCCATCAGGAAGAGCAATTCAACTTCCGGGTCCAGCCGGCGGTTCATGCCCGCCATCTGGAACTCGTAGTCGAAATCGGTCACGGCGCGCAGCCCGCGGACGATCACCTGCGCGTCAACCTCATGGGCGAAGGAGACCAGCAGGCTCTCGAAAGGCACGACCTCGATGATGGTGCCGGTCTGCGCCGCGATGATCTCGGCCTCGGCGCGCACCAGCTCCACCCGCTCCTCCAAAGGAAAGAGCGGGCCTTTGCCGATGTTCTTGGCCACGCCGATCACCAGCCGGTCCAGGATACGCGCGGCCCGGTGGATGATGTCGAGATGCCCATTCGTCACCGGGTCGAAGGTGCCGGGGTAGACCCCGGCTCTCAGGCGCGGGCGCGGCTCAGGCATCGGTGCTGTCTGCCTCGTCCACGCCCTGCTCCTCCACCACGGTGAAGCAGGAGGTCACCCGCTCACCATCGTTCAACCGCAGCAGCGTGACGCCCATGGAGGAACGGCCGGTGATGCGGACCTGGTCCACCGGCATGCGGATCAGGCGGCCGTTGTCGGTCACCAGCATCACGTCATCGCCGCTGCGCACCGGGAAGGTGGTCACCACCTCGCGGCCGGTACGCTGCGTCAGGGTGATATTGGCGATGCCCTGCCCGCCGCGGCCAGAGACCCGGTACTCATAGGCCGAGCTGCGCTTGCCGAAGCCGCCATCCGTGACCGTCAGCAAGATTTCCTCGGCATCCTCCATCTCCGCCGCCCTTTCGGCCGGCAGGGCGATGTCGCTGGAAGCCTCGGTCTCTTCCTCGATCTCGGCGCCAGCCTCCGCTTCCTCGGAGCCGTTGCGGCGCTTCTGAGCCGCCAGCTTCAGGTAAGCGGCACGTTCATCCGGCGTTGCCTCGACATGGCGCAGAACGGAGAGGGCGATCACCTCATCCCCCTGCCCCAGCTTGATGCCGCGCACGCCAGTGGAGTCACGTCCGGCGAAGACACGCAGCGTTTCCACATCGGCCATGAAGCGGATGGCGCGGCCCTGGCGGGTCGCCAGCAGCACGTCGTCACCCTCGCGGCAGGTCGAGACGCCGATCAGGCTGTCGCCCTCATCCAGCTTCATGGCGATGAGGCCCGAGGAGCGGACATTCTTGAAGTCGGAGAGCCGGTTGCGGCGCACATTGCCCTGCGCCGTGGCGAAGACGAGGTGCAGGTTCTCCCACAGGCTTTCATCCTGCGGCAGCGGCAGCACGGCGGTGACGCCTTCCTTCTCCTGCAACTGCAGCAACTGGCGCAGAGAGCGGCCACGCGCGGTGGGGCCGGCCTCCGGCAGCTTCCACACCTTCTCCCGAAACGCGATGCCGCGGCTGGTGAAGAACAGCACCCACTGGTGGGTATGCGCGTTGAAGGAGCGCACCACCACGTCGTCCTGCCGCGTCCCCGCCGCGCTGCGGCCGCGCCCGCCCCGGTTCTGGGCGCGAAACACGTCCAGCGGCGTGCGCTTCACGTAGCCATCGCGCGTCAGGGTCACGACCATCAGGCCGGGCTCCACCAGGCTCTCGTCATCCTGGTCGGCAATGCCGTCCACGATCTCGGAAAGGCGGGAGGAAGCGATCTGGCCGCGCACCGCGATCAGCTCCTCGCTCATCAGCTCCATGCGGCGCGGATGCGAGGACAGAATCTCCAGCAGCTCCCGGATACGGCCGGCGACCTCATCCAGCTCGGCGGTGATCTTCTCCTGCTCCAGCCCGGTCAGGCGGTGCAGGCGCAGTTCCAGGATACCGCGTGCCTGGGCTTCCGTCAGGCGCACCGTCTCATTGACCACCTGATTGCCGGCGTCATCCACCAGCGCGAGCAGCGGCGCGATGTCGCCCGCCGGCCAGTCCCGCGCCATCAGCGCGGCCCGTGCGGCGGCAGCATCGCTGCTTTCGCGGATCAGCTTGATCACCTCGTCAATATTGGCGACGGCGATGGAAAGGCCGATCAGCAGGTGCCCACGGTCCCGCGCCTTGCCCAGCCGGAAGCGGGAGCGGCGCAGGATCACTTCCTCGCGGAACTTGATGAAGGCCTTCAGCGCATGGATCAGCCCCATCTGCACCGGGCGGCCCTCGTCCAGCGCCAGCATGTTGACGGCGACGGAGGTCTGAAGCTGCGTGTAACGGTAGAGGTGGTTCAGCACCACCTCCGGCGTCGCGTCCTTCTTCAGCTCGATCACGATGCGCAGGCCGGAGCGGTCGCTCTCGTCCCGCAGGTCGCTGATGCCTTCAAGCTGCTTGGTGCGCACGAGGTCGGCGATGCGCTCGATCAGCGAGGACTTGTTGACCTGATACGGGATCTCGGAGATCGCGATGCAGCTGCGGCCGCCGCGCATCTCCTCCACCTCGGCGCGGGCGCGCAGCACGATGGAGCCACGCCCCGTCTCAAAGGCGGAGCGGATGCCGCTGCGGCCGATGATCAGCGCGCCGGTCGGGAAGTCCGGGCCGGGGATGATCTTCATCAGATCATCCAGCGAGGTATCCGGCTCCGCGATCAGCTTCAGCGTCGCGTCGATGACTTCGTTCGGGTTGTGCGGCGGAATATTCGTCGCCATGCCGACGGCGATGCCGTTGGCGCCATTCACCAGCAGGTTGGGGAAGGCAGCCGGCAGCACGCGCGGCTCTTCCGCGCTTTCGTCGTAGTTCGGCTGGAAGTCGATCGTATCCTCGTCGATCCCCTCCAGCAGGGCCGTCGCGGACTTGGCGAGGCGCGCCTCGGTGTAGCGCATGGCCGCCGGCGGGTCGCCGTCCATGGAGCCGAAATTGCCCTGGCCGTCGATCAGCGGCACGCGCAGCGAGAAGGTCTGCGCCATGCGGACCATGGCGTCATAGATCGCGCTGTCGCCGTGCGGGTGATACTTACCCATCACGTCGCCGACGACGCGGGCCGATTTCTTGTAGGGCTTGTCGTTGGTGAAGCCGTTCTCGTTCATCGAGAACAGGATGCGCCGGTGCACCGGCTTCAGCCCGTCCCGCGCATCCGGCAACGCGCGGGAGACGATCACGCTCATCGCGTAAGCGAGGTAGGAGCTGCGCATCTCCTCCTCGATCGCGATCGGCATCTGGCCTTCGGGCGACGGGATGCTGTCTTCCGGCGGGACGGAGCCGTTGTCGCTGTCGCTCACTTAGTCTTCCTATTGGCAGCGGGTACGGAGGCCGGAAGGGACGGAACCCCTCCCGGCCTCCCCCCGGAATCGGCCTGCTTTATACTATGGCCGCTGCCCGGAGCCAAATCCGGGCTCAGGCCTGCGCCTCCGCCACCGGGGAGCCGCGCTTGAGCACCGCCAGCACCACGCCCGTGAGCACCGCGCCGGCCACGATGGCCACCAGATAGCCCAGCGGATTGCCCACCGCCCCCGGGATGCCGACCACGAAAATGCCCCCATGCGGCGCCCGCAGCGTGCAGCCCAGCCACATCGACAGCCCCCCGGCCAGGGCGGACCCCGCCACCAGCGCGGGGATCACCCGCACCGGGTCCTTGGCCGCGAAAGGAATCGCCCCCTCTGTGATGAAGGCGGCGCCCAGGATGGCGGCGGCCTTGCCGGCATCCCGCTCCTCCTGGCTGAAGCGGTTGCGGGCAATGACGGTGGCCAGGGCGATTCCCAGCGGCGGCGTCATGCCGGCCGCCATGATGGCCGCCATGGGTGCGAAGGTATCCGAGCCCAGCAGGCCCACCCCGAAGGCATAGGCCGCCTTGTTGATCGGCCCGCCCATATCGGCCGCCATCATGGCCCCCAGCAGCAGGCCCAGGAGCACGGCATTGGAGGTGCCCATGCCCTGCAGGAACTGCGTCAACCAGGCCAGGACCGCCGCGATGGGCGTGCCGAGCACGTAGATCATCAGCAGGCCGGTGACCAGCGAGGCCAGCAGCGGGATGACCAGCACCGGCTTCAGCCCTTCCAGGCTTTCCGGGAAAGGCAGCCTGTCGCGCAGGAACCGCGCCACGTATCCGGCCAGGAAGCCCGCCGCGATGCCGCCGAGGAAGCCGGCGCCCACAGCATTGGCCAGCGCACCGCCGACAAAGCCCGGCGCCAGCCCCGGACGGTCGGCAATGGAGAAGGCGATAAAGGCCGCCAGCACCGGCACCATCAGCGCCAGGGCCGATTGCGCCCCGATCTGGAACAGCGCCGCCGGCAGGCTGCCCTGCACCTTGAAGGCGTCGATGCCGAAGGCGAAGGACAAGGCGATGCAAAGCCCGCCGGCGGTCACCAGCGGGATCATGTAGGACACGCCGGTCATCAGGTGCTTGTAGACACCGGGCGCCTGGGTGGCCTTGGCCGGTGCCGGAGCACCGGAAGCCTGCGTCGCGCCCGCCATGGGCGCCGCGGCCAGGGCGCGGTTGATCAGCCCGGGCGCGTCCTTCAAGGCATCGCCCGTGCCGGCGGTGATGAGGCGCTTGCCGGCGAAGCGTGAGGTATCCACCCCCGTATCGGCCGCGATCACTACGGCATCGGCGGTGGCGATCTCCTCGGGCGTCAGGGCATTCTTGGCACCTACCGAGCCCTGGGTTTCCACCCGCATGGTGTGCCCCAGCTTGGCGGCGCCTTTCTCAAGCGCGGCCGCGGCCATGAAGGTATGGGCGATGCCGGTTGGGCAGGCCGTGATGGCCACCAGCTTCTTGCCCTCCGGGGCAGCGGAGGGTACCGGCGGCACAGGCGCTTGTTCAGGTGCCGCCGCCGGAGGTACCGGCACAGGCGTCTGCGGGGCAGCCGGCTCCGGCAGCGAAAGGGCGCGGCGAAGCACCTGCTCCGGGTGACGGATCGCCTCGATCACCGTGGCGGTCGTGACTGGCTGGTCCCGCTCCTCTCCTCCGGCGGCCTCGCCCACAAGCAGCACGGCGTCCACATCGCCGGCGGGTGCGGGACCATCGCCGGTATTCAGGGTTAGCGCGAAACCGGCACGCTGGGCTGCATCGCGCAGCGCCTCGGCCGCCATGGCGGCAAGAGCCGCGCTGCCAGGATAGCGGATGACGCCAAGCAGCCGGGGCGTGCCGGACGACAGTTCAATGGACATCGGCGTGATCCATGGCGGGGGGCGTGGAACGGGCACGAAGGCTCATAGCGGCGTAACCTCGGCGGCGGCGGCAAGCCGCTCGATCTCGGACAGGAGCGGCACCCCGCCCCCGGCCGCGCCGACATCGCGGGACACGGCGGCGGCGGCGCAGCCGGTGGCCAGTCGGGCGGTTGCCTCGGCATCCAGCCCCCTGGCCAGGGCGGCTGTCAGCCCCGCCACCATGGCATCGCCCGCCCCCACCGTGGTGGTCAGCGCCACCTTCGACGGGCGCGCCCAGAGTGTCGCATCCGGCAGAACAAACAGCGCGCCGGCGCCGCCATCGGACACCACCACCCGCTCGACGCCCTGCCGCCGCAGCGCCCGCGCGCCCTCGATCAGCGCGGCACGGTCCGGCAGCGGGCGGCCCAACAGGGCAGAGAGTTCAGCCCGGTTCGGCTTCAGCAAGGCTGGCCCGGCCGGCAGCGCGGCTTCCAGCGCCGGGCCGCTGGTATCCAGCAGCAGCTTGCGGCCATCGGCGGACAGAACCCGCATCAACGCGGCCCAGGCATCCACCGGCAGCCCTGGCGGCAGGCTGCCCGCCAGCACCACGATGTCCGGCGCCCGCGCCGCCAGCCGCGCCCCAAGCTGCCGCAATGCCTCCTCGGAAGCCTGCGGCCCGCCGGGGTTGATGTCCGTCACCTGGCCGGCTTCGGTTTCCACCAGCTTGACGTTGATGCGGCACCGGCCCGGCAGCGGCACGAATTCACTCGCGATGCCAAGGGGGCGCAGAAAGGCCTCAAAGGCCGGAATGTCGCCCTCACCCAGCAAGGCGGCAGCGAGGGAAGGCTCCCCGAGCACCGCCAGCATCACCGCCACGTTTATGCCCTTCCCCGCCGGCCGCAGCTCGGCGGGGCCGGTGCGGTTCACCTCGCCCGGCTGCAGCCGTGGCAGCCGGATGGTCAGGTCCAGCGCCGGGCTCAGCGTCACCGTGGCGATGTGGGGCATGGCGGCATCAGGCGGCATCGGCGAGTTCCCGCAGGCCGGGCAGCATGCGGACTTCAGCGGCCGTGCCGCAACTCAGCGCCTGCCGCGCCACCGTGGCGGCCCTGGCCATGCTCAGCCCGCGAATCTGAGCCTTGAGCGCCGCCACGTTGGGGATGGAGACAGAGAGTTCATCCACCCCCAGCCCCAGCAGGATCGGCGCCGCCATAGCATCGGCCGCCATGTTGCCGCAGACGCCGACCCAGCGGCCACGCGCATGGGCGGCACGCACCGTCATGTCGATCAACCGCAGCACGGCCGGGTCCAGCGCGTCGGAACGCGCGCCCATGGTGGGGTGCTGCCGGTCCACGGCCAGCGTGTACTGCGTCAGGTCGTTGGTGCCGATGGAGAAGAAATCCGCTTCCTCCGCCAACTGGTCGGCCATCACGGCGGCCGAAGGCACTTCCACCATGATACCCACCTCGATGCTGGGCGCATCCAGGGCGGCCCGTTCCTGTTCGATCAGCACGCGGGCGGCGCGCAGGTCGTCCAGTCCGTCCACCATGGGCAGCATCAGCTTGATGTCGCCATGCCGTCCCGCCCGCAGCGCCGCGCGCACCTGGGTGCGGAACAGTTCCGGCTCCGCCAGGGACAGCCGTAGCCCGCGCAGGCCGAGAAAAGGATTGGCCTCGGCCGGATGGCTCACGAAGCGCAGCGGCTTGTCGCCGCCGGCATCCAGGGTGCGCAGCACCACAGGCAGCCCGCCGAAGCCCTCCGCCAGGCGGCGGTAGAGATCGAATTGCTCTTCCTCCGAAGGCGGATCGGCACGGTCATGGAACAGGAATTCGCTGCGCACCAGCCCGCTGCCCTCCGCCCCGGCGGCAACGGCATCCAGCGCCTCTTCCGGCCGGCGCACATTGGCGGCGACCTCGATACGGTGGCCATCCCGCGTCACGGCCGGGCGGAAGGCGGCCTGCCGCGCAGCGGCGGCCCGGTCCTTGCCGCGCGCCATGGCGGCCTCGGCGGCGGAAAGCGCCATGTTGTCGGGGTTGGGGTGCAACTGGCCGTGGTCGCCGTCGAGCACCACCGGGGTGCCGTCCGGCAGCGCCAGCACCGCCGGACCCGCCGCCACCACGGCCGGAATGCCCATGGCACGGGCAAGGATGGCGGTATGCGCCGTGGGCCCACCCGCGGCCGTCACCATCCCCACCACTTTCGCCGGGTCGAGGTTGGCGGTTTCGGAGGGGGTCAGATCCTCCGCCATCACCACCGCGCGGTCAGGCAGCGCCGCAGCCTCCTGCCCCGGACCGACAAGCTGGCGCAGCACACGCCGGGCCACGTCCTTCAGGTCAATGGCGCGCGCCGCGAGCAGTTCATCGCCCAGGCCCGCCAGGGCGGCGGCGCGAGCCTCGGCCGCGTCCCGCCACGCAGCCGGGGCGGAAGCGCCCCTGGCAATGGCGGCATGGGCCTCCGCCACCAGTTCCGGGTCATCCAGGAACTCGGCGTGGGCGGCGAAGATTTCGGCATGCTTGGCACCGATGCGGGAGGTCATCTCCCGCGCCACGTCCTGCAGCTCAGACCGCGTGGCCGCCAGCGCGGCATCCAGCGCGGCGGTTTCGGCTGGGGCATCGGTGGCCGTCTCGGCAAAGCCAGCGGCCTCGGAGCGGAAGCGATGCAGGACACCGACAGCCACGCCCGGGCTCGCAGGCAGGCCGGAGATTGTGCCGGGTCCGGCAGGCAGATGCCGGGACGGCATGGGCGGCGGCGCATCCATGGGGCCGGCCGGCGTGGCATCGTTGTCGCCCAGCCCTTCGGCGAAGGCGGCGCGAAGTGCCACCATCGCCGCCGCCGCATCCGGCCCGCTGGCGGCCAGGGTCAGCCTGGCGCCAGGGCCGGCGCCCAGTTGCAGCAAGGCGATCATGCTGCGCGCATCAGCCTGCCGCCCCTCGAAGGACAGCGAGATGGCGGAGCGGAAGCTTTTCGCGATTTGGGTGACGGCCCGCGCCGGGCGGGCATGCAGCCCGGCCGCGGCAGGGGCCTGCACCTCGGCCGTCAGCCCGCCCTCGGCCACGGCGGCCGTGGCTGTCCCGGCCTGTGGCAGCGGCGCCTCCGGGTCCAGCGCGCGCAGGATCTCGGCCACATCGGTAGTGGTCGCCAGATGCCGTGCGAGTTGTTCCTCGCCCAGCACTTCCGTCAGCCGGCGCAGCACGGCGATGTGCTCGTCCCCTTGCGCCGCGATGGCGACCACAAGGTGCGCCACGTCGTCGCCATTCCAGCGCACGCCGCTTGGCACCTGCAGCACGGCGATGCCGGTCTGTGCGATCATGCCGCGATCGCCCCGCTGCCCATGCGGAATGGCAATGCCGTTGCCGAGGAAGGTATCCGCCTCCCCTTCCCGCCGCAGCATGCTCTCGGCATAGCCGGGCTCGATGGCCCCGGTATCGACAAGCAGTTGCGCGGCCTGCCGGATGGCAGCGTCCTTATCCGCCGGGCTCGCGCCCAGGCGGATACGTTCACGGGAAAGGATCACGGCGGAAACGGTTCCTGTGCCTTGGGCAGGCGGGCGCGGCCCCTGCCATTTTTGACAGAGGCTCAACGCTGGTCCGGCATGATCGGATGCGAATCAGGCTTTAGAAGGGGATGTCGTCGTCCAGGTCGCTGCCGCCGCCCTTCGGCGCATCCCAGCCGCTGCTGCGCTGCGGCTGGCGGGCTGGCGCGCGCTCACCACCGCCGGAGGAGCTGCGGCTGCCGCCGCCATAACCACCACCGCCGCCGCTGAAGCCGCCTTCCTCGCCGCCCGTGCCGCCACCACGGCTATCGAGCAGAGTCAGCTCGCCGCCGAAGTTCCGCAGCGTCACCTCGGTGGAATAGCGCTCCTGGCCCGCCTGGTCCTGCCACTTGCGGGTTTCCAGCTTGCCCTCGATGTAGACCTTGCTGCCCTTGCGCAGGTACTTCTCGGCTACCTCGCCCAGGCGCTCATTGAAGATCGCGACGGAGTGCCACTCGGTCTTTTCCTGCCGGTTGCCCTCGCGGTCCTTGTAGTTCTCGGTGGTGGCGATGCGCAGGTTCACCACCTTGCCGCCGTTCTGGAAATTCCGTGTCTCGGGATCCCGGCCCAGATTGCCGATCAGGATCACCTTGTTGACGCTGCCGGCCATGCCGCACTCTTCCCCTGGAAATCGTAGCCCGGTACCGCCACCTTTACGCCTTCCCAACAGGAACGGCGTGACCGGGGCAGCCTGAGCTGTGTCACGTTACGGTGCGTGGAGCCACGCACAAACCGCAAACTAGCGTTGTCGCCCCCGGGGGGCCAGTCCCCTCCGGCAGGCCTTGTCGCGGCCTCTGCGCTTACCACCTTCACGCCCTTCGGCAGTGATGACATAATAGAACACAGCGCGAACACAAGCGCTCAGGAGCCCGTTTTGACGAAGCTGAAGCCGATCCCCGCCTCCTCTGCCCTTCGTGGCGCCCAGAACGGGGAGATCCGCGTCCGCGGCGCACGGCAGCACAACCTGAAGAATGTCGACATCGATATTCCCAAAGGGACGCTGACGGTCATTACGGGCCTTTCCGGCTCCGGCAAATCCTCCCTGGCCTTCGATACCATCTATGCGGAAGGGCAGCGGCGCTATGTCGAGAGCCTTTCCGCCTATGCCCGCCAGTTCCTGCAGCTGATGCAGAAGCCGGATGTGGATTCGATCGAGGGCCTCTCCCCGGCCATTTCGATCGAGCAGAAGACCACCAGCCACAATCCCCGCTCCACGGTCGGCACCGTCACCGAGATTCATGACTACATGCGCCTTCTCTGGGCGCGTGCCGGCATCCCCTATTCCCCGGCCACCGGCCTGCCGATCGAGGCTCAGACCGTCAGCCAGATGGTGGACCGCGTGCTGGCCATGCCGGAAGGCACTCGCCTGCTGCTGCTGGCCCCCGCCGTGCGCGGCAAGAAGGGCGAGTTCAAGAAGGAGCTGGCCGAGTACCAGCGCCGGGGCTTCGAGCGCGTCAAGATCAACGGCACGCTGATGCGGATCGAGGAAGCCCCTGCCCTCGACAAGCGCAAGAAGCACGACATCGAGGTCGTGGTGGACCGCGTCGTGGTCAGTGGCGAAGGGCTGGCCCAGCGGCTCGCGGATTCCTTCGAGACCGCGCTGGGCCTGGCCGATGGCGTGGCCTATGCCGATCATGCGGATAGCGGCGAGCGCACCGTCTTCTCCAGCCGCTATGCCTGCCCGGTCTCCGGCTTCACGCTGGAGGAGATCGAGCCCCGGCTGTTCTCCTTCAACTCGCCCCAGGGCGCCTGCCCGGCCTGTGACGGGCTGGGCACGGAAAGCTTCTTCGACCCGCATCTGGCCGTGCCGGATGACAACCGCAGCCTGGCGGATGGCGCGATCGCGCCCTGGGCCGGCAATGGCGCCGCTTACTACGACCAAACGCTGGAAAGCCTTGCCAAGTACTTCAAGGTCAAGATGACGACCCCTTGGGGGGAGCTTCCCTCCAAGGTGCAGGACGCCATCCTGAACGGCACGGGCAGCGAGGTCGTCACGCTCTCCTACAAGGACGGGCTGCGGAAATACGACGTCAAGAAGCCCTTCGAGGGCGTGCTGCCCAACCTCACCCGTCGGCTGCGGGAGAGCGACAATCCTTGGGTGCGTGAGGATCTTTCCCGCTATCAGGCTGAACAGCCCTGCCATGCCTGCCGGGGCGCCCGGCTGAAGCCGGAAGCCCTGTCCGTCCGCTGCGCTGATCTCAACATCGCCCAGGCCAGCGAGCTGTCCATCCGTCACGCCTTGCCCTGGTTCGAGGGCGTGGAGAAGCAGCTCTCTCCGCAGCGGGCGGAGATTGCGCGGCGCATCCTGAAGGAGATCATCGAGCGCCTGCGCTTCCTGCTGGATGTGGGGCTGGATTACCTGACCCTCGCGCGCGGGTCCGCCACGCTCTCCGGTGGTGAAAGCCAGCGCATTCGGCTGGCATCGCAGATCGGCTCCGGCCTGACAGGCGTGCTCTATGTGCTGGACGAACCCTCCATCGGCCTGCACCAGCGCGACAATGAGCGCCTGCTGGGCACGCTGCGGCGGCTGCGGGACCTCGGCAATACCGTGCTGGTGGTGGAGCATGACGAGGATGCGATCCGCACCGCTGACCACCTGATCGATATCGGCCCGGCGGCGGGTGCCGGCGGCGGCCGTATCATTGCCCAGGGGACGCCGGCCGAGGTGCAGGCCAATCCGGACAGTGTCACCGGCGCCTACCTATCCGGCCGGCGCAGCATCGCCGTGCCGCAGAAGCGCCGCCAGCCCAACAAGGACCGCATGCTGCGGGTGGTGGGTGCCACCGGCAACAACCTGCATGACCTGACAGCCTCCATCCCGCTCGGCACCTTCACCTGCGTCACCGGCGTTTCTGGCGGCGGCAAGTCCACCTTCACGGTGGAGACGCTCTACAAGGCCGCCGCGCGCCGCCTGATGGGCGCGGGCACGGTCCCCGCGCCGCATGAGCGGCTGGAGGGGCTGGAGCACCTCGACAAGATCATCGACATCGACCAGTCGCCGATCGGCCGCACGCCGCGCTCCAACCCGGCCACCTATACCGGCCTCTTCGCCCCCATCCGCGACTGGTTCGCGGAACTGCCGGATAGCCGCGCGCGCGGCTACAAGGCCGGACGCTTCTCCTTCAACGTGAAGGGCGGCCGCTGCGAAGCCTGCCAGGGCGACGGCGTGCTGAAGATCGAGATGCACTTCCTGCCCGACGTCTACGTCACCTGCGATACCTGCAAGGGCAAGCGCTACAACCGCGAAACACTGGAGGTAAAGTTCCGCGGCAAGTCCATCTCCGATGTGCTGGAGATGACAGTGGAGGAAGGGCTGGAGTTCTTCTCCGCCGTGCCGGCCATCCGGGAAAAGCTGCGGGTGCTCAGGGAGGTGGGCCTTGGCTACATCCACCTCGGGCAGCAGGCGACCACCCTGTCCGGCGGCGAGGCGCAGCGCATCAAGCTATCCAAGGAACTCTCCCGCCGCGCCACGGGCCGCACCCTCTACATCCTCGACGAGCCGACCACCGGCCTGCACTTCGAGGACGTGAAGAAGCTGCTGGAAGTGCTGCACCAGCTTGTGGACCAGGGCAATACGGTGCTGGTGATCGAGCACAACCTGGAGGTCATCAAAACCGCTGACTGGATCCTGGACCTGGGGCCGGAAGGCGGTGACGGCGGCGGGCGGATCGTGGCCGAAGGCACGCCGGAAGAGGTGGCGCAGGTTCCTGGCAGTCATACCGGACGCTTCCTGGCACCGCTGCTGCCGGAGCAGGTAGCGAAGCCGGCAGCCAAGCGGGCACGGAAAGCCGGGTAAGAAAAAGGGCGCTTCCATCTGGAAGCGCCCTTCTTGTTTCAGCGGAGCGTGAAGCTGATCGGCATCTGCAGGCGCACCGGGTCGCCGGGAATGCTTGCCGGCGGTGCCGGGAGTGGCGAAGCGCGCTCGATCGCCTCGCCTGCGGCTTGGTCCAGGTCGTCGTTGCCGGTGCTTCTGACGATGTTCCAGCTTGTGACCGTGCCGTCACGACGCATCGTGATATTCACGGTCGCCACGCCCTCGATCCGGCGCAGCCGCGCGCGCTGCGGGTAGCGCGTCGCCCGCTTCAGGGCCGCAAAGACCGAGCTGACATAATTGACCGGCGGCCCGGCGGCGGCGCGGCTTTCCGCGGCCGCGGAAGGCGGGGACGGTGGCGGCGCGGCGGTGGTGGCACCCTGCGGCGCCTGGCGCGCCATCGGCTGCGCTTCCACCGGAGCGGTGGTGGGAGCCTCGCGCACGGGCTCACGCCGTGGCGGCGCGGGGCGCGGCGGCGTTGGCGCCGGCGGACGGGCCTGGGCCGGCGGGGGCGGCGGCGCAGGCGGGGGCGGCGGAATATCGATGGTTTCCAGCGGCACCACATCCGGCTCGGGCGGTCGCTGCGGCTCCGGCTCGACGGCCTGAAGGGTTTCCATCGGCGGGGTCGGGGCTGCCTCGACAGGCGGCGGCGTGACAGCCTCGGGCGGCGTGGCTGTCACGGCCTCGGGCGGTGGCTCGGACACGGTTGCCGCTTCCGGCGCCGTCATGGCCAGGGGCGGCGGAGGCACCTGGGCGGCCGTGGTTGGCTGCGGCGCCACAGCCTGCGCCTCCTCCATTGCGGGCGAGGATTCGGAGGCTTCCATCTCCGGCGCCGCAGGGGCCGCCGCCATCTCCAGCGGGATGATCTCCGGTGCCGGCGGCGGCATGGTCGCCTGCGGCAGGCCGTAGAGGAAGAAAGCCAGCGCACCACCATGCAGCAGGGCGGAAGCGCCCCAGCCAAGGATGCGGTAGCGAGAGCCCTGGCCCTCGCCTGGCAAGGCGATGGTGGTCATGGCGGCTCTCCGCTCAGCGGGCCTGCACGACCGGGGCGTTCGGCTCCACCTCGGCGATCAGCGAGACCTTGGTGATGCCCGCCTGGGTCACACGGCCCATCACGCGCAGCACCTCCCCGTAAGGCGCGGTGCGGTCGCCACGGACATAGACCGGCGCCTCCGGGTCATTCTTGTGCAGATCGGCCAGGCGGGACGGAAGGTCGGCGGCCGAGATCTCGTCCTTCGCGAGGAAGACCTTGCCGTCAGCGGTCACGGTCAGCACCACTGGCGGCCGGGGCGCGGCGGCGCGGGGAGCTGCCGTCTTCGGCAGTTCCACCGGCACGCCCACCACCATCATCGGCGCCGCGACCATGAAGATGATCAGCAGCACCAGCATGACGTCCACCAGTGGCGTGACATTCATATCCGCCATCGGCAGGGCGGAGTCGTCATCATCCTGGGCGAGGCCCATGCCGGAGAAAGCCATGGCGGATTACTCCGCCGCCGCGTGGGCGCGGGCCTGGACCGGCGTGGCGCCCTGCGCCACTCCAGGCGGGCGGCGGGACAGGTTGGAGGCGAGCTCGGAAGCCGCGCCATTCGCTTCCTGACGCAGGCGGCCCAGCCGCACCATCAGGCGGTTATAGGCGATCACGGCCGGGATGGCGGCCACCAGCCCGATCGCGGTGGCGAAAAGGGCCTCGGCGATGCCCGGGGCCACCACCGCCAGGCTGGTGTCGTTGCTGCGCGCGATGCCCGCGAAGCTGTTCATGATGCCCCAGACCGTACCGAAGAGGCCGATAAAGGGGCCGACGGCGCCGGTGGTCGCCAGGAAGGGCAGGCCCGGCTCGGCACGGCGAAGCTGCGCGCCGATGGTGCTGCGCATCGCGTGCTCAATCCGGTGGCGGTATTCGCCGCGGCTTTCATGCGGGTCGCGGCCCTCGCGCCATTCCCGGGCACCGGCCCGCAGCACCTGGGCCGCAAGCTCCTCGCCCTGCGGCGTCGCGGCCGCAGCCGCACCGGCACCGGGTGCCGCGGCGGCGACGAGATGCCGGATCTGGCGGGAGATGCGGGAGAAGAGCACCGCCTTCTCGATCACGATGGCCCAGCAGATCACGGAGGCCAGCACCAGCGCGATCATCACGCCTTTCACCACCCAGTCGGCCTGCAGAAACAGGCCGAGCATCGAGAGGTCCGCCCCATGCATCGCGGCAGCGGCGGCATCGACCGCGGTGGTGGGGTCGACGGCGGCGGGATCGGTCGGGTTCATGCGACCTCCTTACTTATCGAAAGACACGCCGCTCACACGCGACGAGAGGGCAATCCGGGGCAGGCAGGCGGCCCGGCCTTCCGGGGTCGGGCCGCAGGCCAGCACATCGTTCAGCAGCACCGAGCCGATGGTGTCGCAGCCCAGGCCGGCCAGATCGAAGATGCGCGCCTGGGTCTTGTTCTCCGGCAGCGGCCCGATATCGAGCGCCAGCCGGCGGGCGATGACGCCATCCTTGCCGAACATCAGCAGGTCCAGCCGCAAGGGATCGATAGCCTCGCCTGCCGGGTTTCGCGCCACCATCCAGACGCGGCAGTTGGCGCCCTGCGGCTCCAGCCGGTTCAACTCGATGGAGATGCGCTGCGCGTCCTGCGCGGCGGCGGGCAGCGCGGCAACGGCAGCCGCGGCCAAGCCAGTGGCAGCCAGAGCGTACAGGAAACGGCGCATCGCTACTCCTGGGACGGTTACGGGCGTCGATGGCTTATGGCCCGATTGAGACGCATGTGCAATGCGAATGACTCGCAATATTGCTCCGCAGCAGGTCTGGTGGCCTCAGGCCCGATCCAGCGGCGCCAGGGATGAAAGGCGCTGCTTGACCTCCGGCCGTGGCATCGCCTCCAGGGTGCCAAGATGGCGCGGGAAGGCTTCCAGCAGGCGCGAGGCATCATAGGACAAGGGCTGCCAGTGCTGCTCGATGAAGCCGCAGGCGTCTTCCCAGTCCGTCGGCAGGTGCCGCTCATTCCGGTAGAGCAGCACGTAGGGCCGGCCGACTCCGGCATAGAAGTCGCGCATGCGGTGGTCGATGTGCACGGCATGGTCCTCGGCATGGAACCAGCCGGAGGGACCGGCATGGATGTCGAAGCCGGCGCAGGGGATGCCGTAAGCCTCGGCCACCACCAGCGCGTGCAGGCTGGTGCTGAGGACACGGCGGCAGGCCAGGATCTCCTCGACGCGCTGGCGCACCGGCTCCACGCCACGCTCGACCACGGTGTTGATCACCTTCACCACACCCCGCAGGCTCTCGGGGATGGCGTAGCGGAGGAAATCGGGGTGTGCGGCGGCGCTGGGGCTGCGCTGCTCGATCTCGCTGAGATGGATCACCACTCCCAGCTCCCAGCGCTTGTCGATGCCCTCCCCCGGCCAGAGGCGTGGGAGCAACATGGCGGGGTCGCCGTAAACATCCGGTACGGCATAGCCGCTGTCGCGAAGAAGGGCGGCGCTGAAAGGGCCGCGCAGCGCATGGGGCATGAAGCGGGTCAAGGGAGGATGCCGGAAGCCTCTCGGCACCGCGAAGCCCGATTCCTGGGTGCCGCCGAACCCGGCGCCCCAGACATCGACCCGGCCAAGCCGCTGCTTCTGGCCGATCGTACCCACCGAGATCAGCCGCTGCCGCAGTGAGGTGCTGGGGGTGAACTGCACTGGCTGCCCAGTATGCGCCGCGACGATGATGGGGCCGAACAGGTCACCCATGTTGCCGAAGCGCCGGCCGCGCATCCAGTTCATCCGCATCAAAGGACTTTCCCTTCCATCGCCCAGGGCCGCCGCCGGCAAGGACATGACAGCGCATCGGCACTGACAGCCACGACAGTGTTTCAGGACGCAGGTGCTTAGGCTCAGAAAGCCCGGCGGGCGATGGCCTCAATCGTCTTTGCCACAGAATTTCCGTGGTAACCCGCAGGATGCGCTGAAAGCCGCCCCCGCCTGTGAATGGCGAGGCAACTGCGCATCATTTCAAGCATGGGGAGGATGGTGCCGACGCCCGGGATTGAACCGGGGACCTACTGATTACGAATCAGTTGCTCTACCGCTGAGCTACGTCGGCTGACGGGGCGCTATCTAGCGGGATGCGCGGCAAAGGGCAACCGTCTGGAATGCGCTTCCTAGAGGGAATTGTAACAGGCGCTGTTTCCCGACCGTAATCCGTTATGGAACAGGCTTAAGCGCGCACCCTGCCCTGCGGACATCTTGCCCGGCGCATCATGCCTCCATCGAAGGTCCTGGAGTTGATGGAGGCTCCGTCCGATGCACATCACACGTCCCGCCACATTGAAGCGCCGAGCCCTTGCCCTGGCTCTGCTGGCCAGCACGGCCCTCGGCGCTGTCGAACTGCTGCCAACACACGCTCAGGCCCTCGCACCCGCCGCCGCTGCCAGCCATGCGCAGGGGTTCGCGGATCTGGTGGAACAGGTCAGCCCCGCCGTGGTGCGCATCAGCATGATGGAGGCCGCGCCCCGCATGCCGCGGGAATTCCGCGGCACCCCGCTGGAAAAACTGGTGCCGGGCGACCGTCTGACACGCGCCCAGCCGCAGCAGGACAGGGTCGTGGGCCAGGGTTCCGGCTTCATCATCGACCCCGCCGGCTACATCGTCACCAACTACCATGTGGCGGGCAAGGCCGATCAGCTGAAGGTCACGCTGCCCGACGGCACCGAACTGCCCGCCAAGCTGGTGGGCGGCGATGAGCGGACCGATCTGGCGCTGCTGAAGGTCGAGGCGCCGAAGCCGCTGCCCGCAGTGGAATTCGCCACCGGCACGCCGCCACGCGTGGGTGATGTGGTGATCGCCGTGGGCAACCCCTTCGGGCTGAGCGCCAGCGTCACCGCCGGCATCATCTCGGCACGCGGGCGTGACCTTGGCGCCGGCCTCTACGACGACTTCCTGCAGACCGACGCCGCCATCAACCCCGGCAATTCCGGCGGGCCGCTCTTCGATGCGGATGGGCAGGTGGTCGGGGTGAATACCGCCATTGTCTCGCCTTCGGGTGGGTCCGTGGGTATCGGCTTCGCCATTCCTGCCCAACTCGCATCGAAGGTCGTAAGCGAACTGCGCAGCCATGGCGTGGTACAGCGGGGCTGGCTGGGTGTGGAGCTGGGACCGAACGAGGATGGGGAGAAGGCTGGCGCCAGGGTGCTCGCGGTTCAGCGCCAGAGCCCCGCGGACAGGGCCGGCCTCAGGCCCGGAGATGTCATTCTGGAAGCCGATGGCGGCTCGGTGGCCGATGGCCGCAGCTTGGCGCGACAGGTAGCTGACCACGCCCCTGGCTCGGCGCTGAAGCTGGCCGTGCGGCGCAACGCCGCGACTCTGGACATGCAGGTGAAGCTAGGCGACCTGCCGCGCGAAAGCTGAGCCTGCCAGAGCCCATCCCGGCCGGGACGCCGGCCGGGGGGGGCGAGGCTCAATGCACCAGCAGCGGAACCATCTCGTGCTGCAGGACGGCCGCGGTGGCCAGCGAGGTATCCGGGGCCGCGCCGATCTGCGTGCCGTCGGCGGAGTAGATCGCGACGATCTGGGCGCCATCCACCACCACCGGCCGGATATAGGCGATCTGCTCCGCCCCGAAGCGCGCCCATTCAGCGGGCGCCAGCTGCCGCAGCGCATCGGCTGCGGCGAAGGGGCGGGTCGTGCTGTCCTTGTTCATCGTTGTGACTCCTGTTGCCGGCCTCGCGGAGGCCCGGCTGACGGCCGGCAAGTGCCGCACCGTAGGTGAAGCTTTGTCAGGCGTCGCTCTGATAAGCCAACGCGTCAAAGCCATCAGGTTTGCATCCTGGTAAAGCCAGGATGCCGAATGCTCTCAGGATACCGGTTCCTCGTCCGCCGCAGAACCATGCACCAGCGGCCGCCCGCCCTGCCCGCCCCGCATGGCGATGCGAATCGACTTCACCCGAACTTCGGGCTGCGGGCGCTTGAGGTCGATATGAAGCAGGCCATTGTCCAGCCAGGCACCCTCGACATCGATTCCCTCCGCCAGCACGAAGGCGCGCTGGAACTGCCGGGCTGCGATGCCGCGATGCAGGAAGATGCGGCCCTCCGCATCGTCCTTCTGCTTGCCGCGCACGACCAGCTGGTTATCCTCCTGCGTCAGCTGCAGGTCGTCCATGCTGAAGCCGGCCACGGCCAGCGTGATGCGCAGGCGGTTATCGCCGGTCTGCTCGATATTATAGGGCGGATATCCATCGGAATTCTTCGCCACGCGGTCGAGCATCTGTTCCAGATGATCGAAGCCGAGAAACAAGGGCGAACCGAACAGCGACGAGCGTGACATGGCAGGCAAGGCCTCCTCATTCGAGAGCGAGACGACGACGAAGCCCGAAGCACCTCGCCGTGATGGGGAATCTTGTCCTCTTTGGCCCGATTTGCAAGGGGATGCGAGAGTTGCGGGGCGGGGCCGCACCCGGCTACAGCAGCCATCCCATGTCCGACGAATCCCTGCTGCCCATTCTTCTGGTCCCCGACAAGCGCCTGCGCACCAAGACGCGCGCCGTGTCCAACGCCGACCTCGACACTGTGCGGGAACTCGCGCCCCGCATGCTGGCCACCATGTACAAGGCGCCGGGCATCGGCCTGGCCGCGCCGCAGGTCGGCGTGATGCTGCGCATGGCGGTGGTAGACATCCAGAAGGATGACAAGCAGGACCCCATGGTCCTGATCAATCCCGAGATCGTCGCGCAGAGCAGCGAGCTGGCGACACGGGAGGAAGGCTGCCTCTCCCTGCCGAACCAGTATGCCGAGGTGACGCGCCCCGCGCGCATCAAGCTGCGCTGGCTGGCGCTGGACGGCAGCCGGAAGGAGATGGAGGCCGACGACCTGCTGGCCACCTGCATCCAGCATGAGCTGGATCATCTGGATGGCGTGCTCTTCGTGGACCACATCTCGGCGCTGAAGCGGAACATGCTGCTGCGCAAGCTGGCCAAGGAGCTGAAGAACAAGGCGCGGGACGAGGCATGACCCGCCTGCGCCTGGCCTTCATGGGCAGCCCGGAGTTTTCCGTGCCGGCGCTGCGGGCGTTGCATGAGGCCGGGCACGAGATCGTCGCGGTCTACTGCCAGCCGCCCCGCCCCGCCGGGCGCGGGCAGAAGGAAACCCCCTGCCCCGTACACCGGGCGGCGCTGGAACTGGGCCTGCCGGTGCGGACGCCGGCCCGTGTCCGCAAGGACACCAGCGAGCATGAAGCTTTCGCCGCGCTGGACCTCGATGTCGCCGTGGTGGCGGCCTATGGGCTGATCCTGCCGCCGGCAATGCTGGCCGCGCCGCGCCGGGGCTGCCTGAACATCCATGCCTCGCTGCTGCCGCGCTGGCGCGGCGCCGGGCCGATCCAGGCCGCCATCCTGGCCGGCGATGCCGAAAGCGGCATCACCATCATGCGCATGGAGGAAGGACTGGATACCGGCCCCATGCTGCTGCGGGACAGCGTGCCGATCGGGCCTCGGACCACAACCCCGGAACTGCACGATGCGCTGGCCGCCATGGGCGGTCCGCTGGTGCTGTGCGCCCTGGCCGAGAACCCCACTCCCGTGCCGCAGCCGGAGGAAGGCGTCACCTATGCCCCCAAGCTGGGCAAGGAAGACGGGCGCCTGGACTGGACGCAGGATGCCGCCGCCCTGGACCGCCGCGTCCGGGCGCTGAACCCCTGGCCCGGCACCTTCTTCCGCCATGGGGATGAGGTCATCCGCCTCCTTGCCGCTGAGCCCGAAGCAGGCGCCGCTGGCACCGCCCCTGGCACGGTGCTGGACGGCGCGCCCCGCATCGCCTGCGGCAGCGGCGTGCTGCGCCTGACGCGGCTGCAAAGGGCCGGGCGCGGCGGCATGCCGGCCGATGCCTTCCTGCGCGGCTATCCCCTGCCGCCCGGCAGCGTGCTGGGCTGAATGCCGCGCTACGCCCTCCTGGTCGAATACGACGGCACGCCCTTCGTGGGCTGGCAGCGGCAGACCAATGGCCTGTCCGTGCAGCAGGTGCTGGAGGAAGCGGCCGCACCCCTCAACGGCGGCGTGCTGCCCGATACGGTCGCCTCCGGCCGCACCGATGCCGGCGTGCATGCCGAGGGCCAGGTGGTGGGCATCGAGCTTCAGGCCGACCTGCCGCCGGAGCGGGTGCGGGAGGCGCTGAATACCCGCAGCCGCCCTCATCCTGTTTCGGTCCTCAGCGTCGCCATCCCGCCGGAGGAATGGTCGGCACGGTTTTCCGCACGTGGCCGCGCCTATCGCTACCGCATCCTCAACCGCCGCCCACGCCCGGCGCTGGAGATCGGCCGGGTCTGGCATGTTCCGCAGCGGCTGGATGCGGCGGCGATGCACGAGGCGGCGCAGATGCTGCTGGGGAAGCATGACTTCTCCGCCTATCGCGCCGCCGCCTGCCAGGCCAAGGACGCGCTGCGGACGCTGGACCGGCTGGATATCAGCCGCTTTGGCGAGGAGGTGGTGATCCACACCGCCGCCCGCTCCTTCCTGCACCATCAGGTCCGCAACATGGTGGGCACGCTGGTGGAAGTCGGGCTGGGGCGCCGCCCGGTCTCCTGGCCGCGCCAGATCCTGGATGGCCGCAACCGCACCCGCGCCGGCCAGACCGCGCCGCCGGACGGCCTCTGCTTCCTGCGCGCCGAGTATCCTGAGCCGCTGGACTGGTGCTGAGCCTCTTGCGGCCTTGCCCTGCCGGTCGCAGGCTGGCTGCATGTCCGACCGCTTCCAGCGCATCCGCCCGCCCGGTGACGAGCACGAACGGCTGACCTGCACCGAGTGCGGCTTCATCGCCTACGAGAACCCCAAGATCATCGCCGGCGCGGTGGTGGAGGTGGAAGGCGGCGTGCTGCTCTGCCGCCGCGCCATCGAGCCGCGTGCCGGCTTCTGGACCCTGCCGGCCGGCTACATGGAACTGGGCGAGACGGTGGAGGAAGCCGCAGCGCGCGAGGCCTGGGAGGAAGCCCAGGCGCGCATCCGGCCGGACGGTATTCTGGCCGTCTATTCCATCGCGCGGATCGGGCAGGTGCAGGTGCTGTTCCGGGCGCAACTGGCGGAGCCGGGCTGGGCCGCCGGGCCGGAGAGCCTGGAGGTGCGCCCCTTCGCCTGGGACGAGATCCCCTGGGACGACATCGCCTTCCCCTCCGCGCGCTGGGCTTTGCACGAGTGGCATCGCACGCGCGGCAAGCCGCTGGGCGTGCCCGCCATGAACCCGCCAGAGGACCCGCGTGGAACGCGACCCTTGCCGGATGCCGGATTGTAGGGATGGTGAATATGGTAGTGGTGGGCGGACTTGAACCGCCGACCCCGGCATTATGAGTGCCGTGCTCTAACCAGCTGAGCTACACCACCGAACCATTCAGCGAGGCGCCGTAGCGTCTCGTGTGGGCGGCGAATTAGGCCGCCTTGTGGCCCCTGTCAACTGCCTCGGCCGTGCCCTTGATGAAGCCGCCACCTAAAACACGGTCGCCGTCATACAGCACGCAGCCCTGGCCGGGCGCGGCAATCGCCGGCGTCTGCAGCATCACGCGCAGGGAGGCGCTGGAAGCATCCCAGAAGGCCGTGGCGGGCTGTGGCATCTCACGGGCGCGCAGCTTGACCTCACAGGCCAGGGGAGCCTCTGGCGGGGCGATAAGCCAGTTCACCTCGCCCACCCGTACCTCAGGCACCGCCAGGGCGCTGCGCGGCCCCACAACCACCCGGCGGCGCGGCGCATCCAGGGCGGCGACGTAGAGAGGCTCCTCGCCGTCGCGGGACGCCATGCCCAGCCCACGCCCCTGCCCCACGGTGAAACGGGCGATTCCCTGGTGGGTGCCGAGCACCCGGCCATCGACATGCTCGATCTGGCCCGGCTGCACGGCTTCCGGCCGGATGCCGGCTACGACCTCATGGTAATTGCCGCGCGGGACAAAGCAGATGTCCTGGCTGTCCGGCTTGGCGGCCACGATCAGCCCCAGCCGCTGCGCCTCCGCCCGCACCTCCGCCTTGGAGGCGAAGCCGCCCAGCGGGAAATGGCTGAGGGCCAGTTGCTCCCGCGTCGTGGCGAAGAGGAAGTAGGACTGGTCCCGCGTCGGGTCCACCGCGCGCCGCAGCTCCGGCCCGTTCGGACCATCGACACGGCGCACGTAATGGCCGGTGGCCAGCGCCTCGGCCCCCAGGTCCTTGGCCAGTTCCACCAGATCGGTGAACTTCACGGTCTGGTTGCAGCGGATGCAGGGCACCGGGGTCTCGCCGCGCGCATAAGCATCGGCGAAATCCTCGATCACGGCGCGGCGGAACCGGCTTTCGCGGTCCAGCACGTAATGCGGGATATCCAGCCGGTCCGCGACATCGCGCGCATCGTGGATGTCCTGACCGGCGCAGCAGGCGCCCTTCTTCTGCACCGCCTCGCCATGGTCGTAGAGCTGCAGCGTGGCGCCGATGACCTCGTGCCCCTGCTCCTTCAGCAACCCGGCGACAACGGAGGAATCCACGCCGCCGGACATGGCCACCAGAATCTTCATCGGCCAGCCTCCAGCCCCATCTGCCAGAAGGCAGCCTCCAGCCGCGCCGCCTCCCCGAAGGTGGCGGACAAGGATGCGAAGCGCGCCTCCCCGCCATGGCTCACGCCCAGGGCGTCCAGGCGGTCGGCAGCCGCGCTGGCGAGCGCCTGGTAATCCGGCGAGCCATAGGTCTCGATCCAGGTCTCGTAGGGATTGCCGTCGCGCTTCCAGCCCGGATGCGCCTTGATGCGCTGCGCGATCTCGCCATAGCCGATCGTGCAGGGCGCCAGCGCCACCTCAAGGTCCAGGATGTCCCCGGCCATGCCGCGGTCCAGCACCCACCGGGTATAGGAAACGGTTTCCGGCGCCTCGGTCTCGGCCAGCACATCGGCCTCGGCCAG
Source organism: Teichococcus wenyumeiae (assembly GCF_003696345.1). Taxonomy (GTDB): domain Bacteria; phylum Pseudomonadota; class Alphaproteobacteria; order Acetobacterales; family Acetobacteraceae; genus Pseudoroseomonas; species Pseudoroseomonas wenyumeiae. Next base: position 349,662 of record NZ_RFLX01000003.1, on the reverse strand, counting down.
GCCCCACTCGGCGCAATAGCCCAGATGCATCTGCATCTCGGCCAGCAGCGAATTCAGGCCGGCGGCCTTGCTGCGCAGCGCCGGCAGGCTTTCCGCCTTGAAGGCGGCCAGCGCCTTGGCGCGGGCGAACTGGATCAGGAACAGCCAGTCCTGCACCAGATAACGCTGGAACGCGGCCAGGGGCAGCGTGCCCTCGGCCAGCCCTTGCACGAAGGGATGCCAGCAATAGGCATCCCAACGCTCCGAGCAGGCCTCCCGCAAACGATGCGTCAGCCCACCCGCCGCACCGTAGGGGGAGGCGAATGTCATGTCAGGCGTGCCGGCTGCCGGCGGGCAGCTTCACCACCAGTCCGTCCAGTTCCTCGGTCATGATGAGCTGGCAGCCCAGGCGCGAGGTCTCCTGCAGGTCGAAGGCGAGGTCGAGCATGTCTTCCTCATCCTCGGTCGGCTCCGCCAGCTTGGGGAACCAGGAGGAATCGACGATCACATGGCAGGTGGAGCAGGCCAGGCTGCCCTCGCAGGCGCCCTCGATATCCACGCCGTGACGGTGCGCGATCTCCAGCACGGAAAGGCCCAGCGGGGCCTCGACCTCGCGACGGGTGCCGTCACGCTCGATGAAGGTCATCTTCGGCATCGCCGTTTCTCTACTCCGCCGCGTCTTGGGTTACGGATCGGGCCTGACGCCAGGCGCGGCCAAGGGCCGCGGCGGCGAGGTCCACATCGGCGGGCGAGGTAAAGCGTCCGATGCCGATCCGCAAGCTTGACCTTGCCGCTGCCTCCGACACGCCGATGGCACGCAGCACGTAAGAGGGCTCCACTTCGGCCGAGGAGCAGGCCGAACCGGTGGAGACGCAGAGCTCCTCCACCGAGGCCTCCATCAATGCCTGCGCCGTCACGCCGCCCGGAAAAGCGATGTTCAGGTTGCCCGGCACACGCGGTCCACTGGCGCCATTCATCGCCACGCCGGGCACCTCCTGTTGCAGGGCGGCCCAGAGGCGGTCCCGCTGGCTGGCGATGCGCGTGGCATCCGGCGCCATCTCGGCCTTCGCCAGCCTCGCGGCCTCCCCCAGCCCGACCAGCAGCGGCGCCGGCAGGGTACCGGAGCGCAGCCCCCGCTCCTGCCCGCCACCCGAGAACAGCGGCTGCAACCGCACGCGGGGGCGGCGGCGCACGAAGAGGGCGCCCACGCCCTTGGGGCCATAGATCTTGTGGCCGGAGATGGAGATCAGGTCCGCCGGCAGCGCCCGCACGTCCAGGGCCACCCTTCCGGCACCCTGGGCGGCATCGGTGTGGAACAGCGCGCCGGCTTCCTTGGCGATGGCGGCCAGGGCCGGCAGGTCCTGCACCACCCCGATCTCATTGTTCACGGCCATGACGGAGACCAGCAGCGTCGGCACCCGCAGGGCCTCCTGAAGCACCTCCGGCGCCAGCAGCCCGTCCGGCCCCACCGGCAGCACCACCGGCTCGAAGCCTTCGCCGGCCAGGTCCCGCACGCTCTCCAGCACACATTTATGCTCGGTGGCTACGGTGATGACGCGGCGCCGCGTGTCGCCCTGCGCCGCGGCGAAGCGCGCCGCGCCCTTGATGGCGAGGTTATTGGACTCGGTGGCGCCGGAGGTGAAGACGATTTCGCGCGCCTCCGCGCCGATCAGTGCCGCGACCTCGGCCCGGGCGGCTTCCACGGCTTCCTCCGCCGCGCGGCCGAGGATGTGCTCCACACTATGCGGATTCGCGAAATTCTCTTCCCACCATGGGCGCATCGCCGCCAGCACGCGTGGGTCCAGCGGCGTGGTGGCATGGTTGTCGAGGTAAACGGGGCGATTGCTGATGGCCATGATCTTGCTATCTGGCGCGCGGGCCCGCGGGTTCAAAGGTCATGCGGCGCGGCGGGCAAGCCGGGCACGCATGGCGGCATGGACCTCCAGGAAACGCTCCGCTGCATCCTCCGGCGCGTTCCAGGGCAGCGAGACACGGATAGCGCAGCCCGCCTGCTCCGGCGCCACGCCCATGGCCAGCAGCACATGGCTGGCCGCCACCTTGCCGGAAGAGCAGGCCGAGCCGGAGGAAACACGCAGGCCGGCCAAGTCCAGCGCGATCACCTGCGTCTCCGCGGGGGCGCCGGGCAGCAGCAGGCAGGAGGTATTCGGCAGGCGTGGCGCCCCGGCGCCAATGACCGGCAGGCCCGCCCCGGCCTCGATGGCATCGCGCAGCGCCGCGAGCCGGCTGGCCGCGGCAGGGTCGGCGGCCTCCGCCGCCGCGCCGAAGCCGGCGATGGCCGGCAGCGCCTCGGTGCCGCCACGGCGCCCCCGCTCCTGGCCCCCGCCTGGCAGCAGGGCCGCCGGGTCAAGTCCCGGGCGCAGCAGCAGGGCACCGGCCCCCTTGGGGCCACCCATCTTGTGCGCGGAGAGCGCCAGCGAATCCGCCCCGCTCTCCACAAGGGAAAGCGGCAGGCGGCCAGCGGCCTGCACCGCGTCGATATGCAGCAACGCGCCATGGCGCTGGCACAGCAGCATGATGTCCAGCAGCGGGTGCAGCACGCCGGTTTCGTTGTTGGCGGCCATGGCGCAGACCAGCGCGGGAGGGCCGCTCGCCAGCGCGGCATCCAGCGCCTCCAGGTCCATCTGGCCATCCGGCTGAACCGGGATCAGCTCCAGGCCGGGGGCGGCGCGCAGCACGGCGGGATGCTCCGTCGCGCCCGCCAGCACCCGCCGGCCGGCACCGAGGCCATGGATCGCCAGCGCATTCGCCTCCGTCGCCCCGGAGGTGAAGACCACATCTCGCGGGCGGCAGCCGAAGCGGGCCGCCACCTGGGCGCGTGCCTGTTCCAGCACGCGCCGGGCCGCGCGGCCATCGCCATGGATGGAGGAAGGGTTCCCCGGCAGGTCGAGCGCCGCAATCATCGCCGCCCTGGCTTCAGGCTGCAGCGGCTCCGAGGCGTTCGCATCGAGATAAAGAGCGGTCATGGCTGCTTCTCACGCGCCTCGGCCGGCGGCATGGCGCGGCCGAGAACATGCCCGGTCACCACATCGGCCAGGGACAGATGGTTCAGGAAGAGGCGGATCTGCTCGCCCAATTCGTGCCAGAGGTCATGCGTGCGGCATGGTGCCCCGCCCAGGCAACCGGGCACCTCGCCGTCGCAGCGGGTGGCGGTGATCGGTTCGTCCACGGCCTCAATGATGGTGCCGATGGGGATCTCGCAGGCCGGACGCCCCAGGCGGTAACCGCCTCCTGCCCCTCGTGCCGAGGCCACTAGGCCAGCCCGCCGGAGTCGCGCGAAAATCTGTTCCAGATAGGCGACCGAAAGGTGCTGCGCGGTCGCGATCTCGGTCAGGCTGACCGGGCGGCATTTGCCTAGCTGTTCCGCGCTGCATGCATGGCTCTCGTCGAGGCCCGCATCTTCAGCGGTCCGTGCAGCAAGCTCGACCAGGGCCATGACTGCATATCGTCCGCGTGTGGACAGCCGCATGGCTGAACTCTTCCTTGTGCCATCCGCCAACACTCCCCTGAGCCGAAACAAGGGTTTCGAGCCCGTTCACGTGGGCGGTGCGGTAATTGTGTTATGAAATCGGCCGCGCTTTGCCTATATTGGTTCTGTGTCCGGGCGGAGGAAGCCTGCCTGGGCACTAAGGCCATCTCAAGAGTCCGATTTCAGCGATCTCGGTCGTGTTGTTGGACGCTATTAATCCTGTGCCATGTCGTCAACCGCCCGGCCCAGCGCCGCTGTGCCGTTGAAGGGACAGGATTGTGTTGAGCGCTGGCCGGGCAGGCCAGGCCTCGCATGCCGCGAGGTCGGGCATATGGTTTCCCAACCGGGCGCTGCCGCGCCCACCGTACTGGACGCAAGGGGACGATGCCTGAAGTCATGTTCGCCGGACCGGATGGCCGGCTAGAGGGTCGTTACCACCACTCTAAGCAGCCCAATGCGCCTGTCGCCTTGGTGCTTCACCCCCACCCGCTGCATGGCGGCACCATGAACAACCGGGTGGTCCATGCGCTCTACGGGCGCTTCCAGGACATGGGCTTCTCGGTCCTGCGCTTCAACTTCCGTGGCGTGGGCCGCAGCCAGGGCCGCTATGATGGCGGCATCGGTGAGATTTCGGATGCCGCCGCGGCGCTCGATTTCATCCAGGCTGTCAACCCGAATGCCTCCATGCTCTGGGTCGCGGGTTATTCCTTTGGCGCCTATGTCGGGATGCAGCTGCTGATGCGGCGTCCCGAAATGGGCGGCTTCGTCTCCATCTCCGCCCCGGCCAGCCACTATGACTTCGGCTTCCTGGCGCCCTGCCCCTGCTCCGGCCTCATCCTGCACGGACAGGACGACGAGCTGGTGCCGGAGCCCTCGGTGCGCAAGCTGGTGGACAAGCTGAACACGCAGCGCGGCATCGCCATCGACTACCGCGTCATGGAATCCGCCGGCCATGTCTTCACGCCTGAGCAGACCGAGAAGGTTGCTGACGCGACGGAAGAGCATGTGAAGACCATGCTGAACCGCACGCGGATGGCCATGGCGGCCGACTGAAGCACACGCCTCACGCGTGAAAGGAGCCGGACGGCATCACGCCGCCCGGCTTTTTTTATGCCTCGATGGGAACGAGCGGCTGATTGACGCCCGTGAGCTGCCCGCCGGCCAGCGGCCCCGGCGCCCCGGTGGTGCCGGGGAAGGTCAAGGGCAGGCCGTGCCAGACGCGGGCGGCCAGCACCCCGAAGGCCTGGGCCTCCAGCGCATCGCCGTCCCAGCCGACCACCTCCACCGGCCGCACCGGTTCCGGCAGCGCGCCGGCCAGGGCACGCATCATGGCCGGGTTGCGCCGGCCGCCGCCGGCCACCAGCCACTGCTTCGGCGGGATGGGAAAGTGTCGCGCCGCCGCGGCAACGGCGCAGGCGCAGAAGGTGACGAGGGTCGCGGCGCCGTCGGTGGGCGGCAGGTCGCAGGCGCCGGCCTCTCGCAGCGCGCGGTCGAAATCCAGGCGATCCAGTGACTTCGGCGGCGGCGCGGAGAGATAGGGGTGGGCCAGCATCCGGCCCAGCACGGCGCCATCCGGCAGGCCAGCCAGTGCCAGCCGTCCATCCCTGTCGTAATCCTCGCCCGTGGCGCGGCGGGCCCAGTCGTCCAGCGGGCCATTGGCGGGGCCAGTGTCGAAGGCAATCAACTGGCCATCCTCACCGATCCAGGTGACATTGCCGACGCCGCCCAGGTTCAGGATGGCCAAGGGGCGCGGCAGGTCCTGGGCCAATGCCGCGTGGAACACCGGCACCAGCGGCGCCCCCTGCCCACCCGCCGCGACGTCGGCGCTGCGGAAATCATGCGCCACCGGCACGCCCAGGCGGCGCGCCAGGGCGGCGGCATCGCCGATCTGCCAGGTGCGACCCTCCCCCGGCTTGCCGGCCACCGGGCGGTGCAGGATGGTCTGGCCATGGAAGCCGATCAGGTCGGCTTCCAGCGCCAGCTTCTCCACCGCCTCGGCATGGCGCTCCGTCAGGCGCTGCTCGCAGTCCAGCAGGAAGGGGTCATCGGCCGGCAGGTCCCCGGCCATGTCCAGCAGCCGCCGCAGGTCGCGTCTCAAATCAGGGTCATAGGGTAGCGTCAGGCTCGGGCCGAAGCGGCCGATCCTTTCACCATCCGTTTCTACCCATGCGGCATCCACGCCATCCAGCGAGGTGCCACTCATCAGCCCGATAGTTCGCAGCATGGCCACACTGTGCTAGGGCGGCGGCTCCGGTGGAAGTCCCCCGGGTATAAAGAATAGGTCAGGCCGTGATGAACGACTTCCTGCAAACCGTGCGCGAGCGCGGCTTCATCCACCAGGTGACGGACGAGGCGGCCTTGTACGCCCGCATGCAGCAAGGTCCTCTTCCCGGCTATATCGGCTTCGACGCGACAGCCGACAGCCTGCATGTCGGCAGCCTGATGCAGATCATGCTGCTGCGCTGGATGCAGAAATGCGGCCACAAGCCCGTCGTGCTGATGGGCGGCGGCACCACCCGCATCGGCGATCCTTCCTTCCGCGACGACGCCCGCCCGCTGCTGACGGACGAGAAGATCGAGGAAAATAAGGCCGGCATCCGCAAGGTCTTCACGCCCTTCCTGACGTTCGGCGATGGCCCCACCGATGCGGTGATGCTGGACAACGCCGCCTGGCTGGACGAGCTGAAATACATCCCCTTCCTGCGCGACTTCGGCCGCCACTTCAGCGTCAATCGCATGCTGACGCTGGACAGCGTGCGCATCCGGCTGGAGCGCGAGCAGTCGCTCAGCTTCCTTGAGTTCAACTACATGCTGCTGCAGTCCTACGACTTCGTGGAACTGCGCCGCCGCCACGGCGTCGGGCTGCAGATGGGCGGCTCCGACCAGTGGGGCAACATCATCATGGGCGTGGAGCTGAACCGCCGCGCCGATGGCGCCGAGGTCTTCGGCATCACCACGCCGCTGCTGACCACCGCCTCCGGCGCCAAGATGGGCAAGACGGCCTCCGGCGCCGTCTGGCTGAATGCCGAGCGGCTTTCGCCCTACGACTACTGGCAGTTCTGGCGCAACACCGAGGACGCGGATGTCGGCCGCTTCCTGGCGCTCTTCACCGAGCTGCCGATGGACGAGGTGAAGCGCCTGGCCGCCTTGGGCGGCGCCGAGATCAACGAGGCGAAGAAGGTGCTGGCCACCGAGGCCACCGCCCTGCTGCACGGCGCCGAGGCGGCCGCGCAATCGGCCGAGACCGCCCGCCGCGCCTTCGAGGAAGGCCAGGCGGCGGAAAGCCTGCCCTCCATCGAGGCGCCGCTGCCGGCGGCGGTGATCGACCTGGCGGTGCAGGCCGGCTTCGCCGCCAGCAAGGGCGAGGCCCGGCGGCTGATCCGGCAGAACGGGCTGCGGCTGAACGACGAGCCGGTTGCCGATGAGGCGCTGGCCGTGACGCCGGCGGATCTGCGGGACGGCGCCGCGAAGCTCTCCGCCGGCCGCAAGCGGCATGTGCTGGTGCGGCAGGCCTGAGCCCTACAGGCCAGCGGTGCCCTAGGGCGCCGCTGGCTGCCCACTCCCGAAGAGGCCGCGCAAGAACCCCGGCGTCAGCATGGACAGGGGGTTCACGGAGACATTCGGGTTGTCTACCGGGCCAGTGACCTTGAAGGCGGCGGCGAATAGCCCGCCGCCCTTCTCCGGGCTAAAGAGCCGCCCCACCAGCGGCAGGCGGCCCAGCACAGTGTTGAGTGCGTAGGCGGGCACAATGGTGCCGTCGAAGGCCAGGCTGCGCGCCACCCGGTTCATCTCGCCCTTCACCGTCACGCCCAGCGAGGGCGAGAAGGCATGCGCATCCCGCACCGTCAGGCGCTGCGGGGAAAGCGAGAACGGTGCGTTGAGGTGGGAGAAGGCCAGCCCCGGCCCCTGCACCGCATCGAAGACGCCATAAACCGTCAGGGCCTGCAGCAGCTTGCCCACCGCCGGCGCATCCAGCACCGAGAAATCCTGCAATTCGGCGGTGCCGGAGAGGACCGCATCCGGCCGGTTATTAGCCCAATGCGCGTTCACCGAGAGCCTGCCGCCCCGCACCTGATGCAACACGTCGAAGGCCGCCAGCAGCGCCCCGGCATCCTCTGAGGTCAGGTGCAGGTCTCGCCCGGCGCCGCGCGGCGTCACCGCCACATCAAAGGGCGCGTTGTTCTGCACCCGCCCTGATACCCGGCCCTGCCGCAGCGTGCCGGAGCCATCGGCGCGGATTTGCCCCTGAACGCCGGTCAGGAAGCGGTTCTGGTCCAGAAGCACACGGTCGAAGCGCCCTTCCACCACGATGTCGGCTGGCGGATCAGGGTCCGGCCTGGCCTGCGGCGCGGCCGCCAGCTGGGCCGGCTTCTCCGTGGTCAGGGCCGGCATCAGGTCCAGCACCGGCCCGCGCAGGCTGATCATCCAGGCACCGCCCTTACTTGCCGGGGCCCGGAGACTGCCGCCGAAGCGGCTGCGGCCCAGGGCCACATCCTCCAGGTCCAGCTGTTGCAGCCGGTTATCCTGGGTGAAGCTGCCACCTCCCCGCAGGCTGAGCTGCGGTGCCTCCACCCGCAGGTTCCGCAGGGAGCGCAGGTTCTCCCCCATCGCGCGGAGCTCGGCGCGTGCGGTGGCCGGCTGCCCCGGCGGCTTCCGCCAGGCCAGGGGCGTCAGGGTCATGGTGGCATCCTGCAAGTCGCCGCGCAGGTCCACGCGCGTCTCGCCGCTGCGCGGCTTCTCCATCACCGCTTCCACCGAAACCGGGCCCGCGGCGAGCCCTTCCAGGTCCAGCCCGAAGCGCTCCAGCGAGGCGATGTCGGTCCGCCCGCTGGCCTGCACCCGCTCGACCACCTGGTTCGCGGGGCCGGGGCGGAAGTCCATCTCCACGCTCAGTTTGGCCGGGATGCCGCCGACCTGCGCATCACCCGTGGCCCGCAGCCGGCCGTTGTCCACCGTCAGGTCGGCGGTGCCGCGTTGCAGGTCCTGCCCCGCCACCACATCCGCCAGCCGCAGCGCCGTCAGATGCGCCTGCACACTGACGCGAATGGCATCGGCCGGCAGATCCACCAGCAACGGCGTGGCCAGGCGCAGGGTGGCATCCAGCTGGCCACCCGGCTGCTTCAGGTCCAGCGGCCGCTTCTCGAAGAGCTTCAGGCGCGGGTGGCGGATCAGGTTCACGGCATCCGCCACCGGGCCGCGCAGCCGACCCGTGATCTCCATCTGCTCGGCATCCGTGTCCAGCGCGAAGAGCCGCACGGTGACGCCGGAAGCGTTCAGGGCCGTGCCTGCCTGCCGGCCGCTATTGGCCTGAACCAGCACTTCCTTCAGGCCCAGCCGCACGGTGCCCGTGACATTCTCCACCGGCGGCACGGGGCGCAGCCAGTGCACTGTCGCCTGCTCCACCTGCAGGGTGCCGGCGGCCTCGGTCAGCCGGAAGCCGGAAAGATCCTCCGCCGATTCCGCGGCCAGTTTGAAGTTGCCGCCGTTGGCCACGCCGGCGGTGACATTCTCCACCACCCAGTGGCGCGCATTGGCGGCGAGATCGGCGGGCCAGTAGGCGCCCAGGGCGCTCACCTCCATCCGGTTCAGCGCCAATGCCAGGTCGCCGCGCCAGCGCCCCTGGCGCAGCGCGGCCTGGCCGGTGGCGTTGATCACCGGCGGCACGCTCTGGGGCTGGCCCAGGACCGGCGGCAAGGTCAGGGCCAGCCGCTCCAGCCGCAGATCCTCGGGCGAGCCGCTGGCATGGAGTTCCATGCCCTTGAAGGGCACCCGCACCCCCGGACGCAGCGCCAGGTTGCCCTCACCCACCCGCAGGCCGAGGGTGAGCTGCGGTGAGCCGCGCTCGCCGCCGTCCAGCAGGCCATGGACATCCATCGAGACGGAGGCATTCACCAGCCCGAGCGGCGCCAGCGCCGGCATCAGCCCGGCCAGCCGCGCCGGCTCCAGCGCCGGGACCTCCAGCCTGCCTTCCACGCGCGGGCCCTTGTTGCTGGCCTTGCCTGTCAGGCGCACCGGCACGGTGCCGCCGCCACCCGGAAGCACCAGTTGCGCGACGCCCTCGCCCTCGGCGCCGTCGCGGCCCACCCGGCGCAGCGTCAGGCCGACGCCCTGCATCTGCCAGGTCAGGTGAAGCTGCCGGTCCAGGATGGTCAGCCTGCCATTGGTAATGACGATGCTGCGCAGGGCGCTGAACAGGCCGGAGCCATCCAGCAGTTCCTCCAGCAGCTTGCCGCTGGCGGGGTCGGCATCGGCCCCATCGTCCAGATGCCCCATGGCGAGGGAAACGTCGCCGTCCTGATCCCGCTCGAGGACAATGGCGGGGTCGCGCAGCGTCACCTCGGTCAGGGAGATATTGCCGACCAGCAGCCGCGCCAGGGAAAAGGAGACGGAGAGATCGGGCAGCTCCTGCCGCAGCGCCCCGGTCTCATCCCGCACCCGCAGGCCGGAGACACGCACGGCCAGGGGCGAGGCCACGCCGCCGCGGAAGCCGTCCCAGGCCAGCACGATGTCGGAGACCTCGACATTCCGTTGCAGGCCGCCGCGGGCGATCATCTGCTCCACCGCCCGCGTCAGGAACGGGACATGCATCGGCCCCTCGGCCAGCCGCCAGGACAGCGCAGCCAGGCCGAGCCCCACCACCAGCAGCAGGGCCATGGCGGCACGCAACAGCGCGCTGCAGACCCGCCCGCCCACACGAAAGGCTTGACCGGTCAGCCCCGGCATGGATTGGCTCCACCATCATGCCGGACGACGCATCGGAATTCTCCTGCCTGCCACCACCCTTCGATCGCGAGGCCGCTGCCCGCTGCATCGAAGGCTTCGCCGCGCGGGGCCCGGCGGAACGGCGTTTCGCGGAAACGGCCCGAGGGGTGGCACTGCTGGGCGCCCTGGCGGGTCACAGCCCGTATCTCGCCGGGCTCGCGGAACGCGAAAGTGCCACGCTGCTGCGCTTCGCCGAACGCGGCGCCGATGCGGCGCTGGAACTGGCGCTGGACCCGCTCAGCCGCGCCGACCCGGATGCCGCGCGCCCGGCCGTGGCCGCGCTGCTGCGGCAGGCCAAGCGGCAGGCCGCGCTGATCATCGCACTGGCCGACCTGAGCGGCCAATGGCCGCTGGACCGCGTCACCGGCGCGCTCTCCACTCTGGCAGAAGCCACGATCGACTATGCCTGTGCCCATTTGCTGCGCGAAGCCGCCAACCGGGGCGAGTTGCGCCTGCCCCGCGCCGCGACACGCGACCCGCGCCTGGTCAGCAAGGGCTCCGGGTTGATCGTCCTCGGCATGGGGAAGTTGGGGGCACGCGAACTCAACTATTCCTCCGACATCGACCTGATGGTCCTCTACGACCCAGAGGCCGCAGCCTACCACACTGAACGCGCGGGCGCCGTCTACGTTCGCATCGCCCGCGACCTGGTGCGCTTGATGGAGGAACGCACGGCGGATGGCTATGTCTTCCGCACCGATTTGCGCCTGCGGCCGGACCCGGCGGCGACGCCACTGGCTGTCTCCATCCACACCGCCATCCTCTATTACGAATCAATGGGGCAGAACTGGGAACGGGCGGCGATGATCAAGGCGCGCCCGGTCGGCGGAGACCGCGCCGCCGGCGACAGCTTCCTGGCCGAGATCCGCCCTTTCGTCTGGCGCCGCCACCTGGACTTCGCGATGATGGCCGATATCCACGCCATCAAGCGGCAGATCCACGCTGCCCATAGCGGGCGCGGGGCGCATAAGGAGGTGCGCGTGGCCGGGCATAACGTGAAGCTCGGCCGCGGCGGCATCCGCGAGGTGGAGTTCACTGTCCAGGCCCTTCAACTGATCTGGGCCGGCCGCGACCCGGGCTTGCGCGACCCCACGACCCTCGGCGCCCTGGCCGCCCTGGCCGCCGCCGGACGGATTGAGCGCCGCGCCGCCGCCGACCTCGCCGATGCCTATGTCTTCCTGCGCGATGTCGAGCACCGCCTGCAGATGGTGGACGACCGGCAGACCCAGCAATTGCCGGAGGATGACGAAGCCCTGGCCCGTATCGCCAGCTTCATGGGCTTCAACGATACCGCCAGCTTCGCCACGACGCTGACCCGCCATCTGTCGCGGGTCGAGAAGCATTATTCCGAGTTGTTCGAACACGGGGCGCCGCTGCCGGACATGCCGCCGCAGGAGGCATCCGACCACCGCCTCCATTTCGAAGAGGAGCAGGACGACCCCGAGACCCTGAGCGCGCTGGGCGCCATGGGCTTCACCGACCCCGCCAAGGTTTCCGCCCGCTTCCGGAGCTGGCTGCATGGCCAGACCCGCGCGACGCGCAGCGAGCGGGCACGGGCGCTGTTGCGTGGCCTGACGCCGCCGATCCTGGCGGCCTTCGCCAGCCAGCGGGAACCGGACGTGGCCCTGGCCCGCTTCGATACGGTGCTGAGCCGGCTGCAGGCCGGCGTACAGGTGCTTTCGCTGTTCCAGCGCAACCCGGCCTTGCTGTCGCGCGTGGCTGGCATCCTGGGTGCGGCGCCGGCACTGGCGGATCATCTCGCGCTCAGCCCCGCCTCGCTGGAGGGGCTGCTCGCGGGCCAGATGCTGGACGGTGCCAGCACCAGCCTGCCCGCCCTGGTGAAAGATGCCCGCCACATGGAGGAAGCGCTCGAGGACGCCCGCCGCCTGGTTACCGAAGGCAAGTTCGAGATCGACGCCGCTGCCCTGGAAGGCCGGATCGATGCTGACGAGGCCGGCATAGCGCGCAGCGACCTGGCGGATGCCGCCATCGGCGCCCTGCTGCCGCATGTGGCCGGCGACTTCACCCGCCGCTTCGGCAAGCTACGCGGCGGCGCGCTGGCGGTGGTGGCGCTGGGCAAGCTGGGCGGGCGCGAGATGCTGCCCGGTTCGGACCTCGACCTCGTGCTGGTCTACGACCACCCGGAGGATGTCTCGGAAAGCACCGGCGGGCCGCGCGCGCTGCCCCCCAGCACCTATTTTGCGCGGCTGGCGCAGCAGATGGTGGCGGCCATCACCGCGCCAGGAGCGGAAGGCAAGCTCTACGAGGTGGACATGCGGCTGCGGCCCAGCGGCAGCAAAGGGCCGGTCGCCACCTCCCTTTCGGCCTTCGAGCGCTATCACGCCGAAAGCGCCTGGACCTGGGAGCGGATGGCGCTGACGCGGGCGCGATGCGTGGCGGGGCCGCCGGGATTGCGGCGGCGCATCGGCGCGGCGGTCAAGGCGGCGCTGATCGAACATGCCGGGCCGCAGGCCGTGGCGGATGCCGTGGCCATGCGCACCCGCATGCTGCGCGACCTGCCGCCCGAGGGCCCGCTGGACATCAAGGCCATGCCCGGCGGGCTGGTGGAGGTGGAGTTCATCGCCCAGGCGCTGCAACTGGCGCATGCCCGCATGAAGCCCGGCATCCTGGCGCCCACCACGCGTGTGGCCTTGCAGAACCTTGGGCGCGCCAAGATCCTGCCGCCCGAGGATGCCGAAGCCCTGATCGCCGCCGACCGCCTCTGGCGCACCACCCTGGGCCTGCTGCGGCTGACCGTCGGGCGCTGGAAGGGCGGCACCCTCCCCGCCGCCACCGCCATCGCCCTGCAACGCGCCACCGCCCCCTTGCTGGACCGCCCGGCGGTTGACCTCTCGGACTTCCAGGCACAGATGCAAGCGCGGGCGCAGCAGGTGCGCAGCTTGTTCGAGCGGCATCTGGGCCGCCTCGATTCCGGAGGAACAGCATGAGCATCGAGGAAGGTCTGCCGGCGCCGGCATTCGAACTGCCGGCCAGCGGTGGCCGCACCGTGTCACTGGCCGCCATGAAGGGCAGGCCCTTCGTGCTGTATTTCTACCCGAAGGCGGATACCTCCGGCTGCACCAAGGAAGCCTGCGACTTCCAGGAGGCGCTGCCGGCGCTGGGCGGGCTGGGGCTGGATGTCATCGGCATCTCGCCTGACCCGATGAAGCCGATCGAGAAATTCGCCGAGAAATACAGCCTGACCTTTCCGCTCGCCTCAGACGCGGAGAAGACGACCGCCGGGGCCTATGGCACCTGGGTCGAGAAATCGATGTACGGCCGCAAGTACATGGGCATGGAGCGCGCCACCTTCCTGATCGACGCGGAAGGCAAGGTGGCGCGCATCTGGCGCAAGGTGAAGGTGCCGGGCCACGCCGGCGAGGTGCTGAAGGCCGCGAAGGCGCTGGGCTAGAGGAAGCGCAGCGCCGCGAAGCCACCCACGATCGCCACCGCCACGACGGTGGTGATCAGGGTCAGGCGCTCCTCGATGAAGCCGCGCACCGGCTCCCCAAAGCGGCGCAGCATGGCTGCCACCAGGAAGAAGCGCGCCCCGCGCGTGATGATGCTGGTGAGCAGGAAGACCCAGGGATCGAAGGCCGCCGCGCCGGCGCCGATCGTGACGATCTTGAAGGGGATCGGCGTCAGGCCCTTGATCAGGATGACCGCCGCCCCCCAGCGGGCGAACCAGCCGCGGAAGCTCTCCAGCGCCTCGGCATGGCCATAAGCGGCGAGGATGGGCTGCGCGATCGCCTCGAACAGGAAGTAGCCGATCAGGTAGCCGAAGATGCCGCCCAGCACGGAGAAGACGGTGCACAGCGCCGCGTAGCGCCAGGCGCGCTCCGGCCGTGCCAGGCACATCGGCACCAGCATGGCGTCGGGCGGAATCGGGAAGAAGCTGCTTTCGGCGAAGGAGACCGCCGAGAGCCAGGCTCCCGCATGGCGATGCCCGGCGAGCCGGAGCACGTAGTCGTAAAGGGCGCGCAGCATTCACCGGCCATCCCATGCGTGGGGTAGCCCTGCAAGGGCCACCCCTGAGCGATTTGGTATAGGTGGAGAGTTATTCAGGATCGCCGGTATCCGCCACCAGCCCGGCGGCCTCGATCCCGGCCACGGCGCAGACCTCATCCTTGTCCGAGGCATCGCCCGAGACGCCGACGGCACCCAGGATGGTGCCGCTGGCATCGCGCACCAGCACGCCGCCCGGCACCGGGACGGCACGGCCGCCGCAGAGGTCGGAGAAGGCATTCATGAAGCCGGGCATCTTGGCCGAGCGCCGCGCCAGCTCCCGCCCGCCGAAGCCGAGGGCCATGGCACCAAAGGCCTTGCCCATGGCGATCTCCGGCCGCAGCAGGCTGGCGCCATCCTCCCGCAGCAGGGCCTTGGGCTGGGCGGCCTGGTCCAGCACCACCACGGTCAGGGGCGCCAGCCCCAGCTCGCGCCCCTTGGCCAGGGTGACCTCCGCGATGCGGCTGGCGGCGGCGAGCGTCAGGCCATGGGCGAAGCCGATGGGCGGGTTGGGCATAAGCGTATTCTCCTTCAGGCGGCCTGCTGGTGGATGGCGCGCCAGACCACTTCTGGCGTCGCCGGCATGTCGATGTGCTTCACGCCGTATTCGCTCAAAGCGTCCACCAGCGCGTTCATCACCGCGGGCAGCGAGCCGGCGCAACCGGCCTCGCCGCAGCCCTTGACGCCCAGCGGGTTGGTCTTGGCCGGGACGGCGTGGGAGATGAACTCGAAGCTCGGCACATCCACGGCGCGCGGCACCGCGTAGTCGGAATAGGAGCCCGACAGGAACTGGCCGTCCTCGCTGTAGTTGGTCCGCTCCATCAGCGCTTGGCCGATGCCCTGCACGATGCCGCCATGCGCCTGGCCCTCAACCATCAGCGGATTCACGATCACGCCGAAATCGTTGACCGTGACATAGCGGTCGAAGTGCACCACGCCGGTCTCAGGGTCCACCTCCAGTTCCACCACGTGGCAGCCGTTGGGGAAGGCGGAGGGCGCCTGGTCGAAGACATGGTCGACGTCCAGCGTATCCGGCACCTCCGGCGGCAGGTCCTTCGCTTCCCGCAGGCGGGCGGCGATGGTCATGATGTCCAGGCCACGATCGGTGCCGGCGATGGAGAAGCGCCCGCCGCCCTCGGCATGGGGGTCGAACTCGATATCCGCCTCGGCCGCCTCCAGCATATGGGCGGCGGCGATGCGCGCCTTGTCCACCACCTTGGCCGAGGCCTCCACGATGGCGGCGCCCGAGGCCATCAGCGACTTGGAGCCGCCGGTGCCGCCGCCGGCGATCAGCTTGTCGGAATCGCCCTGGACCAGCTTGATGCGGTCGAACGGAATGCCGAGCGTCTGGTGCAGCACCTGCGCGAAGGGCGTCCAGTGCCCCTGCCCGTAGTCCAGCGTGCCGGTGATGATGGTGACGCTGCCGTCCTCGCCGAAGCGCAGCCCGCCCATTTCCTTGGACGGCGGCGCGGTGGCCTCCAGGAAGTTGCCGATGCCGCGGCCGCGCAGCCTGCCGCGCGCCTTGCTCTCCGCCTTGCGGGCCTCGAAGCCATCCCAGTCGGCGGCGGCTAGCGCCTTGTCCAGCACCGCGTTGAACTCGCCGCCGTCATACTTGCTGCCGGAAGCGGCGGCATAGGGGAACTGGTCCGGCTTGATGTGGTTCCGCCGGCGCATCTCGATGGCGCTGATGCCCATCTCCTGCGCGGCGGCCTCGATCAGCCGCTCCATGAAGTAGTTGCCCTCGGGGCGGCCGGCGCCGCGATAGGCCGTCACCGGCGGCGTATTGGTGACAAGGCTCTTGGTGGAGACCTCGATCAACGGTGTCGTGTAGTTGCTCTGCACGTTCCGCCCGAAGCCGGCGGTGCCCATCAGCGGGCCGACATTGCTGAGATAGGCGCCCATATTGGCGAAGGAGGTCAGGCGCACCGCCAGGAACTTGCCCTCGGCATCCAGCGCCAGTTCCGCCGTCACCTCATGGTCGCGGCCGTGGTAGTCGGACAGGAAGGAGCCCGTGCGCTCATCCGTCCACTTCACGGGACGGCCGAGCACCTTCGCCGCGTGCAGCAGGCAGATGTATTCCGGGTATGCGCCGGCCTTCATGCCGAAGGAACCGCCGACATTGCCGGTCAGGACGCGCAGCTTGTCGTTCGGGACCTTCAGCAGTTCCTTGGCGATGGCATTGCGCATGCCGAAGACGCCCTGGCTGCCGACATGCAGCGTGTAGCGCCCGCTGGCAGCATCGTACTCGCCCACCGCGCTGCGCGGCTCCATGGCGCTGACAACGATGCGGTTGTTGCGCAGGTTCAGCCGGGTGACATGCGCGGCGCCCGCGAAGGCTTCCGCCACCTTGGTGGCATCGCCGGAATGGAAGTCCTGCACCAGGTTGCCGGGGACGTCATCGTAAAGCTGCGGCGCGCCAGGGGCGGCAGCGGCCGAGGCCTCGGTCACGACGGGCAGCGGGTCGATGTCGGGGAAGACGGCCTCGGCGCCGTCCTTGGCCGCTTCCTTGGTTTCAGCCACCACGAAGGCGATAGGGTCGCCCACGAAGCGCACCTTGTCGGAAGCCAGCACCGGGCGCTGGATATCCTGCAGCCCCGGCGAGGGCATCATGCAGTGCAGGGTGCCGTATTCGGCCATGTCGGCAGCGGTGAAGACGCCGACGACTCCAGGCACCTCCTTCGCCGCCGCCGTGTCGATGCCCTTCAGGATGCCATGGGCATAGGGGCTGCGGACGATCACGCACCAGAGCTGACCGGGGAGCTGCAGGTCATCGGTATAGCGGCCCCGGCCTTGCAGCAGGACAGGGTCCTCGTTGCGCGGGACCGGCTGGCCGATGCCGAACTTGAGGCGGCTCGGGTCAGGAAGCAGAGAATCCGGCATGAAGGGGCCTCTCCGTTGGCAGGCGGGGAACAAGGGTCGCGGTGAATCTAGGCCCAACCGGGCAGGGTGGCGACCCCCCTTCCCGCTGCGATGCGGCAAGGGCAGGCGCCTGGATGGCCACGATAGCGGCAACGCCGCGCCCTTCCTGGCTTGGGCTGGGGAATTGCGGCGCGGCCACCTCCCTTTGCGCCAGGTCAAAGACGCGCCCCCGGCCAGCCGCGAAAAGGAGTGCGGGCGCCAGCAGGGCGCCGAACCGCGCAGAGCTGCACAGAACCACTCCGGCCCAATGACATGACCGCGACTACGCCAAGGCTGGAAGCCCGCTTCCCCAGGGAGATGTCCCGTATCCGCCGTGCCGGCCTGCTCCAGGCCGTCGCCGGCCTGCTCTGGATTGCCCAGGCGGCGCTGCTGGCGCGGGCGGTAGGCGGCATCGCCGCGGAGGCCTCGGCAGACGAGGCACTGTGGCCTGCCATCGCCATCGGCGCCTTGGCGCTGCTTCGCGCCGGCCTGGACGCCCTGGCGGCGCGCGGTGCCTTCCGGGCAGCGCGGGCGATCCTGACAGGCCTGCGGCAGGCGGCGGCGGAAGCCCTGCCCGGTCTTTCACCCTTTGACCGGTCCCGCCCCGCCTCCGGCAGCATCGCCAGCAGCATGGCGGAACAGGCCGAAGCCCTGCTGCCCTGGCTGACCCGCTGGCATCCCGCGCGGCTGCGCATGTCCATCGTGCCGCCCGTCATTCTCCTGGTGATCGCCTGGACAAGCTGGGTGGCGGCGCTGGCGCTGCTGCTGGCGGCGCCGCTGATCCCGATCTTCATGGCTTTGATCGGGATCAAGGCGCGCGACGCCGCCGACCGGCAGATGTCGGCCATGAGCGGCATGAACGGCTTCCTGCTGGACCGGCTGCGTGGCCTGACCACGCTGCGGGCCTTTGACGCGGTGGATGGCACCGCCGGGCGCCTGCGCGGCGTCGCGGCGCAACTGCGCCGCCGCACCATGGCCGTGCTGCGCATCGCTTTCCTGTCCTCCGCCGTGCTGGAGCTCTTCGCCGCGCTGGGCGTGGCCATGGTGGCGACCTTCATCGGCTTCCATCTGCTTGGCCAGTTGCCCTTCGGCGCCTGGGGCGCGCGGCTGGATCTGGCGGCAGGCCTGTTCCTGCTGCTGCTGGCGCCGGAGTTCTTCCAGCCGCTGCGCGACTTCGCTGCCGCCTACCACGACCGCGCCTCCGGCGAGGCCGCGCTGGCCGGGCTGGCTCCGCTGCTCTCCGCACCGGCTGGCGCCGTACTGCTGCCCGCGAAGGGCCAGGCCGCCGCCCCGGCGCCCCGCACCGGCGCCGCCGGGCTGGCTTTCCGCGCCGTCAGCTTCCGCCACGCGGGCGCCACCGCCCCCGTGGTGGAAGGCTTCAGCCTGGAGATCGCCCCGGGCGAGAAGGTGGCGCTGCTTGGCCCCAGCGGCTCCGGCAAGTCCACGCTGCTGGCCCTGGCCGCCGGCCTGCTGCGGCCGGACCAGGGTGACATCTTCTTCGACGATGCCTTCCTCGACGCACAGAGCATCGCCACCGCCCGCGGACGCATGGCCTGGCTTGGCGCGGCGCCGCATTTCTTCGCCGGCTCCCTGCAATCCAACCTGCTGCTGGGGCGTGAACAGCCTGCGGCCGGGGCGATGGAAGGGGCGCTGCGGCTGGCCTCCGCCGACGAGATCGTCGCCCGCCGCCCCGGTGGCCTCCGCAGCCTGATGGCGGAAGGCGGCCTTGGGCTCTCCGGCGGCGAGGCCCGGCGGGTCGCCCTCGCCCGCGCGGCGCTGAACCCCAACGCCGGGCTGGTGCTGGCGGATGAGCCCACGGCGCATCTGGACCAGCACAGCGCCGCTGCCGTGACCGATGGCCTGTTGCGGCTGGCGCAGGGCAAGACCCTGCTGGTGGCCACCCACGACCCCGCTCTGGCGGCCCGCATGGACCGTGTGGTGACGCTGTGATGAAGCCCCTTTCCCCGATCATGGCCCTGTTCTGGCAGGAGCGGCGCTCCGCCCTGCTCGGTGGCGCCGCCATGATGGCCATGACGCTGCTGGCGGGCATCGCCCTGCTGGGCCTGTCCGGCTGGTTCATCACCGCGACTGCCCTGGCCGGTCTTACCAGCGCCGCCCTGGCCTTCGATGTCTTCATCCCGGGCGCGGGCATCCGGCTGCTGGCGCTTGTCCGCACCGGTGCCCGCTATGGCGAGCGTCTGGTGACGCATGACGCCACCCTGCGCGTGCTGGCTGGCCTGCGGGAGCGCCTGTTCCGTGGCCACGCCACCACCGAGGGCGCCGAGGCCCTGCAGCGCCGCCCTGCCCGCCTGCTGTTCCGCCTGACCTCTGAGGTCGATGCGCTGGACAGCCTTTACCTCCGCGTGCTGGCGCCGCTGACCGCTGCCCTTCTGGTGTCCCTGGCGGTGCTGGCCGGGCTGTGGCTGGCCGCGCCCGCGCTGGCCTGGCCGCTGCTGGTGCTGCTGCCGCTGGCCGGCGGCCTGCTGCCCTGGTGGATCGCCCGCGCGGCCCTGCGCCCCGGCCGCCGCCGCGCCGCTGCCATCGAGGCGCTGCGCTCGCGCGCCATTGATGCGGCCCAGGGGCAGGTGGATCTGCTGATGGCCGGCCGCACCAGTGCCCAGGCTGCTTCGATCATGGCCGCCGATACCCGCCTCGCGGCCGCCGAGGACACGCTGAACCGGCTGGAGACACGTGGCGCGGCACTGCTGTTCCTGGCGGGACAGGCGGCGCTGGTAGGAACCCTGCTGATCGCCGCGCCCCTTGCCGCGCAGGGCGTCATCTCGGCCCCCATTGCAGCCCTGGCGCTGCTGGCGGCCATGGCGGTGCTGGAAGCCTTCGCGCCGCTGCGGCGCGGGGCACTGGAACTCGGCCGCGCATTGCTGGCCGCCCGGCGCCTGGCACCGCGCCTGCGGGAACAGGCGGCGCCGGCCCAGCCGCTGCCGGTGGCACCCGCCGGGCTGGCGCTGCACCTGCGCCACCTGCGGCTGCGCTACCCCGGAGCCCGGCAGCCGGTGCTCGACGACTTCAGCCTGGATGTCGGCGCTGGTGAATGCGTCGCCCTTGTCGGCGAAAGCGGCGCGGGCAAGTCCACCCTCCTGTCCCTGCTCTCTGGCGAGATCGTGGCCGAAGGCGGCCATGCTTCCCTGGCCTCCGGGCAGCCTCGCACCGTCTGGATGAGCCAGCGCACCGAACTCTTCCAGGACAGCCTGCGCGGCAACCTGCTGCTGGCCGCCCCGCGCGCGACGGATGCCGAGCTGATGGAGGCGCTGGAGGCCGCAGGCCTCGGCCCCGTGGTGGCCGCGCTGCCGGATGGGTTAGCGACGCAGCTTGGCGAAGGCGGCTTCGGCCTTTCCTCCGGCCAGGCGCGGCGCCTGATGCTGGCGCGTGCCCTGCTGCGCCCCGCGCCGCTCTGGCTGCTGGACGAACCCACCGAAGGCCTGGACCGCGAAACCGCCCTTGCCCTGCTCGGGCGGCTGCGGCCGCGCCTTGCCGGCCACGGCACCCTGGTCGTCACGCATCTGCGGCGGGAAGCGGAGCTGGCCGACCGGCTGGTGCTGCTGCGCGGCGGGCGCGTGGCTGCCGAGGCCCGCCGTGGCACCCCCGATTACCTCGCCCTGCTGGAACAGCTCCGGCCGGATTGAGGCTCTGTCCCCGGCGTCGTCTCCCTGGCGGCGCCACAACACCGAAAGGACGCCGTAGCACGGCGCGGATCGGATGGAACTCGACGTCGTCTCACTCTCGCGATTCCAGTTCGCGATGACAGCTCTCTACCACTTCCTCTTCGTGCCACTGACGCTCGGCCTATCCGTCGTCCTGGCCATCATGGAGACAGTCTACGTCACCACCGGCCGCGCCATCTGGCGGCAGATGACGCAGTTCTGGGGCACGCTCTTCGGCATCAACTTCGTGCTCGGCGTCGCCACCGGCCTGACCATGGAATTCCAGTTCGGCATGAACTGGAGCTACTACAGCCACTATGTCGGGGACATCTTCGGCGCACCCCTGGCGCTCGAAGGTCTGATGGCCTTCTTCCTTGAGGCTACCTTCGTCGGCCTCTTCTTCTTCGGCTGGGACAAGCTCTCGAAGCTAGGGCATCTAGCGACGACCTGGGCGGTCGCGGCGGGCTCCAACTTCTCGGCGCTCTGGATCCTGATCGCCAATGGCTGGATGCAGAATCCGGTGGGCGCCGCCTTCAACCCGCAGACCATGCGGATGGAGATGACGGACTTCTGGGAAGTCATCTTCAACCCCGTGGCGCAGGCGAAGTTCGTCCATACCGCCTCGGCCGGCTATGTCTGCGCCGCCTTCTTCGTGCTGGGCGTCTCCGCCTGGTACCTGCTGAAGGGCCGCCACATCGCCCTGGCCAAGCGGTCCATGACCGTGGCCGCTGCCTTCGGCCTCGCCGCCTCCCTCTCCGCCGTCGTGCTGGGCGACGAGAGCGGCTACCTGGCCACCGAGCACCAGAAGATGAAGCTGGCCGCCATCGAGGGCATGTGGGAGACCGAGCCCGCGCCGGCGCCCTTCACCGCCTTCGGCTTCCCCGACCAGGAAGCGCGTGAGACGCATTACGCCATCCACATCCCCTTCGTGACCGGCCTGATCGCCACCCGCACGCTGAACACCGAGATCCCCGGCATCGTGGACCTGGTGAAGCTGGCGGAAGAGCGCATCCGTGAAGGCATCAAGGCCTATGACGCGCTGCAGGCCATCCGCGCGGCCGGCAGCAGCCAGGTGCCGCAGGCGGTGAGCGAGACCTTCGAGGCCAATGCCCGCCAGCTCGGCTATGCCTATCTGCTGCGCCGCTACGTGGATGACCCGCGCCAGGCCACGGACGCGCAGATCAGCCAGGCCGCCTGGGACACCGTGCCGCAGGTCGGGCCGCTGTTCTGGACCTTCCGCATCATGGTCGGCCTCGGCGTCTTCTTTATCCTGCTGACCGGCACCTTCTTCTACCTCTCGGCCCGGCGCCGGCTGGATGCCCATCCCTGGCTGCTGTGGGTGGCCGTCTTCGCCATCCCGCTGCCCTGGGTCGCCAGCGAATGCGGCTGGTTCGTCGCCGAATTCGGCCGCCAGCCCTGGATCATCGAAGGCGTGCTGCCCACCGCCGCCGCCGTGTCCGACCTCGGCATCACCCAGGTGCTGCTGACCATCATGGGCTTCGTGGTGATCTACACCGTGCTGGCCATCATAGAGATGGGCCTGATGCTCAAGGCCATCCGCAAGGGCCCGACCTTCGAGCCCGCAAATCCCCGCCCCAGCAGCAACGTGCCGCAGCCGGGCGCCGGCATTCCCGCGCCCCTCCCGGCGGAGTGACCTGTCATGATCCTGCACGAACTCCTCGACTACACCACGCTGCGCATCCTCTGGTGGGGGCTGCTGGGCGTGCTGTTGATCGGCTTCGCCGTGACCGATGGCTTTGACCTCGGCGTCGGCGCCCTGCTGCCCTTCGCCGCGCGCACCGATATGGAGCGCCGCGTGGCCATCAACACCATCGGCCCGGTCTGGGAAGGCAACCAGGTCTGGCTGATCCTCGGCGGCGGCGCCATCTTCGCTGCCTGGCCGCCGCTCTACGCCGTGTCCTTCTCCGGCTTCTACCTGGCGATGTTCGTGGTGCTGGCGGCGCTGATCCTGCGGCCGGTGGGCTTCAAGTACCGCAGCAAGCGGCCCGAGGCGCGCTGGCGCAATGGCTGGGACTGGGCGCTCTTCATCGGTGGCTTCGTGCCGGCGCTGATCTTCGGCGTTGCGGTCGGCAATGCCCTGCAGGGCGTGCCCTTCCGCTTCGAGGACACAATGTTCGCCCGCTACGAAGGCTCCTTCTTCGGGCTGCTGAATCCCTTCGCCCTGCTCTGTGGCCTGCTGTCGCTCAGCATGATGGTGATGCATGGCGGCGCCTGGCTGTCGCTGAAGGCCAGCGGCCCGGTGGCGGCGCGTGGCCGTGCCTATGGCAGCATCGCGGCGCTGGCGGTGGTGGTGCTCTTCGCGCTCGGCGGGCTGGCGCTGTGGCTCTTCGTGGATGGCTACCGCATCACCAGCCAGGTCGTTACCGACGGCCCCTCCAACCCACTGCTGAAGAGCGTGGTGCGCGAGGGCGGCGCATGGTTCGCCAATTACGCGGCGCATCCCTGGATGCTGGTGGCGCCCGCCTTCGGCTTCCTGGGTGCGCTGGGCGCCTTCCTGGGCATGCGCGGCCAGCGCGAGGTGCTGACCCTGCTGAGCAGTAAGCTCTCGGTCTTCGGGATCATCTCGACCGTCGGCCTGTCGATGTTCCCCTTCATCCTGCCGTCCTCGATCGACCCGCGCTCCAGCCTCACGGTCTGGGACAGCTCCTCCTCCCACCTGACGCTGTTCATCATGCTGGTGGGCGCCGTCGTCTTCATGCCGATCATCCTGGCCTACACCACCTGGGTCTACCGGGTGCTCTGGGGCAAGGTCGATGAGACGATGGTCCGCAGCAACAGCGAAACCGTCTACTGAGAAAGGATCGAAAGCGATGTGGTACTTCGCGTGGCTGCTGGGCCTTCCCCTCGCATACGCCTTCGCCGTTCTGAATGCGATGTGGTTCGAGCTGATGGAAAGCGGCGAACTGCGCCCCGAAGAATGAGGCAGCGTTCCGGCTCAGGCTGTGGCCGCTGAAAACAAAGACGGCTCCGGAACACCGGAGCCGTTTTTGGTACAAGAACTGTCGCGAGGACAGCCAGAGGTTGTAGAACTGAATCCCGCCGCTTCAGACGGCGCGGCGGGTCGCGCTCTCGGTATTGGCGGGCAGAGAAGGCGCCACCATGGTGCGGGCGGTGCTATCGGCTTCCACCATCACCGAGCGGATGTCGCGCAGGAAGGCAGAGCCCTTGGTGGTACGCTGCACCAGCACGCTGCGGCGGTCCTGGGGGTCCGTCTTGCGCTTGGCGAGGTCGAGTTCGCCGAGGCGGTCCAGGGCGCGGGTGATAGCCGGCTTCGACACGTTCAGTGCCGCTGCAAGACCACGCACGGTATGCGGCCCCTCACCCAGATAGACGGTCAGGAACACGCCGAGCTGCCGAGCCGAAAGGTCATGCCCGTCCCTGCGCACCAACGCCACCACTGTGTCACGCAGGATCCCGACCAGCTGGTCCGGGCTGTTTTGAACGGCCATCGCATATCATCCTTGTCGAAGGAGGTCGGCAGCTTTTGCCGGCAGAGAAATGAAAAAACAGGACTGCTGGTTGGCCCAGCAGAAGGTGTCGTCTTTTTTTTGAAACAAGTCTTAGTTCTGAATCGAAATTCCAGCCGGCGATGCGTCTGAAGCGATCGGGGACAGCGTTGGCTTGACAACTCTTACCACCGAAATCGGCCTTCCTCAGCATATTAGGCGTAGAACATACGGCGCTATGTAAGCCGTTACGTGGCTATTGCAACGCCACATGAGCCGGCTTGGTCCGGGCGGATTGCAAGAGCTTTACGGGGCTTTTGTCCAGCTTCAAATCGTAACAAACACAAATCATGACATCAGCAGCGGCAAGAGAGGATGCCGTTTCGATGCCGAACCTTAAACGAATTGCCGTGGAAACAGTCGCTTGTCAGTTTCGTTTAACGATATCCACCCATGGTTGCCCTGCTATTTCCAGCGTTGACTTCAGTAACACTCGGCTTGTCTGACTCGTGACTGAAACGCCGGGGAAATGTCCTGCCTGCCGCCGAATCGCAGAGATCAATGCCCGAAACCTGGTATTTTGCCGTTCCGATGCGCGTCCAGAACATGGCAATTATACCAACTTGGCTGGCCATAAAGCGGCTCGCCTGCGGCCACCGGCCACGGGCTGCATGACAGCATCCGGCCAGCCGCAGGGAAGCATCGAATTACGCGTGGGCGGCGACCTGCCGCCGCGCTAAAAGCCCTCGGCATGAGTGAATACGGCGAACCGCTCGACGTCCTGCATCGTGTCTTTGGCTATACCGGCTTCAGGGGCCTGCAGGAGGAGGTGGTTCGCCACGCCGTGGCTGGCGGCTCCGGACTGGTGCTGATGCCGACAGGTGGCGGCAAGAGCCTCTGCTTCCAGATCCCTGCCCTTTGCCGGCCCGGCCTCGGCGTCGTGGTCTCGCCTTTGATCGCCCTGATGGAAGACCAGGTGGCGGCGCTGCGGCAGCAGGACATCAAGGCCGCCGCCCTGCACTCCGAACTGCCGCCGGACGAAGCGCGCGCCGTGTGGCGCGACCTCGATAGCGGCGAGCTGAAGCTGCTCTATGTCTCGCCCGAGCGCCTGACCCTCGACAGCACGCTGGCGCGGCTGGATGAGATGCGCGTCGCCCTGTTTGCCATCGATGAGGCGCATTGCGTCAGCCAGTGGGGCCATCACTTCCGGCCGGAATACCGCGCCCTACCGGTGCTGGCGCAACGCTTTCCGCGCGTGCCGCGCCTGGCGCTGACCGCCACCGCTGACCCGCGCACCGTCACGGATATTCAACGGCAGCTGGGGCTGGAAGACAGCCCCCTGTTCCGCGCCAGCTTCGACCGGCCCAATATCGCCATCTCCGCCCAGCCGCGGGACCATGAGCGGGGGCAGCTACGGCGCTTCATCAAGACCGCCTCGGACGGCACGGGCGCCGGCCTGATCTATTGCGGCACCCGCCGCAAGGCGGAGCAGACGGCGGATTGGCTGAAGCAGGATGGTTATGACAGCCTGGTCTTCCATGCTGGCCTGGAGCCTTCCGCCAAGCGGGAGGCGCACCGGCGCTTCGCGCGCGGCGATGCGGTGGTGATGGCGGCAACCATCGCCTTCGGCATGGGCATCGACCGCCCGGATGTCCGCTACGTCGCCCATACCGACCTGCCCCGCAGCCCGGAGAGCTGGTACCAGGAGATTGGCCGCGCCGGGCGCGACGGTCTGCCAGCCCAGGCGCAGCTTCTCTACGGCGCCGGCGACATCGCCCTGGCCCGCCACCGCATCATGGAAAGCGGCGCGAGCGACGAGCAGAAGCGGGTGGAGCGGCAGCGGCTGGAAGCCATGGTCGGCATCGCCGAGGCTTCCACCTGCCGCCGCCAGATCCTGCTGCGCTGCTTCGGGGAGGATGCGCCGGAGCCCTGCGGGGCCTGCGATATCTGCCTGACGCCACCGAGGCTCTTCGATGGCACCGTGGCGGCGCAGAAGATGCTGTCCGCCGTGCTGCGAACCGGGCGGCGCTTCGGCCTTGGGCATGTGGTGGATGTGCTGCTGGGCAAGGCGACCCAGAAGGTCACCCAGTTCGGCCACGACCAGTTGCCCACCTTCGGCGTCGGGCGAGACCTGACCGAAGCCGCCTGGCGCGGCGTCGCGCGGCAGCTGGTGGCTCAGGGGGCGCTGGACGTGGCGGTGGAGAACCATGGCGAGCTGGTGCCCACCGACGCCGCCCGCCCGATCCTGAAGGGTGAGCAACCGGTGATGCTGCGGGAAGAGCTGGTGACACAGCCTGCCCGCGGCAGCCTGCGCGCGCGCGGCAGCATCGAGGCGCCCTCCGACCCCCGCTTCGCCGCCCTGCGGGAATGGCGTAAGCGCACCGCCCTGGCGCAGGGCGTGCCCGCCTATGTGATTTTCCAGGACCGCACCTTGGTGGAGATTGCAGCGGAGCAGCCTGAAACACTGGACCAGCTCGGCACCATTCCCGGCGTCGGAAACACGAAGCTGGAGCGCTACGGCAAGGACGTGCTGCGCGTGCTGCGGGAACACGCCGCGGCCTGAAAGCCCGTCTTTCTATTGAGAGTGAGTTGCATCTGGCATTGCGAGCAGTTATCAGTCGCAGCAGACCAGCAAGCGGTTCACGACATGTATGTCTGCATCTGCAATGCCCTGACCGATACCCAGATCCGCGACGCGATCGCCGGCGGGGCACAGCGGCCCAAGGAAGTCTATGCGGCCTGCAATTGCGCGGCACAGTGCGGGTGCTGCACCGGCACCATGCTCTCCATCATCCGGGAGCAGCCGCCGGGGGCTGATCAGGCGATGGCCGGCGACTGAAAGCGTCTCGCAGTCGCATTTTCACGCAAAAACAATGGCTTGACGTGTTCACCCTGTTTCCGCAAGGTCTGGCGCAGATCCGGATGGAGAACAGGCCACCATGCTGCGCGACCCCAAGGTCATCGAATACCTGAACACCCAGCTCACCAATGAGCTGACGGCCATCAACCAGTACTTCCTGCATGCCCGCATGCTGGACGACTGGGGCGTGACCAAGCTGGGCAAGCACGAATACGCCGAGTCCATCGAGGAGATGAAGCATGCGGATGACCTGATCACCCGCATCCTTTTCCTTGGCGGCCTGCCCAACGTGCAGCGGCTGAACCAGATCCTCATCGGCCAGAATGTCGAAGAGGTGCTGAAGTGCGACCAGAAGATCGAGGAAAAGGCGATCCTCGACCTGCGTGACGGCATCGCCCATTGCGAGAGCGTGCGCGACTTCGTTTCCCGCGACCTGCTGATGCGCATCCTGGCGGATGAGGAAAAGCACGCCGACTTCCTCGACACGCAGTTCAAGCTGATCGAGCAGATCGGCGTTTCCGACTACATCCGCCTCAACAGCGACGCGGCGCCGGACCAGAACAAGGGCTGAGGTTCAGCCCTCGATCACCGGAGGGGCGGCGGCATCCAAGGCGGGTGCGTCGTCCTTCAGCTCCACGCCGGTCAGGCGGCGGTGGCGGGCCTCGGTCATCAGCCAGGCCAGCTTCGCCGCGGCAGCCTCCGGCGACAGGCCGCCGGCGGGATGGATGTTGGAGATGCAGTTGCGCTCCGAATCCCGCCGCCCCGGCCGGGGCTCATAGGTTAGGTAGACACCGAGGCTGTCGGCCACGCTCAGCCCTGGCCGTTCACCGATCAGCACCGCGCAGAGATTGGCGCCCAGCGCGCCGCCGATCTCATCGCCCAAGGCCACGCGCCCCTGGGTGGCAATGACCACCGGCGCCACCTTCCAGCCGGAGAGCTTCGGCATGAGGGCCCGCAGCAGTTTTGGTGCATGCTGCTGCACAGCCCGGGCGGAAAGCCCATCGGCCAGGACCAGGACCAGGTCCCAGTCGCCTGCCGGCAGTTGCTCCAGGCCATCAGGGTCCAAGCTGCGCCCCAGGTCGGGCCGGCGCAGATAGGTGGCGCGGTCCGGCGCCAAGCTGCGGACGGTGACCTGCGGCAGGCCGTCCAGCGCAGACTTCAAGGCTTCCACATCCAGTGGCGTATGCACCGCGTCCCGCGCGCGGGCATGGGCCAGCTGAAAATCCAGCATGGCGCTCACCGGCGGCGCATCGCCGACACGGCCAAGGCCGATACGTGCCGGCGTTGCCTGCCGCAGCCGGCCCCAGGGATCGCGGGTCGGGGGATCAGCCGCCACCGCCGACGCCCCCTGCCAGCAAGCGGCGCATGGCCCCATCTTGCGGCGCCAGTTCCTTGATGCGCCCTTGCCGGTCCAGCATGTCCATCCGCTCCAGCCAGGCCTCGAACTCGGGCGCGGCGCGGAGGCCGAAGGTGGAGCGCAGGTAAAGCGCGTCGTGGAAGGAGCCGCTCTGGTAATTCAGCATCACGTCGTCGGCCCCCGGCACCGTGATGAGAAAGGACGTGCCGGCCGCGGCCAGCAGCGTCATCAACGTGTCCATGTCGTCCTGATCGGCCTCGGCATGGTTGGTGTAGCAAACATCCACGCCCATCGGCACGCCCAGCAGCTTGGCGCAGCAGTGATCCTCCAGCCCCGCGCGGATGATCTGCTTGCCGTCGTACAGGTATTCCGGCCCGATGAAGCCCACCACCGTATTCACCAGCAGGGGTGAGAAGGCGCGGGCCACGGCATAAGCGCGGGTTTCCACGGTCTGCTGGTCCAGTCCGTGATGCGCATTGGCGGAGAGTGCCGCCCCCTGCCCCGTTTCGAAATACATGACATTGTTGCCGACGGTACCGCGCTTCAGTGCCAGCGCGGCGTCCTGCGCCTCCCGCAGCACGGAAAGGCTGACGCCGAAGCCGGCATTGGCCGCCTCCGTCCCCGCGATGGATTGGAAGACCAGGTCCACCGGTGCGCCGCGCTCGATGATGCGGATGGCATTGGTCACATGCGTCAGCACGCAGGTCTGGGTCGGGATCTCGTGGCGTTCACGCAGCCCGTCCAGCATCTCCAGCAGCGCGATGCAGTTCGGCACGTTGTCGGTGGCGGGATTGATGCCGATCACCGCGTCGCCGCAGCCGTAGAGCAGCCCATCGAGCGTGGCGGCGGCAATGCCGCGCAGGTCATCCGCCGGGTGGTTCGGCTGCAACCGGGTGCCGAGCCGCCCTTCCAGCCCGATCGTGTTGCGGAAGGCGGTCACCACCCGGCAGCGGCGCGCCACCGAGATCAGATCCTGGTTGCGCATCAGCTTGGACACGGCGGCCACCATTTCCGGCGTCAGGCCAGGGGCCAGGGCCGCCAGGGCCTGTGGTGTCGCGGCATAGGATAGCAGCCAGTCCCGCATCCCGCCCACGGTCAGATGGCGGACAGGCGCAAAGGCGGCGTCGTCGTGGCTGTCCATGATCAGCCGCGTCACCTCGTCCGCCTCATAGGGGATCAGCGGTTCCTCCAGGAACCGGGTCAGCGGCAGATCGGCCAGGGCGGCGCGGGCGGCGACGCGCTGGGCATCGCTTTCCGCCGCCAGCCCCGCCAGTTCGTCGCCGGAGCGCGCGGGCGAAGCCTTGGCCAGCAGATCAGCCAGGTCGCGGAACACGTGACGCTCACCGCGGAAGTCGCTGGCATACCGGCTCATCGGCTTCCTTTCCGCCACGCTACCCGAGGGCGCATGGCAGCAGCATCGCTGCCGGCTGGCAACAGGAAAGCCTTGATGGGGAAAGGGAAACTGGCGGAGGGGATGACCGCCATTGCCGAATCTCCCCGGCTATCAGAGCGTGTCACGGCGTGTCGGAAACACCTTACTACTCAGAGCCTTATCATCTCCTCTAATCTCAGACCGTGCCATTGAGTGTCAGGCAAGCCCATGTCCAAATGGGGGTAGAGATGGGGGTAGGTTCGGCCTACCCCCATCTCTACCCCCATCTGGGGCGGCAGTTGAGTGGAGGCGGTACCATGGGAAACCTGACGGCGCGGGCGGTGGCGGCGGCGCGTCACTCCGGCAAGAGCAAGAGGCCTGAGCGAGTCGGGGATGGCGAAGGGCTCTATCTTCAGATCAGCCCGGCCGGCGGGAAGTCTTGGCTCTTCCGCTATGCCCTGCGGGACCGAAGCCGGGAGATGGGCCTCGGCACCGCCGATCCGGACGGCCGCAGCGGCGGCGTCACCCTGGCAGAAGCACGCGACAAAGCCGCCACTGCCCGCCGGCTGCTGCGGGATGGGATTGATCCGCTGGCCAACCGCCGAGCCATGGAAGAGGCCGCCAGGGCAGCCGAGGAAGCTGCGCAGCGCACCGTGCGCCGCACCTTCCAGGAAGTGGCCGAAGCCCTGCTGGTGGAGCGGGAGAGCGGATGGAGCAACCCGAAGCACCGCGCCCAGTGGGAGGCCACCCTCAAGGCCCATGCCTTCCCTCACATCGGCGCGGCGGCGGTGGCGGAGGTCAGCACGGATGACGTGCTGGACGTACTGCGGCCGATCTGGAACCTGACGCCGGAGACGGCATCCCGCGTCCGGGGGCGCATAGAGGCGGTGCTGGACTTCGCCAGGGCGCGCGGCTGGCGCGAAGGCGAGAACCCGGCCCGCTGGCGCGGCCACTTGGCAGAAGTCCTGCCGGCACCGCAGCGGGTGCAGCGGACCCAGCACCATCCTTCCCTTCCCTGGCGTGAGGTGCCGGCCTTCATGGCGGCGCTGCGGAAGCGGGAGGGCGTGGCCGCCCACGCGCTGGCCTTCGCCATCCTGTGCGCCGCCCGCACGGGCGAGGTGCGCCTGGCCCGCTGGCGCGAGGTGGATCTGGACCATGCCGTGTGGACGGTGCCGGCCGAGCGCATGAAGGCGCGGCGGCGCCACCGCGTACCCCTGTCGGCCGAGGCGGTGGCGGTGCTGCGGGAGATGGAGGCAATGGGGCGCGGCCCAAGCAGCCTGATCTTCCCCAGCACGGCGCGCAGCTCGGCGGCGCTGTCGGACATGACCATCTCCGCCGTCATCCGCCGCATGAACGAGGGCGAGGGCCTGCCCCCCTGGTGCGACGGCGAGGGCCGCCCTGTGGTGCCGCACGGCTTCCGATCCAGCTTCCGCGATTGGGCGGGCGAGACTCGGCCAGAGGGGCGCGAGGTAGCCGAGGCCGCCCTGGCGCATGTGGTGCGGGATAAGGTGGAGGCGGCTTACGCCCGTTCCGATCTGCTGGACCGGCGGCGTGGGCTGATGGACGCCTGGGGGCAATGGTGCAGCAAGCGGCCTGCCGAACTAGTGCAGCTACCCAGCCGGAGTCAGGGGACCGGCTGAGCCGCCACCGCCGCCGGCCTACTTCCTGATCGACCCCCTCCCCGTGCCCCTCCCCTGGTACGCCTTCGGCTGATCCAGAAAAGGTGGAGTGGCAATCTCGCGTGCCGGCGCGGGTGGAGGCGCGCCCTTATCCTCTCTTTCTTCTTTATGCCTAAAGAGAAGGAACAGCGTTCCAGCGTTCCCAGCGTTCCCCCACAGGATAACCAACTGAAAAGACACAACCTTCCGGGAACGCTAAATTCCTTGTTAGCGTTCCCAGCGTTCCCGCCAGCGTTCCGCTCACTCGGCCTATCCAGCTAACAGACTGAAATCGTTGGGGTAGTTCTTGTCCCTGGTAGGGGTATGGGGGGTGCAATCTCTGGCGGCCGATGAGGCATGGACCGTGTGGAGGGCATCCGCACGCCGCCGCGATATCGGAGATTCTTTTTTCGTGGTCCCGCCTCGGCCGGGCGGAGGTGCCGCCTCTCCGGCAGCGGGTCCCTCCTGGCAGCCACGCCTATACGGGCCGCCAGCGCGTGCGACCGCGCGTGTTGCGCAACCGTGCATTGGCGCAACATGCAACTGCGCAACAGGGCTGCCGCCGGCATAGACCCCCACCCCCATGGGTCCTTGCCGGCTCCCCAGCATATACGGGCAGCCAGCGCGTCCGGGTTCGTTAGTCCGAGGTTCAGCGGAGAGGTTCAGCGCGGTTCAGTGAACCATGGATCGGTAGGGGGTACCCCCCATGTGGGTCCTTCCTGAGGGGGCACCCCTACCGGGGGTAATTCGCGCCCCGGTGTCAGCCTTCCTGTTTGAAACAAAAACACCCCTTCTGTTTCTTCTCCTGTTTTGGTCCGGGGCTGCTGGTGCCAGCGAGCTGTTCGCTTCTCGTTCCGCTGCTAGCAGGATAAGCTCTTGCTTGGCGCGGCTAGGTTTGGCCGCCGAAAGCCGGTTCCTCATGCCCGGCCCGCCGCGCCGTCTCGCTCTGCATGAGGGGGCCGGCATGAGGCGGCGATGGAAGATGACGAGTACCAGTGGCGACCATTCGCCGCTGCGGCGCTTACGTTGCTCTCGGCGGAGGAACGCGCCGAGCTGGTAGAGCTGGAAGCCGCATTCCCTGCCGCTGAGCGGAAGCGGCTGAGCAACGATCTACAGCGCCGCATCAGCGATGCAAAAGCTTCAGGCGCGCGCGTTTGCCGTGACGATGCAGAGCTGCGGCTGCGCATCGCCGGGGAAGTCGGCCCAACCGTCACAGCGCATATCCCCCGCGAGCCTTGGGAACGAGCGAGCCACAGGATCGCCACGATCAAGGGCCGCGCCCGTGATGAGGCCGTCCGGCGCTTGGTGACTGGCGAGTGGGAAGCTGAGGGCTGCCATCGCGGCTGGGGCGCGAGGATGAAGATCGCGTCGAGCGAGTGGATGGAGGAAGTGACCGAGACGCTGGATGCCCGGCTTATTGGGCGCGGCCGGTGGGGGGACGTTCGTGTGCGGCGCCGACTGTCGCAGCTGCCTGCGGCTGCTGCCGCCCTGATGCCTTATGGCCTGATGATCTCGGGCCGTTCCGCTTTGGCGGACTCCATCACGGCCGGGGCGATACCCACTTTGGAAAGCATCAGTGCTGCGGACAGTGCTTCAGGAGCAGCGGGATCAGCTTGCCCACCCTCTCGATCGATGGCCGACAACGGCCTGCCGGTAGGGTGGCGGCCAGCAGCCGAGTTCAGCCTGGCTGACAAGATGTCCGGCGGCGAAGCGGCCCATCGCTCTGCATCGGAATACACCGAGTTGGTGCGCCAGGCGCAGCAGGAGGCAGAGCTTCGGCGTCGAGGTCTGGAAGAGGATAAGCTGCGCGAACGGCTGCGGCAGGAAGAAACCGAACGGGAGGCACGCTGGGCGACGCAAAGCTTTTTTGACCCTCTGCGAGACGGCCCTCTGCCGCCGCGTGTGGAGCCGCCACTGCCGCCAGCGCCACAAACCCGCACCCCTGCTGCACGGCCCACTCCGGCCGCTGTCGCGCCCTACGCTGCGCCAGAGGTATGGCCGACCGAAGGCTTACCGTTCCGAGCGGCGGTGGCGATGATGCTGCCGCAGGCTCAACGTGATGCCCTGCTGGCGCTCTATGCACGTGGCTTCCCACATGGGCCTGTCGGCTTCCTGGCCCGCAGCGCGGCAGAGGTGGAAGCCGAGAAGCAAGCCAGCCCTTTGGCTGACGCCGGGCACCAGGCGCTCTTGGTGGAGCTGGAAAGCGGGGTCAGGACCGCCATCGCCTACGACCCAGCGAAGATGGAGCGCCGTCCTGTGCCCTCCGAGATATGGAGGCTGGTGCCGGCTGGGTGTGCGCACCTGCGCATGGAGCCCCTCCCCTGGCCTGGTGCATCGCATCCAGTTGCAGGTGGCGCTGACGCGATGCTGATCATCAGCCGCACCGGGCGGCCGACACGTGAGGTGCCCAAGGATCAGCTCATCTACTGGCGTGAGGTGCGGGTACTACCACGCACTTCGCTGTCCACTGCACCGCCTGCCGGTCCAGATACCCTGGCGGCCGAGCTGACTGCCGACGCGGCAATTTCTGCCCGTGACCCAGCCGGAGGCGATAGGCGTAACTGCACGGATGCGGAACTGACCGCTACTGTCCTCCGCTTGGCCGAAAGGCATCTAAAGGATGTTGGCGAGCCGCCAACTGAGGATGAACTCGAGCCGCAGATTCATGACGCGCTGCCCGGCATAGGAGTGGTCCGTGCTCGGAAGGCGATGCGGGATAGACCGGAGCGACTCAAGGCCCCGGTGGGGCGAAGGAAGCGTAGAAAGCCGCCTCTCACCTAATTCTAATGGTATTTTTTCGGTTCGAATTATTCGATTTCGACATTCGCATTAAGCCCGGCCCTTGATCCGGTCCCGTCAACTCAGAGGGACCCGATCAAGGTCATGCATAGCCAACCTGAACCAGCGCCCAAGCGGCGGGCATCTTCCCGCCATGTGCTGGAAGGCTCCTACCCCGCCGTAGTGGCCGCCGCCGCCGCGCCTGAGAAGCCAGCCTACGTCCCGGCTGACCCGCTGCTGACCGTCCGCGAGGGTGCGGCCGAGACGGGCCAGTCCATCAGCACCTTCTGGCGCAATGTGCGCGCCGGCCGGCTGCCGCAGCCCATCTATGTCTCGCCCAAAGGTCCGCGCTGGCGTCTCAGCGAAATCCGGGCGGCCCTTGATGCCCTGCGGGGTGCCCGCTGATGGGCGTCGCCAATAGCCCAGACCTGAGCTTCGACAACCTCCACACCACCGCGAGTGAGCATTGTGGGTGGATGGGCGGGCTGATCCTGGATCACGTCCTGTCCATCCAGCCGAGCGGCGGCGAGCTGGAAGCCACCTTCGGCCTGATCCGCCGGCTGAGCGTGGAAGCGGCCGACTGCATCATCTTCCCGGTTGCACCGGATGACACGCGGCGCCTGGCGCTCTGCGAATCCATCGCGGACGGCGCGGCCAAGGAAGCACGCGGCCGGGCGGCGAAGGCGGGTCGGGAATGACCGCCCTGCCCCTCCTGGCACTCCTGGCCCGCGATGCTGCCCGTGCCGAGGCGTGCGCCTGGCTCCGCCGACAGATGGCGGCGCGGGATGCCCTGTACCGTGAGTGCGGCCGGCCAGATTACCGGCCCCTGGTACGCTCGCAGCGCCGTTCGGCGGAGGGTCAGCGGTGATGCCCGCCACCGCCGCCCCGCCTGCCTCCACCGTGCCGCTGCTGTCCTGCGGTCATGTCCGCATGCGGGAGCACGGGCCTGTTGCCATGGGGTGGTGCCCGCGTGCTGGCATGCCCGCACGCGGCGCGATGCCGCTTGACGCCGCCACTGCCGCCGGGCAAGGCTCGATCCCGGAGCCTGAGAAACTCCATTGCTGCCGTAAGCGCAACGCCGCGATAGTGCGTCCACACGCATCCATCGTCCGGGGGGCGCATGATCATGTCCGAGGGTGTCGCGAAAGCGGCCGCCTAAAGTCATGCGCGCCCGACTTACGGCGGGTTTCTCACCCCCGGACGGCCTGCGGTCTGAGAAGCCGCCTGCCTTCCGGCAACTTGAACCGTAAGGACCCCACCATGTCGCATGGTGATTCCGGGCGTGCGAGCGCGCGCCTTGCTGCCATCCCCACGGCCTCCGCTTCGGCCGGTGCCATCTACCGCCCCAACTATCCCCGCCGTGCCCTGGCCTATGCCGCCACGGGCAGCCTGCCGCCCCTGCCCGTGCCGCAGGACTTCGCCACGCTGACTTTGCCGGCGGTGGCGGCGCTGCTGGGCTTCCTGGCCGGAGGGCATCTGTGATGGCTCCCCGCCCCTTCTCCCGCCGCGCCGCCCTGGCGGCTGCCGCGCTGCTGCCCGCCACCGCCACAGCCGCCGTGTCGGGCACTCCGGCCGCACCACTAACGGACCTGCTGCTGCTGGACTTGGCCCGCGCCATCCATGCTGCGGACGATGCCCTGGAAGCCGCCTGCCGCGCCGCCAACCATGCAGAGGACACGCCGAACGAAGCTGCATTGAATCTGGCTGTTCATGCCGCTCATGAGCGGTTGGAGCGCCTCATTTCGCAGGCAGCCTCCGTCCCTGCCGCTGGCTCAATGGGCTTGGCTGCAAAAGGCATGATCGTCGGACGCGCCATTGCAGGCGGCACCACCACTGCGGAGCGTGAGCTTGGAAACAGCCTGCGGCGGGATGCCGTGCGTCTCTTCCCTGAGATGACGGGGGGAGTGGGCCCCGCCAGTACACAGGTGGCTCTCCGCATCCATCCGGACGGCGCTCTGATCTCGGCATGCGCTGAACACGTTGCAAACGTCGAAGCGTATGACATGGGCGATGGCGAGGTGGAGTGTGATCCCCTCTGGCTCGCCTATGCGCAAACCCGCGACACCATCACCGATGCCAAGCCGCAGACCATGGCGGGCGTGCTGGCCAAGGCCCGCGCGGCCAAGGCGGAAGCCATGACACTGGCCGGAAGGGAGGATCCACAGAACGGGCCGGCCGCCGGCTGGGCGTGGGACCTGGTGGGCGACTTGCTGCGCCTGGGGGAGGCACGGTGATGGCTACCACCAGCAAGGCCATTCGGCAGCGCCCCTCACTGGAGAAGCGCAGCACCGCCACCGTCGCCAGCGTGACTGCGCCCCTGGATCGGCC
This sequence comes from Teichococcus wenyumeiae, assembly GCF_003696345.1. Taxonomy (GTDB): domain Bacteria; phylum Pseudomonadota; class Alphaproteobacteria; order Acetobacterales; family Acetobacteraceae; genus Pseudoroseomonas; species Pseudoroseomonas wenyumeiae. The sequence goes on along the minus strand of NZ_RFLX01000003.1, from coordinate 313,052 downwards.
AGAGGCGCCGGCTATTCCTGGCCATGCCTCCCTGGCGCGCGAGATGGCCGACCTGTGGAAGCGTCAGGCGCATCATGATCAGGAGGAAGGCCGTCTGCGGATGGCAGGTGATAGCGCGACGGCTTCCCGCCACGCCGCTGCCGCCCGTGCTCTGGCTGATCGCGCCCTCGCCCTGCATGACTTCGCGACCACGGGGCAGCCGGCCACCGCTGCCGATGCCGTGGCGCAGCTCTCCACCATCTGCATCGCCCTGCGGTGGCAGGCGGAGAGCCTGGGCCGCGAGGAAGGCAAAGAGCTGCTCCGCCTCCTGGCCCGCACCTTGCCGCCGCTGGCAGTGCTGGCGCGGAGCGCAGACTTCGATCTGGCGCGAGGCGCAGAGGTGCATCTCACACCGGACCAGCGGGCCTTCCTGCGTGGCGAGGTGCCGGAATGATGCCGGCTACCGCCCCGTCAGCGGGCGCGCTGCTGCTACCGTCGCGCGTCCCCACCCCGCAGGATGCCGGCCAAGCGCTAGCCCGCCTGTGCCATGGCCTGCCGGAACGGCTGTTCCTCGAAGCCCTCGCCAGCGTGGCGGGGCAGATTGAGGGTGCGTTGGTCAAGGCTGGGAATGACCGCGGCACGGCTCTGCGCCTCGCCGGCGCGGTGCAGCTTGCCGCCTGCCAGGAATGGCGGCGCCTGCATGCCTTCCCCTGCACCCCTGGAGGCCGCGCATGACCGCCGCCAGTGCCCGCGAGCTGGCCGAGCGGCTGAACCTGCGACGGGCTACCGGCGGCGTCTGGCGTGGCGCCTGCCCGGCCTGCGGCTACCCCACCACCTTCACCGTGCGCGAGCGTGACGGCCGCGCCCTGTGGTGGTGTGCGAGCTGCCAGGACAAGGCCGGCCTCGCCGCTGCCGTGCGGGCCGCCATGGGCGAGGATTGGACGCCACCGCCGCCGGCCGAGCGCCGACCGCCGGATCGGGGCTCTTCCCCCGCCCGGCGCAGCGCCTTCGCCCGCAAGCTGTGGGAAGAAACCGTGCCCATCACCGGCACCCTGGCGGAGCGATACCTGGCCGCCCGTGGCGTCCTGGGCGCATGGCAGGCGCAGCCGATGCCGCAGCACGGCGACCAGCTCCGCTTCCATCCCTCGGCGCCGCATCCCGCCGCCGAGGGCCGGTTCCCCGCCTTGGTGGCGCTGGTGCGCCGGGCAGAGGACGGGGAGCCGGTGGCGGTGCATCGGACCTACCTCGCCGCCGATGGGCGCGCGAAGGCGGCCGTGGAGCCGCAGAAGGCTACGCTGGGGCCAGTGGCCGGCGGCGTGGTGATGCTGCACCGACCCGCCCCCGCCGCGCCGCTGCTGCTGGCGGAGGGGATCGAGACGGCCTTGGCCGCCTCTGTCCTGATGGATGCGCCCGCCTGGGCGGCGGTGGCGGCCGGCAACCTCGCCGCCCTGCCGCTGCCGGCGCTGCCCTCCGCCCCTGACCTGCTGATTGCGGCCGATGCCGATCCACCGGGCCAGGAAGCTGCCTGGACCGCTTCGCGGCGGTGGCGGGCTGAGGGACGCCGGGTGCGGGTGGCCACACCCGACGCCGCCGGCCGCGACTTCGCTGACGTATTGGCCGCCCGGCTGCGGGCGGCGGGGGAGACTTCCCGTGAGTGACGATGGATTCACCATCTCGGAAGGCGACCAGCCGCCCTCTAACGTGGTGCAGCTGGACAAAGGCCGCCGCAAGCGGGCGAGTGGCGGCGGCGGTGCCAAGGGCAAGCCCGAGCGCAAGGCTGAGCCGCCGAAGGGCGCCAGCCGCGACAATGCGCGGGAACAGGCCATCGAGGCCATGCTGGACCTGGGCGCCACCTTCTGGCGCGACCCGCGCGGCGACGCCTATGCGACTATCCCGCAGGCTGGCCGGTTGGAACGGTACGCGGTGCGCGGGCGGGACTTCCGCAACACGGTGCGGCTGACCTATGGCGACCGCTTCCCCGTCGAGTCGGAGGTGGAGGGCCGCGCCGCTCGCCCCGGCTCCATTCCAGATCAGGCGCTCAACGAAGCTATCGGCACCTTCGAGGCCATGGCGCTGCGTGGCCAGGTGCGTGACCCGCGCCCGCGCCTGTGCCGGGATCAGGGCGCCGTCTGGTTGGACCTGGGCGCAGATGACTGGCGGGTGGTGCGGGTGGATGGTGACGGTTGGGCGGTGCAGGACTGTGCGGATGTGCCGCTGGTGCGGCCGCAGGGCCTGATGCCATTGCCGCCGCCTGAGCGAATCGAGGCCGCCGCTGGCCTTGTCACCCTGGCCGGCCTGCTGAACCTCCGACCTGGGGCGGATGGCCTGGCGAGCGCGGATGTGAAGCTGACCGTGGCTTGGCTGGTGGCCTGCCTGCATCCAGAAGGCCCCTTCCCTGTGCTGGCGGTGGACGGCGAACAGGGCAGCGGCAAAACCACGTCTAGCAAGATGCTGCGGCGGCTGGTCGACCCCAACCACGCCGATGCCCGCGCCGCGCCGCGCGAGGAACGCGACCTGCTGCTCTCCGCCCGCAACGGCCGCGTGGTGGCGCTGGACAACCTCTCCGGCCTGGATGCCGCCATGGCGGATGCGATCTGCCGCGTCGCCAGCGGTGGCGGCTTCGGCGAGCGAGCGCTCTATACGAACGGCGAAGAGCATACCGTGTTCGTGCAGAACCCCGTCCTGCTGAACGGCATCCCCTCTCTGCTGTCGCGCGGCGACCTGGCGGACCGCGCCATCGCCATCACCCTGCCGCCCATCCCGGATGATCGGCGCAAGCCGGAGGCGGAGGTGTGGCGGGACTTCGAGGCCGCCCGGCCGGGCCTGCTGGCCATGCTGCTGGACGGACTAGCCTGCGCCCTGCGGCGCCTGCCTGGCCTGCATGTGGAGCGCCTTCCCCGCATGGCCGACTTCGCCCGGCTGGCAGTGGCGATGGCGCCGGCCTTCGGGTGGTCGGAAGCCGACATGCTGGGCGCTCTGGAAGAGAACCGAGCTGCGGCGGTGGCGGGCGTGATCGAGTCAGACGGCATCGCCGTGGCGGTGCAGGCGATCACGGAAGAGAAGGGCCGCTGGTCCTGCACCGCGAGCGAACTGCTGGGCGCCATCAATGACCGGACGCCGACCGACCGGCAGCGCCAGCGCGACTGGCCGAAGGACGCCACGCGCCTGTCGCAGAAGCTGCGGCGCGTCGCCCCTGCCCTCCGCCGCGTGGGGATCGAGGTGATTCTGCCGGCCTCGGGTGGCCGCTCCGGCCGGCTGATCACCTTGGAGAAGCGCGGGCTGACAGAGACGCCGGAGGCGGCGCAGGACCAGTCGGCGGGGGTGGCATGGGAAGGCGAGCTGTAGGGCATCTTTACGCCCTGACCGTCACACCAGGCGGCGCCTCTGCCGGTAACCGGCTGATATTCCTGCACCCAGTGATGCGGAACGCTTGGAACGCTGCCGGCTCCTTCCTCTGGCGCTTAGAGGGAGGCGCGCGGCGCGGATTACTGCGGATACGCTGGCGAGGCAGTTCTACATGACGCGCAGCGCCCTTCTGGCCCGCGCCACCGCCGCCGGCATGACACTCTGGCTCGACGGCGACCGGCTGCGCTGGCGGGCGGATCGGCCGCCAGCGCCCGAGCTGCTAAGGGCCATGCGCGACAGCCGCGCGGAGCTGGTGGAGGCCCTGCGCCCCACGTCGCAGGCTACTGCGCTGCTGGTGTTCATGGAGGCGGCTGCTGCCGCCTTGGCTGAGCGCAAGCCGGATGCTGAGGAAGAAGCCGAGCGCGCCGCCATCTTCGGACTGCCGCCACCGGCCGACTTAGTGAGCCTGGCACCGGCAGGGCAGATCCAGCACCAGCCGGGAACAAAGCGCCCCCTGTGGGAGTCTAGGACGATGGAGGGCCGCACGCTGGAGATGCTCCGCACCCCTGGTGTGGAGGTGGTGCTAGAGCGGGATGGCTGGCTGCGGATCAGCCTGCCGGATGGCTCCTGTGCGTTTGCCCGTAGGAAGACAGCCGAGCAGGTCGGATGGTACGGCGCAATGGGGGCGGCACCTCCAGCCAAGTAGCTGCTCCCCAATGTTGTGTAGGACAGACAGAGGGCGATGCTATGAGACTGTCTGCGCTCTCCATGCAGCGAGAACCGAATCCACATCCAGATCTTGCGGATCCTTCGCCCAGCTAGTCGCGAAGGATGCGTCGGCACTCTGTGGTTGTGGCTCAGGCTTTGTAATCCTGATCCGGGTCGGCATCATCACCGAGTCGCCCAGTAGAATGGCCTCGCCACGTCGCAACGTCGAAAACATCGAAGTAATGCCACGCACGGAATCCGGAAGAAGATTACGAACGTATGATTGATCGTCTGGGTTCGAGATGCGCAGGCAAAGAAAGCTTCCGCACTGGGAAAGGATCGTGCTGGAGAGTTCGCGCGGCCGCTGGCTTATTACTGTGAGGCTAATGCCGTACTTACGTCCTTCCTTCGCAATCCTCTCAGCCGATTTTCGTGCTGGCTCACAAGCTGGATCGCTGTCGGACAGGTAAATGTGAGCTTCATCAGCGAAGACAGCAATCGGATATCTCTCGCCCTTCAGCCTCCGATGCCAGTAGGCGAAGTCAAATAGGCAACGCTGGATCAGGGAAATGACAGATGACCGTACATCGAAGGGCGTTGAGCTGAGATCGACGACCACAATTTTACGACGGTCACCGATTTTCTCGCCAAGCAGCCGCCGGAAGAGATCTGACATCGACGCTGATGAGAGATACGTTTTGGGCTTGAAAATTAGGTCGTAGCGACGGTCGTTCATGCGCGAATCGAGTCGCATCAGTAGGCGGGTGAACTGCCCGTGAAGCGGCCCGTTAACCGGCTTTCCCTGCGCACCGGGTGGCCTTTCGGTGTCCAGCCTCCGGAATTCCTCGACTATCGCATCAAGGTCGAAATGGACAGGAGTATCAATGGTGATCTTGGGAAGGCCAAGCGATTGATTTTCCGGATCGTCTTGCTTGGCTGCCTGCAATAGCTCCTTAAATTTGGCCACTTGATTAGGTGCAGCAGACTCAGCGCGATCGACCATCAAGCCAAGAAGCTCTTCGGAGTTCATCAACCAGTACGGAAGTTCAAGATCTGTCGCGGAGATTACCTCCGCGTACTCGCCAAAGGCGGATCCATATTCCCCGTGAAGGTCGAACAGCACCACCGTCGCCTGGGGAAACTCACAAATCCGCTGGATGATAGACGCCACTGTCCACGATTTTCCGCCACCAGTTTGCCCTAAGATCGCTGCATGACGAGTAAGTAGGGCGTCGAGATTTATTTTTGCGTCCTGCTCTGGGATAAGAGAGAGACGGCCCAACGAGAAATCGCCTTCAGCATACCCCGCATATATTTTGTCGATCATTTCTGCGCCGACCGCAAAGACTGGAGCGTTCACTGTCGGCATCACATCAGTGCCGCGCTCAAAATTTGCAGAGACGTCTAACGTGCCAACGGGAACCGTTGATAGCGTTCGAGAAACACGATCAATCAGAGCCATCTCTGTGTCAGCGGCCTGCCGCAATTCTGGTGCCGAGATGCGCTCTTCCTTCATCTCGATTCCGGTCACCATGCAGAGAAGGTATCCTGCTGGAAGCGACACGAGGACGAAGGTACCGGGTTGACCAATGAGCACGGGCACCGGCCCGGCGGCACTGGGCATGTCGACTGTCATGCTTGCGGGGACGCCACCAGGACCATCTACGTCATGATCAAGAAGCGAGACGAAAACCTGGTCCCCTGTTACGGCCACCGCCTTGCCGATCCGGTAGTGCGACATAGCCTGCTTCCCCTATGCAAACATTTCGACGAACTTGCTGAACTTCCAGCAGTCAGTGCCTTCGGTGTGAATCACGCCGTTGGTGATCCCGCCTGCGGCAAAACCCGCGCTAAAAGCCCCAGCGGTCTTAAAAACCCGCATGCCGTCCGTCTCCCGTTCGCAGAGAGCGGTCAGTCGTATCCGATTAGCGGCGACCGCCGGTGACAGAAGGTTGTCGTTGATATGATCGTCGCCGAAGCTGAATCCGCAGCTTACCAAATATCGGCACTCTGCTCCCAAAGCTCTGCTCGCCGCAGTGAAGAGAGCATCGTGGGGCGCTTGTAGCGTGTCCATGACCTTGCGACGGCGGGGCAAAATCATGACGCGGCGATCAGAGGCGTTGAAGGAATCTGGATGGCGTTCGAAAAATCGCCCGTTCCTTGAAATCCACGATACGGATCCGTGGAGCTTGATAAGCCGTACCGTGAGCACTGGATGCTCTGAAAAGCGGCTCTGCTGCGGATGGAGAGTTCCGCAGGCAGTACCGAACCTCATCGGGTCAAAAAAGCGCTCCACTGAGCCGATAAAGCCTGTCTCGACGACTACTCCTGCCTCTGCGCCGGCCAGTTCGAAGAGCAAGTCGTAGTTGGTCGTGAAGATGTACACGCACGAAGGCCGACCAAACGCGCGATTCTTCAAGGCGGTCAGGAATGCCACATGCCTGTCAAGGACTGGCGACGAAACTGAGAGGATGGCCTCTGTGATCAACTCACGAAGCCTGATCTCTAGTGCGTGGAATCGGGCCAGCTGTGCCGACAGAGCGTGCGAGATAACCTGGTCGGCGATCACTTCGACATTCGGATCCCCCCTGGCTGCATCGTAGGTCAGACCAGCAACTGCAAGTGCCTCGTCCAACGCCTCACGTTCCGGGGCGGTAAGGGCGTTAATGACCTGCTTGGTTAGGCCCGGCATCATTGGATAGCCGGCCTCAACGGAAGTACCCGCACCAAACAGAAAGCCGGTAGTAGATAGCCCACCAGTCTTCAGGTTCGGCAGAATCTGATCCAGCCGCACGTAGATCCCCAGCTCCAATTCCGCTTCATTCCACTCCTATAAGATTTTCACAGAGCCGTGAAGCCCGTGTAGGGTTGCTGTGGAGCTGGCTCTGCTCAGCCGGCCAACTTGATCGAGATGCACTACCCCTTCCGCGCATGCACTGACTGGGTAAAGAAATGCGCCTAGCCGGAGGAACGCTGGCGGAACGCTGTGGCTACGCGTAGCGTTCCAAACTTCCACCTTTTGGATCAGCTACTTAGATCCATCGGGAACGCTGGGAACGCTGGAACGCTGAATTCGGCTTCCTCAGCACGGCAAAGCTGCGGCACATGACGCGCAGCGCCTTCCTGGCCCGCGTTACCCATGCCGATATGGCGCTCTCGCTGGACGGCGACCAGCTGCGCTGGCGGGGGATCGGCCCCCTTCTCCTGACTTGCTGATAGCTAAGCGCGATGGCCGAGCCGGATTGGTGGAGGCCCTGCACCCCACAGCCTGCGGCGCTGCTGGCATTCATGGAGGCATCCGCAGGCGCCCTTGCCGAGCGCGAGTTAGGCACCGAGGAATAGCCGAGCAGGCCACCATCTTCGGATTACCGCCACCGCCGCCTGCTGAGATGGCCAAGCTGGCACCGGCAGCACCAGCCGCAGGCCAAGCGTCTCTTGTAGGAGTTAGGCAGGATGGGGCGGGCCGTACGCTGGCGATACTCCGCGCTCTTGGCGCCGAGATAGTGCTGGAACGGGATGGTTGGCTGCGGATTAGCCTGCCGGATGGCTCTTACACCTCTGCAAACCGGGGGCAGCGGGGGCGTGTTGGGTGGCGCGGCTGAGGGCCTGAACTACCCTCGCCGTTGCATGGATGGGGGTAGAGATGGGGGTAGATTGAGGCCACCACCAAAAAATCACATGAAATCAAGGGGAACTGGCGGAGGGGATGGGATTCGAACCCACGAAAGGGATTATCTCCCTTTAACGGTTTAGCAAACCGCCGCCTTCGGCCACTCGGCCACCCCTCCGCAGGAGTGGAAGTTACACGGCGTATGCAGGCGTGCTTCTAGCGGCGGCCGAAGGGTTCGTCAAATGGCAAAGGGCCGTGTTTAAGCCAGTTTTACCTCGAATCCACGCGCCACCCCCGGCCGGGCCATCATCCGGTCGTACCAGGCCCGCACATTGGGGTAGTCCGCGAGGTCGATCTGGTGCCGCTCATGCCGCCAGACCCAACCGATCACCGCGAAATCGGCGATGCTGGGCTCGCCTTCCGTGGCCAGGAAGTTCCGGCCCGCCAGATGCTTGTCCATGACGCCGTAGAGCCGGCGGGTTTCCTTGCCGTAGCGCTCCAGGCCGAACTCACGGGCCGGGCCTTCCGGCTGGCCGAGGAAGAAATGCACCTGCCCGGGCATCGGGCCGAAGCCGGCCATCTGCCACATCAGCCATTCATAGACGGCGGTGCGGCCTCGTGGGTCGGCAGGGAGGCCCTTGCCGGTCTTCTCCGCCAGATACAGCAGGATGGCGCCGGATTCAAAGACGCTGATCGGCCGCCCGTCCGGCCCCTCGGAATCGACAATGGCCGGGATCTTGTTGTTGGGCGCGATCTTCAGGAATTCAGGGTCGAACTGCTCGCCCTTGGTGATGTCGATGACCTTCACCTCGTAAGGAAGGCCCATCTCCTCCAGCGCCACGCTGATCTTGCGGCCGTTGGGGGTATTGTAGGTGTAGAGGGTGATCATGCCGTGCGCTTCCGTCCCTGCGAGTCTCAGGGGCGGAAGCGTCGCACGGCATGTCCGGTCAGGCCAGCTTGCGCTTCAGGAGGTCGTTCACCAGCGCCGGGTTGCCCTTGCCCTGCATGGCCTTCATGGTCTGGCCGACGAAGAAGCCGAAGAGCTTGTCCTTGCCGCTGCGGTATTCGGCGACCTTGTCGGCATTCTTGGCCATGACCTCGTCGATCATCGCCTCGATGGCGCCGGTATCGGTCACCTGCTTCAGCCCGCGCTCCTCGACGATGGCGGCGGGCGGCTCGCCCGTCTCGAACATCGCTTCCAGCACTTCCTTGGCCAGCTTGCCGGAGAGCGTGCCGTCCTTGATCAGGTCCAACAGCCCGCCGAGGTTCTCGGCAGAGACCGGCGAATCGCCGATGCTGTGGCCGGTGCGGTTCAGGCCCGCGAAGAAATCGCCGGTGACCCAGTTGGCCGCCATCTTCGGATCGCGGCCCGCGGCCACAGTCTCGTAGAAGGCCGCCGTTTCCTTTTCCAGCGTCAGCACATGGGCGTCGTAGGGAGTCAGGCCGTAGTCGCCGACATAGCGGGCGCGGCGCGCATCCGGCAGTTCCGGCAGGCCAGCCTTCAGCTGCTCCACCCAGCTCTGCTCCAGCACCAGCGGCGGAAGATCGGGGTCCGGGAAGTAGCGGTAGTCATGAGCATCCTCCTTGGAGCGCATCGACCGCGTCACGCCGCGGGAGGTATCGAACAGGCGGGTTTCCTGCACGACTTCCTCGCCCGCTTCCCAGACTTCCACCTGCCGGCGCGCCTCGGCCTCCACGGCCTGCATCACGAAGCGGATGGAGTTGACGTTCTTCACCTCGCAGCGCGTGCGGAATTCCTCGCCCGCCTTGCGGACGGAGACGTTCACGTCGGCACGCAGCGAGCCCTGCTCCATGTTGCCGTCGCAGGTGCCGAGGTAGCGCAGGATCTGCCGCAGCTTGGTCAGATAGGCACCCGCTTCTTCCGGCGAACGCAGGTCGGGCTCCGACACGATCTCCATCAGCGCCACACCGGACCGGTTGAGGTCGATGTAGCTCTTGGTGGCATGCTGGTCGTGCAGCGACTTGCCGGCATCCTGCTCCAGATGCAGGCGCGTGATGCCGATGTTCTTGGTGCTGCCGTCCGCAAGTTCGATCTCGATCTCGCCCTTGCCGATGATCGGGAACTCGTACTGGCTGATCTGATAGCCCTGCGGCAGGTCCGCGTAGAAGTAGTTCTTGCGGTCGAAGCGCGACCACAGGTTCACCTGCGCGTTCAGGCCGAGGCCGGTGCGCACGGCCTGCGCCACGCATTCGCCGTTGATCACCGGCAACATGCCGGGGAATCCGGCATCGATGAAGCTGACCTGGCTGTTGGGCTCGGCGCCGAATTCGGTGGCGGCGCCGCTGAACAGCTTGGCCTTGGAGGTGACCTGGGCGTGCACTTCCAGCCCGATCACCACTTCCCAGGCGCCCGTGGCGCCTTCGATCGTGTAGCTCATGCCGCGGCCTTCAGGGCGGGGGTGGCGGTAAACTTGGCGGCCTGCTCGATGGCACGGCCGACCGCGAAGACGGTTTCCTCATCGAAGGACTTGCCGAGTACCTGCAGGCCCAGCGGCAGCCCCTGCGCGTCCAGCCCGGCGGGCACGGAAAGGCCCGGAATGCCGGCGAGGTTGGCCGTCACGGTGAAGACGTCGTTCAGGTACATCGCGACCGGGTCGTCCCGCTTCTCGTCGCGGCCGAAGGCGGCGGAGGGGGTCGCCGGCGTCAGGATGGCGTCCACCTTGCCCCAGGCCTCGTCGAAGTCGCGCTTGATCAGCGTGCGGATCTTCTGCGCCTTCAGGTAGTAGGCGTCGTAATAGCCGGCGCTGAGCACATAGGTGCCGATCATGATGCGGCGGCGCACTTCCTCGCCGAAGCCGGCGCGGCGGGTGCGCTCATAGAGGTCCTTCAGGTCCACGCCGTCCTCGCGCAGGCCGAAGCGCACGCCGTCATAGCGGGCAAGGTTGGAGGAAGCCTCGGCCGGGGCCACGATGTAGTAGGTCGGCAGTGCGTACTGCGTATGCGGCAGGCTGATATCGACCGTCTCGGCGCCCGCTTCCTTCAGCCAGGCGATGCCCTGCTGCCACAGCGCCTCGATCTCGGCCGGCATGCCCGGCAGGCGGTATTCCTTCGGGATGCCGATACGCAGGCCCTTCACGCCACGCTTGCAGGCCGCCGCGAAATCCGGGACCGGCATATCGGCGCTGGTGGAGTCCTTGGGGTCGAAGCCGGACATGGAACCGAGCAGGATGGCGCAGTCCTCAACCGTGCGCGCCACCGGCCCCGCCTGGTCCAGCGAGGAGGCGAAGGCCACGGTGCCAAAGCGGGAAACGCGGCCATAGGTCGGCTTGATGCCCGCGATGCCGCAGAAGGCGGCCGGCTGGCGGATGGAGCCGCCGGTATCGGTCGCCGTGGCGCCCAGTGCCATGCGCGCCGCCACCGCCGCGGCGGAGCCGCCGGAGGAACCGCCTGGCACCAGCGCGGCATCGCTGTTCTGGCGCTTCCAGGGGTTTTCCACACCGCCGAAGGCGGAGGTGGCGTTGGAGGAGCCCATGGCGAACTCGTCCAGGTTCGCCTTGCCCAGGAACACGGCGCCATCCCGCAGCAGGTTGGCGGTCACGGTGCTCTCATAGGGCGGCACGAAGTTGCCCAGGATCTTGCTGGCCGCCGTGGTGCGGATGCCGGTGGTGCAGAAGAGATCCTTGATGGCCAGCGGGATGCCGGTCAGCGGCTTGGCCTCACCCTTGGCCAGCGCGGCCTCGGCGGCCTTGGCCTGTTCCAGCGCGGCCTCGGCCGTGACGGTGATATAGGCGTTGATGCGCGGGTTCAGCGCCTCGACGGCGGAAAGGTAGGTCCGCGTCAGCTCAACGGCGCTCAGGTCGCGCTTCACCAGCAGGTCGCGGGCCTCAGCCAGCGTCAGGTCGAAAATGCTGTCCATGGCGATCACTCCACCACCTTGGGAACCGCGAAGAAGGCACCGGCACGGTCCGGCGCATTGGCCAGCACCTTGTCCTGGATGCCACCGTCGGTGACCTCGTCGGCGCGCATGCGCAGCGCCTGGGTGCCGCCGCCGGCCATGGGCTCAACGCCGTCGGTGTTCACGGCTTGCAGTTGCTCGATCCAGCCCAGGATGCCGTTCAACTCGGATTGCAGGCGGGGCAGCTCGTCTTCCTCGACCCTGATACGGGCAAGCGACGCGACGCGCCGAACGGTGGCGGTGTCGAGCGACATGTGTGGTCTATCTTTCAGTGTGTGTTGGCACGTGGTGTTGGCACGCCTGAGTGGCCGGACCATAACCACCGGCATGCCCTTGTTCAACCTGAGCGACCTTCGCGCCGGCCTCGTGCGTCATCAACGGCTGATCGGCCTGGACCCCGGCAAGCGGGTGGTGGGGGTCGCGCTGTCGGATGTCACGCTCATGCTGGCCAGCCCTTATGGCGGGCTGAAGCGCGGCAAGCTGGCCGCCAATGCGGCCGAGATCACCGCCATCGCCCGCAAGGAGGGCGCGGGCGGGCTGGTGGTCGGCCTGCCCCTGGGGCTGGATGGCAGCTTCGGCCCTGCGGCACAGGCGGCAAAGGACTGGGCCATGGCCCTTTCCGAGGCCACCGGCCTCCCGGCCGCGCTCTGGGACGAGCGGCTATCCTCCTCGGCCGTCAACCGCATGCTGATCCAGGAAGCGGACATGACGCGTGCCAAGCGTGCGCAGGTCGTTGATGCGGCGGCCGCCGCCTATATGTTACAAGCAGCGCTGGACGCCACTGCCTCATCCTCCCCCTGACCCGCCGCCCGTCGAGAGGACATGCCTGACACTCCAGCTGATCTGATCGCCGATCTCTACGACATGGCCACCGGCGGTTCCTTCGGCGGCCCGGACTGGCAGGCAGTGCTGGACCGCATCGCAGGCTTCAGCAGGTCACAGAGCGGCGCGCTGCACGTCACCTCGCCGGCCGGGGAAGCCACGATACTGGGCGCCTATGGCTGCGACAGTTCCATGGCAGAGGCCTATACGGCTCATTTCCACCAGCTTGATGCCTTCCGCCAACCCTTCCGCAGCTTCCAGCCCGGTGAGCTGATGCTGAGCCACGAGTACCTAATGGACGCCGAGCTGAAGGCCTCGGAATTCTATAACGATTTTCTCCGCCCCAAGGTCGGCGATGCCTTCTATAACGCTGGCGCCTACTGGGCACTGCCGGGCAAGCGGTGGCTCTTCCTGGGCATCGCGCGAACCCGGCGCGCGGGTCCGGTATCCCGGCGCGGCACCGATCAGCTGCGACAGGTCCTGCCGCACCTGCCGCGTGCGTTGCAGCTGGCCGAACGAACCGGCGCCAACCAAGCAGTGCGGGACCTCGGCCTCGACGCCCTCGACCTGCTGCCCAGCGGCGTAATGGTGCTGGAAGCGGACCGGCGCGTCGCCTTCGCCAACCGCACGGCAGAGCGGCTGATGCGCCAGGCCGGCATCACGCTGAGCCCCGGCGGCCAGTTGCGGCTGCGCGCGACGGAGGAGGACAACCTGCTGGCCCAATTGGTCTGGCAGGCGACGCGGCAGGAAGGCGGCACGCCCCCCTTGCCCGGCACCATGCTCTGCGCCTGCGATGCCGCGGGCAGATTGCAGCGCACCTTGCTGGTGGCGCCCTTCCAGCCCCGGCAGCATCACCGTGGCGAAGGTAGCCGTCCCCTGGCCCTGGTGCTGATGACCGACCCGCCCGGCCAGCCGGCGGACCTCGCGGGGCGGTTGGCACAGTTGTTCGGCCTCAGCCCCTCCGAGGCCGAGGTAGCGGTGGCGCTGGCCGCCGGCCTGAGCCCGGAGGACATCGCGCGGGAGCGGGCGGTGCAAACCAACACCATCCGCGGCCAGATCAAGTCAGCCATGTTCAAGACAGGCACCCGGCGCCAGGGCGAGTTGATCCGCCTGCTGCTCTCCCTGCCCCGGCTCGCTTCCTGAGCCTCAGCGGGGCCGAGTTGTCGGAGGGGACTTTCGGTGCGGCGGCGGCACCGTTATGGTCGCGCGCCTCTAGCCGGACTGATCCTTGCCATGGTCGCTTATCCGCACCGGCATCTCCTCGCCCTTCAAGGGCTGGAGCCGCCTTACATCGCCGATCTGCTCGATCTGGCCGAATCCTATGCCCTGTTGAACCGCAGCGGAAAGACGCAGCGGGACCAGCTCAAGGGCCGCACGCTGATCAACCTGTTCTTCGAGGACAGCACCCGCACCCGCACCTCCTTCGAGCTGGCGGGAAAGCGGCTGGGCGCGGACGTGATCAACATGTCCGTCTCCCAGTCCTCCGTGAACAAGGGGGAGACGCTGCTCGACACCGCCTCCACCCTGAACGCCATGCATTGCGACCTGCTGGTGGTGCGCCACGCTCAGTCCGGCGCCCCCGCCCTGCTGAGCCAGAAGGTGGATGCGGCGGTGATCAATGCCGGCGACGGCACGCATGAGCACCCCACCCAGGCGCTGCTGGATGCGCTGACCATCCGCCGCCACAAGGGCGCGCTGGAGAACCTGACCGTCGCCATCTGCGGCGACGTGCTGCACAGCCGGGTGGCGCGTTCCAACATCCATCTGCTGTCCGCCATGAACTGCCGCGTGCGCGTGGTGGGCCCGCCCACCCTGCTGCCCGCCGAGGTGGAGCGGATGGGCGTGGAAGTCTTCCACGACATGAAGTCCGGCCTGCGGGACGCCGACGTGGTCATGATGCTGCGCCTGCAGAAGGAGCGCATGGCCGGCGGCCTGGTGCCTTCCGCCCGCGAGTATTTCCGCTTCTTCGGCCTGGATGCCGCCAAGCTGGCCGTGGCCAAGCCGGACGCCATCGTGATGCATCCCGGCCCGATGAACCGCGGCGTCGAGATCGACAGCGCCGTGGCGGATGACCCGGTGCGCAGCGTCATCGGCGAACAGGTGGAGATGGGCGTCGCCGTGCGCATGGCGGTGCTCGATATTCTTTCGCGTAACCTGCGGCGGAACGCCCGGCCATGATCCCCTCCCCGGACATCCTTTTCACCAATGCCCGGCTGGTGGACCCCGCCTCCGGCCTGGATGCGGCGGGCAACCTGTTGGTCAGCCGTGGCGTCATCGCCGACCATGGCGGCTCGCTGGGCGTGCCCGATGGCGCCACGGTGGTGGACTGCGGCGATGCCGTGCTGGCCCCCGGCCTGATCGACCTGCGCGCCAGCCTGGGCGAGCCCGGCAACGAGTACCGCGAGACCATCGACAGCGCCGCCGAGGCGGCTGCGGCGGGCGGCATCACCACCCTCTGCGCCCTGCCCGATACGCTGACGCCGCTGGATGACCCGGCGCTGCTGCAATTCGTCTGGCGGCGCGGCGAGGCTGGCGGCAGCCTGTCCATCCTACCCTATGGCGCCGCGACCAAAGGCTGCGCTGGCAAGGACCTGTCGGAATTCGGCCTGCTGCGGGAGGCCGGCGCCGTGGCCTTCACGGATGGCTCCCGCGCCATCGGCAATGCCCGCACCATGCGGCTGGCGCTGTCCTATGCCCGCGCCTTCGGCACCTTCGTGGTGCAGCACCCGGAGGAGCCGGACCTCGCCCGCGGCGGCGTCGCCACCGAGGGCGAGATGGCCAGCCGGATGGGCCTGCCCGGCATCCCGGCCGCCGCCGAGGCGATGATGGTGGCGCGCGACATCGCGCTGGCCCGCATCACCAAGGGCCATGTGCATTTCGCCCATGTCTCCACCGGCGCCGCGCTGGACCTGATCCGGCAGGCGAAGGATGAGGGCCTGCGCGTCACCTGCGACACCGCGCCCCCGTATTTCGACCTGAACGAGACCGCCATCGGCGACTTCCGCACTTACGCCAAGCTCTCGCCCCCGCTGCGGCGGGAGGAGGACCGGCTGGCGGTGGTGGCCGGGCTGAAGGATGGCACCATCGACGCCATCGCCTCCGACCACCAGCCGCGCGACGCCGATGACAAGCGCCTGCCCTTCGCCCAGGCCGAGGCCGGCGGCGCCGGGCTGGCGACCCTGCTGGGCGTGACCCTGGCCCGCGTGCATGGCGGCGACCTGACGCTGCCGCAGGCCCTGGCCTACATGACGCAGAAGCCCGCCGAGCTGCTGGGCCTGGAGACCGGCCGCCTGACCCGCGGCGCCCCCGCCGACCTCGTGCTCTTCGACCTGGAGCGCGGCTGGAAGGTCGAGGACGGCAAGCTGCCGGGCAAGGCGCAGAACACGCCCTTCGACGGACGGCCGCTGGAAGGCCGGGTTCTGGGCACCTGGAAGGCCGGGCGGCGCGTCTTCGGATGAACACCCCGCTCATCGCGGCCGCCGTCATCGGCTACCTCTCCGGCTCCGTGCCCTATGGCCTGCTGCTGACGCGGGCGGCGGGGCTGGGGGATATCCGCTCCATCGGCAGCGGCAATATCGGCGCCACCAATGTGCTGCGCACCGGCAACAAGAAGGTCGCCGCCGGCACGCTGCTGCTGGATGCGCTGAAGGGCGCCATCCCGGTGCTGGCCTTCACCGCCCTCTGGGGCCGGGATGCCGGGCTGCTGGCGGGCATCGCCGCGCTGCTGGGCCATGTCTTCCCGGTCTGGCTGCGCTTCAAGGGCGGCAAGGGCGTGGCCACCGGCGCCGGCATCCTGCTGGCCGCCTCCTGGTGGATCGGGCTGCTCTGCGCCCTGGTCTGGGTGGCCATGGCCAAGATCACCCGCATCTCCTCGGCCTCGGCGCTGACGGCCTGCGTGGCGGCGCCGGTGATCGCGCTGCTGGCCGGGGACAGGCTGCTGGCCGGCTTCGCGCTGGTCGTGACCCTGATCATCCTCTGGCGCCATGCCGACAATATCCGCCGCCTGCTGGCGGGCACCGAACCGAGGATCGGCAAAGGCAAGTGACCCGGGCCGAGACCCTCGCCCTGCTGCGGCTGACGCGCACCGAGGGTATCGGCCCCCTCACCTGGCGCCGGCTGCTGGGGCAATACGCCACGGCCAGCGCGGCGCTGGAGGCCCTGCCCCGGCATGCGGCCCGCCGCGCCGCGCCCTTCACGCCCTATCCGGCCGCCGAAGCGGAGCGGGAGCTGGACCGGCTGGAGGATCTCGGCGGCCGCTTCCTGGTATGGGGCGAGGAGGATTACCCGCCCCTCCTGGCCCTGCTGGAGGATGCGCCGCCCCTGCTGGCGGTGGTGGGCGATGCTGCCTGCCTGCATGCCCGGCAGGTCGCCATCGTTGGCGCCCGCAATGCCTCCGCCCTCGGCCGCCGCATGGCCGAGGAACTGGCCGAGGCGCTGGCGGAGCAAGGCATCGTCGTGACCTCCGGCCTGGCGCGCGGCATCGACGGCGCGGCGCATGCCGGCGCGCTGCGGACGGGGCAGAGCATCGGCGTGGTTCCCGGCGGCCTCGATGTCGCCTACCCGCCCGAACACGCGGAATTGCAGTCGGCCCTGGCGGAAGGCGGCGCCGTAGTGGCCGAGGCGCCGCTCGGCACCGCGCCGATCGCCCGGCATTTTCCCCGCCGCAACCGCATCATCGCCGGCCTGAGCCTGGGCGTGGTGGTGGTGGAGGCTGCCTATCGCTCCGGCACCCTGATGACGGCCCGGCTGGCATTGGAGGCGGGCCGCGAGGTCTTCGCCGTGCCCGGCAGCCCGCTGGACCCGCGCTGCGCCGGCTCCAACGACCTGATCCGGCAGGGCGCGCACCTCACCGGCACCGCCGCGGATGTGCTGGAGCACCTGCCGGACGCCCCTCATCCCATGCCCCTGTTCCGCCCGATGACCCCGCAAACCCGCGCATCAGCGCCGCAAGCGGCGGTTGTGACGGAAGGCGCCCCTGGCCAACTCCTTGATTTGATAGGGAACAGTCCGGTTGCAGTTGACGAGTTGCTTCGGCGCTGCCACCTCTCGCCTGCTGCGGTGCAGGGTATCCTGCTGGATCTGGAGCTGGAAGGGCGTATCGAGACCCTCACCGGCAACCGTGTCGTCCGCAGCGTTTAGTGACTGAATCCGCCTGGGTCCGGCCCGCCCCCATCGTGGCCAGAGAGAGCACGCGACACCTGCCATGACCGACGTCGTCGTCGTCGAATCGCCGGCCAAGGCGAAGACCATCAACAAGTATCTGGGCGAGGACTTCACTGTCCTGGCCAGCTTCGGCCATGTGCGCGACCTGCCCGCCAAGGACGGCAGTGTGCGGCCAGATGAAGATTTCGCCATGGACTGGTCCTCCGAGGACCGGGGCGAGAAGCAGGTCTCGGCCATCGCCAAGGCCGTGAAGGGCGCCAAGCGCCTCTTCCTGGCCACCGACCCGGATCGCGAAGGCGAGGCCATTTCCTGGCACGTGCAGGAGATGCTGCGGCAGAAGGGCGCCCTGAAGGGCGTCGAGGTTCACCGCATCACCTTCAACGAGATCACCAAGCGCGCCGTCCAGTACGCGCTGGAGCATCCGCGGGACCTGGATACGCCGCTGATCGAGGCCTACCTAGCCCGCCGCGCGCTGGACTACCTGGTGGGCTTCACGCTCTCCCCGGTGCTGTGGCGCAAGCTGCCCGGCAGCCGCTCGGCCGGCCGCGTGCAGTCGGTGGCGCTGCGCCTGATCTGCGAGCGCGAAGCCGAGATCGAGGCCTTCAAGGCGCGGGAATACTGGACCGTCGAGGGCAAGTTCCTCACCGTCAACAGCGCCCCCTTCACCGCCCGGCTGACGCATCTGGAGGGCAAGAAGCTCGACCAGTTCGACCTGCCGGACGAGGCCAGCGCCATGCGCGCCCGCGCCGCCGTGGAGGCCGGCAGCTTCACGGTCGTCAATGTCGAGAAGAAGCGCGTCCGGCGCAATCCGCCGCCGCCCTTCACCACCTCGACGCTGCAGCAGGAATCCTCGCGCAAGCTGGGCTTCGGCGCGCAGCAGACCATGCGCCTGGCCCAGCAGCTCTACGAAGGCGTGGACATGCAGGGCGAGACCGTCGGCCTCATCACCTACATGCGTACCGACGGCGTGCAGATGGCGCGGGAGGCGATGTTCGCCATCCGCGACCATGTGAAGGATGCCTTCGGCCCCGACTACGTCCCGGCCGCGCCGCGCGAATACTCCTCCAAGGCCAAGAACGCGCAGGAAGCGCACGAGGCCGTGCGCCCCACCGACGTGCGCCGCACGCCGGAACAGGTCGCCCGCTTCCTGAGCCCCGAGCAGCGCCGGCTTTACGAGCTGGTCTGGAAGCGCGCCGTCGCCAGCCAGATGCAATCCGCCGAGCTGGACCAGACGGCGGTGGATATTGCCTCCGGCGGCACCAAGCTGCGCGCCACCGGCAGCGTCATTGCCTTCGACGGCTTCCTGAAGCTGTACCGGGAGGACGTGGACGATGCCGTGGGCGATGACGAGGAAGGCCGCACCCTGCCGCCCATGCGGCAGGACGACCCCTCCAAGCTGACCGCCGCCCAGGCGGACCAGCACTTCACCCAGCCGCCGCCGCGCTACTCGGAAGCCTCGCTGGTGAAGAAGATGGAGGAGCTGGGCATCGGCCGCCCCTCCACCTACGCCTCCATCCTGCAGACCCTGCAGGACCGCGATTACGTGAAGCTGGACAAGCGCCGCTTCATGCCGGAGGACCGTGGGCGGCTGGTCACCACCTTCCTGGTCTCCTTCTTCGAGCGCTACGTGGACCCGCATTTCACCGCGGGGCTGGAAGAGCAGCTCGACGACATCTCCGGCGGCCGGGCCGACTGGCGCGCGGTGATGCGGGCCTTCTGGGACGAGTTCAACGCCGCTGTCGCCGCGACCAAGGACCTCACCATCACCGAGGTCATCGACGCGCTGGACGAGGAGCTGGGCCGCCACTTCTTCCCCACCCCGGCGGATGGCGGCGACCCGCGCGCATGCCCCAACTGCCACACCGGCCGCCTGGGCCTGCGCCTGGGCCGCAACGGCGCCTTCATCGGCTGCTCCAACTATCCGGAATGCCGCTACACCCGCCCCCTGGCGGTGCCGGGCGGCGAGGCTGAGGGCGAAGGCGGCGGCCTTGCCGGCGGCCACAGGGAGCTGGGCGTGGACCCGGTCTCCGGCCAGGATGTCACGCTGCGGCGCGGCCCCTACGGCGTCTATGTGCAGCTTGGCGAGGGCGGCACGGATGCCAAGGGCAAGCCGACCAAGCCACGCCGAACCAGCCTGGCACGCGGCATGGACCCGGAGACGCTGACGCTGGAGCGCGCCCTGGCGCTGCTTTCCCTGCCGCGCGTCGTCGGGCTGCATCCGGAAAGCGGCGACGAGATCACCGCCGCCATCGGCCGCTTCGGCCCCTACGTGAAGATGGGCAGCATCTTCAAGTCGATCGACAAGGATGACGATGTCCTGTCCATCGGCATCAACCGCGCGGTGTCACTGCTGGCGGATGCCGCGGCGCGGGTGCGGAGCCTGGGCCCGCATCCCAAGGATGGGGAGCCGGTGGAGGTCAAGAAGGGTCGCTTCGGTCCCTTCGCGCAGCATGCCGGCTTCGTTGCCAGCCTGCCGCGCGACATGACCATGGAGGACATCACGCTCGACCAGGCGGTGGCGCTGCTGGCCGAGAAGGGCAAGAAGCTGCCGCCCAAGGGCAAGAAGGGCGCGGCCAAGAAGGCTCCGGCCAAGAAGGCTGCCGCCACGGATACCGAGGCGGCACCGAAGCCGAAGAAGGTCGCTGCCAAGAAGCCGGCGGCGGCGAAGAAGCCCGCGGCCAGGAAAGCGGCCGCCAAGCCTGCGAAGGTGAAGGCCTGAGCGGCGCCTCGGATAGCGGCGACAGCAGCGGCGCCCTGCCGCCGCTGCCGACGCGCGAGCAGCTTCGCCGCTTCCTGCGCGATGCGCCGGGCGATGTCGGCAAGAGCGACATCGTCCGCCACTTCGGCCTGTCGGTAGACCAGCGCCCGGCCCTGCGCGCCCTCTTGCGGGAGCTGGAGGCGGAAGGCGTGGTCGCCCGCTCGGGCCGCCGCCGCACCCGTGACATCCAGAAGCTGCCGGAAATCGCGGTGGTGGAGGTCTTCGGCACCGATCCCGATGGCGATCCCCTCGCCCGCCCGGTGGAATGGGCCGGCGAAGGCCGCCCGCCGCTGGTCTATATGCGGCCCGAACGCCCCGGGCAGCCCGCCCTGGCCCCCGGGGAGCGGGTGCTGGCGCGCCTCCGCTCCATGGGTGGCGGCAAGTATGACGGCCGCACCTTCAAGCGCCTGGGCGCCGCCGGGCCGGCGCGCGTGCTGGGCATCTTCGCCAATGGCCGCGTGGTGCCGGTGGACAAGCGCCAGAAGGCAGAATGGTCCGTGCCTGCCGGCGAGGATGGCGGGGCCGAGCCCGACGAACTGGTGCTGGCCGAGCCCATCACGCATTTCGGCGCCGGGCTGCGCCCGGTCCGCATCATCGAGCGCCTGGGGCGGATGGACTCGCCCCGCGCCGTCTCGCTGATCTGCATCCACCAGCACGGCATTCCCGAGACCTTCGCGCCCTTGGCCCTGGCCGAGGCGGAAGCAGCCGGCCCGGTGGACCTGCAAGGCCGCGAGGACCTGCGCGAGATCCCGCTCGTCACCATCGATGGCGAGGACGCGCGCGATTTCGACGATGCCGTCTGGGCGGCGGCGGAAGGCACGGGCTGGCGCGTCATCGTCGCCATCGCCGATGTGGCGCATTACGTCCGCGGTGGCAGCGCGCTGGATGACGACGCCCGCACGCGCGGCAACAGCGTCTATTTCCCCGACCGCGTCGTGCCGATGCTGCCGGAGGCACTGTCCAACGGCTGGTGCAGCCTGAAGCCCGGCGAGAACCGCGGCTGCCTCTTCGTCGAGATGCATTTCGATGCCGCCGGAACCAAGACCGCGCACCGCTTCGGCCGTGGCCTGATGCGCTCCGCCGCCCGGCTGACCTATGAGCAGGTGCAGGAAGCGCATCTGCGCGGCGAGATGACCGAGACCCTCGCCCCGCTTTTCGGCGCCTATGCCGCCCTGCTGGCGGCGCGGGAGAAGCGCGGCACGCTGGACCTCGACCTGCCGGAGCGCCGCGTGCTGCTGGACGAGAACGGCCAGGTGCGTGACGTGGTGCCGCGCCAGCGCCTCGACTCCCACCGGCTGATCGAGGAATTCATGGTCGCCGCCAATGTCTGCGCGGCCGAGACGCTGGAAAAGACCGGCCAGCCCTGCATGTACCGCGTGCACGACCGGCCTTCGGACGAGAAGCTGGAAGGGCTGCGGCAGTTCCTGGACAGTTTCGATCTCGACCTGCCGGCGGCGGGCGAACTGCGGCCCCGCCACTTCGCCGACCTGCTGGAAAAAACCAAGGACATGCCGGAAGCCCGGCTGATCCATGAGGCCGTGCTGCGCGGCCAGTCGCAGGCCGAATACAGCCCGGAGAACATCGGCCACTTCGGCCTGGCGCTGCCGCGCTACGCGCATTTCACCAGCCCCATCCGCCGCTATGCCGACCTGCTGGTGCACCGCGCGCTGATCGCCGGCCTGAAACTGGGGCCGGAAGGCATTCCGCCTGCGGATGCCGAGGAATTCGCCGCGATCGGCGAGGCCATCACCCGCACCGAACGCCGCGCCGCCGCCGCCGAACGCGATGCCGTGGACCGCTTCCTGACCGGTTTCATGGCGACACGCACCGGCAGCATATTCGCCGCGCGTATTTCGGGGGTGACACGCTTTGGCCTCTTCGTCACCGTAGAGGAGAATGGCGCGAGCGGAATCGTGCCATTGTCATCCCTGCCGGACGATCGATGGATTCACGAGGAGGCCGAGCGTCGGCTCTCCGGCCGCCACACGCGGCTGGCTTTCAGCCTGGGACAGGCCGTCGAGGTCCGTCTGGCCGAAGCGGCGCCCCTGACCGGCGGGCTGGTCTTCCACATCATGCAGGGCGTGCCGCCACGCGGCGCGAGGAAGCGGTAGCGGCCGCCGCGGTCCTGCTCCGGCGCCTGGGCCTTGTCCTGGTGCTGCTGGCCCTGCTGCTCGCGGCTCCCGCCCGCGCGCAGGAGGCGCCCTTCCCGCGCTCCGTGGTGCTGCCGGCGCTGCAGCAGGCCTTCACCGCCATCATCGAACGCCACCTGGAATCCGCGGCACCCGCCGACATGGCCTTGTGGTCGCTTCGGGGCCTTGGCGCCGTCGATATCCGGTTGAGCACGGAAGTCTCGGCCGGTCAGATGCGGTTGAGGATCGGCGACCGGCTGCTGCTCGAACAGCCGGTGCCGCTGTCCCTTCCCGCGCCGCCGCCGCAGGGCCGCCGGGGCATCCGCCAGCCCCCGGCCGAGGAACCCGCCGCCGAAGTACTGGCCGGGCTTCTGACGCGCTTCTACGCCGCTGCCTGGGCCGCCTCGCCCCTGCTGCAAGGTGCCGGCATCGAGCGCGTGTTGCAGGCCGGCTTCGACGAGCTGTTCAACCACCTCGACCCCTATAGCCGCTACGTCACCGCCGATGAGGCCTTGCAGGCGCGTGAGCGGCGGGTCGGGCAGTCCTCGCTGGGCCTGCGGCTGGCGGGCGGGCGGCGGGGCTCCGTGGTGGTCGCCGCGGTGGTGCACGATGGCCCCGCGGCCCAGGCCGGGCTGCGGGAGGGCGACCAGTTGCTCTCCATCGACGGCTATGCCGTCTCGGCCCGCCGCATCACCGACGCTGCGGAACTGCTGGAAGGGCTGACCGGCACCGAGGTCACGCTCGTGCTGCGGCGGGGCAACCAGCGCCATGTCGTCACCCTGCTGCGCAGCGCCGCGCCGGGTCGGACGCTGCGGGCGGAGCGGCAGGATGGCATCCTGTGGCTTCGGCTCACCGCCTTTTCCTCCCACACCACCGAGGCCCTTTCCGAACTGCTGAACGAAGCCTTCGCGGAGCCGCAGCCGCCCCGTGGCGTGGTGCTGGACCTGCGCGGCAATCGGGGCGGCGTGCTGTCCCAGGCCATGTCGGTGGCCGATGCCTTCCTGATGGATGGGCCGATCGCCAGCAGCCTGGGCCGGCACCCCGATTCCGTTCGGGTCTGGAACGCCGCGGGCACCGACCTCTCCCAGTCCCGGCCGCTGGTGATCCTGGTGGATGGCCGCACCGCCTCCTCGGCCGAGATCGTGGCGGCGGCGCTGTCCGACCGTGGGCGGGCGGCCGTGGTGGGCAGTTCCACCCTCGGCAAGGGCCTGATTCAGATCGTTATCCCGCTGACCAACGGCGCGGAAGTGCTGATCTCCTGGTCCCGCGTGCTGGCGCCGCAGGGCTGGCCGGTGCAGGGCCTGGGCGTGCAGCCCACCATCTGCACCAGCCTGGGCCTGGAAGCGGTGCGGACGGAGCTGGCGCAGCTTGGCAATGGCCAGGCTCCCCGCGCGCCAGTGCTGGCCCGGCTGCGGGCCGCCCGCCCGCCGGTGCCGGCCAGCGAGGTCGCCGCCCTGCGTGCCACCTGCCCCCCGGCCGAGGAGCGGGAACTGGATTCGGAGGTCGCGAAGGCCCTGATCGACCATCCAAGGCTGCTGGCGACGGCGCTTTCCCCTTGATTCCGTGCCAGATGCAAGGATCTGCTTGACTGTAGCGGGTGGCGCGCTAGGTTCCGCCCCCTGATCAGACCCCCGGGAATGCGGCTCCGTATCGCCCGGCTCAGCCTGCACCCCGCCCGGTTGACCACTGGGGCGACCACGGAAGAATAGACATGGCCAAGTCCAACACCATTCTCATCAAGCTCATCAGCACCGCCGATACCGGCCACTTCTACGTGACGAAGAAGAACACGCGCTCCACGACCAACAAGCTGGAGTTCAAGAAGTACGACCCCGTCGTGCGCAAGCACGTCGTGTACCGCGAAGGCAAGATCAAGTAAGCAGCGCCGCCCGCCATCTGGCGGGCGCAGCGATGCTGCTTCGAAGGGCCGTTCCCTGCCGGGACCGGCCCTTTTTCGTGGCCGGACCCGTTCCTCAGGCCACGCCGGCGTTGCGGCGGCGCCAGTCTTCCGGCACGGCCAGTTCCACCCGGTTGCGGCCATTGGCCTTGGCCCGGTAGAGTGCCGCGTCGGCGGCCGAGGTCAGGTCGTCCAGCGTATCCCCCGCCCGGCTGACGGCCACGCCGATGCTGGCGGTGATGGACAGCGGCTTGTGCTGCTCCAGCGTCACCGGGGAGTCGATCAGGGATTCGCGCAGGCGCTCCGCCACCTGCAGCGCTTCCTCCTGCCCTGCCCCGGCCATGGCGACGACGAATTCCTCGCCGCCGAAGCGCGCCACCACGTCCACGGCCCGCAGGTGCCGCCGCATGCGCAGGGCCACGTCCTGCAGCACCTGGTCCCCGGCGGCATGGCCATAGGTGTCGTTGACCGTCTTGAAGCGGTCCACGTCCAGCATCAGCAGTGCCACGCCACCGGCGCGCAGCAGCCCTTCCAAGTGGCGGGTGATGTAGCGGCGGTTGCGCAGCCCGGTCAGGCCGTCCGTCACCGCCATTTCCAGCGAGCGGTTCAGCTCCGCCTGGAGCCGCTCCTGGTAGCGTTTGCGGCGGATCTGGTTGCGTGCACGGGCCCGCAGCTCATTGGGGTCCACCGGCCTCAGCACATGGTCGTTGGCGCCCAGGTCGAAGCCGCGCAGGATCAGGTCCTTCTGGTCCGCATCGCCGATCAGCAGCACCGGCAGGTCCCGCGTCGGGGCCTGGGCGCGCAGGCGGGAGGCAAAGCGCAGCCCGCCGCCTTCCATCGACAGGCTCAACAGCGCCAGGTCGTATTGCTCATCCTCCAGCATCGACCAGGCGGTGGCGGGGTCGGAAGCCAGCCGGATCTGGATGCCATCGCCGGACAGCACGCTGGAGAGCAGCTCCGCCTCGTTCACATCCTCCGTCACCAGCAGCGCCTCGGCGCCGGCGAGGTTGGTGGACGGCTGCGGCTCGGGCGTAAAGCCCAGTTCCTGCGCCGTCTCGGCCCTCAGGCGGAAGGCGTCCAGCACCTGCTTCATGCGCAGCAGCGCGCGCAGCCGGGCAAAGAGCGTCGGGTGATCGACGGGCTTGGAGAGGAAGTCGTCCGCCCCGGCCTCCAGCCCCCGCACGCGCTCCGCCGGGTCCACCAGCGCAGTGATCATGACAACGGGAATATGCGCGATGTCGGGATTGGCCTTCAGCCGCCGGCAAACCTCGTAGCCATCCATGCCGGGCATCATGACGTCCAGCAAGATGACATCCGGCATCCATTCCGCCGCGCGCTCCAGTGCCTCGGGGCCTGAGGAGGCCAGCGCGACCTCGTAGTATTCGGCATTCAGCCGCGCTTCCAGCAGACGCAGGTTGGCGGCGATATCATCCACCACCAGGATACGCGCACTCATGCCGCCGGCTCCTCCGCCGCAGGAAGACAGCAAGGAACCGCCAGGGCTCCCCACCGGGTTGTCACAGCGCCGCCGCACCGCCTTTGTCCGACATCATAGGAGCGACAGGGGCAGTCTTGCCAGCCGGAGTGACAACAGCGCCACCTCCTGTCTGGCAAGATCCACGCACGGTGCCTAGCGCTGTTCCCGCTCAATCAGCATCGCCCGCAGTGGGTGAACATTTTCTTACCAATGCGGTCTCGAAACAGATCAACGTGCTTGAAACTGCGTCTTGCCGAAAAGCTGCTCGCGTTCCGCATCGCTCATCGGACCGCTTCGCTGATTCTCGGACAACACGGCAACACCGCGTTGCACCGCAGGCCGCGCGGCAATGGTGTCATGCCAGCGCTTCACGGCCGGATATTCCGACAGGTCGATGCCACGCCGATCCGGATTACGGACCCATGGAAAGGTGGCGATATCGGCAATGGAATATTCGTCGCCAGCCAGATAGGCGCTGGTGCCGAGGCGCTTGTCCAGCACGCGATGCAGGCGCCTCACCTCATTCCCATAGCGCTCGATGGCATAGGGCAGCTTCTCGGGCGCATAGGCGGCGAAATGGTTGTACTGGCCAAACATCGGCCCGACACCGCCCATTTGGAATATCAGCCACTGCAGGCAGGTATAGCGCGCCGCCGCATCGGCCGGGATCAGCCGCCCCGCCTTCTCCGCCAGATAGATCAGGATCGCGCCGCTTTCGAAAAGCTGGATGCGCTGACCGTCGGGCCCGTCCGGGTCCACGATGGCGGGGATGCGGTGGTTGGGCGTGATCTCGAGGAATTCCGGATTGAACTGCTCGCCCTTGCCGATGTTCACCGGCACGACGCGATAGGGAAGCTCCAGCTCCTCCAGCGCGATATGGACCTTGTGGCCGTTCGGGGTCGGCCAGCTCCAGACGTCGATGGTCATGCTCTACCTCGATCCTTGCAGCGGGCAGATGGGAATCGCAGCCCTGGCCACAAGCCTAGCCGCCGGCGATGTCGGACACGAAGCCCGAGAGCACCATGCCGAGGATCAGGTCCAGCAGCACGAAGCCCAGGGCCCGGCCACTACCCACCTGCAACGCCAGCCCGGTGCCGAACCATTGCAGCCACAACGCATATCCGAGCCCTGCCAGCTCCAGCGTCTGCCCCAGCCAGCTTGGCAGGCCAGCACCGGAGAGCAGCCCCAGCAGCAGGATCAGGCCGTACTGCACCAGGCTGATCCAGTTCCAGGTAGCCAGGAAGCGCGGCCAGAGCGGCGCACGGCCCGCGGCCATCGCCATGGGCAGGGTGGCCAGGGCATAGCCGGCCCAGCCCGTCGCGAAGCCGCACAGCTCCGCCGTCAGCGCGCGGCCGGACAGCGGCTGGTCGTTCAGCAGCAGGCGCATGATCAGAAAGATCGGCAGGCAGAGCGCCGTCGCCCAGAAAGAGCGGGCAGCGCCTTCCGCCGAGATCGGCATCAGCATGATGCCTTCCACACGCCCCCGCGCGAGCAGCAATGCCCCACGCAGGCCCGCGCGCATCTCCGCCCGCCCGGCGGCGCTCGGCAGGTGCAGGCTCAGGCGGCGGTCCGTGCCGGCAGCAGCGCGGCGATCACGGTGGCATAAAGGCGGGACAGGGCCCGCAGCTCCTCCACCGGCGTGGACTCATTGGCCTTGTGCATGGTGGTGCCCACGGCGCCCAGTTCCGCCACGGGGCAGTAGCGCGCGATGAAGCGGGCATCCGAGGTGCCGCCGCCCGTATCCAGCGCAGGCTCCACGCCGGTCACCTGCCGGGTGGCGGATTGCAGGGCGCTGACGAAATCACCCGGCTGCGTCAGGAAGGATTCGCCGGAGCAGGAGACATCCAGCTCATAGCGCGCGCCCTCGGCCTCCAGCAGGTCGCGGATGCGGGCGGTCAGCTTGGCGCTGCTGTGCAGGTCGTTGAAGCGGATGTTCATCCGCGCCCGCGCCACCGGCGGGATGACATTGGTGGCCGGGTTGCCGACATCGAAGCTGGTGACCTGCAGGGTCGAAGGCTCGAACCACTCGCTGCCGGCGTCGAGCGGCTCGGCGGTCAGCTGGTGCAGCACGCGCACCAGCCGGTGGATGGGGTTGTCGGCGCGCTGCGGATAGGCGCTGTGCCCCTGCACGCCATGCAGCGCGATGGAGACATTCATGCTGCCGCGCCGGCCGATCTTGATGGTGTCGCCCAGCACCGCCTTGCTGGTCGGCTCCCCCACGATGCACATGTCGGGGATCTGGCCATTGGCCTCCATCCATTCCAGCACGCGCACGGTGCCGTCGGTGGCCGGCCCTTCCTCATCGCCCGTGATCAGCAGCGACAGGCTGCCGGGCAGGTCCCGCGGCAGGGAGGCCACGGCGGCGATCCAGGCGGCAATGCCGCCCTTCATGTCCACCGCGCCGCGGCCATAGACGGTGCCATCCCGCACTTCAGCGCCAAAGGGGTCGGTGTTCCAGCCGGCGGCATCGCCCGGCGGCACCACATCCGTATGGCCGGCGAAACAGAGATGCGGCGCCTCCGTACCACGGCGGGCAAAGAGATTCTCGATCTCGCCGAAGCGCAGGCGGGTGCAGGTGAAGCCCAGGGGCACCAATGCCGCCTCCAGCACCGCCATCGCGCCCGCATCGGCGGGCGTCACGCTGGGGCAGCGGATGAGATCCTGGAGAAGCGGCAAAGGGTCCATGGAAGGATACTTAGTCCCGCAGCAGCTCGTTGATGGAGGTCTTGCTGCGCGTCTGGGCATCCACGCGCTTCACGATCACGGCACAGTAGAGGCTCGGGCCCGGCGTACCATCCGGCAGCGGCTTGCCCGGCAGCGAGCCCGGCACCACCACGGAATAGGGCGGCACGTGGCCGACAAAGACCTCGCCCGTCGCGCGGTCGACGATCTTGGTGGAGGCGCCAAGGAAAACGCCCATGGAGAGCACGCTGCCCTCACCCACGATCACGCCCTCCGCCACCTCAGAGCGCGCGCCCACGAAGCAGTTGTCGCCGATGACCACCGGGTTGGCCTGCAGCGGCTCCAGCACGCCGCCGATGCCGGCGCCGCCGGAGATATGGCAGTTCTTGCCGATCTGGGCGCAGGAACCGATCGTGGCCCAGGTATCGACCATCGTGTTCTCATCGACATAGGCGCCGAGATTCACGAAGGAGGGCATCAGCACCACGCCCTTGCCGATGAAGGCGGAGCGGCGCACCACGGCGCCCGGCACGGCGCGGAAGCCGGCCTCGCGGAAGCGGTTCTCGCCCCAGTCCTTGAACTTCAGCGGAACCTTGTCATAGGCGCCAAGGCCGACATCCATCGGCGCGCTGTCTTCCAGGCGGAAGGAGAGCAGCACCGCCTGCTTCAGCCACTGGTTGACCTTCCAGCCACCCTGCCCGTCCGGCTCCGCCACACGGGCCTTGCCGGAATCCAGCAGCTCCAGCGCCGCCTCGATCGCCTCGCGATCCGCGCCCTGCGTGGCGGGGGAGATCTCGGCGCGGCGGGCCCACAGGCCCTCGATGGTGGAGGAAAGGCTGGCGAGGTCCATGGAATGATCCCGATCGGCGCGAACTGAAAAAACGTCCGCGCCGGTATCGGGTGGGTCCGGGCCGCTGTCAACAACGGCCCGGGCAGGCGAGGCTCAGGGGCGGATCAGCGTGCCCGCGCCGCCTTCGGTGAAGAGCTCGATCAGCACCGCATGCGGCACCCGGCCATCGACGATGACGGCAGCCTTCACGCCCTTCTCAATGGCATAGATGCAGGTCTCGATCTTCGGGATCATGCCGCCCGAGATCCAGCCGGCGGCGATGCCGGCGCGCGCCTCGGCCACCGTCATCTCCGGGATCAGCTTCTTGTCCTGGTCCAGCACGCCGGCGACATCGGTCAGCATCAGCAGGCGGGATGCGTTCAGCGCGCCCGCGATGGCGCCCGCCGCCGTGTCGGCGTTGATGTTGTAGGTCTGGCCATCCACGCCCACGCCCACCGGCGCCACCACCGGCACGATCTGCGCGCCGATCAGCAGCTCCAGTACATGCGGGTCCACATGCTCCGGCTCGCCGACGAAGCCGAGGTCCAGCACCTTCTCGATGTTGCTCTCAGGGTCCAGGTAGGTGCGGGCCAGCTTCCTGGCGCGGATCAGCCCGCCATCCTTGCCGGAAATGCCGACAGCGATGGCGCCGGCGCGGGTGATGCAATCCGCCACCTGCTTGTTGACGGTGCCGGAGAGCACCATCTCGACCACGTCCACGACATTGCCGTCCGTGACGCGCAGGCCGTTGACGAACTGGGACTGCACGTTCAGCCGCTTCAGCATGGCGTTGATCTGCGGGCCGCCGCCGTGCACCACCACGGGGTTCACGCCGACCTGCTCCAGCAGCGCGATGTCGCGGCCGAAGCGGTCTGCCGCCTCGGTCTCGCCCATGGCGTGGCCGC
Source organism: Teichococcus wenyumeiae (assembly GCF_003696345.1). GTDB lineage: Bacteria > Pseudomonadota > Alphaproteobacteria > Acetobacterales > Acetobacteraceae > Pseudoroseomonas > Pseudoroseomonas wenyumeiae. The sequence goes on along the minus strand of NZ_RFLX01000003.1, from coordinate 282,832 downwards.
CGTATTTCACGACAATGGTCTGGTCGTCGTATCGCTTCAGCAGCGGCAGTGCCTCGGCGAGGAGTTCCATCTGGTTGCGCGCGTCTTGGTCCATGACGGTCCCTGTGCTGGCGAGGCTGCCTTCGCGCCGCCTCTAGGATGTCAGGGCCGAGGGGTCAAGCTCGCGCCCTGGCAAGGGCGCGAGGCATTCAGGCGAGATCGGGAGGCGGCGCCGCCAGGGCGGCCAGCTCGGCGCGCAGTTCCGGGATGCCGAGCCCGGTCTCGCTGCTGGTGGTGATCACCAGCGGATGCGCGGCGGTGTATTTCTTCACCAGCGCCTGTGCTTCCTCCTGCCGCTTGGCCAGCGGCCCCGGCTTCACGTCATCGGCCTTGGTCAGCACGATCTGGAAGGTGACGGCGGCTTCCGTCAGCAGCTTCATGGCCGCGTGGTCGGAAGCCTTGGTCTCGATCCGGCTGTCCAGCAGCAGCACCACGCGCCGCAGCGTCGGGCGACCGCGGAGGAAGTTGAACATCAACCCCTGCCAGTCCTCCTTCACGCTCTTCGCGGCCTGGGCGTAGCCGTAGCCTGGCATATCGACCAGCACCAGCCGGTCGCCCAGATTGAAGAAGTTCAGCTGCTTGGTGCGGCCCGGCGTGTGGGAAACACGCGCCAGGCTGTTCTGCCCCGTCAGCGCATTGGTGATGGAGGACTTGCCGACGTTGGAGCGGCCGCAGAAGGCCACTTCCGGCAATCCGACCTCGGGCAGCTGATCGATGGACTGGGCGGCGTAGAAGAAATTGCAGGGGCGGCAGAACAGCAGCCGCCCCTCTTCCAGCGCCGCCGCGCGCTCGTCCTCGTCGCGCGCGTCGGCGAAACCGGTCATCGCTTGGCCTTCGCCAGCTTCTTGGCCTGCGCCTGCTCGGCACGCTCATGCCGGCTGATCCAGCCCTGCTGCGCCACGGAGAGCAGATTGTTCCAGGACCAGTAGATCACGAGGCCCGCCGGGAAGCTCGCCAGCATGAAGGTGAAGATCACCGGCATCCAGGTGAAGATCTTGGCCTGGATCGGGTCCGGCGGCTGCGGGTTCATCTTCTGCTGCAGGAACATCGTGCAGCCCATGATGATGGCCCAGACCGGCATGTGCAGCATGGCCGGCGGATCCCACGGGATCATGCCGAACAGCGTGAACAGGTTGGTCGGGTCCGGCGCCGAAAGGTCATGGATCCAGCCGAAGAACGGCGCGTGCCGCATTTCGATGGTGACGAACAGCACCTTGTAGAGCGCGAAGAAGACCGGGATCTGGATCAGGATGGGCAGACAGCCGGAGGCGGGGTTCACCTTCTCCGTCTTGTACAGCGCCATCATCTCGGCCTGGGCCTTGGCCGGGTCGTCCTTATACCGCTCACGGACCTCGGTCATCTTCGGCGCCAGCATCTTCATGCGGGCCATCGACTTGTAGGCCTTGGACGCCAGCGGGAAGAACAGCGCCTTCAGCGCCACCGTGAAGACCAGGATGGCGATGCCGAAGTTGCCAAACAGCTTGAACAGCCAGTCCAGCGCATAGAAGAACGGCTTGGTCAGGAAGTAGAACATACCGAAATCGATCGCTTTGTCGAAATCGGTGATGTGCAGCGTGTCCTGGTAACGGTCCAGCAGATGCACTTCCTTGGCGCCCGCGAAGACGCGGGTGCCCAGCGCGCCGGTGGCGCCAGCGGCGATCTGCTGCGCGGCCGGCGGCGCGAAGTCCACCTGCCAGCGGTTCTCCCAACCATCGCCGGACAGATGGCGCCAGGTGACCTTCATCGGCTGCGCCACATCCACCGGATTGATGGCGGCCAGCCAATACTTATCGGTGAAGCCGGCCCAACCACCGTTGGTCTCCTGCTCCAGCGCGATGCCGCGCTTCTCAGGCCCCGCATCCTTGGCGCTCTTGTAGGTCGTCTCGTGCAGGCGGCCGCCGAGCACACCGACGAAGCCCTCATGCAGGATGTAGAAGCCAGCGACATAGGGCGTCGTCTCGCGACGGACGCGCGCCCAGGGCAGCACGGAAACAGGCTCGGCGCTGTTGTTCACCACCCGCTGGTCGGCCTGGAACATGTAGTTCTCGTCCAGGCTCAGCACGATCTGGAAGGTCTGGCCCTGGCCGTTGTCCCAGGACAGCGTCACCGGCTTGCCCGGCGCCAGCGGCCCGCCCTGCACGGTCCAGTCCGTCTCGTTGTCCGGCACGCGGGTGCGGCCATCGGCGGCGGACCAGCCCCACTGGGCGTAGTAAGGGTTCGCCTCGTCCCGCGGCGCGAAGAGCCGCACGTTGGGCGAGAGCTTATCGGTGGTCTCGTGGTAGTCCTTCAGGACCAGGTCATCGAGCCGGGCGCCGCGCAGGTTGAGGCTGCCGGCCAGGCGCGGGCTGTCGATCTTCAGGCGCTCAGGCGCCGGGCGGTTGGTGGCGGCAGCCTGGGCGGCATCGGCCGAGCCCGGGCTGGCTGGCGTCACCGCCGGGGCATTGGCGCCCGGCGTCGTCTGCTGGCTGGCAACGGCCGGCGCAGGCTGAGGGGCCGGGGTCGTCTCGCGCTTCCACAGCTCGAAGCCCAGGACGATGAGGATCGAGAGCGCGATCGCCGCAAAAAGTCGCTTCTGGTCCATCGGAGCGGTGCCATCAGGCCTTCTGGTGGGCCGCCGTCGAAACCGGCGGGCAATTCGATTCCGCTTCCGTCTTCCCCGGTTCGGGGGGCGGGAGCGGCACGGGGTCGTATCCCCCAGGATGCCAGGGATGGCAACGGAGCAAGCGACGCGCGGCGAGCCAGGAGCCCCGCGCGGCGCCATGCGTGTCCAGCGCCTCGATCGCATAGGCACTGCAATGCGGGTAGAAGCGGCAATGGCTGCCGATCACGCCCCGCAGCGTCAGCTGGTAGGTGCGGACCGCGCCCTTCAGCAGCATCGCCGCCGGGGCCCGCCCCTTCAGGCGGTTCATGGCGTGACGCCCAGCTGCTTCAGCAGACCGCGAAGGTCGCCCAGCAACTGGCGGAAGTTCCGCTCGCCGGTGGCCTCGCGGCCGATCATCACCAGGTCCCAGCCTTCGGGCGCACCCTCGGCCAGCATCAGGCGCGCGGCCTCGCGCAGCCGCCGCTTGGCGCGGTTGCGCACCACGGCATTGCCCAGCTTCTTCGTGCAGGTAAAGCCCACGCGAAGCGGCCCCGCCGTTCCCGGCAGGGCCTGCAACACCAGACCCGGCCGGGCGGCGCGGTTCCCCTTGCCGGCGACGCGCAGAAACTCGCGCCGCCGCTTCAGACGAGGCGGTGAGGCCAATGGCTGCTCCCCGCGTCCTGAAGCCTTAGGCGGAGAGCTTCTTGCGGCCCTTGGCGCGGCGGTTGTTCAGAACCTTGCGGCCACCCACGGTCTCCATGCGGGTGCGGAAACCATGCCGGCGCTTCCGGACGAGCTTCGAGGGCTGATACGTACGCTTCACGAGCGTTACTCCGTCAAAAAAATCCAGATCCAGGACCGTGCCGACCCGGATCGTGCCGGCGCGCCACAGCAAAACCGGACCGCCCATGGAGGGGCCGCCCGGTGAAGGAGGGGACGTATAGGAAGTGGGGTGGTGGCGCGTCAACCGCCGTAACCTCCCGACACTCTTTTGCATCACCATTTTGGCCCTCGGGGGTATGGAATTAGGCCCAGGTGGCGCCATAACGCCCCTCCCTTGTCCTGGAAGGAGCGCAGACTCGATGGCCGAATCCAAAGCAGCCAGGCCCGATGCCACCTGGGACGTGGCCATCATCGGGGGCGGCGCCACCGGCTTGGCCGTGGCAGCCCGGTGCCTGGAAACCGGCCGCCGCGTGGTGCTCTTTGAACGCGAGGCGGCCGGCGGCAGCCTGAAGCAGTCCCAGGCCGCCGATGCGCTGCACCAGGCCGCGCACCGCGCCGCCCTCTCCGGCCAGCCCGCCCGGCAGCCCGTGGCGGCCCCGGCGGAGGATATCCTCGCCCCCTTCCAGGCACGTGGGCTGGTGGTGGTGCCGGCCAGCGCACACTTCATCGCACTCGATTGCCTTGAGGCCGCCGGCCGCACCTATTCCTTCCGCCATGCCGTGATCGCGGCGGGCAGCGGCCCGGTGGTGCCGGATACCTATGGCCTCGCCTCGGTTCCCTGGCTGCTGCCGGAAGCCCTGCCGGGGCTGGAGGAGGTGCCGGAGCACCTGCTGATCCTCGGCGGCGGGCGGCAGGCGGTGGAACTGGCGCAGACCCATGCGCTGCTCGGCCGCCGTGTCAGCCTGGTGCAGTCCCAACCCAATATCCTGCCGGACCACGAGATGGAGCTGGTGGTGCCGCTGCGCGAGGCGCTGCGCCACTGCGGCGTGACGCTGCACGAGAACAGCGCCGTGGCGACGGTGGAGCATGCCGGGGCCGGCGTGGCACTGGTGCTGGAAGGCGGCGCGCGGCTGGAAGGCTCGCATCTGGTGCTGGCGCTTGGCCAGGCCCCCCGGCTCTCGCCCCTCGACCTCGCCGCCGCCGGGATCGAGGCAACGCCCGCTGGCGTGCGGGTGCGGCAGGACCTGCGCAGCACCGGCAACCGCCGGGTCTGGGCCGTGGGCTCCGTGGCCGATACCGGCTCGGCGGAGCCTGCGCCCGGCCAGCACGCGGCGGTGGTGGCCGATGCCATGCTGCACGGCCTCCAGGCCAGCCTCGGCCCGGTGGCGGCGCCCCGGCTGGTGCGCACCCTGCCCGCCCTGGCGCAGCTTGGCCTCACCGAGGCGCAGGCGCGTGCCGCTGGCCACGACCCGCAGGTGCTGCGCGTGCCGCTGCCGGACGGTGTCGCCGGGCCCGGCATGGCGAAGCTGGTGGCCGACGGCCGTGGCCGGCTGCTGGGCGCCGGGCTGATGGGTGAGCAGGCGGGCGAGGTGGCGGCGCTGCTCGCCCTCGCCATGTCCCGCAACCTTGCGGGTCCGGAGATCGCCGCCCTGCCCCTGCCGTGCGGCACGGCGGCGGAGACGGTGGCGCGCGCTGCCGGAAACCTGCGGGGGGCGGAATTCACATCCACGCCGATGCGGCGCATCCTCGGCCTGCTTCACCGTTGGCAGTAAGGGTCAGACTCTGATCATGGAAAAGACGCTTATCGGTCGCACTGCGATCATCACCGGCTCCACCAGCGGGATCGGGCTCGGCATCGCGACAACGCTCGCCGCCGCCGGCGCCAAGGTGATGCTGAACGGCTTCGGCAAGCCGGAGGATATCGAGGCCGCCAAGCGCGCCGTGGCCCAGGCCGGCGACGGCATCGAGCCGCATCATTCCGCCGCCGACCTGTCCAAGCCCGTCGAGGTCCGCGCCATGGTGGCGGAGGCCGAGAGCCTGCTGGGCCAGGTGGATATCCTGGTCAACAACGCCGGCATCCAGTTCACCAGCCCGGTGCAGGACTTCCCGGACGAGAAGTGGGACGCGGTGATCGCCATCAACCTTTCCGCCGTCTTCCACGCCACCAAGGCGGTGTTGCCGGGGATGCGGCGGCGGAACTGGGGGCGGATCATCAACATCGCCTCCGCCCATGGCCTTGTGGGCTCGCCGGAGAAGGTCGCCTATGTCGCCGCCAAGCATGGCGTGGTGGGCATGACCAAGGTGACGGCCATCGAGCTGGCGCAGACCGGCGTCACCTGCAACGCCATCTGCCCCGGCTTCGTCCGCACTCCGCTGGCCGAGGTGCAGGTCGGCGCCATCGCCAAGGCCAAGGGTGTTTCCGAAGAGTCCGCCCTGAAGGACCACCTCCTGGCCAAGCAGCCCAGCAAGCGCTGGGTTGAGGTGGAGGAAGTGGCCCGCATGGCACTCTATATCTGCGGCCCGGATACCGGCAGCCTGACTGGCTCGGCGCTTTCCATTGATGGGGGTTGGGTGGCCTCCTGATGGCTGCCAACCCGGGCTGGGACCCTGAGCAGTATCTGCGCTTCTCGGGGGAGCGGCTGCAGCCGGCGGTGGATCTGGTGGCGCGCATCCGCCACCCGGGACCGCGACGGGTGGTGGACCTGGGCTGCGGCGCCGGCAATGCCCTGCCGCTGCTGGCGGCATGCTTTCCGGGCGCGGAGATAACCGGCATCGATGCCTCGGCCGAGATGCTGGCCAAAGCCGGCAGTGCAGGCTTCGCCACCGCCCAGGCGGATATTGCCACCTGGACGCCCGAGGCTCCGGTGGATGTCATCTTCTCCAATGCCGCGCTGCACTGGCTGCCGGGGCATGAGGCGCTCTTCCCCCGCCTGCTCTCCCTGCTGGCGCCCGGCGGCGTGCTGGCCGTGCAGATGCCGGCGATGCACGACGCCCCGCTGCGCCGGCTGCAATACGCCGTGGCGGAACAAGGCCCCTGGGCAGATACGCTGCGGAAGGTCGGCTCCGCGCCGCCGATCCTGGCGATGCGCGACTATTACGACTTGCTGCGCCCAAGGGCAGCCGGCCTGGACCTGTGGTTCACCGAATACGTCCATGAGCTGCATGGGCAGGACCCTGTGGTGCAGTGGGCCATGGGCAGCAGCTTGCGGCCCTTCGTTGAAGCCCTGCCCGACGCCATGAAGCCTAGCTTCCTGGCCGCTTATGCGGAGGCGCTGCGGCCTGAATACCCGCCCGCTGGCAACGGCGCGGTGCTGCTGCCGTTCCGGCGCTTTTTCATGCTGGCTTCCACTTGATCGTCAGCATCAGGCCGTAAACGACTGTTCTTAAAACTTCAGCCACACCAAGCGCGCTGTGCCATCATGCCTGACCGCAACCACCGCCAATTGCCGGAAGCGGCGGGCGAGGCGCAGCGCCACCCGCAGGTCCGCCGCCAGGAAGATCTGGTCCTCGCCCCAATGGGCATGGGCGGCTGGACGGGGCTGGCTGCGGGCGGGCACGAAGCGCCGGCGCCGCGCCGCCTGCCAGAGCCGGGCCTGCGCGCGGTGGTTCCAGGCCAGTGGCCGGGACTTGGCCATCGGGTTCCAGGCACTGAGGAAGACTCCCTGCCCCGCGCCCAGCCGCCGCAGCAGCGCCGCCATGCTGCCTGAACGCCGGCCTATCCGTGCCACCGCGCCTTCCGCCAAATAGTCCGTGTCGCGGAAAGCGCGGGAAAGGCTGCCACTCATGCCGGGAGGTGAAGCAGCAGCCCCTTGAGGTAGGCACTCTCGGGCAGCAGCGGGTGGACGGGGTGGTCCATGCCGGCGCCGGTTGTGGCCAGCAGGCGGGCATGGCGGCGGGTGCGGGCGATGCCCTGCGCCACCGCATCGGTGAAGTCGCCGGGCGAGACATGGTGGGAGCAGGAAGCCATGAACAGATATCCTCCAGGCGCCACCAGGGTTGCAGCCAGCCGCGCCAGCCGGGCGTAGCCGCGCATCGCCGCCGGGTGGTCCTTGCGCGCCTTGGCGAAGGCCGGCGGGTCGGCCACCACCACGTCGAAGCGCTGGCCGGTACCGATCATGGCCTCCATCACCTCCATGGCGTCGCCGCGCTTGGCCGAGACGCTCTCGCCGAAGCCGTGGCGGCGGGCGGTGTCCATGGCCAGGGCCAGGGCGTGCTCGCTGCGGTCCAGCAGCGTCACCTGCCGTGCGCCCGCCTGGGCGGCCAGCAGGCCGAAGCCGCCGGTGTGGCAGAAGGCGTCCAGCACCGTCGCGTCCTTGGCCAGGGCGGCCACCCGGGCGCGGTTGTCGCGCTGGTCGAAGAACCAGCCGGTCTTCTGGCCGGAGAGCAGGTCGATGGAGAAATCCAGCCCGCCTTCCCGCACCCGCGCCGTGGCGTCCTCGCCATGCAGCAGTCCGCTTTCCTCCTTCAGGCCCTCCAGGCCGCGCACGGCGGAATCGTTGCGGGCGACGATGGCCCGTGGGTCGATCAGCTCCCGCAGCGCGGCCACCAGCAGCGGCGTGGCGCGGTCCATGCCGGCGGTATTGGCCTGCAGGGCCAGGGCATCGCCGTAGCGGTCGATCACCAGCCCGGGCAGGCCATCGGCCTCGGCATGCACCAGGCGGTAGAAGGGCGCGCCCACCAGCCGGTCGCGCAGGGCGAGGCATTCGGCCAGCCGGGACCGGAAGAAGGCGCTGCCCAGCACCATGCCCGGGTCGGGCGACAGCCGCCGGGCGGCAATCAGGCTATGCGCGTTGAACAGCCAGGTACCATGCTTGACGCCATCGTCCCCCTCCAGCCGCACGGGCGTGCCGGCCGGAAGGGCGCGGGCCTCCGGGGTCATGTTGATCTCGTTGGAGAAGGCCCAGGGATGGCCGGACTTCACCCGCTTGTCGCGCCCCGGCATCAGGCGCAGGACCGGGCGGGAGGCGGCGTCGTCGAGGAAGGCGGTTTCGGTGCTCATGCGGCGGGCTATGCCGCCGCATGCGTCCTGCCGCCAGACCTGTCGCAGTACTGAAAGCGAAGAAAGCCTTTGCTTTCATGATCAGTCCAGGTAGTCGGGCTCCTGCCTGGCCAGGATACGCTTGATGCTCTCCAGGTGCAGGCGCGCGCTGTCCGCGTCACCCGAGCGCATCTGCTCATAGGCCCGCTGCGCCACTGCATGTGGCACCGGCTTCAGTGGCCGCCCGGTCGCCATCGCCAGGCGCTGCACCTCGGCGGCACGCTCAAGGTAATAAAGATCGTCCCAGGCCTCGGCGATGGTCGGGCCCACCACCATCACGCCATGGTTCTTCATGAAGACGATGTCGGCCTCGCCCATGGCGGCGGCGATGCGGTCGCCTTCCGCCTCGTCCAGCGCCAGGCCGTTGTAGTCCTCATCCACGGCGGTGCGGCCGTAGAATTTCAGCGCGGTCTGCCCCGCCCAGGTCAGCGGCGGACCCTCCAGCATGGCCAGCGCGGTGGCATTGGGCATGTGGGTGTGGAAGGCGGCCGCGGCGCGCGGGTGCTTCATGTGCAGCCGGGCATGGATATGGAAGGCCGTCGCCTCCGGCGTGCCTTCCCCGGCCACCACATTGCCGTGGAAGTCGCAGACCAGCAGGCGGGAGGCCGTGATCTCCGAAAAGGCCCAGCCATAGGGGTTCACCAGGAAGACATCGTCCCGCCCTGGCACCATGGCCGAGAGGTGGTTGCAGATGCCCTCGTGCATCCCGAGCCGGGAGGCCATGCGGAAGCAGGCGGCGAGGTCCACCCTCGCCTGCCGCACCGCGGCGCTGTCCAGATCGGAATTGCGCAGGATGGCGGGGTTGCGCGGCGTTTCCAGGGCATGGGCCATCGGGGCCTCCATTCTCGGCTCTGGCCTGAGTGCAGCAAAGCCGGCGTCCCACGGCAAGTGGCCACTGGCCGCATGCTTCCGCCTGCCGCACTATGCCAGCCGAGTTCTCGCCTGCAGGAGCAAGGAGCCCGCATGTCCGGCACCAACCAGCGCATCGATCCCAAGCGGCTGTGGGACAGCCTGATGTCCATGGCGGAGATCGGCGCCACCCCCAAGGGCGGCGTGAAGCGCCTGACGCTGACCGAGGTGGACAAGGCCGGCCGCCAGCGCTTCTCGGCATGGTGCGAGGCGCTGGGCCTGACGGTGCGCGTGGATGCCATCGGCAATATGTTCGCGCGGCGCGAGGGGCGCGACCCGTCCCGCAAGCCCGTGCTGCTGGGTAGCCACCTGGACAGCCAGCCTTCCGGCGGCAAGTTCGACGGCGCGCTGGGCGTGATCGCCGGGCTGGAGGTGATGCGGACCCTGCACGACCTCAACATCCAGACCGAGGCGCCGATCGAGCTGGTGAACTGGACCGACGAGGAAGGCAGCCGCTTCGGCCATTCGCTGATGGGCAGCGGCGCCTGGGCCGGCATCTATTCGCTGGAGAAGGTTTACGGGCTGAAGGACGTGGAAGGCGTCAGCGTCTCGGACGCGCTGGATTCCATCGGCTACAAGGGCAGCCACCCCGCCGCCCCCTTCCCGGCCGATGCCTATTTCGAGCTGCATATCGAGCAGGGCCCGATCCTGGAGCGCGAGGGCAAGCAGATCGGCGTCGTCACCGGCGCCCAGGCGCAGGTCTGGTACGACGCCACGGTCATTGGCCAGGATTCCCATGCCGGCACCACGCCGCCTTCCGCCCGCCGGGACGCGCTGGTGGCCGCAGCACGCATCATCGAGCGCGTGGATACCCTGATGCGGGAGCGCGGCGAGGATGGCCGCGGCACGGTGGGCCAGCTGCATGTGCTGCCCAACAGCCGCAACGTGGTGCCGGGCGAGGTGCGCTTCTCGGTGGAATTCCGCCATCCGGACGACGCGCAGATCGAGGGCCTCGCCGCCACCTTCCCGGCCGAGGCCAAGGCGCTGGTGGAGGCCACCGGCTGCAGCCTGCAACTGGAGGAACTCTTCCGCATCCCGGCGCAGCCCTTCGACCCCTCCTGCGTCGATCTGGTGCGGCAGGGCGCGGCCCGGCTAGGCTATTCGACGCGCGAGATCGTCTCCGGCGCCGGGCATGACGCCGTCTACGTGGCGCGGCACGTACCGACGGCGATGATCTTCACCCCCTGCAAGGACGGCCTTTCCCACAACGAGGCCGAGAGCATCCTGCCGGAGGAGGCCGCCGCCGGCTGCCAGGTGCTCTTCGAGGCCGTGGTGGCCCGCGCCAACCGCGCGCTCTGAGCCGGCCTCGCCCGGGGGCGCCTCAACCCCCGGGCGGCACCAGCAGGTCGGCCGCCAGCGGCCGGCCGTAGAGCCAGCCCTGCATGATGAAGCAGCCCTCGGCCCGCAGGGCGCTGGCCTGAACTTCCTTTTCCACGCCCTCGGCCACCAGCTCAATGCCCAGGCTGTTTGCCAGGGTGGCCACGGCGCCCAGCACCGCCGTCTCCCGTTTCCCTTCCGGCAGGCGATGGGTGATGGAGCGGTCCAGCTTCACCCGCTGCACCGGCAGCTGCACCAGATGTGCCATGGCGGACACCCCGCCGCCGAAGTCGTCGAGCGAGAGCCGCACGCCCATGCTCCGCAACGCCTCCAGGTTCTGCGCCATGGCCTGGATGTCGCGGGCCGGGATATCCTCGGGGATCTCGATATCCAGCTCCTCCGCCGCCACCCCATGCTGCTCCAGCGCCTTGCTCACCTGCGCCGGGAAGCCGGGGTCGCGCAGCGTGGCGCCGGAGATATTGATGGCCACGGTGGGGGGCGCGCCCGGCTTGCCGGCCCAGCGGCGCTTGGTCGCCAGCGCTTCCCACAGCACCCAGAAGTCGATCTCGGCCAGCATGCCCATCTCGGTGGCCAGCGGAAACAGCTCCGCCGGCATCACCTCGCGGCTCACCGCGCCGCACCGCCAGCGCAGCAGCGCCTCGGCCCCGATCATCCTGTAGCGCCGCGTATCGAAGAGCGGCTGCCAGACCAGGTGCAGCTCGCCCGCCGGAATGGCCTGGGCCAGGGCCTTGCGCAGCTTCTGGCGGCGGTCAGCGGCGGCGCCCAGGGCTTCCTCGTAGAAGACGGGCGTGCGCCCCTCCACCTCGCTGCGGTGGCGGGCGAGGTCGGCGGCGCGGCGCAGTGTCTCAGCCCCGCCGCGGATCTGCGGCGCCGTGGCCACGCCGATGGCCGGCAGCAGCGCCACCTCCAGCGCTCCCTGGCGGAAGCTGTCGAACAGCACCTGGGCCAGCCGGTCGCAGAGCCAGCGGATGGTCTGCTGCTCCATGGCTGGTGCGAGCACGGCGAATTTATTGCCGCCGATGCGGAACACCGCGTCTTCCACCCGCACGCCCTGGCTCAGCCGCAGCGCGGCGGCGCGCAGCACCGCATCCCCCACGGTATGGCCATGCCGCTCGTTCACCTGCCCGAGGCCGCCCAGCGAGATGGACAGCAGCGTCAGCCCGCCCGTGCCGTCCGCCACGCGCTCCGACAAGGTAGCAATGAAGCGGGCGCGGTTGCCCAGGCCCGTCAGCGGGTCCTGCCAGGCCAGCCGCTCCACCTCCGCCTGGGCCAAGCGGCGCTCGGTGATATCCAGCAGCGTCACCAGGCGGGTGCGGCGCAGCATATCCTCGTCGATGGCGGTCTCGGTGGCTTCCAGGAGGCCGGACGCAACCAGCAGCAGCCGGCGGGCGATGCCGCCGCCTTGATGTTCCACCTCCACCGGCATCCCTGGCGCCGGCAGGCTGCGCATCGGGTCCGCCGGCGGGCGGCCTGGCGCCGTGACGCGCCGCAGCCCCGCCTCAGCCAGCCCGGGAGGCGCGGTGCCCCCCAGCAGGTTGGCAAGCTGCCGGTTGGCGAAGACGGTCCGCCCGGCCTCGTCCAGTTCCCAGATGCCGGTCGGCACCAGCTCCAGCAGCGCCTGCTGCCGGACGTTGCGGGCCGCCAGGATCTGCTCCTGCCGCTTCAGGGGCGTGATATCCACGGCACCAAGCGTGAAGCCGCCATCCGGAAGCGGCTGGCGCGTCACCCGGTGCCAGCTGCCATCCTTCAGCCCATGGTCAAAGGCGCCCTGCTCCCCCATGCCGGAGGGCAGCAGCGCGCCCAGCGATGCGCCCAGCCCGACATGCTCGAAAAGGCGGCGGAAGCGGCTGTTGGCCAGTTGCAGCCGCCCCTGCGCGTCGCAGAGCGCGAAGGCGCCGGGCACGGATTCCAGCACCACGGCTAGGCGCTGGCGCAACAGTTCCGCCCGCGCCTCAGCCAGCACCGAATGCTGGCGCAGGCGCTGCAACAGGAATGACATGATCAGTGCGACAAGCGCGGCCAGAAGCCAGGTTGCCAGACCAGGCGGAAGCGCGGCGACTAAGGCGATGCCGGTGGTCAATCCTAGTAGAGCAGGCAATCCGAAAATACCAGAAAAGCGGTGTGGCCTTGGCAGGCGCCATGTCCTTACGGTTGTAATTGCCCATTCGAACACAAGCTGCAGCTGAGCGCAAACGCGGCCATGCCGGGTTGCCGCCCGGCGACGGGGCCTTTATAGCCCGCCTCTGCCCTACCAGAGGTTTTGGTCCAGTGGCCAGCATTGCTCCTACCGTCGATCCTAACGCCAATCCGGCCATCGCAGCGCAACAGAAGATCCTTGCGCTGCCAGCCACAGAGTCGCGCCGCATGGCGGATGCCATCCGTGTGCTGGCGATGGACGCGGTGGAAAAGGCCAAATCAGGTCATCCCGGCATGCCGATGGGCATGGCCGATGCCGCAACGGTGCTCTTTACCAAGTACCTGAAGCACGACGCCGCCGACCCGCGCTGGGCCGACCGCGACCGCTTCGTGCTCTCCGCCGGTCATGGCTCCATGCTGCTTTATGCATGGCTGTACCTGTCCGGCCACGCGGGCATGGGTATCGAGGACATCAAGAACTTCCGCCAGTTGCATTCCGTGGCCGCCGGCCACCCGGAATTCGGCGAGCACCCGGCGATCGAGACCACCACGGGTCCGCTGGGCCAGGGCATCTCCACCGCCGTGGGCATGGCGATGGCGGAGCGGCACCTCTCCGCCCGCTTCGGCAAGTCGCTGGTGGACCACCGTACCTGGGCGGTCGTCGGCGACGGCTGCCTGATGGAAGGCATCAGCCATGAGGCCGCCTCCATCGCCGGCCACTTCAAGCTGAACAAGCTGACGGTGCTGTGGGACGACAACGGCATCTCGATCGATGGCGATGTCTCCATCACCTCTTCGGACGACGTGCTGCGGCGCTTCCAGTCCTATGGCTGGGCGGTGCGGCGCGTGGACGGCCATGACCATGAGGCGGTGGCCCGGGCGCTGGATGCATCGACGCGCTCCAGCAAGCCCACCATCATCGCCTGCAAGACCATCATCGGCTTCTCCGCGCCCAGCAAGGCCGGCACCGCCAGCACCCACGGCAGCGCCCTGGGCGCGCCCGAGGTGCAGGCCGCCAAGCAGCTGCTGGGCTGGGATGCCGAGCCCTTCGTCATTCCCGAGGACATCAAGAACGCCTGGGAAGCCGCCGGCCGCCGCTCCGCCGGCACCCGCCGTTCCTGGCTGAAGCGCCTGGCGAAGCACCCGCAGAAGGCGGAGTTCGAGCGCGCCATGGCCGGCAAGCTGCCGGAAGGCTGGCACGAGGCCGCCGCCGCGCACCGCGCCAAGCTGGCCGAGGACAAGCCCAAGATCGCCACCCGCGTCGCCAGCCAGCGCGCGCTGGAGGCCCTGGTGCCGGCGGTGCCGGAGCTGATGGGCGGCTCCGCCGACCTCACCGGCTCCAACAACACCAATGTGAAGGGCATTCCGGTCTTCTCGGTGCAGAACCCGGCGGGCCGCTACGTCCATTGGGGCATCCGCGAGCACGGCATGGCCGCCGCGATGAACGGTCTGGCGCTGCATGGCGGTGTCATTCCCTATTCCGGCACCTTCCTGGTGTTCGCCGACTACATGCGCCCGGCCATCCGGCTGGCGGCGCTGATGCGCCAGCGCGTCATCCATGTGCTGACGCATGACAGCATCGGCCTGGGCGAGGACGGCCCGACCCACCAGCCGGTGGAGACGCTGGCCAGCCTTCGCGTCATTCCCAACCTCTTCGTCTATCGGCCCGCCGATGCGATGGAGACGGCGGAATGCTGGGAACTCGCCGTACAGCGGGCCGATGGCCCGGCCGTGCTGGCGCTGAGCCGCCAGAACCTGCCGGCGCTGCGCACCGAGGCGGGCGAGAACAAGTCCGCCCGCGGCGGCTATGTGCTGGCCGAGGCTTCCGGCCCACGCAAGGCAACCCTGATCGCCACGGGTTCCGAGGTCATGCTGGCCATGGCGGCGCGTGAGACGCTGGAGGCGGAGGGCATCCCCACCGCCGTGGTCTCCCTGCCCTGCTGGGAACTGTTCGCCCTTCAGGATGAGAGCTATCGTGCCCAAGTACTGGGCGATGCCCCGCGCGTGGGTATCGAGGCGGCGCTGGGCTTTGGCTGGGAACGCTGGCTGGGTGCCGATGGCACCTTCATCGGCATGACCGGCTTCGGCGCCTCAGCGCCGGCGGAGGAACTCTATCGCCACTTCGGCATTACGGCCGAGGCTGCGGTTGCGGCGGTCCGGCGCAAGCTGGCCTGAGCAACCACAACAACCACTGTTCAAGACGGGAAAGACGAAAACCATGGCTGTGAAGGTCGCGATCAACGGGTTCGGGCGCATTGGTCGCCTGGTGCTGCGCGCCGCTTGCGAAGCGGGGCGTGACGATGTGGAATTCGTCGCCATCAACGACCTCGGCTCGGTCGAGGCGAACGCCCACCTGTTCCGCTACGACAGCGTCCATGGCCGCTTTCCCGGCGAGGTGATCGTCGAGGGCGACAGCATCACCATCAAGGCCCACGGCAAGACCTGGGGCCCCATCAAGGTGACGGCCGAGCGCGACCCCACCAAGCTGAAGTGGGACGGCGTGGACATCGCCGCCGAGTGCACCGGCATCTTCACGGCGCGCGAGAAGGCGCAGGTCCTGCTCGGCACGGGCGCCAAGCGCGTGCTGATCTCCGCCCCCGGCGAGGGCGCGGACAAGACCATTGTCTACGGCGTCAACCACAAGACGCTGACGGCCGAGGATAAGATCGTCTCCAACGCCTCCTGCACCACCAACTGCCTGGCGCCCATCGCCAAGGTGCTGCACGAGAAGTTCGGCATCGAGCGCGGCTACATGGTCACCATCCACGCCTATACGGGTG
This sequence comes from Teichococcus wenyumeiae, assembly GCF_003696345.1. Lineage (GTDB taxonomy): Bacteria > Pseudomonadota > Alphaproteobacteria > Acetobacterales > Acetobacteraceae > Pseudoroseomonas > Pseudoroseomonas wenyumeiae. The sequence continues at coordinate 267,348 of NZ_RFLX01000003.1, read as the reverse complement.
ACCAGAACACCGTGGACACGCTGCACAAGGACCTGCACCGCGCCCGCGCCGCCGCCGTTTCCGCTATCCCGACCTCCACGGGCGCGGCCAAGGCCGTCGGCCTGGTGCTGCCGGAGCTGAAGGGCAAGCTGGACGGCACCGCCATCCGCATCCCGACGCCGAATGTCTCGCTCGTTTCGCTCGACTTCGTGCCGAAGAAGACGGACGGCCTGACCAAGGAAGCCATCAACGCCGTGATGAAGGAAGCCGCCGAAGGCGAGCTGAAGGGCATCCTCGGCTACAACACGGCGCCGTTGGTCTCCATCGACTTCAATCATGACTCGCACTCCTCCACCTTCGATGCGACGCAGACGCAGGTGGTCGATGGCGGGCTGGTGCGCGTGATGAGCTGGTACGACAACGAGTGGGGCTTCTCCAACCGTATGTCGGACACCGCCGCCTACCTCGGCAAGCTCTGATCCGGAAGGCGTAGCAAGATGCCTGCTTTCCGGACGCTGGATCAGTTGGAGCCCGCCGGAAAGCGGGTTCTGCTGCGCGCCGACCTGAACGTGCCTGTGCGGGACGGTAAGATTTCCGACCGCACGCGGCTCGAGCGCCTCGTGCCCACCATCCGCGAACTGGCGGACAAGGGCGCGAAGGTTATCGTCTGCTCGCATTTCGAGCGGCCCAAGGGCAAGCGCGTGCCCGAGATGTCGCTGAAGCCCATCGCCGCTGCGCTGGGCGAGGTGCTGGGCAAGCCCGTCGCCTTCGCCGATGACTGCGTCGGCCCCGAGGCCGAAGCCGCCGTCGCCGCCTTGAAGGACGGCGAGGTGCTGGTGCTGGAGAATACCCGCTACCACGCCGGGGAAGAGAAGAATGACCCCGCGATGGTGGACGGCCTGGCGAAGCTGGCGGATGTTTTCGTCAACGACGCCTTCTCCGCCGCGCATCGCGCCCATGCCAGCACGGAAGGCGTGGCGCATAAGCTGCCCGCCTATGCCGGCCGCCTGATGCAGGCGGAGCTGGAAGCGTTGGATGCCGCGCTGGGCACCCCGAAGCGTCCTGTCGTTGCCATCGTCGGCGGCGCCAAGGTGTCAACCAAGCTCGACCTGCTGGGGAATCTCTCCAAGAAGGTGGATGTGCTGGTGATCGGCGGCGCCATGGCCAACACCTTCCTCGCCGCGCAGGGCAAGCCGGTCGGCAAGTCCCTGCAGGAAGCGGAGATGCACGACACCGCGCGCTCCATCCTGGAGGAAGCCAAGTCCGGTGGCTGCGAGATCGTCCTGCCGGAGGATCTGGTGGTGGCGGAAACCTTCGCCGCCAATGCACCCAGCAAGATCGTGGGGATCGACGACGTGCCCGCCGACATGATGGCGCTGGATGTCGGCCCCCGCACGGTCGCGGTGGTGGAATCGAAGCTCGAGAATGCTTCCACGCTGGTCTGGAACGGCCCCTTCGGCGCCTTCGAGATCACGCCCTTCGACAAGGCCACCGTCGAAGTGGCGCAGGCGGCGGCAAAGCTGACCGAAGCCGGCAAGCTGAAGTCGATCGGTGGCGGCGGCGATACCGTCTCCGCGCTGCGCCATGCCGGTGTCATCGACAAGCTGACCTACGTGTCTTCCGCGGGCGGTGCCTTCCTGGAATGGCTGGAAGGCAAGACGCTGCCCGGAGTCGCCGCACTCTCGGTGCACTGACTCGCGAAAAGATGGACCGGGCGGGGTAGCGTTCCGCCTCGCCCGGTTCCACATTGCGGCGGACTCTTGTGAGGAGACGCTGTTCATGGACCATAACGTCCTGTTGCATATCGACGGCCAGTGGCGCCCGGCGACCGGCAACCGCACCATCCCCGTCCTCAACCCAGCGACCGAAGAGCAGATCGGTACCGTTCCCCATGCCAGCCAGGCGGACCTCGACGAGGCGCTGGAAGCGGCCGAGCGTGGCTTCAATGTCTGGAAGAAGGTCTCGGCCTTCGACCGCTCCAAGCTGATGCGCAAGGCGGCCAATCTCCTGCGCGAGCGCGCCGGCGACATCGCCCGCATCATGACCATGGAGCAGGGCAAGCCGCTGCCCGAGGCCAAGATGGAAGTCATGGCCGCCGCCGACACCATCGACTGGTTCGCGGAAGAAGCCCGCCGCGCCTATGGCCGCGTGATCCCCGCCCGCGCCGAGGGCGTCTACCAGCTGGTGATCAAGGAGCCTGTCGGTCCCGTCGCCGCCTTCACGCCCTGGAACTTCCCGATCAACCAGGTGGTGCGCAAGCTCTCCGCCGCGCTGGCCACCGGCTGCTCCATCATCGTGAAGGCGCCGGAAGAGACCCCGGCCTCCCCGGCCGAGATGATCCGCTGCTTCATCGACGCGGGCGTGCCGAAGGGCGTGATCGGCCTCGTCTATGGCGTGCCGGCGGAGATCTCCTCCTACCTCATCCCGCACCCGACCATCCGCAAGGTGACCTTCACGGGCTCCACCCCGGTGGGCAAGCACCTGGCCGAGCTGGCCGGCAAGTACATGAAGCGCGCGACGATGGAGCTGGGCGGCCATGCGCCGGCCATCGTCTTCGACGACGCCGATGTGGAACTGGCCAGCAAGACCCTCGCCGGCAGCAAGTTCCGCAATGCCGGCCAGGTCTGCGTCTCTCCCACGCGCTTCCTGGTGCAGGAGAAGGTCTTCGACCAGTTCGTCGATACCTTCACCAGCTATGCCAAGTCGCTGAAGGTCGGCAACGGCCTTGAGGACGGCGTGCAGATGGGCCCGCTGGCCAATGACCGCCGCATCCCGGCCATGGAAGCGCTGATCGGCGATGCCGTGCAGAAGGGCGCCGAGGTCCGCACCGGCGGCAACCGCATCGGCAACAAGGGCTATTTCTTCGAGCCGACGGTGGTAACCGGCCTGACGCGCGAGATGCGCGCCATGAACGAGGAGCCCTTCGGCCCGCTGGCGCTGATGGTGCCCTTCAAGGACTTCGACGAGGTGGTGGAGGAAAGCAACCGCCTTCCCTTCGGCCTCGCCGCCTATGCCTTCACCTCTTCCGCGAAGACGGCCAATGCCATCGCCTCGCAGGTCGAGACGGGCATGATGACCATCAACCACCTCGGCCTCGCGCTGCCGGAAGTGCCCTTCGGCGGCATCAAGGACAGCGGCTACGGCTCTGAGGGCGGTTCGGAGGCCATCGAGTCCTACCTGAACACCAAGTTCGTCAGCCAGGCCGGCCTCTAAGACCGACTCAGCCGAGCCCAAAAAGAAAGGGGGCCGAAAGGCCCCCTTTTTCTATGCGCCGGTTGCTTCCTCGCGATGCGCCAGCACCTTGTCGATGCGCCGGCCATCCATGTCCACGATCTCGAAGCGCCAGCCGGCCCAGACGATCCGGTCGCCTTCCCGCGGCACCCGCTGCAGCAGCGCCAGCATCAGCCCTGCCACGGTGTGGTAGCCGCCCTTGCCCGGCAGCTCCGGCAGGTCCAGCCGGTCCCGCGCCTCGTCGCTGGCCATCATGCCATCCAGCAGCAGGCTGCCGTCCTGGCGCTGCACGGCGCCGCCGGCGGTGGTGGGCTGCGGCTCACCGCCCAACTCGCCCACGATCGCCTCCAGCGCGTCGGAAGCGGTCACCACGCCCTCGAAGCTGCCGTATTCATCCATCACCAGCGCCAAGCCAACCCGGTCGTGCCGCAGCCGCTCCAGCGCATCCAGGGCGGAAAGGCTGTCTGGCAGCACCATGGCCTGCTGCATGGCGGCGGCGACGGAAAGGGTGCCGCCCTCCTCCAGCATCTGGTCCAGCAGGTTCTTGGCGTGCACCACGCCCACGACATTGTCGATTCGCCCTTCCGCCACCACGAAGCGCGTCACTTCGCTGGCCTTCAGGCGGTTGACGATCTCGGCGGGCGTGGCGTCGCGGTCGATCCAGTCCACCTCGTTGCGCGGCGTCATCAGGGCCCGCACGGGCTTGTCGGCCAGCCGCAGCACGCGCTCGATCATGTGGCGCTCCTCGTGCTCCAGCGCGCCGGCCTGGGCGCCCTCGGCCACCACGGCCTTCACCTCCTCTTCCGTCACGGAGGATTCGACGGGTGCGGAGGCGCCAAGCAGCTTCAACACAAGCGCGGAGGAATGCGACAGCAGCCAGACCATCGGCGCCGCCACGCGAGACAGCGTGCTCATCGGCCGTGCCACCAGGCAGGCCACGCCCTCCGGGTTCCGCAGGGCGAATTGCTTCGGCACCAGCTCGCCCAGGATCAGCGACAGGTAGGTGATGAACAGCACCACGATGAAGAGCGAGACCTGCGGCGCATAGGGTGCGAAGCCCGGCAGCAGCACCATCAGCTCCGCCAGCCGGTTGGCCAGCCCCTGCCCTGCGAAGGCGCCCGCGAAGACGCCAACCAGAGTGATGCCCACCTGAACCGTGGGCAGGAAGCGGCTGGGGTCCTCGGCCAGCGCGAGCGCGGCCGCCGCTCCGGGCTTGCCGGCGCGTTGCAAAGCCAGAAGCCGCCCGCGGCGGGAGGAGACGATGGCCAGCTCGCTCATCGCGAAGGTGCCGTTCAGCAGCACCAACAGCAGAATGATGCCCAGTTCGAGCAGCAGGGACATGGCGCTCCACCAAATTCGAGGAAATCAGAGCCCTTTTAGCCGCCATAGGCGGCCGGGTCACGCTGTCGGCCAAGGTTGAAAGCCCTATTCCTGCCATCAAGCCGACTGCGTCGCGCCGCAGAGCAAGCCCAGAACAGCATCAGACGCAACCGCCCCAGCAGAAACGGAGGCCGTCCGATGAATGCCAGCGCCTACCGCCCCGTTGCCGCTTGCCTGCCCGCTTCCTCTCTCCTGCCGCGCCATGCGCCCTGGCCCAGGGTGTCCCTGCACCTCCCCCTGCGCGACGCCGCGCCGGAGCAGGTGCGGCGCACGCTGGATTCCCTGGCGGCGCTCGATTACCCGGCGCTGGAGGTGCTGGTGGTGGATACCCAGACGGCTGAGCCCGCGCTCTGGGAAGCCGCCGCCGAGCACTGCGCCCGCCTGGGGCCGCAGTTCCGTTTCTTTCACCTGGGCTGCACGCCCGGTGGCCGCGCCGGTGCGCTGAACTTCGCCTTGCAGGAAGCGGCGCCGGATACCGTCCTAGTCGGCGTGCTCCGCGCCGGGCAGGTGGTGCGCGCGAGCTGGCTGAGGCGCATGGTGCCGCTGTTCCGCCGGCCGGGCCTGGGCATGGCCCAGGGCATGCTGGCGCCGCTGGATGCCCGCGAATCCCCCGCCTGCCACCCGGACCGCCTGCTGCCGCTGGACGGCCTGCCGCTGTTCCGGGCCGAGGCGCTGCGCCGTGCCGGCGGCTGGGACCCCACCAGCCTCTGCCCCGAGGCAGCCCTGGGCCTGACCCTGATGCGCCATGGCTGGGACAGCGTCTTCGAGCCCGAGCCAATGGGCCGCGCGGTGCCGGCGGCGGCGCGGGAGGACTGGCCCTCCCTCCGCCATCGCCGTGTTGCCGGCACCATGGCGGCACTGCGCCAGCATGTCGGCGCGGTCCTGCTGCGGCGGGACCGGAGCCTGACGCCCCCGCAGCGGAACCATCTGCTGGCGCTGGCCGCGCCGGCGCTCCTGGATGCGCTGGCGCTGGCGGGCGCCTTTGCCTCCCTTGCCTGCGTGCTGCTGGCTCTGTGGGACGATGCGTCGGTGATGCCGACGCTCCCGCTGCTGCCTGTCCTGTCCGTCCTGAGCCTGGCGCCGCTGCTCTGTGGCCAGGCGAGTGGCATCTGGAGCATCGGCCGTGCCGCATGGCAGGGCCTGCTGGGCGGCCGGACCAGCGGGCACCGTATGGAGACGATGCTGACCGGCCTGCTCTGGGCCGCCGCTGTGGCGGTGGTGCTGGCCAGGCCCTGGAATGCCTGGGAAAGCCTGGTCTGGGCCGGGCTGCTGCTGGTGCAGTCCCTGCCGGGCCTGGCGGCGCTGGCCAGCCAGTCACGCCCGGCGGAAGCCCGCCACCGCCGCCCCGCCTTTCGCCGCCACGCTGCCTGAGAGGCTCAGGCGCCGATCAGCGCCAGCCCCTCGGCCACCGAGACGAATTCGCCACCCCCGGTGACGCGGCCGCCGAAGCGCTGGTCGAACAGCCGCCGCACCGCCGGCACCAGGGAGGTGCCGCCGGTCAGGAAGACGCGGTCCACCTGCTCCGGCGCCAGCTTGGCATCGGCCAGGGCACGGTCGATGGCATCCGACAGCCGGCTCAGTTCCGGCGTGATCCAGTTCTCGAAATCGGCGCGGCGGATCGGTGCCTCGATGGCGAGGTCCCGGTGCGTGAAGCGCAGTACCGCTTCCTCGGCACCCGACAGCGCGGCCTTGGCGGCGGAAACGGCCTGGTAGAGCGCATAGCCCGCCTCGTCCTCCACCAGCCGGATCAAGTGGTGCAGCCGCTCCGGATGCAGCGCCATGCGCGCCACCTCGTTGATCTCCCGCAGCGTCTTGGGCGCGCGCATCAGCGAAAGCTGGTGCCAGCGGGCGAAACTGGTGAAGAAGGCGGGCGGCACCGGCAGGTCGGTGCCCATCACGCGGTAGCTGTCGCCCTTGCCCAGCCGGGGCGAGATGACATTGTCGATGATGCGGTAGTCGAAGGCATCGCCCGCGATGCCGACACCGGCATGCCCCAGTGGCGTGACGCGCCGGCGCGCGCCGGGCTCGAAACGCAGGATCGAGAAGTCGCTGGTGCCGCCGCCGAAATCGCCCACCAGCACATTGGCATTGCCTTCCAGCGTGGCGGCGAAGCGGTGCCCGGCCGCTTCCGGCTCCAGCGCCATGGTGACATCGGAGAAGCCGGCAGCGCCGAAGGCAGCCCGCAGCCGCTGCTCGGCCAGGTCGTCATCCGCATTGTCGCCCACGAAGCGCACCGGCCGGCCGGCCACCACGCGCGTCTTGCCGCCCGGCATCCCCGCCGCCCCGGCCACCAGGGCGCGCAGGAAGGTGGAGATCAGGTCCTCCAGCGCGAAGGGCCGGTTGAAGACACGGGTTTCCACGAAGCTGCGGCTGGCCAGATAGCTCTTCATGGACATGATCAGCCGGGCGCCCAGCGGGTCATCCAGATAGGCTTCGATCGCATCGGGGCCGGCGGCGTGCTGCAACTTGCCACGGCTGGCGCCGCTTTCCTCCGCCCAGAAGCAGAGCACGGAGCGGAAGGTATCCACCACGCCGCGCCCGGCGGCGTATCGCAGGCCCACCGCCTGCCCGTCCGGCTGGCGCAAGGCAATGACGCTGTTGGTCGTGCCGAAGTCGATACCAATCACGTCCTGCATGGCCAAACCCGAAAATGGAGGGGCGGCGGCTTAGGCCAGATGGGTTGGCGCGGCAAGGGCGGAGAGAAAGATCAACAGAACCTTAAAAAGCGCTTTGTCTCTTTTTGTGGATTGGTCTAGGAATCTGCAAATGCCTTGTTAACCCCTACCGGAGCCATCGCCTTGCAGGACAGCACCGTCTTCGCCTTTCCCCATAACGACCATGACCGCCTGCGCCTGGCACTGCGCCGTCTGGAAGAGGCGGTCGCCGAGCAACGCGCCGCCATCCGCGACTTCCGCCAGAGTCTTGGGGATCTGCGGGAGGCAGCCTCCAGCCTTGAGGACAGCCTGGGCGGCTACCAGCGGAACCTGGGCGATACCGCCACGCAGCTCCGCCGTGCCCGCACCGCCGCGCTGCAGTTGCATGACACAGTCGGGAAGATGGAAGCGGCGGGTTGAACCCCCTGTGGCTTCACGCGGGGAAAGGTCGGGGCTAGCTTCGCGCCCAACCGGAACCCGCGGGATCGTGGCCCAGGCCATGACCCTGCTGCCTCGCAGGATGACATCGTGGCCCAGCACCCGTTGATCGAAACCTTCCGCGCCGCCCGCATTGTGCCGGTGGTGCGGACCAGCACCGCAGCCCGGGCCGCCACCGCCGTTGAATGGCTCAAGGGCGCCGGCATCACGATCTTTGAGATCACGCTGACCATTCCGGATGCGCTTTCCGTGATCCGCGACGTGGCCTCCGACCCCGCCCTGCTGGTGGGCGTGGGCACGGTGCCCGATGCCGCAGCCGCTGAGGCCAGCATTAAGGCCGGCGCTAAATTCGTCGTCTCCCCCTGGGTGGAGCCAGCGCTGGTGGCCCCTTCCCGCGCCGCCAATGCCTGCGTGATGATGGGCGCCTTCACCCCCACCGAGGTGCGCGCCGCCCGCGCCGCCGGCGCTGACGTGGTGAAGATCTTCCCGGCCAGCTCGGCCGGTGGCCCCGCCCATATCAAGGCGCTGAAGTCGGTCTTCCCCGACGTGACCTTCTGCCCGACCGGCGGTGTCGATGCCCGCAATGCCGGCGACTATATCGCGGCCGGCGCGGCTTTCGTCGGCATCGGCGGCAAGCTGGTGGACGAAGGCGCCATCGCCGCCAACAACCGCGCGGCGGTCGAGGCCGCGGCGCGCGAGGCGCTGGGTATTCTGCAGGCATGAGCGGCGTCGATCTGCTCTGCATCGGCGAGCCGATGCTGGAGTTCAACCAGAGCGCCAAGGACGACCAGGGCCGCCCGCTCTATCTGGAAGGCCATGGCGGCGACACCTCCAACGCCGCCATCGCGGCGGCGCGGGCTGGGGCGAAGTCCGGCTACATCACCGCAATCGGCCAGGATGCCCCGGGCCAGAGCTTCATGGACCTCTGGGCGCGGGAGGGTGTCGATACCGCGACGGTCCTGCGCAAGCCGGACGCCCCCACGGCGGTCTATTTCGTGAAGCACGGGCCCCAGGGCCACGAGTTCACCTTCTACCGCAGCAACAGCGCGGCTGCCCGCTTCACGCCGGAGGATGTGCCGGCGGAGGCGATCCGCGCGGCCAAGGTCCTGCATGTCTCCGGCATCAGCCAGGCGATCTCCACCAGCGCCTGCGACGCCTGCTTCCGCGCCATCGAGGTGGCGAAGGAAGCCGGGGTGAAGGTGTCCTATGACACCAACCTGCGCCGTGCGCTTTGGCCGCTGCCGCGCGCCAGGGCCATCATGCATGCCGCCATCGCCAGCGCGGACATCGCCCTGCCCAGCCTGGACGACGCCACCTTCCTGACCGGGCTGGAAGACCCGGATGCCATCGCCGACTTCTACCTGAAGCTGTCGCCGCTGGTGCTGCTGAAGCTCGGCAAGGACGGCTCGATGGTGGCGACGCGGGAGGGACGCACCCGCATCCCTGGCCGCAAGGTGAAGGCGGTGGATGCCACCGGCGCGGGCGATACCTTCGCCGGCAACTTCCTGGCCCGCATCCTGGCCGGGGACAGCGCCGAGGACGCGGCGCTCTACGCCAATGCCGCCGCCGCCCTGGCCACCACGGGCTACGGCGCCGTGGCGCCGATGCCGCGCCCGGATGCCGTCCGGGCGCTGCTGGCGGAAGGCTAGCGCGTCACGCCTGCGGCCGGGTGCGAAGGCCCGGCCGCAGGTGCGAGAAGGGCAGCGAGGACGGGTCGGCCAACACCGGCCCTGGCGCGGCCACCACGATGACCTCCTGCGCGATCGGCTGGAAGTCGGCGCGGAAATGCACGCTGCTCTTCAGCGCCAGGATCTTCTGCTCCGCCGGCTCGATGCCGGCATGGCGGAACAGCGCCTGGTCATGCGCCTGCATCTTGCGGCTGACCACGATCACCCTCACCAGCCCGATGCCGATCACCGCCGAAGGGCCAAGGTCGGCGGGGTTGCCCGCGCTCATCGGCCCGGTGCAGGTGAAGCGGCCATCGGTCAGGCGCAGCACCTTGGCCGTGACCTCGATGGGCGCCCCGTCGGACTTGCCGCCGAGCTTCAGGGTGACGTCCGCCCCCTCGCCCGCCGCATGGAAGGCCGCCGCGCTTTCGGCATCGTTGATCATGCCCAGCACGGCGGGGGCATCCTGACGGATCAGCTCGGCCAGCAGGCCGGTGGTGTCGCCGTGGCCGCCGCCGCCGGGATTGTCCTGGGTATCGGCCAGCACGATGGGCTTGCCGGGGTTGGTCGCGGCGGCTGCCACGGCCCGCGCCACGCCCTCCGCCGCCGGCAGGGCGCCGCCGGCAAAATCGGCCTCATGGGTGTCCAGCCAAGCCTTCAACTGGTCGGCGGCGATCTCGGCGGTCTGCTGGTCCTCGGCATAGCAGGAGATGGCCATGCCGCAGCCGGCGAAATCGGCGTAGGGGAAGCCGAAGCAGAAGCCCAGTTCCACCACGCCATTGCCGGCGGCAAGGCGCGCGCGTTCTGCCAGCACATCCGCCATGGGCGAGACCATGGTGCATTGCATGGTCAGCGGCGTCCAGTAATCCAACTGGCGGAAGGCACGCGGCCAGGGCGAGCCACGCCCGATGCGGGCGATCAGCAACTCCATGGCGCGGGCGCCGGCCGCCTTCATGTCCACATGCGGATAGGTGCGGAAGGGCACCAGCGCATCGGCCTTCTCCACCATCAGCCCGGTGACATTGGCATGCGGGTCCAGGCTGGCGGTGATGGGCACATCCGGCCCCACCACGGCCCGCACGCGGCGCAGCAACTCGCCTTCCGCGTCCGGGAAATGCTCGGCCATCATGGCGCCGTGCAGGTCCAGGTAGACGCCATCCAGCGGCCCTGCTTCCAACGCGGTGACCAGATCACCGATCAGGCAGCCTGCGACGCGTTCGAAGGCTTCCTCGGTGACAGGGCCGGCGGGATTGGCGAAGCACCAGGACAGCGGCACCAGATCCACGCCACGCGGCTCGGCCACCGACAGAGCCCCGGCGGAAGGCGCCGAGGTCGGCCGCAGGGCGTCGAACAGCCCGGCGCCGCGCACAAAGGCCGGGAAGCCGCCTGGAGACTGGAAATCGGCCCAGTTGGTCGGGCGCGGCGCGAAGGAATGGCTTTCGTGCAGAAAGCCGCCGATGGCGATACGCATGGATCTACTCCGTTTTGGCGCGGCCGGCTGTGGCCAGCACGGCATCGGCCAGCACCACCAGCCCGGCCTCGGCCCAGGCGGGGGTGATGTTTTCCGCTTCGTTGTGGCTGATGCCGTCCTCGCAGGGCACGAAGATCATCGCGGTCGGCACCCGCCGCGCGACATAGACGGCATCATGCCCGATGCCGGTCGGCATCACCTGGTAGTTCAGGCCGCGACCACGCGCCGCCTGCTCCAGCGCCTCGACCAGCGCGGGCGCGAAGGGCGTCAGCGGGAAGGTCCAGAAATCCTCGACCTCGATGCCGACGCGCCGGCGGGCGGCGAGGCTGGCCGCGCGTTCCCGCAGGGCCACGCCCATGCGCGCCAGGGCGGCCTCGTCCCCATGCCGCAGATCGACGCTGAACCAGACACGGGAAGGAACGACATTGCGGCTGTCCGGCTGCAAGGTCAGGCGGCCCACGGTGCCGCGCCCGCCCTCGGCCAGTGCGATCTCCTCCACCGCCTGCACCAGCATGGCGGCGGCCACCAGGGCATCGCGGCGCGGCGGCATGGCGGAGCCGGCATGGGCCTCCTCCCCCGTCACCGTCACGTCGAACCAGGCCTGGGCCAGCGCGCGATCCACGATGCCGACGGGAATGCCGGCGCGCTCCAGCAGCGGCCCCTGCTCGATATGCAACTCGAAATACGCGCCGAGGGATTGCAGCGCCGTGGGATCGGCCTCGCCCTGCCAGCCGATGCGGCGCAACTCCTCACCGAAGACGGCGCCGGCCGGGTCCTGCTTCGCCAGCACCTCGGCTTCCTCGAAGAGGCCCATGGCGACGCCGCTGCCCATCATGGGCGGCGAGAAGCGGGCGCCTTCCTCATTGGTCCAGTTGATCAGGACAATGGGCGCATCGGTCTCGATGCGGGATTCATGCAGCGCGCGCAGCACTTCCAGCCCCGCCAGCACGCCCAGCACGCCGTCGAACTTGCCGCCGGTCGGCTGGGTATCCAGGTGGCTGCCGATGGCCACCGCCGGGCGGGAGGGGTCCCGCCCCTCCCGCCGCAGCACCATGTTGCCGACGCGGTCCACGGTCAGGCCGCACCCGACTTCCTCGGCCCAGCGGCGCAGCAAAGCGCGGCCGGCGCCATCCAGTTCCGTCAGGGTCTGGCGGTTGCAACCGCCCTTGGGAGTGGCGCCGATGCGCGCCATCTCCATCAGGCTGTCCCAGAGCCGGGCGCCGGAGACCGGCAGGTTCGTCTTGGTCACGCCTTCTCCACCCCGCACCACTCGGCGATGGTGAGCGCGATGGTCCTGGTGGTGGCGTGGAAGCTATCCAGGCCAACGCTTTCATCGATGCCATGGATCGAATCCGCATCCGGGCCGAAGCAGGCCACTGGCGTGCCCTGGTACAGCTCGAAGAAGCGGCCATCGGTCAGGCCGGAAGCCGGGTAGTCGCGCAGCTCGCGGCCATTCGCTTCCGCGAAGTGGCGCTGCACCATCTTCACGATGGGCGCTTCCTTGTCGAAGATGCAGGGGTCGGCCATGAAGCCGGCGAATTCCAGCTCCACCTTGGTGCCGCGCAGCCGCTCATCCGCCGCGGCCTCGGCCACCAGCCGCTCGATATCGGCCTTCACCTGCTTTGCGGTATTGCCGACCATGATGCCGACGCGCAGGCCGATCTTGGTGCGGGTGGGGACGGAGCTGTTCCACTCGCCGCCCTGCACCGTGCCGAAATTGACGTTCACCGGGTGGTTCACGCCGAAGAAGGAGGAGTGGACATTCTCCGCCCGGTTCATCTCCGCCTCATAGGCCTTGAAGCGCTGGGAGATGACATAGGCGGCCTCGATGGCATTCACGCCGGCCTGCATGTCGCGCACATGCACCGGGCGGCCCGTCACCGTCACCCAGGCCCAGATCACGCCGACCTCGGCGGTATAGAGGCCCTCCACGCCCGGGCCGGGCTCAGGGATGATGACGGCATCGCATTTCGGCAGCGCCATCATGCAGGCCAGTGCGCCATTGCCGGTGCATTCTTCCTCGATGACGGAATGGAACTGCACTTCCGCCGCCGGCTGCAAACCCGCGAGCTGCAGCGCCCTGAAGGCCATGACATTGGAGATGTCGCCGGCCTTCATGTCGCCCGCGCCACGGCCATACATGCGGCCATCACGGATCGAGGGCTCGTAGGGCGGCGTCGCCCAGATGTCGGCGGCACCTTCCGGCACCACGTCCACATGCCCTTGCAGCACCAGGCTGCGGCCCTTGCGCTCGCGCGGCTTGTAGACGGCGGCGACATTGTCGCGCCCTTCATAGGAAATCAGCGGCGGCGAGAAGCCGGGGTGGTCCGCCAGCTTGGCGGGCACGGTCGGGATGCGCTGCGGCGTCAGGCCCAGGGCCTCGTAGTTCCGCGCCATCTCATCCAGTGCCGAGGCTTCGTTGCCCAACGTGGAGGGGCAGCGCACCAGCCGCTCCAGCGCGGCGACCGATTCAGCCTCCAGCGCCGTCACCGCATCCAGGATGGCGCGCCGCGCGCCGGGGTCGAGGGTCGTCATGTATCGGGTATCCTTCAGGCGGAAAGCGCCGGCGGGGTCCAGCCCTGGCCGGGAATGCTGTCGAGCAGCGCGCGGGTATAGGCGTGCTTGGGCGCGCCGAAGACCTGGGCGGTGGTGCCCAGTTCCACGATGGCGCCGCGCTGCATGACCGCGATGCGGTCGCAGATCTGCGCCGCCACGCGGAGGTCGTGGGTGATGAAGAGCATGGTGAGGCCCAGCCGCTTGCGGATATCCGCCAGCAGGTTCAGCACCTGCGCCTGCACCGAAACATCCAGCGCCGAGACAGGCTCGTCGGCGATCAGCAGTTCCGGCTGCATCGCCAGCGCCCGCGCCAGCCCGATGCGCTGCCGCTGCCCGCCGCTGAATTCATGCGGGTAGCGTTCCAGCGCCGAGGGGTCGAGCTGCACCAGCCGCAGCAGCTCCGCCGCGCGGGCCCGCGCCTCGGCGGGCGGCACGCCATGCGTGATCGGCCCTTCCGCGATGGCATCCCCCACCTTGCGGCGCGGGTTCAGCGAGGCATAGGGGTCCTGGAACACCATCTGGATGCGCTTGCGGTAAGGCAGCCAGCCGTTGCGGGAGAGCGGCCGCAGGTCCTTCCCCGCGAAGATGATCTCGCCCTTCTCCGGCTGCACCAGCCGCACCACGCAGCGCGCCAGCGTGGACTTGCCAGAACCGCTTTCACCGACCAGACCCAGCGTCTCGCCCTTGTAGAGGGTGAAGTCGGCATTGTGCACCGCCCGCACCACCGCCTTGGCGCCGAACCAGCCGCCGCGCTGGTAGGTCTTCTCCACGCCCTTCATCTCCAGCACCGGAGTGCGGGTGGGCGCGGTCTGCTTCGCGGCATCGCCATGCGGCACGGCGGCGATCAGCGCGCGGGTATAGGGATGCGTCGGCGCATTCAGCACCTGCTGCGCCGGCCCCTGCTCCACGATGCGGCCATGCTGCATCACCACGACCCGGTCGGCGATCTCCGCCACCACGCCGAAGTCATGGGTGATGAACATCACGCCCATGCCGCGCCGCTGCTGGACCTCGCGGACCAGGCGCAGGATCTGCATCTGCGTGGTCACGTCCAGCGCCGTGGTCGGCTCATCCGCGATCAGCAGCGCCGGTTCCAGCGCCAGCGCCATCGCGATCATCACGCGCTGCCGCTGACCGCCGGAAAGGCGGAACGGGTGGCTCTTTGCGATAGCCGCTGGGTCCGGCAGGTTCACCGCCGCCAGCAGTTCCGGCACGCGTCTGACAGCATCCTGGGACCGGCCATGCACCGCCAGGGCCTCGGCGATCTGGTCGCCCACCCGCATCAGCGGGTTCAGCGCCGTCATCGGCTCCTGGAACACCATGGCCATGCGGCGGCCGCGCCGGCCGCGCAGCGCTTCCTCCGACAGCGAAAGAACGTCCTCGCCCTCGAAGGTGATCTTGCCGGACTTCACCTTCAGCAGCTTGGGCAGCAGCCCCATCACCGCATTGGCGGTGATGGATTTGCCCGAGCCGCTCTCACCCACCACGCAGAGGATCTCGCCGGCATCGAGATGCAGCGAAAGGTTCTCCACCGCATGCGGCCGGTCGGCGCCGGCGGGCAGCGCCACGGTGAGGTCTTCGACCGTCAGCAGGCGGGTCATGGCTTGCCTCCACGGTTGCGGGCCAGTCGCGGGTTCAGCGCGTCGGACAGGCCCTCGCCCACCAGATTGAGGGAGAGCACGGTGAGGAAGATGGCGATGCCGGGAAACACGCTCATCCACCAGGCGATGCGGATGACACTGCGGCCGGAACCGATCAGGAAGCCCCAGGACATCAGGTTCGGGTCGCCTAGGCCGAGGAAGGACAACGCGCTTTCCAGCAGGATCGCCGAAGCCACCATCAGCGAGGACAGCACCACGATCGGCGAGAGCGCATTCGGCAGGATATCGCCCAGCACGATGGAGACGCGCGACTTGCCCAGCACTTCAGAGGCCTGCACGAATTCGCGCGAACGCAGCGACAGGAACTCCGCCCGCACCACGCGCGCCACCGGCGGCCAGGACACCACGGCAATGGCGAAGACAATGGACTGGATGCTGGGCGTGAAGATCGCCACCAGCAGGATGGCCAGCACGAAGGACGGGATGGTCTGGAAGAACTCGGTGAAGCGCATCACCACGTCATCCGCCCAGCCACCGAGATAACCCGCGATGGCGCCCAGGCCGACGCCGATCACCAGCGCCACCACCGTGGAGACGCCGCCGACCAGCAGCGACACCCGCGCGCCATGCGCGATGCCGGAGGCGACATCGCGCCCAAGGCTGTCGGAGCCCAGAAGCATGCCCATCTCGCCCGGCGGCATGAAGGGCGCGCCCGCCATGTCCCAGGGGCTGCCGGGGAAGAACCAGGGCGCGCCGATGGCGACGACAATGACGAGCAGCAGGATGAACAGCCCCACCACCGCGCCGCGGTTGCGGGCGAAGTTGCGCCAGAAGGTCTTCATCACGACACCTCCACGCGCGGATCGATGACCGCGTAGAGCAGGTCCGTGACGAGGTTGAACAGCACCACCATGACGCTGGTGCAGAAGAAGACGCCCATGAGCACCTGATAGTCGCGCGCCAGCAGCGCCTCGAAGGCCAGCCGGCCGATGCCGGGCCAGGCGAAGACGGTTTCCACCAGGATGGAGCCGCCGATCAACTGCCCCGCCTGGATGCCGGCGAAGGTAATGACCGGCAGCAGCGCGTTGCGCAGGATGTGCCGGCGCAGGATGCGCCCCTCCGGCACGCCCTTGGCGCGCGCGGTCTTCACGAAGTCCTGGTCCGCCACCTCCAGCATCGTGGCACGCGACAGGCGCGCATAGACCGCGACATAAAAGAGCCCGAGCGTCAGCGCCGGCAGCAGAAGATGCTTGCCGATATCGAGCATCTTGCCGACACCCGAGAGTTCCACCCCCACGGACATCATGCCGAAGGAGGGCAGCCATTCCAGCGTCACGCTGAACAGCAGCACCAGCATCAGCCCCACCCAGAAGAGCGGCGTGGCATAGAAGGTCAGGGCCAGCACGGTGATGACGGAATCAGACCAGGTGCCGACGCGCCGCGCCGCCAGGGCGCCCATGGTCACGCCCAGCACGACGGCGAAGATGAAGGCGGCGCCGGTCAGCAGCAGGGTGGCCGGCAACCGGTCCAGCACCAGCGAGGCGACGCTGGCCTGCTGCCGGTGGCTGAAGCCCAGGTCGAGCGTCAGGATGCCCTTCAGGTACAGCCAGAGCTGCACGTAAAGCGGCTGGTCCAGCCCGAACTGCGCCCGCAGCTGCTCCAGGAACTTCGCGTCCGCCGCGCCGGATTGCCCGGCGATGATACTCGCCGGGTCGCCGGGTGCGGCGTGGATGAGAAAGAAATTGCAGACGACGATCGCAAGCACCACGAGCGCCGCCTTGACCAGACGCCCCGCCAGATAAGCAGGGAGACGCGACAGTTCCATGCGACCGTCAGGCCAGGAACACGTCGTCGAAGCTGGCGTGCACGCCGGAGCCCGAGGTGATCACGTTGTTCAGCTTCTTGTCGTAGATGGTGGGAAAGGACATCTCCATCAGCCAGAGCAGGGGCACATCATCGACCAGGATCTTCTGCACCTCGCTGAAGACCTGCTGGCGCACCTTGGGGTCGGCGGCATCGCGGCCCTGCTTGAACAGGTCGTCCACCTTCGGGTTCTCGTAGCCGGCGACATTGGAGAAGAGGATCTTCTTGATGTTGGTGGAGACGTAGCTGCGCTCCACGCCCAGCGTCGGGTCGCCATACTGATAGAGGTAGTTGATGGTGGTATCGAAATCCCAGTTGGCGGTGCGCTGGGACCAGGTGCCGACATCCACGCTTTCCAGCTGCAGGTCCACGCCGACCTGGCGGAAGGACTGGCGCAGGAACTCACCCAGGCGGGTGAAGACCTCGCCGTAAGGCAGGCTGAGATGCTTGATGGTGAAGCGCACGCCCTGCCCGTTCGGCTTCAGCCCGGCCTCGTCCAGCAGCTTCTTGGCCGCTTCCACATTATAGGCCGGCGCCTTGGCGCTGGCGTCGTAGAAGCGCGTGGCGCTGTGGAAGGGGCCGGTCGCCGGCTTGCCGATGCCGAACCACAGGCGCTGCGCGATGAAGTCGCGGTTCGCCGCCATGGTCAGCGCCCGGCGCACCCGCACGTCGTCCAGAGGCTTCACGCGGTGGTTGAAGTCCATCCACATCAGCGGGCCCATGTATTCCCAGCCGGTGGTCTTCACCTCCAGGTTCGGGCGCGCGCGCATCTGCGGCACGTCGAAGGGCTCGATGTCGTTGGACTGCGTCAGCTGCACCTGGCCGGATTCCAGCGCCAAGCGGCGGCTCTGGCTGTCCGGCACCACGCGGTAGATGATGGCGTCCAGGTAGGGCTGGCCCGGCTTCCAGTATTCGTCGAAGCGCTCCAGCCTGATGAAGTTGCCGCGCTGCCACTCGGCGAACTTGAAGGGGCCGGTGCCGATCGGCTTCTGCACCGCCGGCGCCTGCCGGTAGTCCTGCCCGTCGAACAGGTGCTTCGGCACGATGGCCGAGACCGTGTTGTCGAACATCAGCAGGAAGGGCTCGAAGGGCTCGGAGAGGACGAACTTCACCGTGGTCGGGTTGACCGCCACGCCTTCCTTGATGCGGGCGAAGACGCCGCGGGCACGGGGCGAGACCTCCATGTGGAATTTCATGATGGAGAAGACCACGTCGTCCGCCGTCATCGGCTTGCCGTCGTGGAACTTAACATTCTCCTGCAGGCGGAAGGTATATTCGAGCCCGTCGGGGCTCACCTCCCAGCTCTTCGCCAGTTCCGGCATCGGGCCCAGCTTCGCGTCGTAGCGCAGCAGGCCCTGGAAGATCTTGCCACCGATGATGAGGGTCGGCGCCTGGTTGTTGATGCCGACGTGGAGAATCGGCGGCTCGGGATTCACGATGCTGTTCAGCGTGCCGCCGCGCTTGGGCTGCACGCCCTGCGCGATGGCGTCCTCGACACGCCAAAGAACGGGCAGCACAGCAGCGGCGGCCATCAGGCCGCGACGCGACACAGTCATCGATTCACTCCGTTGGAACTTCCCTTGGCGAGAACGCTAGCCTTCACCGGGGCGGATCGACAAGCCCGCCTCTCCGTCCTAGCGTCACGTCACCATGCAGACCTTCGCCCATCCCAGCCAGTTAAGGCACACGCCGCAGTTCTTCCTCCAGCGCGGCCAGGTTCGCGCGAATTTTGAGGTGCCGGAGCGGGCGGGCGCCCTGCTCTCCGCCCTGCACCGCCTGGGGTTGGTACCGGCGGAGCCTGACGCGGCGACGCGGGAGGCGCTGCTCTCCGTCCATGACGCCGGCTATGTGGACTTCCTGGAAAGCGCCGCGCGCGGCTGGAACGGGCTGCAGGAACGGGGGCCGGAGGCGGTGCCCAACATGCATCCCTCGCCGGAGATGCTGGCGCAGGGCGCGGTCTGCCCGGAATCCATCATCGGCCGCGTCGGCTGGTACACAGCGGACAATGCCTGCCCCATCGGCACCGGCACCTGGGAAGCGGCGGCCGGCGCCGCCGGCGTGGCACTGGCCGCGGCGGATTCGGTGGCGAAGGGTGGCACCGCCTATGCCCTCTGCCGCCCCCCCGGGCACCATGCCTATGCGGGCCGGGCCGGCGGGCACTGCTACCTCAACAACAGCGCCCTCGCCGCCCAGCGCCTGCGGGATGCCGGCGCGAATCGGGTGGCGACGCTCGACATCGACGCGCACCACGGCAACGGCACCCAGGGGATCTTCTGGGACCGCGCCGATGTGCTCACCGTGTCCGTCCACGGCGATCCTTCCGGCTATTATCCCTGGTATGTCGGCCATGCCGGCGAGACCGGCGGCGGTGCCGGCCAGGGCTTCAACCTCAACCTGCCGCTGCGCCGCGGCAGCAGCGACGAGGCCTGGCTGGCCGCGATCGATGCGGGGCTGGAGCGGATCAAGGGCTTCGCGCCCGATGCGCTGGTGGTGCCGCTGGGCTTCGATGCCTCGGAGCATGAGCCGCTGAGCTTCCTGGGCGTCAGCGCCGATGGCTTCGCCCGCGCCGCCGAGAAGATCTCGGCCCTGGGGCTGCCAACCGTGCTGGTGCAGGAAGGCGGCTACAATGTCGAGGTGCTGGGCACCCTGCTGGAACGCTTCCTGACCGCCTGGAAGGAATGATCCTATAAGTTGAAAGTCGCCGCGTGGCGCGCTAGCGGTGCTTCATGACCATCGCGCGGCTGGCGACCTTCGCCTTTTCCGGGATCGAAACCCTGTCCGTGGAGGTACAGGTGCAGATCTCGGCCGGGCTGCCGGCCTTCACCGTGGTCGGCCTGCCCGACAAGGCCGTGGCCGAGAGCCGGGAGCGGGTCAGGGCGGCACTGACCGGGCTGGGACTTTCCCTGCCGCCCAAGCGGGTACTGGTGAATCTGGCCCCCGCCAATATCCAGAAGGAAGGCAGCCACTTCGACCTGCCCATTGCCCTGGCGGTGCTGGCAGCGATGGAAGTGGTGCCGCGTGAGGAACTGGCGGGCTTCGCCGCATTGGGGGAACTGGCGCTGGATGGCACCGTGGGCCCCGTGGCGGGCATCCTGCCGGCAGCCCTGGGTGCCACGGCGCGCGGGCTGGGCCTGATCTGCCCCGGGCCGCAGGGCGATGAGGCGGCCTGGGTGGGCGAGATCGAGATCCTGGCCGCCGACGACCTGCGGCAGTTCATCGCCCATCTCACGGGCCGGCAGATCCTGGACCCGCCGAAGCCGCCCAGCCTGCAGCCGGAAGCCACGCCCGGCCCTTGCCTCTCTGACGTCAAAGGCCAGGAAAGCGCCAAGCGGGCGCTGGAGATCGCGGCGGCCGGGCAGCACAACCTCCTGCTCGTCGGCCCGCCCGGCGCCGGCAAATCGATGCTGGCGGCCCGCCTACCCGGCCTGCTGCCGGACCTGACGCCGCAGGAGGCGCTGGAAGTCAGCCTGGTGCGCAGCGTCGCCGGGCTGATCGAGCAAGGGCGCATCTCCGCCCGTCCGCCGTTCCGGGAGCCGCATCACTCCGCCAGTCAGGCGGCGCTGGTCGGCGGCGGGCCGGGGGCCAAGCCGGGCGAGATCTCGCTCGCGCATCGCGGCGTGCTGTTTCTGGACGAATGGCCGGAATTTCCCCGCCCGGCGCTGGAGGCGCTGCGGCAGCCGCTGGAATCCGGCACCTGCACCGTCAGCCGCGCCGCCGCCCATGTGACCTATCCGGCGCGCGTGCAGCTGGTGGCGGCGATGAATCCCTGCCGCTGCGGCCACCTGGGCGACACCCCCCGCGAATGCGGCCAGGCGCCGCGCTGCGGCGAGCAGTACCAGTCCCGCCTCTCCGGCCCGCTGCTGGACCGCATCGACCTGACCATCGGCATGGCCCCCATCGCACCGGGCGAGCTTGCCCGCGCCCCCCGGGGAGAAACCAGCGCTGTCGTTGCCGCCAGGGTGGCAAAGGCACGGCTGGCCCAGCGCCGCCGCGCCGGCACCACCAATGCGGAGGCGCCGCTGGATACCCTGACCGCCGGGGCCGCACCCGAGGCACTGGCCCTGGCCGAGCGCGCTTCGGCGCAGCTTGGCTTGTCCAACCGCGGCTTCATCCGCTGCTTCCGCGTGGCGCGCAGCATCGCCGACCTGGCGGGAGAAAGCCTGATCGCAAGGGAGCATATGGCAGAAGCCCTGGCTTTCCGGCAGCGTCCGCCGGGCGGGCGTTAGCGCCGGCCGAAGCTTTCTGGCCGGCGGTGCAACCGCCGGTACAGGCGCCGGCGGCGCAGCAGCATCATGGCCGGTGCCACAGCCAGCAAGGGCGCAGTTCCGATCACCACCAGCCCCATCGCCGCACCGATCAGCCGGCCACCGAGCATGAAGCCCGCCGCCGCGCTGCCCGCACTTGCCATGTTGAGAGCCACCGCGCCAGCCCACCAGCCCCAGACACGGGCGGTCGGCTTGGTCGCTTCCTCGGGGGGAGTGACATGCACTTCCCCGGCATCGCCCACCTCATAAAGGCGGGCGGGATCAATCGTGAAGCCGGGGCGGCTCAGCGCCGCATCACATGCACAAAGCCAAGGCCCTGCCGGCCGGCCCGCCGCATGCGCCACCACAAGCTGCCGAAGGCGATGGCCCCGGCCAGCACAGCCACGGGCAAGGCGATGGCAAAGAAGGCAATGGCCACGCCGGCCACCACGATGCCACCGGCCACCAGCGCCACCAACGCGGCAACCCCGCCCAGCCGGCTCAGCACCTTATCCAGAGGGCTGGCGGGACGGCGTGGTGTCGGCCCACGGAACTCGCCTTCCGGGGTCATGTCGATGACGGGGCGATTGCGGAACTGCTGATCCATGGGGCTCATGTTGACATCTCCTTATATCCCTTCAACCCCCGTATGACCGCCCGCACATCTTTGTTTCATGCGATCTGTATCGCAATGTATCGGCCTTCACGTCCCTGCTGATCCGCGCAGCCGGCGCTTCACCTGATGGGGCGCCGCATGCCATAGGGGCGGCATGATCCGGGGCATGGCGATCTGCATCGCGCTGGGGCTGGCCACGCTGCCGGCGGCAGCGGCGGACTACCGACGGCCGAATGCTGCGCAAATGGAAGAGATCCGCCGCTGGCTTTGCCCTCACGGAGGCACGCCCGTGCGTGGTGCGCCAGGTCGTTGCGACGGCAGCGGGCGCGGCCGTGGCGGTGGCTCAGTCGCCGGCTTCGGCTCTCCGGCGCCAGGCTGGGACCGCGGGCTGCCAGCCGCCAGCCATGAGCAGATGGCCTGCCCGGAAGGCACTCGCCCGGTGCTGGCACGTGGGCACGAGGACATCATGCGCTGCCTGCCGGGCTAGCACCTTCAGCCGGCGAAACGCCTTGGCAGGCGCCCCGCCACGCCGGGCTCCAGCGCCATCAGCCGCCCGGCCAGCGGCTGCGCTTGCTTTTCCTCCCCGCTCAACCCCTCCGTTGCGGAGGTGATGAAAAGGGTGCGCAGCTCCGGCCCGCCAAAGGCGCAGCAGGTGATCTTCTGCGCCGGCAGGGGCAGAAAGCCGTCCAGGCTGCCATCCGGACGGAAGCGCGCCACACCGCCGCCGCCGAAGCGGGCGCTCCAGAGGCAGCCCTCGGCATCCACCGTGCCGCCATCCGGCTGTCCCGGCACATCCTTGCCATCATGGAAGACCCGCCGCTCACCCATCCGGCCCGTGGCGGCGTCGAAGTCGCAGGCATAGATGATGCCGGCCGGCGTGTCGGAGAAATACATGGCGCCCCCGTCCGGGCTCCAGTTCACGCAGTTGATGATGCGGAGCCCCACCGGGTGTTCCAGCAGGCTGCCAACGGGCTGCAGCACGTGCAGCGCAGCGTCGGCCTCCTCCCCCTCCTCCCGCATCGCCCCGCACCAGAAGCGGCCAGAGTGGTCGCAACCTCCGTCGTTCAGGCGCTGCCCACGGCGCAGGGGCAGGCGCTCGGGATAGGGTACCACCGCGCCCGTGGCGGCATTGAAGCGGGCAAAGCCGGAAGCCAGGGCCAGAACCAGGCCACCCTCCTCCCGCAGCGCCAGGGCCGCTACGCGTTCCGGCATAGGCCAGCTATCGTGCGCCTCGTCGGCCAGGCGGAGCCGGTGCAGCTCGGCACCCACGATATCGACCCACCAGAGGCAGCCCTCCGCATCATCCCAGACCGGCCCTTCGCCAAGGATATTGCGAGCCTCCACCAACGGGCGGCACGGGGCTGAAGCAAGGAGCTGGGACATAGCGGGAAGCCTTTCCTGCTGACGAAAGGGCGGGGCTGCGGCGTCAACGCATGACACCGGCCAGGGGTCGCATCCCGCCTGACGCGGGCATCTGGCAGGCAACTGCGTGCAGTGCATCCGCCGTCAAGCTGATCACATCGGCGTGACGGTGTTAAACCAGGGGTAGATCAATACGTTACAACTTGCCGGTCTGCCGGGCCCAAGCCTAGTTTCAGTATAGGCCGCTCCCCACCCCCCAACACATGGGTTGCGACTGAGACCCTCATTCCCACCGGAGGGCGTGGCAGGCGATGAAAGGCACAGCCCTTTCTCCCTGCCACCTTCTGGGAAGACGCTTTACCCCCGGCGCGGCTGCAAGGTTCCCATCGCCACGCCGCTCAGCACCAGCGCCACGGCAACAGCATGATAAGCATGCAGGGCCTCACCCAACAGCAGGGCGCCGAGGCCGAGGGCGTAGGCCGGCACCAGATACATCGACATGCTTGCCCGGGCCGCGCCCAGCAGACTGACCGCGCGGCCATAGGCGGCATAGGCGCCAACCCCCGCCACAAGGCCCAGGAACAGCATGCCCCAGATCGCCTGGGCGCCAAGCGGCGGCACGCCGGCCTGCCACCATTCCAGCAGCGCCAGCGGCGCCAAGCACAGCGCCCCGCCCGCCGCCACCACCCAGAGCAGCACCATCGGCGGCAGCGCCACGGGCCGGTGCCGCAGCAGGGCCGTATAGCCGGACCAGCCCAGGATAGCGGCCAGCATCAGTGCGTCACCAGGGTTCACCTCCAGCCGCAGCAGGGCCGACAGATCACCCCGAAAGGTGGCCACGCCGATGCCGCAGAAGGCGCAAGCAATGCCAGCCAGCATCGCCGGCCGCAGTGTCACGCCCCAGACGATGCGTTCGATCACCGCCACCAGCAGCGGGGTCATGGCGGCCAGCAGGGCGATATTGCCGGCGGAAGTATAGCTGGCGGCGCCATATTGCGGTGCCACCGTCACCACGCCGCCCAGCAGCACCAGCAACAGCAACCGCGCCGGCGGCACGGCGCCGAGCCCATGGCGCCGCAGCCAGGGCCAGACCACCGGCAGCAGCAGCAAGGCCGCGACCAGCCAGCGCCCGGCGGCCAGGGTCATCGGCGGCACCGTGCCCGCCAGCCAGCGGGCCCCGAGCATGTTGCCCGCGAACAGCAGCGGCGCCCCGAGGAAGAGCACCACGATGCTCCAGCGGCCGCCCGTGCCATTCGCGGCTGGGGGAAGATGCATGGGCCGGCCGCTCCGCTCTGGGTTGATGCGGAAAGCCTAAGCTATGTAGGTCAGGACTTCTTACCGAACTACAATGCTGCTGGCGGCAGCACGGAAGAATTTTCCGCGCTGCCGGTTATAAACGGTAGAAGCTTCTGCTTTCTTCAGGCCGTAGCGGGGGCGAACTGCGCCGACACTTCCGACAGGGCCCAGTCCACCCAGGGCAGCAGCGCAGCGATGTCGCTGGTTTCCACCGTGGCGCCACCCCAGATGCGCAGGCCCGGCGGCGCGTCGCGATAGGAGGCAACGTCCAGGCCCACGCCTTCCTTGTCCAGCAGGCTGGCCAGCACCTTCGCCGCCGCCGCCTGCCCTTCCGGCGTCAGCGCCGTGAACCATGGCGCCACGATGCGCAGGCAGATGGAGGTGCAGGAGCGGATCTCCGGCCGCTCCGCCAGGAAGGCGACCTGATCCTGCCCCTCCACCCAGGCCGCCACGGCGGTCAGATTGGCTTCCGAGCGCGCCACCAAAGCCGGCAGGCCGCCCACTGCCTCAGCCCAGCGCAGCCCGTCCAGTGCGTCCTCCACCGCCAGCATCGAGGGGGTGTTGATGGTGTCGCCCTGGAAGATGCCCTCGATCAGCTTGCCGCCCTTGGTCAGGCGGAAGACCTTCGGCAGCGGCCATGCCGGGGTATGGCTTTCCAGCCGCGCCACCGCGCGGGGGGAAAGCGCCAGCATGCCATGCGCGGCCTCCCCGCCCAGCACCTTCTGCCAGGACCAGGTGACCACATCGAGCTTGTCCCAGGGCAGGTCCATGGCGAAGGCGGCCGAGGTGGCATCGCAGATCGCCAGCCCCTGGCGGTCATCTGGGATCCAGACGCCATCCGGCAGCCGCACGCCTGAGGTGGTGCCGTTCCAGACAAACACCACGTCGCGGTCCCACGAGACCTGCGCCAGGTCCGGCAGCGCGCCATAGGCGGACTTGATCAGCCGCACATCCGGCAGCTTCAACTGCGTCGTGATGTCATTGGCCCATTCGCCCGAGAAGCTTTCCCAGGCCAGCACGTCCACGCCACGCGGGCCCAGCAGCGACCACAGGGCCATTTCCACCGCGCCGGTATCGGAAGCGGGGACAATGCCCAGCCGCCACCCCTCCGGCATCCGCAGCACCGCCTTGGAGCGCTCGATCACTTCCGCCAGCCGCGCCTTGGGCTGCGGCGCGCGGTGGCTGCGCCCCACCATCGCGCCTTCCAGCGCCGCCAGAGACCAGCCCGGGCGCTTGGCGCAAGGGCCGGAGGAGAACATCGGATTGGCTGGGCGGAGGGTGGGCTGAGTGATCTGCGGCATGGTGGTGACTCTGGTTCTGTCGCGGCAGGGTTAGGCCGGTATCGGCGCGTCGATCAAGCGCGGCACGGGCAGGAAGACCTCGCCGCGGGCATAAAGCACCGCATGGCCGCCCATGCGGACACGGTCCCCCTCCAGGCGGCACCACAGCGTGCCGCCGCGCGCGCTGGCCTGGTGGCAGACCAGTTCCCGGCGCTGCAGCCGCGCCGACCAGAAGGGCACCAGTTGCGTGTGGGCCGAGCCCGTCACCGGGTCCTCGTCCACACCCATGCGGGCTGAGAAGTAACGGGAGACCACGTCATAGCGCGGGTCGTCCGAGGCCGCCGTGGCCATCACCCGCGCCTGTCCGCCCGGCACGGAATCCGGCATGGTGGCGATGCGGCCATGGTCCGGCGTCAGGGCCCGCACCGTCTCGGCGCTGTCGAAGAGGCAGATCCAGTCCCGCGCCTTCCAGACCTCGCGCGGCACCGCGCCCAGCGCGGCGGCCAGGCCCGGCGGCGGGCGCGTCGCGCGCACCGGCACCAGCGCCGGGAAGTCCAGCACGAAGCGGTCTTCCTCCCGGTGCACGCCCAGGATGCCGGAGGCGGTGCGGAAGCGCAGCGGCGCCACGGCCCCCAGTTCCGTCGCCAGCACGAAGGCCGTGGCCAGCGTCGCATGGCCACAGAGATTCACCTCGAAGCGCGGCGTGAACCAGCGCAAGTGCCACTGCCCCGGGCCGTCCGGCACGAAGAAGGCAGTTTCGCTGAGGTTATGCTCGGCCGCCATGGCCTGCATGACATCGTCCGGCAGCCAGGATTCCAGCGGCACGACGACGGCCGGGTTGCCGGCAAAGGGGCGCTCGGCAAAGGCATCCACGGTGTAGGTCGCCAGACGTGTCATCTTGAAGCCAGCCATCGCGAACCCTCCTCTGCCGCAGCGCGGCAAGCCGAAGCTTGCCAGAGACGAGAGGGTTGCGAAGCCGCACTTATCTCATGACAGAGCCGCGATCCTCGCCGGGTCCACCGTGACGCCGTGGTTCAGCGGCCCATGGCCCTTGCCCAGCCCAGGCGCCGCCCGCAGCGCCGCCTGCACGAAGCCCCGCCCGCGCGCCACGGCATCCCGCAGCACCATGCCCTGCGCCAGCCCGGCCGCGATGGCGGAAGCCAGGGTGCAGCCCGTGCCATGGGTATGGCGGCTGGGAATGCGGGTCCCCTCGAAAACCTCTTCGCCATCCGGCGTGGCCAGCAGGTCCAGCAGCCGCTCGCCCTCCAGGTGGCCGCCCTTCAGCAGCACGGCAGGGACGCCCATGGCCAGCATCACCCCGGCGGCCGCGCGCATCTCCTCCAGCCCGGTGATCCGCAGGCCGGACAGCACCTCGGCTTCCGGGATATTCGGCGTCAGCAGCGCGGCCATGGGCAGCAGGCGCCGCCGCAGCGTCTCCACCGCGTCCGGCGCCAGCAGGTTGCTGCCGCCCTTGGCCACCATCACCGGGTCCGCCACCAGGGGGATGCCCTGCCCGTCCTCGGCCAGTGCGTCGCAGACCGCCTCGATGGTCGGCGCATCGCCCAGCATGCCGGTCTTGACCGCATCGGCGCCGATATCGCGCAGGCTGAGGCGGATCTGCTGCCGGATGAAATCCAGCGGCACCGGATGCACGCCATGCACCCCCAGCGTGTCCTGCGCCGTCAGCGCCGTGATGGCCGTGGCGGAATAGGCATCCATCGCCGCGCAGGCCTTGATATCCGCCTGGATGCCGGCGCCGCCGCCGGAATCCGATCCGGCGACGATCAGGACGCGGCCCTGCATCAGGCCACCTTGGCCGGCAGCGCGGCGGCGCGGGCGCGGATCAGCGCGGCGAGGGATTCCACCGTCTCCTCCACCATGCCTTCCTCCTCCGCCTCAGCCATGACGCGGATCAGCGGCTCGGTGCCGCTGGGGCGGATCAGCACGCGGCCACGGCTGCCCAGCTTCGCCTCGGCCTCAGCGATGGCATCCTTCACGCTGCTGTCGTCCAGCGGGTTGCCGCCGCTGAAGCGGACATTCACCAGCCGCTGCGGCAGCGGCGTGAAGCGGCGGCAGGCCTCGCTGGCCGGCTGCTTGCGCTCCACCAGTTCCGCCAGCACCTGCAGCGCCGCCACCAGCCCGTCGCCGGTGGTGCCGAATTCGCTCATGATCATATGGCCGGACTGTTCGCCGCCGAGGTTGCAGCCGGTCTCGCGCATCCGCTCCGACACATAGCGGTCGCCCACCTTGGTCCGCAGCAGGTTCAGGCCCAGCCCGCTCAGGAAGCGCTCCAGCCCCAGGTTGGACATGACGGTGGCCACGACGCCGCCGCCGGCCAGCCGCCCCTGCGCCGCCCAGGATTCCGCGATGGTGGCCAGGATCTGGTCGCCATCGATGATCTGCCCCTGCTCATCCACCAGCACCAGCCGGTCGGCGTCGCCATCCAGGGCGATGCCGAGGTCCGCCCGGCGCTCCCGCACCAGCTCCGCCAGCCGGCCCGGCGCGGTGGAGCCGCATTCCTTGTTGATGTTGAAGCCGTCCGGCGAGACGCCGACGGAGACAACCTCCGCCCCCAGTTCCCACAGCACGGTGGGCGCCACCTTGTAGGCGGCGCCATGGGCGCAATCGACCACGATGCGCAGGCCGGAGAGGCTGAGGCGCTTGGGGAAGCTGGCCTTCACCGCCTCGATATAGCGGCCCGGGGCATCCTCCAGCCGGCTGGCGCGGCCGAGGCGGGAGGGCGAGGCCAGGCCGGTCGGCTCGCCCGCCATCAGGGCCTCGATCTCCATCTCCTGCGCGTCGGAGAGCTTCAGCCCATCCGGGCCGAAGAGCTTGATGCCGTTGTCCTCGAAGGGATTGTGGCTGGCGGAGATCATGACGCCAAGGTCCGCCCGCAGCGAACGCGTCAGCAGCGCGATGGCCGGGGTCGGCAGGGGCCCGACCAGCACCACGTCCATGCCCGCGCCGACGAAGCCCGCCGTCAGCGCCGGCTCCAGCATATAGCCGGAGAGCCGGGTGTCCTTGCCGATCACCACGCGGTGCCGGTGCGCGCCACGGCTGAAGAAGCGGCCGGCGGCCTGGCCCAGCCGCAGGGCGGTCAGCGCATCCATGGGCGCGCGATTGGCCACGCCACGGATACCATCGGTGCCGAACAGGCGGCGCACGGCCTGGGTCATGCGGGACGTTCCTTCACTCAGGGTCTCTGGTTGCGGCTCTAGCCGGGGCTGTGCCGCGCGTCCATCGCGCCGGCGCCGTCGGGTATTGGGGGGCATTCAGGCTGGCTCCACCGGCTGGGGCGGCGCGCCATCGGCACAGGCCTGCCACATCCGCAGCGCCTGCACCGTCTCGGCCACGTCATGCACGCGCAGGATACTGGCACCGGCGGCGGCGGCGGCCACGGCAATCGCGACGCTGCCGGCTACCCGCTCGGCCGGGCTGTCGACGCCAGTCACCCATCCTACCAACCGCTTTCGGGAGGCACCGACCAGTACCCGGCAGCCGATGCCCGCCAGCAGCGGCAGGCGGTTCAGCAGCAGCAGGTCCTGTTCCCGTGTCTTGCCGAAGCCGATGCCAGGGTCCACGGCGATGCGCCCGCGCGGGATGCCCAGCGCCTCGGCCGTCTCCACCCGCTGGCGCAGGAAACGCGCCACATCGAGCACCACGTCGTCATAACGCGTGGCCTCATGCATCTTGCGGAGGTCCAGCGCCGGCATGTGCATCAGCACCACCGGGGCACGGGCTTCCTGCACTACCCGCACCGACTTCGCATCCTGCCGCAGGGCGGAGATATCGTTGACGATCTCGGCCCCCGCATCCAGCACCGCCTGCATGGTGGCGGCGAAGCGGGTATCGACGCTCACCACCGCCGCCGTGGCCAGTTGGCGCACCACGGGCAGGATACGCGCGATCTCCTCCTCCGCCGTCAGCGGCGTGGAGCCTGGGCGGGTGCTTTCGCCGCCGATATCCAGGATATCCGCCCCCTGCTCCAGCATCGCGTGCCCGGCGGCGATGGCGGCGCGGCTGTCCAGGTGCTGGCCGCCGTCGGAGAAGCTGTCCGGCGTCACGTTCAGGATGCCCATTACCAGCGGACGGTCATTGGGCAGGCCGGCGAAAGGCAGCGGGCGGCGGGTCAGCGGCGGCAGCAGGTCTTCCCAGCCTTCCGAAAGGGCGGAGGCAGGATAGATGCCCTGCTCCTTTCCATCCTCGATCAGCCGCAGCAGCGAGAAGGCCGCGGGGCCGCCGGCCAGGGGCATGGCATGCCCGGCCCGCACCGCATGGAAGCCCGCCGGGCCGTGCAACAGCCCCAGGGGCTCCAGCCAGCGTTCGGCCATGGGGGATCTCCAACGAAAAAGGGACCCGCGAAGGGGTCCCTCTCTCTAGCCGAAATTCCACCGGAAGCGGAATGGCCCAGCCTTAAGTTCCCGGCTGCGGCGAGGGGTTCAGCCCACCCGGGCGCGGCGCCTGCGGCCGGCCGGAGGTCGGCACGCTGCCACGGCCGGCATTGGTCGGCTCGTCCGGACGGTTGCGCACCACCGGCTCACCCTTCAGCACCATGCGGATCTCATCGCCGGAGAGCGTCTCATGCTCCAGCAGACCCTTCGCCAGCGCGTGCAGCTCCTCGATATTGACCTGCAGCGTGTGCTTGGCCCGCGCATAGGCCTCGTCGATCATCGCCCGCACCTCGCTGTCGATCTCCCGCGCCGTGGCTTCGGACACGTTCTTCGACTGCGTCACGGAATGGCCGAGGAAAACCTCCTGGCTGTTGTCGCCATAGGCGATCATGCCGAGCTTCTCGCTCATGCCCCACTCGGTCACCATCATCCTGGCCTGGTTGGTGGCCATCTTGATGTCGCCCGAGGCACCGTTGGAGACCTTGTCCGGGCCGAAGATCAGCTCTTCCGCGACACGGCCGCCCATCGCCATGGCGAGTTCCGCCTTCAGCTTGGACTTGTGCTTGGAATATCGGTCGCCCGCCGGCAGGGACATGACCAGACCCAGGGCCCGGCCGCGCGGAATGATGGTCGCCTTGTGCACCGGGTCGCATTCCGGCTCATGCATCGCCACCAGGGCGTGGCCGGCCTCGTGATAGGCCGTCATCTGCTTCTCGTCGTCGGACATCACCAGCGAGCGCCGCTCGGCACCCATCAGGACCTTGTCCTTCGCCATCTCGAACTCATGCATGCCGACAGTGCGGCGGCCGGTGCGGGCGGCCAGCAGCGCGGCCTCGTTCACCAGGTTCGCCAGGTCGGCGCCCGAGAAGCCGGGGGTGCCGCGCGCGATGGTCTTCGGGTCCACGTCCGAGGCCAGCGGCACCTTGCGCATGTGCACGCGCAGGATCTTCTCGCGGCCCTGCACGTCCGGGTTCGGCACCACCACCTGGCGGTCGAAGCGGCCGGGGCGCAGCAGCGCGGGGTCCAGCACGTCCGGGCGGTTGGTGGCGGCGATCAGGATCACGCCCTCATTCGCC
Source organism: Teichococcus wenyumeiae (assembly GCF_003696345.1). GTDB lineage: Bacteria > Pseudomonadota > Alphaproteobacteria > Acetobacterales > Acetobacteraceae > Pseudoroseomonas > Pseudoroseomonas wenyumeiae. The sequence continues at coordinate 236,243 of NZ_RFLX01000003.1, read as the reverse complement.
TCGAAGCCATCCATCTCGACCAGCATCTGGTTGAGAGTCTGCTCCCGCTCATCGTTGCCGCCGCCGAGGCCGGCGCCACGGTGGCGACCCACCGCGTCGATCTCGTCGATGAAGATGATGCAGGGGGCGTTCTTCTTGCCCTGCTCGAACATGTCGCGCACGCGGGAGGCACCGACACCCACGAACATCTCGACGAAGTCGGAGCCCGAGATGGTGAAGAAGGGCACATTCGCCTCACCCGCGATGGCGCGGGCCAGCAGCGTCTTACCGGTACCCGGGGGGCCGACCAGCAGCACGCCCTTGGGGATCTTGCCGCCGAGGCGCTGGAACTTCTGCGGGTCCCGCAGGAAGTCCACGATCTCCTCAAGCTCGCCCTTGGCTTCCTCGATGCCGGCCACGTCCTCGAAGGTGACGCGCCCCTGCTTCTCGGTCAGCAGCTTGGCCTTGGACTTGCCGAAGCCCATGGCCCGGCCGCCGCCGCCCTGCATCTGGCGCATGAAGAAGACCCAGACGCCGATGAGCAGCAGCATCGGGAACCAGGACAGGAGGTAGTGGAAGAGCGGGTTGACGTCGCTCTCCTCCGGCCGCGCCACGACGCGCACGCCCTTGTCGGTCAGCTTGCTGACCAGGGTGGGGTCTTCAGGCGTATAGGTGGAGAAGGAGCGGCCATCGGAGAGCTGACCCGTGAGGGTACGCCCCGTGATGGTCACGTCGCGGACGCGCCCGCCATTCACCTCGTTCAGGAAGTCGCTGTAGGCGACCTGCTGGCCGGTCTGGCGGGTAGAGGAATTGGGCTGAAACAGATTGAACAGCGCCACGAGCAGCAGCGCCACGATCACCCACAGCGCCAGATTGCGGCCGAAATTATTCACCGTGCGGTTCCCATTCGATCGCCAGGCAAAGCCGGCGCCCCGGTAAGATAGGACGTCAAGGCGCGTTCTGAAACCATGTCGCGTTCTTCATCCGGGCCTCAAGGCCAGAATCTCTAGCCCAAAGGGCCGCCGGCGGGGTCAAAGGCCAGTCGCGCGCCCTCACCCAGGCCCAGAGCCGGCACCGCCACCACTTCGCCGCCGCGCCGCAGCGCCGGCAATCCCGCCAGGACCCGCGCGGGCATTCCCCGCCGGGCCGCCCGCGCAACCCCGGCCGATTCCGGCCCGAGCGCCCCGATGCTGCTGTCCTCCGGCGCTGCCAGCACGCGCCAGCGGCCGTCCCAACGGGCTCCGATGGTGGCGGGCAGCGGCGGCGCGCAGGCGGCGGCCTCCCGGCACAGCAGTCCGTCCCGCCACTGCACCCCATGCAGCGTGCCCTGCCCGCGCCGCAACAAGGCCGCCACGCCCTCCTGCCCAGGCGTATGCTCGGCGCCCGAGAGCAGCCGCAACAGCGACGCCAGCGCGGCCATCGCCACAGTATCCTGCCCCAGCGCCGTGGCATCCAGCCGCGCCCAGCCTTCCGGCGCCAACCGCAACGCCCCGGCCAGCCGGGCTGCCACCGCATCCTCCTGGCGCTCCCGGCGCCGGGCGAAGGCACGGCCCGCCTCGGCCAGGGCGGCGACGCCGGCACCCTGCCCATCCGGGTCCGCCAGGGACAGGCGCAGGCGGGCGCGCATGAAACGTGGATTGAGGTTGGAGGGGTCGCGCAAGGGAACGACCCCGTTTGCTTTCAGAAGCGCCTCCAGCCGGGCCGGGGCCATGTCCAGCAAGGGCCGCAGCAGCAGCGCCTCGCCCGCCGCTCGTGCCACCGGAACACCGGCCAGCCCGGCGGGGCCGCTGCCCCGCAAGGCCCGGAAGAGCACGGTCTCAGCCTGATCGGCACGATGTTGCCCCAGCAGCAGCCAGGGCAGGCCCAGGGCGCCGCAGCGGTCCAGCATGGCCTCCAGCCGTGCCGCGCGGGCCCTTTCCTGCATGGCCGCGCCGCCGGGGAGTCCAAGCGAGATCACTTCTGAAGGAATGCGGTGGCACCGCAGGGTTTCGGCGGCCCAGCGGGCTTCCTCGGCACTTTCAGGGCGCAGGCCGTGGTCCACCACCAGCCCCAGCAGGCTGCCGCCACGGGCCTGGGCCCAGTCTCGCGCCAGAAGCGCCAGCGCCAGGGAATGCGGGCCGCCGGATACGCCCACCGCCAGATGCGGCGCCGAGCCGAAAGGCCCCAGAGGCGCCATCAGCGCGGCGAATTCCGCCGCGCCGTGTGCCTGCTCCGCCGCCGTCAGCGGCAGCCGGCGCGGCCGCGCGCGTCGGTGGCGCGGGTGGCGAGATTACCGCTGAGGCGGGGGAACTCGCTCCGCAGGTTGTTCAGCGTGTCGCAGGCCTCGCGCTTGGCGTTCAGGCCGATGAAGGCATTGGCCAGCCCGACCATGGCCTCCGGCGCGCGGGCCGACTGCCGGTTACGCTTATAGGCATCGTCATAGGCAATGGCGGCATTGGCATAATCGCGCCGGCCCAACAGGGCATCGGCCAGCAGCAACTGCCCGTCTTGGGCCCGGGCGCCACGGCTCGACACCACCTCGCGCGCCGCGGCCTCGGCGGCGGCATAGTCGCGGCGGGCCAGCGCCGCCTGCCCATCGGCCAGGGCACGTTCCGCCGTGCGAGGCGCAGCCGCGGCCGGCGGTGCGCCGGGGGCCGCCGCGGCGGGCGCCGGCGTCGGCGCAGGCGCCGGAGCGGTGGACGGACGGGAGCCACCGCCGCCATTCTCCAACTGCTGCAGGCGGTAATCCATGTCGCCCTGCAGCTTCTCGACCTGCTGCTGCAGCGTGCGGTTACGGTATTCGGCCTCATCGGCGCGGCCACGCAGGCGGCGCACTTCCTCGTCCAGCTGGTTCACGCGGTCGAGCAACTGGCCCGTCAGCTCCGAGGCTCCGCCAACAGGAGCACGGCCGGAGGGCACCGGCGCCGGCACATAGCCGCCACCACCGCCGCCGCGCCGCAGCTGCTCGACCTCGTTGCGGAGCTGCAGGATCTGGTTCTGCAGCGCGATGCCTTCACGGCTGTCCATCTGCGCCACGGCCGGGGCGGCCATCAGCGGCAGCAGCAGCGGCGCGGCGAGAAGAAGCGTGCGGAGCATGGTTCCATCCTTGGCAAGCGGCGGCACACGAATGCAAAGCGGCGGCCCCGTTGCCCGGAAGCCGCCGCTTCTTTCTCAGCCTATGCCGCCCCGCGTCAACACGCAGGGCGAAACAGGATCAGCGCACCACCGTGACGGCGCGGCGGTTCTGCGCCCAGGCTTCCTCGTTGGAGCCGAGGGCGGCCGGACGGTCCTTGCCGTAGGAGATGGTGCTGATGCGGCTGCCGGAGACGCCCTGGGAGACCAGGATGTCGCGGGCGGCGTTGGCGCGGCGCTGGCCCAGGGCCAGGTTGTACTCACGCGTGCCGCGCTCGTCGGCATGGCCTTCCATCGCGACCGTCACCTGCGGGTACTGCGCCAGCCAGGCGGCCTGGCGCTCCAGCACGGGGCGCTGGTCGCCGCCGACGGAGGAGCTGTCCAGGGCGAAGAAGACGCGGTCGCCGACATTGGCGACCAGGTCTTCCTGGCTGCCCGGGCGAACGCTGCCGGCCAGGCCGCCGGAACCCGCACCCAGGCCACCCGCGGCGCCGGCACCGGTGGCCGCGCCCGAGGTATCCTCGCTGGCGCAGGCGGTCAGCATGGCGGCAGCGGCCAGCGCGCTCAGAAGCTTGATGTTCATCGTTTCGATTCCTCTATGGCAGATCGAATTGGCGGCGCGGGTACCCTGAGATTGAGGCGGGTTCAAGGCACCTAATCGTCAAGGTTGCGTCGGGTTGCAGTTCTTTATCCTTTTACGCGCTGCCGGGGCTTTTCCGATGCTCAGGAGGACAGAAGCGGCGACCAGTTGGGGTCGCTGGCATCCGTGGGCGTCACCACCTGCCGCTCGTTGAAGCCCGCGATGTCGATCATGGACAGGCGCGAGGAATAGCCGCCGCCGCGCGAGTCGCGCGCCTGGCTTTCACGGTAGAAGGTCAGCACGCGGCCATTCGGCGCGAAGCTCGGCCCTTCCATGCTCCAGCCCTCGGACAGGATGCGCTCGCCCGACCCATCAGGGCGCATCACGCCGATGGCGAAGCGGCCGCCGCCCATGCGGGTGAAGGCAATGAGGTCGCCGCGCGGAGACCAAACCGGAGTCGCATAGCGGCCGTTGCCGAAGGAGATGCGCCGCGCGCCGCCGCCATTCGCGTCCATGACATAGAGCTGCTGGTCGCCGCCCCGGTCGGAGTTGAAGACGATCTGCGAGCCGTCCGGCGAATAGCAGGGCGAGACGTCCAGACCGCCGCCGGAGGTGAGCTGCCGCTCGCGCCGCGAGGCGAGGTCCACCACATAGATGTTGGCATCGCCGCCACGGGCGGAGGAGAGCACCACGCTGCGCCCATCCGGCGAGAAGCGCGGGGAGAGCGTCATGCCCTGGAAGTTGCCCAGCGCTTCCTGCCGTCCGCTGTCCAGGTTGAACAGGAAGACGCGCGGGTTGTTGTCCGCGTAGGACATGAAGGCGATCTGCCGCGCATTCGGATGGAAGCGCGGGGACAGCGCCTGCACGCGGCCGTCGGTCAGGAAGCGATGGTTCTCGCCATCCTGGTCCATGATGGCGAGGCGGCGGTTGCGGCGGTCGCGCGGGCCCGACTCGGCAACATAGACGATGCGGGTATCGAAGTAGCCCTTCTCGCCCAGCATCCGCTCATAGATCACGTCGGAAATGACATGCGCGATCTGCCGCCAGTTGGCGGCGGCGGCGGTATAGGCGGTGCCCTGGAGCTGCTGCTCCGAGTTCACTTCCCACAGCCGGAATTCGATGCGGGCGCGGTCGCCCTGCGGCTCGGCGCGGCCGGTGACCAGCGCCTGCGCGCCCACCACGCGCCAGTCCTGGAAGCGCGGCGCACCGGCGGCGGCATCGGCGGACTGGATATAAGCGGCGTTGTTCACCACGCGGAACAGGCCGGAATTCCGCAGGTTGTTGGCGATGACCTGGGTGATGTTCTGCCCCAGCTGGCCACCGGCCAGGTTGGGCAGCGCGATCGGAATCGGGTCGGTGCGGGCACGGTTGATGTCGATCACCTGCCCCGGCGGTTGGGCGGGCGCCGCACCCTGGGCACGCGCGATGGCTGGCGCAGCCAGCAGGCCGGCGCCACCCAGCAGGGCCAGGCGGCGGGAGAAGAGCGGATTGGTCATCGGACAAGCCCCTTCGGATTGAAGCGGAAGGTCGAGTTGTTGATCGCTTGGATCTTCTCTCGGGGGATAGGCAGCGGGCTGCATTTCGGATCCAGCAGGGCCCGACGCGCGCTCTCGAACACCGCGCGGGCGCGGGGGTCCGAGGGAACGCCACTGGGAGCCCGAACGTTGCGGATCGTTCCGCTCGGGTCCATGTCGACCTGCAGCAGCACCACAATCTGATCCAGGTTGGGCGCCCCGGCATCCACCGACCAGCACTCGCTGATGCGGTCGGCGACACCACGGATCTCACCCTGGCTCAGCAACGCATTGCCATTCGGCGCACCGCCACCGGCGGGTGGCCGGCCGGCGGGCGAACTGGCGCGGGCACGCGGCGCTTCCTGCTGCGCCTGGGCGGCGCGCAGGCGCTCCAGCGTGTTCTGCACGCTGTTGCTGTTCTCGGATGGCCGCTGCACCGGCGGCGTCCGGCCGGTGCCGGCCTGCTTGCTCGGCTCAGGCGCCGGGGGCGTCTGGCTCGGGCGGCTGTCCGGGCGCGGCGGCGCGGGCGGCGCGGCGGAAGCCTGCTGCTGCGGCGGCGTCGGCGGCGTGCGCTCCGCCTGCTGCGGCGGCGGCGGCGGTGCCGGGGCCGGCGGCGGCGGCATGGGCAGCGGCGGCGAAGGCGCCTCGGCCTGCTGCGCCGGCACGGGCGAAGGCGTGGGGGCCGGCGGCGGCGTGGGCACCGGGCGCGGCGGCGTGGGCGCGGGCGGCGCCGGGGTGGGCGTCGGTGGCGTCTGGGCCGGGCGCGGCGGTGGTGGCGTGGGGGTCGGCGGCGCGGGCGCGGGCGGCGGCGGGGTCGGCGTGGGGGCCGGTGCCGGCGGCGCGGGGGTCGGTGGGGTTGGCGTCGGCGGCGCCGGCGTCGGGTTCGGCGCGGGCGGCGGCGGCGGGGGTGGCGGCGGCGGGGTCGGCGTGGCCGATTGCGGCAGGTCCGGCGTCACCGGCTGGCTGGAATCGGGCGTCTGCTCGGGCGCCGGGGGTGCCGGCAAGGGCAGCGGGTTGGGCGCCTGTGCCAGCTGCGGGTTGTCAGCCGGCATCAGCTCGACCGTGATGGCCTGCTCTTGCGGTTCTTGAAGTTCGGGCTTGGGCAGGCCGATCAGCAGCAGCAGCGCGATCAGCGCATGCAGCACCGCGGATACGGTCGCCCAGAAGCGGAGGCCAGAACGGGCCATCAGGGGAATGCCGTTCCTCTTAGCGACGCTGCGGCTGGGCGGGCGCGGGGGTCGCGGGGCGCGTGCCACCAGCGGCGGGCGTGCCCGAGGGCTGCTCGGCCAGCAGGGCGACCTTGGTGAAGCCGGCGGCGGAGACGGTGCCCATCACCTCCATCACCCGGCCGTAATTGATGCCCTTGTCGCCGCGCACGAAGATGCGGCGTTCCGGCGCACCGGCGGGCTGCTCGGCCAGGATGGCGCGCAGGCGCTCCACCAGCCCTTCGGTCGGCACCTCGGATTCCTGGATGAAGATCCGGCCCTCGGCATTGACGGAAATGGTCAGCGGCTCGGTTTCCTGGTTGAGGGCCGAGGCATTGGTCTTGGGCAGGTCCACCGGCACGCCCACCGTCATCAGCGGCGCGGCCACCATGAAGATGATCAGCAGGACCAGCATGACGTCGACCAGCGGCGTCACGTTGATCTCAGCCATCGCGCGGTAGCGGCCGCGGCCCTTGCCGCCGCCCATTCCCGACATCGCCATGGTTCAGACGCGCTCCTCGGCCTGGCGGGAGAGGATGGCGGCGAATTCGGTGGCGAAGCCTTCCAGGCGGCCGGCGAAGCGCGACAGGTCGGTGGTGATTTTGTTGTAGGCCAGCACCGCCGGAATGGCGGCCACCAGGCCGATGGCGGTGGCGAACAGCGCCTCGGCGATGCCGGGGGCCACCACGGCCAGGTTGGTGTTGTTCATGCCGGCGATGGCGCTGAACGAATTCATGATGCCCCAGACCGTGCCGAAAAGGCCGACAAAGGGGCCGACGGAGCCGACGGAGGCCAGGAAGACCATCCAGCGCTCCATGCCGTCCATCTCCCGCTGGATGGCGACGGTCATGGCCCGCTCGGCGCGCTGCTGCATGCCGGCGCCATGCGGCGCGCCCTCGCCCGGGCGGGTGGAGCTGCGCTCCCATTCCCGCATGGCGGCGCCGAAGACGGCGGCCATGGGGTGGTTCGGGCGCTCGCCCTCCGACTGGAAGAGCTGCTCCAGGCTGCCGCCGGACCAGAACTTCTCCTCGAAGGCATCGGCGGCGCGGTTCACCCGGCGCAGCGTCGTCACCTTCTCGAAGACCACGGCCCAGACCCAGATGCTGGCGGCGAGCAGCCCCAGCATCACCAGCTTCACGATCCAGTCGGCCTGCAGGAACAAACCCCACAGGGAAAGGTCGTGCGCCACCTGGCCGAGATCCGACGCACTCACGCTGCCACCCACGGCCATCTCCTTCGCCTAGGGCCACCACGGCGGCCCTTCATCCCGTCAGGCGGGCGGCGTCAGGCCGCTCCGCTCAGTCATTCCGTCACGCAAGGCGCTGCGCCAGGGCTCGGGGATCGCCGCGGGGCGCATGTTCTCGCCCCGCACACAGACCAGCCCGACCTTGAGCCTCGCCCTCTCCGCCCCCGACGCCGCGTCCAGCACCTTCTGGTCGAGATCGACCGAGGCACCGCGCAACGCCAGCACGCTCGTCTCGACCACCACGGAATCGTCGAGCCGCGCGGGGGCCACATACTCCACTTCGAGCCGTCGCACCACGAGCATCGAAGCGTGACGTTGGATCATAAGTTGATGCGGCAAATCTATGGCACGCAACGATTCAGTGCGCGCCCGCTCCGCCCAGCGGAGGTAGTTGGCATGGTAAACAATGCCTCCGGCGTCGGTGTCCTCGAAGTAAACGCGCAGCGGAAAACGGTGCGGCCACATCGCGCTCAGAAGCCCCCCAGCAGATCCGCTTGGCTGCCCTGCGGCGGCGTCATGCCCAGGTGCCGCCAGCCCGGCTCGCCCAGCACACGGCCACGGGGGGTGCGAAGAACGAAGCCTTCCTGGATCAGGTAGGGCTCCACCACTTCCTCCAGCGTATCCCGCCCCTCGGAGAGCGCGGCGGCCAGCGTTTCCACGCCCACCGGGCCGCCGCCGTGATGCTCGGCGATGCGGCGGAGGTAGCGGCGGTCCTGCGCATCCAGCCCGCGCGCATCCACTTCCAGCCGCCGCAGCGAGTCGTCGGCCATGGCGCGGTCGGCTTCCTGGCCGGAGACCAGCGCGAAATCACGCACCCGCCGCAGCAGCCGCCCGGCGATCCGGGGCGTGCCGCGGGAACGGTTGGCGATTTCCCGCGCCCCATCCTCGGTCAGGGAGAAGCCCAGCTTCTGCGCGCCACGGCGGACGATCAGCAGCAGTTCCTCGGGTGTATAAAATTGTAGGCGCAGCGGAATGCCGAAACGGTCGCGCAGCGGCGTGGCCAGCAACCCGGCCCGCGTCGTGGCGCCGACCAGGGTGAAGGGCGGCAGGTCGATCCGCACGGTGCGCGCCGCAGGCCCCTCCCCGATGATCAGGTCGAGCTGGAAATCCTCCATCGCGGGATAAAGGGTTTCCTCGATCGCCGGCTGCAGGCGGTGGATTTCATCCACGAACAGCACATCGCGCGGCTGCAGGTTGGTCAGAATGGCCGCGAGGTCGCCGGCCCGCTGCAACACCGGGCCGGAGGTGGCGCGGAAGCCGACGCCCAGTTCCCGCGCCACGATCTGCGCCAGGGTCGTCTTGCCCAGGCCCGGCGGGCCGTGCAGCAGCACATGGTCCAGCGCCTCGCCACGCGTCTTGGCCGCCTGGATGAAGATGGACAGGTTCTCGCGCAGCGCCTTCTGGCCGGTGAAGTCGTCCAGCGTCTGCGGCCGCAGGGTGGCCTCGGCGGCGTCTTCCTCGGAGCGATGCGGGTCGGAGATGCGGTCGCTCATCGCGGCGCCAGCTCCTTCAGGCTTTCACGGATCAATTGCTCCAGTGCCACGCCCTCGCCCAGCCGGTCGGCCACGCGGGTGACGACGGCCTGCGCCTCCGGCCGCTTCCAGCCGAGGTTCAGCAGCACGGAGACGGTCTCGGCCACCACGGAATTGGCCGGCAGCGGCAGCGCGGCGCCGGTGCTGGGGGCGAAGGCGGGGCCGATGGGCATGCCGCCGACCTTGCTCTGCAATTCCGAGATTAGCCGAATCGCCAGCTTCGGGCCGACGCCTGCCGCACGGGTCAGCGAACCCTTGTCGCCCGCCAGGATGGCGCGGGCCATATCGGCCGGCGACAGGGCCGAGAGCAGCGAGAGCGCCACCTTGGGGCCTACGCTCTGAATGCCGGTCAGCAGCCGGAACCAGTCGCGCTCGGCGGCATCGGCGAAGCCGTAGAGGGTGATGGCATCCTCCCGCACCGCCGTCTCGATCAGCAGCGAGGCCACGGCCGGCGGCGCCGGCAGCGCCGAGAGCGCGCGGGAGGAGCAGGAAACCAGATACCCCACCCCGTTCACGTCGAAGATGCAGCCGCCTTCGAAGGCCGAGTCGAGCTTGCCGGTCAGTTTTCCAATCATGGCAGCTTGCCGATCATGCCGGCACATATCCCTTCGCCAGCGCCAGCCTGCTGCCCCGGTGATGGGCGTGGCAGATGGCCACCGCCAGCGCATCCGAGGCATCGGCCCGCTTCAGCGTGGCACCCGGCAGCAGGCGGCGCACCATGTCGGCCACCTGGATCTTGTCGGCATGGCCAGTGCCGACCACGGCGCGCTTCACTTCCATGGCCTGGTATTCCGCCACCGGCAGCCCGGCCAGCGCCGGGGCCAGCAGCACCACGCCGCGCGCCTGGCCCAGCTTCAGCGCTGCGCCGGGGTTCTTGTTGACATAGGTATGCTCCACCGCCGCCTCATCCGGCTTCCAGATCTCCATCAACGCGTTCAGCGCCCGGTGGATCTGGCAGAGGCGCTCAGCCAGCGGCAGGTCGGTGGTGGTCGAGACCACGCCATCGGCGATGTGCCGCAGGCGGTTGCCCGTGCTTTCCACCACCCCCCAGCCGGTATGCTGGAGGCCGGGGTCCAGCCCGAGCAGCCGCACGGTTATCATGCGTCGGCCAGCGCCTGCGCCACGGCGTCCGAGACCTCGAAATTGGCCGTGACGGTCTGCACATCGTCGTGCTCGTCCAGCACGTCGATCAGCTTCATGACCGAGCGCGCCTTCTCCTCGTCCAGTTCCACCGTCACGTTGGGGCGCCATTCCAGCTTGGCGCTCTCGGCCGGGCCGAACTTCTCTTCCAGCGCGTCGCGCACGGCGAAGAGGTCCTCGATGCCCGTGCGGATCTCGTGGCCTTCCTCGGTGCTTTCGACGTCATCGGCGCCGGCCTCGATGGCGGCTTCCAGCATGGCATCGGCATCGGCCACGGAGGCCGGATAGCGGATCACGCCGCTTCGCTCGAACTGGAAGGAGACGGACCCGGTCTCGCCCATCGCACCGCCGAACTTGGAGAAGGCGGAACGGATGTCGGAGGCCGTGCGGTTGCGGTTGTCCGTCAACGCCTCGACGATGATGGCGACGCCGGCGGGGCCGTAGCCCTCGTACCGCATCTCCACGTAATCCTCGCCGCCGCCCTCGCCCGTCGCCTTCTTGATGGCGCGGTCGATGGTGTCCTTGGTCATGTTGGCCACCCGCGCCGCCTGCACCGCCGAGCGCAGGCGCGGGTTGAAGGCCGGGTCGGGCAGGCCCTGGCGGGCGCTGACCGTGATCTCTCGGATCAGCTTGGCGAATGCGCGGGCGCGCTTGGCATCCTGCGCACCCTTGCGGTGCATGATGTTCTTGAACTGGGAATGGCCGGCCACGCGCTGCTTCTCCGGGATTCTCGTGTTGTTCCGGGCTGTGCCGCCCCTATACCGCCGCCCGCCGCCGGATGCGAGGGTCCGGCTTCTGTGACATGCTGCAACTGAGACGCTTTCGCCCTTGGCTTGGCCAGACTGCCGGCTACATGACAGGGCCGCAATGCACAGGAGCCCCACAGCATGAGCAGTCCCTGGCTCGACACCCCGCAACGCTACGGGCTGGTCAGCCGCGCTCTGCACTGGGGCATGGCCGCGGTCTTCGCCTGGCAGTTCACCGGCATGGCCGTGAGGATCCTGGTCGGGCGGCATCCGGTAACGGCCTTCATGGTCGGCAGCCATGCCAGCGTCGGCACCCTGCTGATGCTGCTGGTGCTGCTGCGGGGCGCCTGGGGCCTGGCCAATGCCCGCCGCCGCCCGCGCCACGCGCCGGGGCTGCTGGGCCGGCTGGCCACCGCCGGGCACCTGCTGCTTTATGCCATGATGCTGGTGGTGCCTTCCCTGGCGCTGCTGCGCGCCTCCGGCAGCGGCCGGGGCCTCGCCTTCTTCGGCATCCCGGTCTTCTCCCCCTTCGAGGGTGGCCCGGTGGGCTGGATGGTGGCGCCGGCCAATGCCGCGCATGGCCTGCTGGCCTGGACGCTGCTGGCGCTGGTCGCGGGCCATGTGCTGATGGTGGTTGTGCATCGCTGGCTGTGGCGCGACGATGTGCTGCAACGCATGGCCGGGCGACTGTCCGGCAGCGCCAGCAACGTCCAGCAGCAAAGAACAGCCGCATGACCGATGCCCACGCCATCACGACGCAGGAACAGCTCCAGGCGCTCTATGCCCCGCCGCGGGAGCTGGTGCTGAAGAAGGTGGCGGACCGCATCGACCCGCGCACCGCCAGCTTCATCGCCGCCAGCCCCTTCGCCGTGCTGGCCACCTTCGGCGCGCGCGGCCCGCATGTGACGCCGCGTGGCGACGCCCCCGGCTTCGTGAATGTGGTGAACGAGACCACCCTGGCCCTGCCCGACCGGCGCGGCAACAACCGCATCGACGCGCTGCGGGACGTGGTGGACAATCCCGCCGTCTCCCTGCTCTTCATGGTGCCGGGCGTGGGCGAGACGCTGCGCGTGGCCGGCAAGGCGCGCCTGACAACGGACCCGGCGCTCTGCGCCCGCTATGCCGTGCAGGGCCAGCTTCCGGCCACGGTGATGCTGATCTCCGTCGAGGAGGTCTTCATGCAATGCGCCCGCGCCATCGTCCGCTCCAGGCTCTGGAAGGCGCCCGAGGCTCCGGCGCCGGTGCCCAGCGCCGGCCAGTTGCTGGAAGCCCATACCAAGGGGCTGGTGGTCGCCGAGGAATACGACCGGGAGCGTGGACCTGTGGTGGCCTCCACGCTCTACTGACCAGGAGGCAGGGCGGCCGGACCAGCCGCCCGGCTACCCCGGCCTCAGAACTCCGGCATGGCAGGGGCCAGTTGCCCGCCCATCCGCACCGGCGCCACCCGCAGCGCCAGGCCGGTCGCATCGTCGGTTTCCACGAAGACACCGGAGATGCTGGCCGGGCCCTCGGCCGGGGCCAGCTTCTCGCCCGGCACCTTTTTCCAGAAGCGCAGCGCGGCGGCGCCCTTCTGCATGCCGATGACGCTGTCGTAGTCGCCGCACATGCCGGCATCGGTCATATAGGCCGTGCCGTTCTCCAGGATGCGGTGGTCGGCGCTTGGCACATGCGTATGCGTGCCCACCACCAGCGAGGCGCGGCCGTCGAAGCTATGCGCCATCGACATCTTCTCGCTGGTCGCCTCGGCATGCATGTCGATCAGCACGGCCTGCACCGAGCCGCCGGCGCCCAGGCTGTGCTGCGCCAGCACGGCCTGCACGCCGCGGAAGGGGTCGTCCAGCGGCTCCATGAACAGGCGGCCCATGGCGTTGATCACCAGCGCCTTGCGGCCGCCGGGCACCTCCACCACCGTGGCGCCGCGGCCCGGCGTGCCGGGCGGATAGTTCAGCGGCCGCACCAGGCGCGGCTCGCCGTCGATATAGCCGATGATTTCCTTGCGGTCCCAGGAGTGGTTGCCCAGCGTCAGCGCATCCGCGCCCGCCGCCAGGAAGGCGCGCACCATGTCGGGCGCGACGCCGAAGCCGTGGCTGGCATTCTCCACATTCACCACGACCAGGTCGGCACGCAGGCGGGCCCGCAGGCCAGGCAGCTCAGTGGTGACCGCGTCGCGGCCGGCGCGCCCGACGACGTCGCCCAGAAACAGGATGCGCAAGGAACAGATTACCCTTCGGTACGGAAGAAACCGGCTTCGGTGGCGATGCCGTGCAACGGCACGTCATGGGCGCCGGCGGGCACCTTTGCCACCTGCTGCCCGGCAAAGGCAACGCCCAGCGCCCAGGCACCGGGCAGAGAAGCCAGCGTGCGGTCGTAAAAACCGCCGCCATAGCCCAGCCGAAGCCCGGCGGCGTCGAAGGCCAGCAGGGGCACCAGTAGGGCCTGGGGCGTCACGGCCTCCGCCCCCTCCGGCGGCACCGAGGTGCCGAAGCCACCAGGCACCAGCGGGTCCCCGAAGCGCCAGCGGCGGAAGAGCAGCGGCTGGCCGCGCGGCGGCGTCACCGGCAGCGCCAGGGCATGGCCGGCGGCTTCCAGGTGGCGCATCAGGGGTCGGATGTCGATCTCATCGCCCATTGGCCAGAAGCCGGCGACCAGCGCGCCGGGCGGCGGCGGGCATTCGCGCAGCACGACCTCGGCCAGGGCCTCGGCGGCCCCGGGAGCGCGCAAGGCGGCACGGGCAGCCAGGGCCGCCCGCCGCAAGGCGGCCTTCTCGGCCGCCAGCGCGGGGGAATCGGATTGGAAAGAAAGTGGAGCCGCCATGGCCGTTGGCGTCTTTATCCTCCCGAGACCTGCGTAAACAGGTGGGCACCAGGTAACCGGACCAAGATCCGGTCAGAGCCAGCTCCCGGAGGTTGCTTATTGGCCCCAGGGATAATGTACCTGACGCACCGGGCAGCTCCGGGCATTTATTTAGGAGCGCTCCAGCCCGTCCGCAATGCCTTCGATCTTTTCGGCGATGCGCGCCAGCCTTTCGGCCAGCTTGGGGTCGGTGGCGGCGCCGCCGGGCTGGCCGGCGCGGGCGTGTGAGAGTTCCACGCGCAGGTCATGCAGTTCATCCGCCAGCAGCAGCGCGGCCAGCAGCAGCAGCCGGCTTTCGCCGAACTGCCCACCCATGGCGCGGATGGAACCGACGCGGCGGTCCACCTCCGCCGCCAGGGCGATCAGGTGCCCCTCCTGCCCGTCCTCGCAGGAAACAGGATGCGTGTAGCCGCCGATTCGAACCGTGACCTGACCCAAGCTCAGCGCTCCTCCTCAGGGTGGGCAGCAGGCGGCTGGGCATGGGACGGCAGGCCGTCCTCCTCCACCGCAACGGGTTCCGCGGGCAGATCGGCGCCCTCGGGCCGCGAAGCCTCCGGCTCCGGGGCCTCAGCCTCCGGCGCATCCAATTCGGCCAGCACGCCGCGCAGCTTGGCCAGGCTGACATCCAGCCGCTGCGCCAGGGCCGCGACCTGCTCCGGCGGAACGCCCGCCGGCGCCGCCGGCTCAGCCACCGGGCGAGGCTTCGCCACGGCTTCCGCCAAGCGGCCGACGGCCCGCTCCAGACGCGCCGCTGCCTCGCTCACCGCCTCGTTCATGCAGCCCTCGCTGAACATCCGACCGGCGCCGTCTCAATGCGACGCGGTCCTGCCATGCTATCCATCAATGCAAGGCTTTACCGGCGCCCCACGGGCAGGGTCAACGGCCTGGGAACCCATTGGCAGGGCACGAAAGGCGGATCAGCGATGGAATCATCAAGCCCCCTCTCCCGCGCCGTGCTGGTGCATGACGCGGCGGGCATGGCGCTGGCCCTGGCGGCGGCACGGGAAGTGCTGCCGGCGGGGCTGACACTGCCGCTGCTTTCCGCGCCCGGGGCGGCCCACTGGCTCTCCCCGCGCCTGTTCCTGGCCATGGTGGCGCAGGCTTCCGGCGGCACCACCGTGCCCTTTCTGCCGGTGCTGGATTGCGGCATGGCCGCCGGCCATGCCCTGGCCGCGCTGCGGGCCGGCTGCCCGGCGCTGGTGCTCTCCGCCGCCTGCCCCGCCTTCCCCACCCTGGCCAGCGCGGCGGCGGAATGCGGCGCGCAGCTCTGGCCCGAGGCACCGGAGGCGCTGGATACCGCCGGCCTGCGCCCCGGCGACCCCTGGGCCGGGGCGCGGCTGCGGGAATGGCTGCGCGGGTGACACGCCCCCCGAGCCTCGGCTAAAGCGCCCGGACTTTCCGGACGCCGCAACAGAGGGCTCGCCACATGATGCATCGCGTGAAGCTAGGCCTGTCGCGCCGCCACCGGGGCGCCTGACGATGCCGGACGCGCCTGAGAGCTGCCGCCTCTACCTCATCACGCCGCCGGCGCTGGAGCCGCGCGCCTTTGCCGAGACCCTGGCGCGCGCACTGGATGCGGGCGATGTCGCCGCCCTGCAGCTGCGGCTGAAGGACGTGGATGACGACGCCCTGCGCCGCGCCATCGATGTGCTGCGCCCGGTGGCGCAGTCCCGCGACGTGGCCTTCCTGCTGAACGACCGCGCCGATCTGGCGGTGCAGACCGGCTGCGACGGCGCGCATCTGGGCCAGGAGGATGGCGACCACGCCGCCGCCCGGCGCCTGCTGGGCGAGAATGGGATGCTGGGCATCTCCTGCCACGGCAGCCGCCACCTGGCGATGCAGGCCGGCGAGGTCGGTGCCGACTATGTCGCCTTCGGCGCCTTCTTCCCCACCAGCACCAAGCAGACCGAGCACAAGGCGGATACCGAGGTGCTGTCCTGGTGGTCGGAGATGTTCGAGCTGCCCAGCGTGGCCATCGGCGGCATCACGCCGGCCAATTGCGCGCCGCTGGTGCAGGCGGGCGCGGATTTCCTGGCGGTGGTCAGCGCGGTCTGGAACCACCCGGAGGGCGCCGCCGCCGGGGTCAGGGACATGAACGCCGCCATCGCCGCCGCCCGGGGCTGAGACGCAAGAAAGGCGGGCCGGTCTCCCGGCCCGCCTTTCCGCGGGGTCGATCTCGGGTGCGGGCTGACCGGCCCGCCGTCGGTGCCTCAGCGGCGGGCACTGCCCAGGTTGAGGTCGCCCACCACGTTGGCCAGATGCGCCTGGTGCGGTGATGCCGGCGCCTCGGCCACTTCCTCGAAGCCACCGCCGTTGCTGGCGGTCATCATCCGGCCATTGTCCGGACGATTGTAGATGAAGCCGTTGATCGGATAGACGCGGCCATAGGCATCGTCATCGCGCCCGACCTGAACGCGCACCGCGCTCCAGTCGTTGCGGTCGGAGACGTCGACCACGGAGACGCCGCGCATCACGGTGCCCTTGCGGATGCCGGGGCCTTCCCAGTTGGCGTGGTCGATCAGCACCTCACGCGCGCTGACGACCTTGGACACCACGGCCACATGGCCGAGGCGCATGCCGCCGGAGGAGCGGAAGGACATCACCGCGCCGCGCTCGGGGCGCTGGCCGCGGGCATAGGCGCCGGCGGCATTGGCCCACCAGAGATGGGCGTTACCGGTGATCTCCATGCCGGTCACCGAGCGGACATAGGGGACGCAGGAGATGGAGCCGCCGAAATCGGCGATACGCGGGGCGGCGTTGCGCACCACCTGCTTGGTCACCTGGGGCTTGGCGCTTCGGGAGGGGCTGGCCACGACCGTCACGCGCTGCTGCTTCACGCTGTCCCGCGTGCCGCGGGCGGTGGTGGCCTCCGCCATCGTCGGCGCCACGCAGACCGCGCCCATCAGAACAGCCACGGCCAAGGCAGTGCTCGTCACCCGCATGAAACCCCCTAAATGCCCCAAACTTCGACCCCCAGCCGCGCCGGTTTTCCAACTGCGGCAGGAAGGCGGTAGCAAAAGCTTTCGTATGGGGACAATCGGGTTGCGTGTTTCAGAGCGAAATCTGTCGTGATTCGTCAGTTAACCCGTCACTAGCCGGTGATGAATAAGACCTTAATCCTATAACACGGGCTTAGAGGACGAAATGCCACAGTGTTGCGATGTATTTGCAACAGGCGTGGAATCGAAAGCTACAAACAGCAACGGTGTGGCCAGGTTCCCGGCCACACCGTTTTGTTAGCTTAGTAAGAAAGCGTAGGTTGAAAAGGTCAGCGGCAAGCCGTGACCATGATCTCCACCAGGTGGCGCGGGTCGGCCATGTTGGCCTCGACGCAGGCGCGCACCGGGGCGCCGCCCTCGGGCAGCCACTTGGTCCAGACGCCGTTCAGCGCGTCGCGGTCACGGATGTCCTTCAGCCAGACCTGGGCCTGCAGCAGGCGGGTCTTGTCGGTGCCGTGGTTCTCCAGCAGCTCGTCGATCTTGGCGAGGACCTGCTGCGTCTGGCCAACCACATCGGCGGACAGGTCCTGGGCCGTGACGCCGGCCAGGAAGACGAAGCCGTGATACTCGACCGCGTTGGAGAGGACCGGGTTGGTCTCGTGGCGGGTGATCTTGCTCATCGGCGCTTTGCGCTCCCTGGTTGCTCAGTCAAAGGGGCCATGGCGCCCTTGGCGCCGGACCCGGGGCGCGCTGCTTCTAGGACGTGGGTGAAGCAGCCGCAAGGTGGGGCCCTTCAGCCCCGCGCCGGATCGGGCAGGAGTTCCGGCGGCGGCGCCTCCAGCGAATGCTCGATGCGCGCCAGCCGCCCGAGCCCCCAGGCAAAGACGATCAGCGAAAGTCCCACCCCCACCAGCGCCGGCAGCCGCAGGCCGAAGGCCTCCCCGGCGCCGCCCAGCATCAGGGCGCCCAGCGCCGGGCAGGCGCGGGTGATCAGCCCCCAGAGCGCCAGCACCCGCCCCCGCATCTCCGGCCGCGCCGCCGTCTGCGCCAGTTGCTGGGTGGTGATGCCTTGCATGGACGTGCTGGCGCCGATGCAGGCTGCGCAGGCCAGGCCGAAGCCGAACCAGCCGGTGCCGACGAAGCCGGCGATCGACAGCGCCTGCGCCAGCCCCGAGAAGATGGAGATGCGCGCCGCGCCCTGGATACGCCCGCGCGTCGAGAGCCATAGCCCCGCCACCAGCGCGCCAATGCCGAAGCTGGCGGTCAGCATGGCCAGCGAATCGGCGCCACGGGCGAAGTTGCGTTCCACGAAGGGGGGCAGCAGCTCCTGCACGCAGCGCAGCAGCACGCCCATGGCCGCCGCGTAGGCGAGCAAGGGGCCCAGGCCGGGGTGGCGGCCGACATAGCTCAGCCCGTCCCTCACCTCGCCCCAGAGGCTGCTGGTGGCGGGGTGGCCGCGCCGGTGCGCCGGCGCCACCCGCAGCATCGCCATGCTGGCCAGCGCACACACATAGGCCACGGCATTGCAGGCAATGGCCGGCGCCACGCCGAAGCCGGCGATCACCGGCCCCGCCAGGGCGGGCCCGATGAAGCGGGCGATGTTGAAGACCAGGGAGTTGCAGGCCACCGCCGCCGGCAGCTCGGATTTCGGGACGATGCCCGAGATCAGCGTCTGCCGCGCCGGCTGCAGGAAGCTGGCGGCGGTGCCGGCGCAGAGTTCCAGCAGGATCAGCCATTCCACCCGCATCAGCCCGGTGGCCACCAGCGTGGCGACGGTGGCGGCCTCCAGCGCGATGGCGGCCTGGGCGATGGTGGTCAGCCGCACCCGGTCCACCCGGTCCGCCACCGCCCCGGCGATGGGGCTGATGAAGGCCGCCGGCGCCAGGTCGCTGAAAGCCACCAGCCCGACCCAGAGGGCGCTGCCCGTCATCTCCCAGGCCAGCCAGGCCACGGCGATGCGGTGCATCCAGAGGCCCGTCCAGGCCGTCAGGCTGGCGCCAAAGAAAATCCGGGCATTTCGTGTGGAGAGTGCCCGCCCTAACGCGCCGAAGACCACGACGCGGGGCCGGTCAGGGGCTGCGCCCTGCCCCCGCCCCGGCGGCGCCCGGAGAGCGCGCGGCCGGCGACGCGCTGGTCGCGCCACGCACACAGGAATCGATCATTTGGTCGCGCTCGAACTGCGAGGAAAGCCGATCGGTGCTCATCGAGCCCGTAAGGGTGCCGGTGAAGCTGCCGGCGCCGAGGCGCGAATCGGCCTCGTCGGTGCGCATGGTCTGGCCACGGTCGCGGTAGCGCATGGTGCGCTCGACCTCCTGGCGGCAGATGGCGGTGGCTTGGTCCTGCTGGCGCTGCTCGGCGCTGCGGGGCGCTGCGGCGGCACAGGCGCCCATGAGCAGCAACAGCGGAAGGGAAAGGGATTTCATGCGGCGCTCCGGCTAGGCGTGAGGCCGGAACGATGCGGGCAGCGGAACGTTGCGGCCCCCGGTTCCACCGGCTCAGCCTGCCTCCGCCCCCCTGTCCGCCGGCGCGCCGGCGATGCGGCCTGACAATAGCCGCTTCATCTCGCTTTCGTCGAACCGCCCCGCCACGTCCAGCCCCTGCGTGGCGGCGGCCGCCAGCAGCGCCGGGTGGATCTCGATTCCGTCGCGCCCGATGGCGAAGAGCCCGCCCATCCAGCGGGCCCGCCCCAGCAGGTCCACCAGCGCCAGCAACCGCAGGCAGAGCGCCAGACCAGGCAGCGTATCCAGCCCGGCAAGGCGGTCCACCGCCTCCGCCCAGCAGGCGGCATCGGCATCGGCCAGGGCCAGCGCGGGGCCGTCCTGGAACAGCAGGGTGCGGTGGGGGCCCCAGTGCTCGGCGGCGGCGGCGGCGCGTGCCGCCTCCCAGGCCGTGCTGAGGGCGCGGGGGGAGACGCCGGGGAGGTCTTCCGGGCGGCAGGGAATGGCGTAGTGAAGGGCGCCGTCAGGGGCGACCGCCACGCGAACGGCGGGAAGCATCCGCCCAAGATGGTGCGCGGCGGGCCCAGCCGCCAGGGGTTCAGGCTTCCGGTTGCAGGCGCCCGGCATTGTCCAGGATGGCGCGCATCAGCGCCTGGGCGATGGGCCGGTGCGTGCCGGGGCCGATCACCACGAATTCGATCATCCCCAGCTCCGGCAGGTGGCGGGAGGGCGGCAGCGGCGCCAGCCCCGGCGGCACCAGCCGGCCGGAATGCGCCGTGACCCCCAACCCCGCCATGGCCGCCGCCCGCAGGCCGGACAGGCTGCCGCCGGTGCAGGCCACGCGCCAGGAGCGGCCGGCCTTCTCCAAGGCCTCGATACACAGGGCGCGGGTGATGGAGGGTGGTGGGAAGAGCACCAGCGGCAGCGGCTGCGCCGGGTCCGGCCGCAGCCCGGGGCGACCGACCCAGGCCAGCGGCTCCCGCCAGGCCAGGGTGCCGCGCGGGTCGTTGCCGCGCCGCTTCACCAGGATCACGTCCAGCTCCCCGGCATCGAAGGGCTCGTAGAGCAGGCCGCTGAGGCCCACCGTCAGCTCCAGGTCCACGCCGCTGTTGGCGCGGGCGAAATCCGCGAGCACCTCCGGCAGCCGGGAAAAGGCGAAATCCTCGGAGGCGCCGAGCCGGATGCGGCCATGCAGCGGCGAGCCAGCGAGGAAGCGCTCCATCCGCTCATGCGCCTCCACCACCCCGCGGGCGAAGCCGGAAAGCGCGTCGCCATCCGGCGTCAGCGCCACGGAATGGGTGTCACGGGCAAAGAGGCTGCGGCGCGTCGCGTCCTCCAGCCGGCGGATGTGCTGGCTGATGGTGGATTGCCGCAGCCCCAGCCGCCGCGCCGCCTGGGTGAAGCTGCGGGTTTCCGCCACGGCCAGGAAGGAGCGCAGGAGGTCGGGGTGCAGCATGGCGCCTGTTATCATGAATCGCACATACTCTTATCAGAAACATGCCCTTCAAGAATAAGCGGTACTCGGCCTATCTGCGGGACGACACAGTGGGACCCCGTCGTCATGAACCTGCTCCGCCGGCTGCCCATCGACCGCTTCCTGTTGCTGCTGATCGCCACCGTGCTGCTGGCCGCGCTGCTGCCGGCCAGCGGCAGGGCCGCTGGTGCGGTGGATGTCCTCGCCTCCTGTGCCGTGGCGCTGCTCTTCTTCCTCTACGGCGCCAAGCTGGCGCCCAGGGCTGTGATGGACGGGCTGCTGCACTGGCGCCTGCAGGCGCTGGTCATCGCCAGCACCTTCATTGTCTTTCCGCTACTGGGGCTGGCGGCCACCGCGCTGCTGGGCCGCTGGCTGGGCCCCGGGCTCTCGATGGGCCTGTTGTTCCTCTGCCTGCTGCCTTCCACCGTGCAGTCTTCCATCGCCTTCACCTCGGTGGCGCGGGGCAATGTGCCGGCGGCGCTGTGCAGCGCCTCCGTCTCCAACCTGCTGGGCATGGTGCTGACGCCGGCGCTGGTCGCGCTGTTCCTGCGGGTGGGCGGCGGCGGCTTCAGCACCGATGCGCTGAAGGATATCGGCCTGCACCTGCTGCTGCCCTTCCTGCTGGGCCAGGCGGCGCGGCCGCTGATCGGCGGCTTCATCGGCCGGCACAAGCTGCTGACCTCGGTGGTGGACCGCGGCTCCATCCTGCTGGTGGTCTATGCCGCCTTCAGCGAGGGCATGGTCACCGGCATCTGGCACCAGGTGGACCTGCGCAGCCTCGCCATCTTGGCGCTGGCGGATGTGGTGATCCTGGGCATCGTGCTGGCGCTGACCGCCTTCGCCGCCCGCCGCGCCGGCTTCTCCAAGGAAGACGAGATCGTGGTGGTCTTCTGCGGCTCCAAGAAGAGCCTGGCCAGCGGCGTGCCCATGGCGAATATCCTGCTCGCCGGGCATCCGGTGGGGCTGCTGGTGCTGCCGCTGATGCTTTTCCACCAGATCCAGCTTTTCGCCTGCGCCGCCCTGGCGCAACGCTATGCGCGGCGGGACGAAAGTCCCCTGCCCGCCGCCGTCCCGGCCGAATAACCCGGCTGGACCATCGCGCCCGCTTTGTTCAGCATCGGCGGATGAGCACCGACCCCGCCGATCTCTCCGCCACCGAGGCCGCCCGGCGCATCGACGCCGGCAGCCTTCATCCCCGCGACCTGCTGGAAGCCTGCCTGGACCGCATCGCCGCCCGCGAGGACACGGTGCGGGCCTTCGCGCATCTGGACCCCGCGCTGGCCCGCGCCGCCCTGGCCAGGCCACGCGACGGCCTGCTGGCCGGGCTGCCGGTGGGCGTGAAGGACGTGCTGGATACCGCCGACCAGCCGAGCGAATACGGCTCCCCCATCTGGCGAGGGCACCAGCCGCGCGCCGATTCCTTCGCCGTGGCCGCCACGCGCGGCGCCGGCGGCATCATCCTGGGCAAGACCGTCACCACCGAATTCGCCACCCGCCACCCCGGCCCCACCACCAACCCGCACAACCCGGCGCATACGCCGGGCGGTTCCTCCTCCGGCTCGGCGGCAGGTGTGGCGGCGGGTTTCTTTCCGCTGGCCTTCGGCACCCAGACCGGCGGCTCCGTGCTGCGGCCGGCGGCCTTCTGCGGCATTGCCGGCTTCAAGCCTTCCTTTGGCCTGATCCACCGCGCCGGCCTGAAGGTGATGAGCGAGAGCCTCGACACCATCGGTGTCTTCGGGCGCGGCGTAGCGGATTGCGCCCTGCTGGCCCAGGCGGTGACCGGGCTGGACCTGGGGGACCCGCAACGCGCCACCGGCGCGGCGCCGCGCCTGGCGGTCTGCATCGGCCCCGGCGGTGACAAGCTGGCGCCGGAGACACTGGCCCTGCTGGAAGATGTCGCCACCGCCTGCGCCCGCGCCGGCGCGCGCATCGAGCGCATCACGCTTCCTTCTGCCGTGGTGGCGGCGCAGGAGGCGCATCCGGCGGTGATGAATGGTGAGATCCTCCAGGCCCTGGCCTGGGAGCGCATGACGCATCCCGCGGACATTTCCGCTGAACTGACGGAGAATATGAACTGGGCCGCCGCCCTGCCCGCCCCCGCCCTGGCGGAAGGCCGTGCCGCCTTCGCCGCCGGGCGCGCCGCCATGCGGGAGCTGATGGCCCGCTACGACGCGATCCTCACTCCCTCGGCCCCTGGGGAAGCGCCGCAGGGCCTGGGCTGGACCGGCGATTCCATCTGCAACGCGCTTTGGACGGCGATGCACGGCCCCTGCATCAGCATCCCGGCCGGGCACGGGCCCGCCGGGCTGCCGATGGGCGTGCAGCTTGTTGGCCTCCCGGGCCAGGACCGTGCCCTGCTGGGCTGGGCCGGCTGGCTGGAGGGAACCCTGGGCCGCTAAGGCCAAGGGCGGGGCATCGCTGCCCCGCCCCTGCCGCTTCAGCGCGCCGGGGCCGGCGCCGGTGCTGGCATGCTGCTGACCTTGTCGATCAGCGCCGAGGCGGCGTTGACGCAGTTCTGCATCGGCTCATCCTCGGCGCAGCGAATGTGGATGCGCATGTCGCCATTCCGGAAGTTGAAGGACGCGGCCTTGGAAGGCGGCGGCGGCGGCGGGCCGAAGCGGTGCGGGCCGGGGCCATGCATCATGCCGAACCCACCCATCGGGCCAGGGCCGCGCATGCCCGGGCGATGCATGCCGGGGCCGCCCGGAGGCGGCGGGGGCGCGGCTTCCGTGGCCGGTGGCGCGCCAGCGGGTGGCTGCGGCGCCTGGGCCAGGGCAACGCCCGTGGCGCCCATCATGACCAGACCGGCGCCGAGCATTAGGAGCTTCTTCATCTCTCATCCTTCCCGTTGTGCTGCCAGCAGATGCCGAAGCATCGCGCTGACGACCACTTAGTCCTAGCGGGAGATAAATGCGCAGTCCCGACAGAAGTTGTTATCAATTGTTTCCCGAAACGGCCTACGATGTTTCAGGTTAAAACCCACGCTGCTTGAGCTGTTCTTTTTTCGGTGATGTTTCTGCCATGAATCCGCCTCAGGCTACATGAGCAGGACAGCGAAAGCGACAACGGCCGACGTGGTGCGCCGGCCGCTGGAGAGTACGAGAGAGAGTGGCCCGGCCCGTTATTCCGCCGCCACTCCGTGGTGCCGCGCTGCCGTCTCGGCCGAGATCAGGCCATTGCCGAGGTCGGCTGCCACCTTGGCGGGGTCACGGGCCGCCGGGTCGCCGAGCCCACCGCCGCCGGGCGTCAGCACCACCAGACGCTCCCCGGGCGGGATGACCTGCAGGCCCTTGCCACGCAGCACCTGCCCCGAACCCAGCCCGACATAGCCGGCCGCGCCATCCGCGCCTCCATCCCGCCCGCGCGGCGGGTATTGGATGCGGTCGAAAGCGGCCAGCAACTCGAAGGGCGCGTCGTCGCGGTTCTCGATTTCCATGATCTGGCCGAGGCCGCCGCGCTGCCGCCCGGCGCCGCCGGAATCCGGGCGGAACTCCTTGCGCCAGAACATCAGCGGGGACTGGATTTCCGCGATCTCCACCGGCGTTCCATGCACGCCGGAAGGATAGGCGGTGGCCGAGAGCCCATCCTGCCGTGGCCGACCGCCGGTGCCGCCATTGGTGGTGATGGCCAGGGCATAGCCGTGGTTCGGCCCTTCCATCTTCGGCCGCACGCCGCGCACGATGATGTTCCAGATGCAGGAGGTGCCTTCCGCCGGCACCCGGTCCGGAATGGCCTGCCGCAGGCAGCCGAAGACCATGTCAGGCAGCATCTGCCCGATGATATGGCGGATGGAGACCGGCGCCGGCTTCTGCGCATTCAGGATGCAGCCGGGCGGTGCCGATACCGTCAGCGGTGCCAGCGAGCCCGCGTTGTTCGGGATATGCGCCGCCACCACGCAGCCCAGGCCGAAGCAGGTATAGGCGGTGGTATACGAGATGGGCACGTTGATGCCGCGCTTCACCGCGTTCGAGGTGCCGGTGAAATCGACATGGATGCCGGTATCGGAAATCGTCAGCGCCGCTTCCAGCGTCAGCGGATGGTCGTAGCCATCGACCATCATGGAGTGCCGCCAGGTGCCCTTTGGCAGCTTGGCGATCTCCGCCAGCACCGCCTCGCGGGAGCGGGCGATGATGTGGTCGGCCAGAGGCTCCAGCGTGTCGATGCCGAATTCGTCCATCATGGCCGAGAGGGCGCGCACGCCGACATCGTTGCAGGCGGCCAGGGAATAGGTATCGCCCTCGGTATCCACCGGCAGCCGCGTATTGGCGCGGATGATCGCCATCAGCGTCTCATTGACCTGTCCCTGGTCAATGAGCTTCAGCATGGGGATATAGAGCCCCTCCATGAAGACATCGCTGGCTTCAGGGCCATTGCCGAGGCCGCCAATATCCATCAGGTGGCTGGTGCAGGAGAACAGCCCCACCAGCTTGCCCTTGTGGAAGGCCGGCGTGGTGATGACGAAGTCGTTCAGGTGCCCCGTGCCCATCCAGGGGTCGTTGGTGATATAGGCGTCGCCTTCGCGCATGCTCTCGATGGGGAAGTGGCGGATGAAATGCTTCACCGCCTCGGCCATGGAATTGATGTGGCCGGGCGTGCCGGTCACCGCCTGAGCCAGCATCCGCCCCTTCAGGTCGAAGACGCCGGCCGAGATATCCTCGCATTCGCGCACGATGGGGCTGAAGGCGGTGCGGATCAGCACCTGCGCCTGCTCGCCCACCACGGCGATCAGGCGGTTCCACATGATCTGGAGGTCGATGAGGCCGGGTTGCGTGCTCATGCCGCCTTCCTTTCCATCACGATGCAGCCGGCGCCGTCGATATGCGCGTCGAAGCTGGCGGAAACATAGGTGGTGGTCTCGTCCTCCGCGATCACCACGGGGCCGGGCACCACCGCGCCGGGCGGCATGGCTTCCCGCCGGTAGACCGGCACTTCCACATGCTTCTCGCTGCGTCCGTCGAAGATCAGGCGCAGGCCGGAGGGTTCGGGCGCCGCGGCCGCTTGCACCGCCGCCATGGCTTCCGGCTGCTTGGCCTCGGTGGAGACCAGCACGGACCAGTTCAGCACCTCGATGGCCGCGGCGGGGATGATGCGGGCGAATTGCGCGGCGTATTCGGCCTCAAAAATCCGGCGCAGTTCCGGCACATCCGCCGCCATCAGTCCGCGGTTGGGCAGCAGCACCGTGATCTCGTGCCCCTGGCCGACATAGCGCATGAAGGCCATCCGCCGCTCGAACAAGGGCGCGCCGCGCGCGCCGGGCTCCACCAGCGCGCGGGCGGCGGCAGCCATCTCCACGAACAGCGCCGAGACGCTGGCGCCATCGAAGCTCTCATCCAACCGCGCGTGGCGGGAACGGACAATTTCATAAGCCACCGGCGCCGCCAGGAAGCCCACCGCCGAGCCGACGCCGGCATTGGGCGGCACCAGCACGCGGCTGACGCCCACCTTTTCCGCCACCCGCGCCGCATGCAGCGGCGCCGCGCCACCGAAGGCGATCATGGTGTGCTGGCCGATCACTGCGCCGCGCTCCGCCGCATGCACGCGGGCGGCGCTGGCCATGTTCTCGCAGACCATCTCATAGACCGCATAGGCCGACATCTCGGCAGAAAGCCCCAGCTTGGCGCCGATGTCGCGGGCCAGTGCCTCGCGCGAAAGGTCGTCGCGCAGCGTCATGCTGCCACCCGCGAAGCCCCGGGGCTCAATCAGCCCCATGGCCACGTCGGCATCCGTCACCGCCGGCCGCTGCCCGCCCTGGCCGTAGCAGGCCGGGCCGGGTACGGAGGATGCGCTTTCCGGCCCCACCGTCACGCGCTGCATGGCATCCACCTGCGCGATGGAGCCGCCGCCCGCGCCGATCTCCACCATCTCGATGACGGGAATGCGCAGCGGCAGGCCGGAGCCCTTCAGGAAGCGCGCCGTGCGGTCCACCTCGAAGAAGCGGGAGGTCGCGGGTTGGCCTTTCTCGATCAGGCAGATCTTCGCGGTGGTGCCGCCCATGTCGAAGGAGAGTACCTTCTGTTCATTGGCCCGCAGCGCCACCTGCGCCGCGAAGATGGCGCCGCCCGCCGGGCCGGATTCCACCAGGCGCACCGGGAACTTCTGCGCCGTCTCCAGCGAGGTCAGGCCACCACCGGAAGTCACCAGATAGGTGGCGCCGCGATACTGCCGCGCCTGCAGCGCATCCCGCATGCGGCCGAGATAGCCTTCCATCAGCGGCTGCACATAGGCATTGGCGACGGCGGTGGAGGTGCGTTCGTATTCGCGGATTTCCGGGCAGACCTCATGCGCCATGGTGACGGAAAGGCCCGGCAGCAGCGCCTTCAGCACCGCTGCCGCGCGCTGCTCATGCAGCGGGTTGGCATAGGCGTGCAGGAAGGCGAAGGCCACGGCCTGCACACCGGCCTTTTCCAGCTCTGGGGCCAAGGCGGCGACAGCAGCCTCGTCCAGCGGCAGGCGGACCTGGCCTTCGGCATCCACGCGTTCCGGCACCGTGAAGCGCAGGGCGCGCGGCACCAGCGGCACCGGCTTCTCCAGCGTCAGGTCATACTGGTCGTAACGGCTCTCGGTGCCGATCTCCAGCACGTCGCGGAAGCCCTGCGTCGCCACCAGCGCCGTGCGGGCGCCGCGCCGCTCGATGATGGCGTTCGTGGCCAGCGTGGTGCCATGCACGAAAATATCGATATCGGAGAAATGCAGCCCCGCATCCTCCAGCACCAGGGAGACGCCTTCCAGCACGCCTTCCTCCGGTGCCGCCGGGGTGGTCAGCACCTTGCGCGTTCGCCGCCGCCCTCCGGCTTCCAGCACAACATCGGTGAAGGTGCCGCCGATATCGGCGGCAAGGCGGACAGGCGGAGGGTTCAAGGCGAAAGCTCCATGGTACCGGCGGAAGGAGCTTAGCCGGAAGCGGCGCCTATACCAGCCTGCCGTGCCAGGAAGTTTCGCCCCAATGCCACGGTGCCGGCGGTATAGCCGGCGCCCAGGGCCTGCGCCGTGGGGGTCTCGGCATGCGAGGCCAGCCAGGCCGTCAGCAACATCCGCCGCAGCATGACGAAGACCGGCAGCAGCGCCACATCGGTCTCAGCCAAGGGCGCCACCTGCCGATAGCCGGCGACCCAGGCCTCCATCAGCGCCGGCACCGCCGGTTCATGCTCCATGAAGCTGACGGCGGCGGCGAAGTCGTAGAGATGCCAGCAGAAGCCACAGTCATCGAAGTCGATGACACCGAGGCGGGGGCCATCGGCCAGTAGGTTGGTCAGCCGCAGGTCGGCATGCACCAGGCCAAAGCGGTCTGGTGTATCGCCGTATCGTGCCAGGGCTTCACGCAGCGCGGTCTCCACCCGTTCCAGCAGCGCAGTACCTCCGGCATCCAGCCTGATGCCGGCGCGCCAGTCGCCCCAATGCCCGGCCGGGCCCAGCATGGTATCGGCATCCCAACGCTTGCGGGTGAAGCCGGGCGGCGGGGCCCAGCCCCGCGCATGGGCATGCAGCCGCGCGCTGATGCCACCCAATTGCCGGAAGCGGCGCGGCAGGTCCCGCGCCGGCTCCTCCCCCGCCATATGCACGAAGGCGACGGCGTGGCGCGTCCCGGCGCCATCCGGCAGGGCCTGCAGCAGCGTGCCATCGGCGGCCGGCACCGGCGCCGGCGTTTCCACCACCCCCGCCTGCCGCAGCGCCGCGATCCAGGCCAACTCGGATTGCATCTCGGCTGGCTGGTGGTAGCCCTGGCGATAGACGCGCAGCACCAGCCGCATGGTATCACCCTCCGCCAGGAAGGTGGCATTCTCCGAGACATTCAGCAGCGACAGGCGCGTGCCCGCCGGCAGGCCCCAACGCGGCAGGGCGGCGAGCAGCAGGCGGTGCAGGTGGTCCAGGAAGGGCGCGTCATACATGGCGCCCGGCGGATAGCCTATGCCGCGGCCTCCGCGAAGCGGGTGATGCGGAAGGCTTCCAGCGGGATATCCGTATGCCCGTCCAGCACCAGTTCCGTCATGATGGCACCGATGGCCGGCCCAAGCTGGAAGCCGTGGCCGGAGAAGCCGAAGGCATGGAACAGACCCGGCGTGGTGCTGCTGGGGCCGATGACCGGGATCTTGTCCGGCATATTGCCGTCGATGCCGGTCCAGGAGCGGATGATCTGCACCCCCTCCAGCGCCGGCACCAGGGCGATGGCCAGCCGCGCGCCTTCCATGGTCACTTCCGGCACCGGGCGGGACCAGGGCACCTGCCCCGGCTGGCCGGGGTCGTTCTCCCCGTGCCCGGCGCCGATGATGACATTGCCGCGCGGGATCTGGCGCAGATACACATTGCCGCCCACCACGCCGAGGTTGGGCTCGATGAAGTAATCCAGCGGCTCCGTCACCATCATGTTGGGGCTGAGCGGCTTCACCGGCACCGGCTCCCCGAAGGCCTCGGCGATGCGGCCGCCCCAAAAGCCGGCCATGTTCAGCAGCACGGGCGCGGTGAATTCACGCCCATCCACCGTGCGCAGGCGGAACAGCGTGCCGTCATGGGCGTAGTGCTCCACCTCGGTGCGTTCCAGCACCGTGGCGCCGGCATCCTGCGCGGCACGGGCCAGGGCCGGCGCCAGCAGGCGCGGATTGGCCGAGCCATCTTCCGGCGCGAAGGACCCCGCCACCACCTGCGGCCCCAGCCAGGGGTATTCGACATGAATGGCGTTGCGCCCCACCATCCGCAGCGGCAGGCCGTGCTGCTTCGCCACGTCCAGATAGGCGACGAGGTTGGCTTCCTCGGCATCGTTG
Organism: Teichococcus wenyumeiae; assembly: GCF_003696345.1. Taxonomy (GTDB): domain Bacteria; phylum Pseudomonadota; class Alphaproteobacteria; order Acetobacterales; family Acetobacteraceae; genus Pseudoroseomonas; species Pseudoroseomonas wenyumeiae. The sequence goes on along the minus strand of NZ_RFLX01000003.1, from coordinate 206,730 downwards.
CGGGCCAGCTTCAGGTGGCCGGTGACGGTGAATTCCGCTTCCGTCCCCGCCAGTTCCTTCATCCGGCCCCACAGTTCGCGGGAGCGGCGGGCGATGGGCAGCTCCGCCGGGTTGCGCCCCTGCTGCCGCACGCCGCCGTAATTGACGCCGGAAGCCTGCCCGCCCACCAGCCCACGCTCCAGCAGCGCCACGCGGGTGCCGCGCTGGGCCAGGTGCAGCGCGGCCGAGCAGCCGGCGCCGCCACCGCCCACCACCAGAACATCGAAGCGCGTGTCATTCATGGCGTGGTCACCAGCGGCGGGGCCGTCAGCGGGATGGGCTTCACCGGGGCCTGCCCGCGCAGCCGCCCGACCTCGGCCACGCCGCAGCCCAGGCGGGCGGCCAGGATCTCGGCCGCCGCGGCACCGCAGACGCGGCCCTGGCAGCGGCCCATGCCGGCGCGGCTGATGGCCTTGGCGCGGTTCACCTCCGGCGCCGGGATCTGGGGCCCGGCGGTGGTGGCGCGCAACTCGCCCACGGTCAGGTTCTCGCAGCGGCAGAAGATGGCATCATCCGGCAGGCCGGCGGCCAGATGCGCCGGAAAGGGAAAGGCTTTCTCAAGCGCCGAGCGGAAGCGGGCCAGCTTCTCCAGCCTGCGGTCCAGGGCGGCAGTCTCGACTTTCCGGCCGGCATCCTCCAGCAGCGCCAGGGCGGCGCGGGCGCCGGCGAGTTCCGCCACCTCGGCACCGCCGATGCCGCTGCCATCGCCCGCCAGGTAGATGCCGCCCACCGGCGTGCGCCCGGCGGCATCACGGCGCGGCACCCAGTTGTGCTGCAAGGCATCGAAATTGAAGGGCACGCCAGCCAGATCGGCAAGCTGCGCTTCCGGCTTCAGCCCCCAGCCAATGCCCACAGCATCGCAATCTGCATGGTGTTCCGCACCCTTGGCATCGCGCCAGCGGATGCCGGAAACGCTGCCTTCTCCCTCGATCGCCAGCGGCGTCACGCCTTCCGCGATGCGCACGCCATGCGCCCGCAGCCAGCCAATGTAATAGAGGCCTTTGGCGAAGGTCGCTGGCCCACGCAGCATCCCCGGCGCGGCGGCGGCCTTGGCAGCGAAGGGCGTGGTATCCAGCACCGCCGCAACCTGCGCCCCGGCCTTGGCGTATTGGTAGGCCACCAGCCAGAGCAGCGGCCCGCTGCCCAGAAAGGCCACGCGCTGCCCGATGCCGCAGCCCTGCGACTTCAGTGCGATCTGCGCGCCGCCCATGGTGGTCACGCCCGGCAGGGTCCAGCCCTTCACCGGCACCACGCGGTCCATGGCCCCGGTGCAGAGAATGGCGGCATCGTATTCCACCACGCCATGCGTCCCGGCACTGAGCGTGTGAAGCTGCTGCCTGCCGGGCCGGATGTTCCAGGCCAGCGTTTCCGGCCGCCAGTCCGCACGCGGCTTGGCGGCATCCAGCGCCGCATGCAGCGCCGTGGCACGGGCGGCCTCGAAGCCATACAGCGTGCGGGCATCACGCCGCATCCCAGTGGGCGGGCGCTGGTAGATGCGGCCGCCGCCATCCATCGCCTCGTCGATCCAGACCGGGCGGATGCCGGCGGCGAGCAACGCCTCCACCGCCCGCACGCCGGCAGGGCCGGCACCGACCACCGCGACCTTCATCCCCGCCGCACCTTCATCCCGTCCTTCGCCAGGGTGGCGCAGGCGCGCACCCGGCCCAGCCCTTCCACCGAGACCCAGCAATCCTGGCAGGCACCCATCAGGCAGAAGCCGGCACGGGCGCCATCGCCGAACTCACTCTCCCGCAGATGCCCGGCGCCGCCGGCCAGAAGCGCTGTCAGCAGCGTGTCGCCCTCCATCGCGGCGATGGCGCGCCCTTCCAGCTCCAGATGCAGCGGCGGGCGGTCGGTATCCCGCAGGCGCGCCAGCTTCACAGCGTGTCCTCATGCCGGCAGTTCACCAGCAGCTCGGCCACCGAGGCGGTATTGGGCAGCCGCAGCAGCGTTTCAGCCAGCAGCGCCAGATCCTCGGGGCGCGACATCTGCTCGCGCGGCCATTTGGTGACATGCGCCGTCATGTCCGTATCCACGAAGCCGGGGCAGAGCGCGGTGGCGCGGATGCCATGCTCCCAGCCCAGTCGGCGCACTTCCTGTGTCAGCGCCATCACGGCGAACTTGCTCATGGCATAACCGAGGTTGTCGTTCCGCACCCGCTTGCCGGAAAGCGAGGCGATGTTGATCACCCGCCCCTCCCCGCCCGCCACCAGATGCGGCCAGGCGGCGCGGATCACCTGGATCGGTCCCATGGCATTCACGGTCCAGAGGTCCTGGAAGGCATCGTCCGGCCCGTCCAGCAGCGTGGCACGCGGGTTGATGCCGGCGGCATTCACCAGCGCATCCACGCGGCCGAAGCGGGCCACGGTGGCTTCCACCCAGCCCGCGGCGCTGCCCTGGCGGTTGGCGTCATAGGCGAAGCCCACCGTCCCCTCCGGGGCGCGCGCGGTGTCGCGCACCCCGGCGCTGACCTGGCAGCCCGCCGCCAGCAGCCGTTCCGCCACCGCCCGCCCGATGCCGCGCGCGGCACCGGACACCATCACCACCTTGCCGCTGAGGTCACGCAAGGGAGGTGGTCTCGAAAGTCAGGCCGGAATAGAAGGTCAGCGCGCCGGGCAGGTTCTTGAAGCCGGTGACGCCCTTCTTCATCGCATAGCCCTGGCTGCGCCAGGTGAGGCCGACGATCGGCGCTTCCTCGATGGCGATGCTTTCCATCTCCTTGTAGATCGCCTTTCGCTTCGCCTCGTCGAATTCGGCGCGGCCGGCGGCCAGCAGTTCCGTGATGCGCGGCGTCTTCAGGCCAAAGGAGCGCACATAGGCGGGCGAAAGGCTGCCGTCGATCAGGTTGGAAAGACCATCAGGGTCGTTGCTGTCCGCTGCCGTGCCCATCATCGCGAAGTCGTATTGCCCGCGGTTGCCGATGGCCACGCGCGTCGCCCAGTCCGGCAGGTTGAGCTGCACCTGCATGCCGATGGCGGTGAGCTGGCTCTGCACCACTTCCGCCGTGTCCTTGTGCATGCCGTATTGCGCGGTGGAGAGCATGGTCACCGGAGTATTCATCGCCCCGGATTCCGTCAGCAGCTTCTTCGCCAGCTCCGGGTCGTACTTCCAGGCGTTCTTGTATTCCGGGTTGTAGTAGGCGCTCGATTCCGCGATCGGCAACTGATACAGGCCGGAGCCACGGCCAAAGAAGGCCGCCTTCACCACATCCTCCCGTTGGATGGCATGGGCCACGCCCTTGCGCGCGCGCGGGTCGTTGAAGGGCGCCTTGGCGCCGTTGAAGACCAGGAACATGAAGGCGCCATCCACCGCGTCCAGGCTCAGCGCCGGGTTGGCGGTAATGGCGTCCATGGCCTGCCAGGGGACGTATTCGATCAGGTCAAGGTCGCCGGACTGCAGAGCGGAAACCCGCAGGTTCTCATCCTGGTAGGCGACAACGCGGATGCCTTTCAGCTTCGGCAGGCCGGGCTTGTAGAAATTCGGATTGGCCTCGAAGTCGAGCGAGGTGCCACGCTCCTGCCCCTTCAGGATGAAGGGTCCCGCCCCCACCGGCTCCCGCTTGTCGGAGGAGCGGTAGATGATCGGCAGGTGGTAGCTGGCCATCATGTTCGGTAGCGTCACCACCGGCACCTTGGTCACGATGCGCACCGTGCGGTCGTCCGGCGTCTCGACCGCTTCCACCTTCTGCATCTCGCTGCGGAAGAAGGCGGTGGACTTGGCGTCGGCCACCTGCTCGATGGTCCATTTCACATCGGCGGAGGTGACCTTCTCGCCGTTCTGGAACTTGGCCTCCCGCAGCTTGAAGACCCAGGCATTGTCGCCATCCCGCGCCCAGCTTTCCGCCAGCTCCCCGCGCAGGGAGCCGTCATCGGCATAGGAGGTGAGGCCGCGATACATCAGCAGCTTCATGGTCGCCGCCGCCGTGCCGCTGTTCGCCCAGGGCTGGATGGATGGCGGGAAGGAGGAAAGGCCGAAGGTCAGCACGCCGGGCGTCGCCGCGCGCGCGCCGGGCACGCGCAGGAAGGGCAGCGCCGCGGCGCCGGCAAGCATGGAGCGGCGGGACAGAGTCACGGGAGGCATGGTCTTGGTCTCCTTGGCTCAGGGTTCAGGCGTTGAAGCCGTAAGCGTCCTTCGCATGGGCGGCGCTGATCACGCCCTCGGCCACGTCGCGCGCCACCGCCTCGGCCGGGCGCTGCTGCGGCGGGCCATAGGCGCCGGCGCCGGGGCTGACGATGGCGAACCACTGCCCGGCCTTCAGCGCGGCGGTGCTGCCGTTGAAGGTGACTCCCGGGCCGCATTCCACGGCGCCGTTGCTGCCGGCCCCGCCGCCTTGCAGTCCCCAGGAGCGCGAGCGCAGCCGGCCGATATCGACGCGCACCAGGCAATCCTCATCCGCACGATACACCCGGCGCAGGCCCATGCCGCCACGGAACCGGCCGGTGCCGCCGGAATCCTGCACCAGCTCGTAGCGTAGCAGCGTCAGCGGGTATTCGATCTCCAGCGCCTCGACCGGCAGGTTGGAAGTATTGGTGGTGTGCACATGCACGCCGTCCAGACCATCCTTGTTGTGGCGGGCGCCGTTGCCGCCGCCCATGGTCTCCAGATAGACCCAGAGCGCGCCATCCTCCTTCCGCTGGCCGATGAAGCTGGCCACGGTGCAGATGGAGTTGGAACAGGCCGTCACCCGCTCCGGCGCCGCCTGGGAGATGGCGCCGAGGATGAGGTCCGAAACCCGCTGGCAGGCCGCGAGGCGCCCGTTCACCGCCGCAGGATGCTCGCAGTTCAGGATGCTGCCCTTGCGCGCCGTGACGGTCAGCGGCCGCGCCAGCCCGGCATTGGGCAGGATGGTCGGGTCCACCACGGATTTCACGATGTAATAGACCGTCGCCAGCAGCGCCGTGTAGGTCATGTTGATGCCGGCGCGGCGCTGGTCGGGCGCGTCGAAATCCAGCGACATGCTGTCGCCCCGGATCGTCACCTTGACGGCGAAGGGCATGGAATCCGGGATGTCGATGGGGTCGAAGACATCCTTGAAGATCCAGGACCCATCGGGCAGCGCGGCGATGCCGGCGCGCATCTTGCGCTCGGCATAGTTCAGCAGCTCGGCCGCAGCCCCCAGCACCGTCTCGACGCCATACTTGGCGCAAAGCGCCTGGAAGCGCTGCACGCCCACGCGGTTGGCGGCCATCTGCGCCCGCAGGTCCGACAGGCGCTCATGCGGCACCTGGCAGTTCAGCAGGATCAGGTTCTGCACATCCTCCTGCAGCACGCCCTCGCGGTAGAGCCGCACGGGCGGGATGCGCAGCCCTTCCTGGTAGATATGCGCGTGGCCACGGTCCGCGAAGTCCGAATGGTGCGCCAGGTTCACCGTCCAGGCGACGATGCGGTTCTCGAAGAAGATCGGCTCCGCCAGCACGATATCCGGCAGGTGGGTGCCACCGCCCTCATAGGCATCGTTGCCGACGAAGACATCGCCCGGGCGCATGTCCTCCACCCGGTGCTTCCGCATGATCTGCGGGATGATGCCGATGAAGGAGCCGAGGTGGATGGGGATATGCTCGGCCTGGCAGAGCGTCTCCCCCGCCGCGTTGAACAGCGCGGTGGAACAGTCCCGCCGCTCCTTGATGTTGGTGGAATAGGAAGCGCGGATCAGCGCCTCCCCCGTCTCCTCGACGATGGAGGAGAGCGCGGCGCCGATCACCTCGACGGTGATGGGGTCCAGCGCGGCGGGCTTGGCCTCGGCGATGGCGTGGCTCATGCCGCGGCCTCCAGGATCAGGTTGAGATAGGGATCGACGCGCGCGGTCATGCCCGGCGGCACCACGGTGGTGGTGTCCATCTGCTCCACGATGGCGGGGCCGGCGAAGCGGTTGCCGGGCTTCAGCTCATCGCGGCTGTAGATCGGGGTCGCGACGAAGTCCTGCGCTTCCGGGAACCAGACCGGGCGTTCCCCGGTGCGGGCGCCGCTGGCGTCGGGGCCGGCATCCGGGTGGCGCGTGAGCGTCGCCTTCTGCACCAGGCCGGTGGCCTCCAACCGCAGCGTGACGATCTGCACCGGCTCGCCCTCGGCGATGAAGCCGTAGCGCTGCCGGTGCAGATCGGCGAAGCCGGCGGCCAGGGCATCCAGCGTCCCCTGCGTCACCGGGCCTTCCGGCAGCGTCACGGCCAGCTCGTAGTTCTGGCCCTTGTAGCGCATGTCGGCAGTGCGGGTGAGCACGCGGTTGGCGGGGGCGATCCCCTCATGCTCGAACCACTCCTCGGCGCGGGCCGTCAGGGTCGCGAAGCCTTCGGCCACGTCGCCGACCGAGCCGGATTCCAGCGGCAGCAGCCTGGTGGCGGCGAAATCGGCGCGCAGGTCGGTCAGCAGCAGGCCCATGGCGCAGAGGATGCCGGGATTGCGCGGCACCAGCACGCGCTTCATGTCCAGTTCCTTCGCCAGCCGCGCCGCATGCAGCGGGCCGCCACCGCCGAAGGCCATCAGCGTGAAGTCGCGCGGGTCATGGCCGCGCTGCACGGAAATGACGCGGATGGCGCGGGCCATGTTGGCCGTGACGACGGAGAGAATACCCTGCGCCGTTTCCATCAGCCCCAGGCCCAGCTGGTCCGCCAGCCGCTGGATGGCGGCCTTGGACAGGTCCTGGCGGATGGCCATGCGCCCGCCCAGCAGATGCGTCGGGTTCAGCGTTTGCAGCACCACATTGGCATCGGTGGTGGCGGGCTCGGCATTGCCCTGGTCGTAGCAGACCGGGCCAGGGAAGGCGCCGCAGGAGCGCGGGCCTGCCTTCAGCAGCCCGCCGGCATCGACATAGGCGATGGAGCCACCGCCGGCGCCCACCGTGTGGATGTCCAGCATCGGCGCCTTGATCGGGTAGCCATGCACCACGGCCTCGCTGGTCAGCCGGCACTGGCCACCCTGCAGCAGCGCCACGTCGGTGGAGGTGCCACCCATGTCGAAGGTGATGAGGTCCTCGTAGCCCGCCAGCTTGCCGATGGCCTGCGCGCCCACCACGCCGGTGGAAGGGCCGGAGAGCACCGTCCGCACCGGCAGCCCAGCCGCCGCCGCGAAGCTGATGACGCCGCCGTTGCTTTGCGTCAGGTGCGGTGCCGCCGTCATGCCGAGCCCTTCGAGGCGCGGCGTCAGCTTCTCGATGTAGCTCCGCATCACCGGGCCGAGATAGGCGTTCAGCACCACGGTGGAGAGCCGCTCGAACTCCCGGAATTCGGGCGCGATCTCGTGCCCGGCGCTGATGAAGGCATCCGGCATTTCCTCGCGCAGGATCTCCACCGCGCGGGCCTCATGCTCCGGCCGGATGAAGCCGTAGAGGAAGGAGACGGCCACCGCCTTCACCCCCGCCTCGCGCAGCGCCACGGCGGCGGCGCGCATCCGCGTCTCGTCCAGCGGCAGGTCGATGCTGCCATCGTGCCGCACCCGCTCCGGCACTTCCTGCCGCAGGTCGCGGGACACCAGCACGGGCGGCTTGTCCGCCTGCATGTCGTAAAGGTCCGGGCGCTTCTGGCGGCCGATCTCCAACAGGTCGCGGAAGCCGTCCGTGGTCACCAGCCCGGTCTTCACCCCCCGGTGCTGGATCAGCGCATTGGTGGCGACGGTGGTGCCATGGCCGAAATAGGTGACGGGCGCGGCGGGCTTATCGCCGGCCTCGGGCGCCACGCGGCGCATGCCTTCCTCGACACCCTGGGCGATGCCGCGGGAAGGATCATCCGGGGTGGAGGAGACCTTCCAGACTTCGACGCGGCCATTCTCCTCATCGAAGAGGCAGACGTCGGTGAAGGTCCCGCCGGAATCCACGCCCACACGCCAACGCGCCATGCAAAGCCTCCCCACGGCAATTCGCCCTGCGCTGGATGCAACCCTGTCATCCGGGATGCCGCAAGCAAAAATTCCGCTCCTCGACATTCTGGAGCCATCTATCCCATTATTCGGAATTAACCGGTTTCGCTAAGCGAGAGCCACGATGACCGAAACCGCCTCCGACCAAGCCGGCAGCCTGCCCCGCGCCCTGCGCCTCCTCCGCCTGCTGGGGACAGGTAGCTCGCAAGGGCAGCGCCTGGCGGACCTCGCGGATGCCGCCGCCCTGCCCCGCCCCACGGTGCATCGCATCCTGCGCCTGCTGGTGGCCGAAGGCTTCGTGGAGCATGACGCCGCCCGCCGCCGCTACCGCCTGGGCTTGCCGCTGTTCCTGCTGGCGGCCCGGGCGGGGCAGGCCGAGGGGCTGCGCGACATCGCTCGTCCTTCCCTGCTGCGGCTGACAGCGGCGCTGGGGGAGACGGTGTTCCTGCTGGTGCGGAATGGCTTCGATGCCGTCTGCATCGACCGCAGCGCCGGGCCGCTGCCGATCCTGACCTTCACCGGCGATATCGGCGGCAGGGTGCCGCTGGGGGTGGGCCAGGGCTCCAGCGCCATCCTGGCCTTCCTGCCGCCCGAGGAGCAGGACGAGGTGATCCGCCATAACCTGCCGCGCATCGAGGAATTCGGCGGCATGGACGAGGCTGGCCTGCGGGCGGAACTGGCCAGCGTGCGGCGGCAGGGCTACTCCGCCGCCTTCGGCATCCTGCCCGGCATGGCCGGCCTGGGCGTGCCGGTGCTGGATGCCCATGGCCGCGCTGCGGCGGCGCTCTCCATCGGCACCACCACGGACCGGATGGGCGGGGAACGCCGCGCCATCGTGGCGGCGGCCCTAAAAAAAGAGGCGGACACCATCGGCGCCCGCCTCAATCCCTTCGATCCCACCCTGAGGCGGGCCGGCGCGGCCATGGAAGCCGCGCCGGGTCGCTGAGTCCGGCTTACTCGGCCGCGACCACGGCGGCGCCGGTCGGGTCGGGCAGCGGGTGCCCGGCCATGGCGGCGTCCAGGCGGGTGCGGTCCAGCTCGCCTTCCCAGCGCGCCACCACCACGGTCGCCACCGCGTTGCCGACCAGATTGGTCAGGGCCCGGCACTCGGACATGAAGCGGTCGATGCCCAGGATCAGCGCCATGCCCGCGACAGGCACAGAAGGCACCACGGAGAGCGTGGCGGCCAGGGTGATGAAGCCCGCGCCGGTGATGCCGGCGGCGCCCTTGGAGGAGAGCATCGCCACCAGCAGCAGCAGGATCTGCTCGCCCAGGCCCAGGTGGGTATCGGTGGCCTGCGCGATGAACAGCGCCGCCAGCGTCATGTAGATGTTGGTGCCGTCCAGGTTGAAGCTGTAGCCGGTCGGGATGACCAGGCCGACCACGGACTTCTTGCAGCCCGCGCGCTCCATCTTCTCCATCAGCGTCGGCAGCGCGGCTTCGGAGGAGGAGGTGCCGAGCACCAGCAGCAGCTCTTCCTTGATGTACTTGATCAGCGCCAGGATCGAGAAGCCGTTGTAACGGGCCACCGCGCCCAGCACGACCAGCACGAAGAGCAGCGAGGTGATGTAGAAGGTGCCGACCAGGAAGGCCAGGTTGGCGACGGAGGAGATGCCGTAGCGGCCGATGGTGAAGGCCATGGCGCCGAAGGCGCCGATGGGCGCCGCCTTCATCAGGATGCCGACCAGCGTGAAGATCGGCGCCGTCACGGCCTGCAGGAAGTCCAGCACCGGCTTGCCGCGGTCGCCCACCAGGGCCAGCGAGATGCCGAAGAGCACCGCGAAGAACAGCACCTGCAGGATGTCGCCCGTCACAAAGGGGCTGACGATCGTGGTGGGGATGATGTTCATGAGGAAACCGGTGATGGTCTGCTCATGCGCCTGCGTCGCGTAGCCCTGCACCGCCTTGGCATCCAGCGTCGCCGGGTTGATGTGCAGCCCATAGCCCGGCTGCAGCAGGTTGCCGACGATCAGGCCGATGATCAGTGCCAGGGTGGAGAAGCACAGGAAGTAGATCATCGCCTTGCCGGCGACGCGGCCCACCTTCTGCAGGTCGCTCATGCCGGCGATGCCGGTGGCCACCGTCAGGAAGATGACGGGGGCGATGATCATCTTCACCAGCTTGATGAAGGCATCGCCCAGCGGCTTCATCGCCGCGCCCTGTTCGGGCCAGAAATGGCCCATCGCGATGCCGATGATAATGGCGACAACCACCTGGAAATACAGGTGCTGCCACAGCTTCTTCTTCACGGGCGGCTTACCCGGGGCAGTAGGGGCGAAACTCGCCATCGGCATGTCCTTCAGTCCGGCCCGGCGCGGCGGGTCCATGTACAAAAGCGGCGCCGGTGGGCTGGATTGCCCATCCTGGCGGCCATGGCTGCCCTTTTGGCAAGCCGCGTGCCAAAGGATTAGGCGACTGAAAACACGCAACATATAACTGATACATGTTTGCCGGGCCGCCTTTTTGTGCGGAAATCCGCTCTTCCTTTTGCCTCGCTGTGTGATATTCCGCACTCCATGCCGGCTGACTTTTCGCCCCAGTCCCCACGAAGGATGCGCGCCGACCGGCGGGCGGCGGCCTGGCTGGTGCTGGCCCTGGTGGCTGGGCTGGCGGCCACCATGCTGGCCTGGGCTGCCGGCCAGGGGGCGAGGCAGGAGGCCTGGGACAGCCTGCAGGCCCAGGCCACCACCACCGCCACCCTCAGCGCCGCCCTGCTGCGCAGCGAGCTGGAGAAGCAGCGCTCCCTGCCCTTCGTGCTGGCCGAGGACCCGGACCTTCGCGCCACCCTGGCCGACCCCACCGCCACGCGGCTTGAGGTGGTGAACCGCAAGCTGGAGCGGCTGCGGGACGGCACCGGGGCGGATGTCATCTACCTGATCGATACGACGGGCATGACGCTCGCCGCCAGCAACTGGCGGGAGGAAACCAGCTTCGTCGGCAATGACTACCGCTTCCGCCAATATTTCCAGGACGGGCTGCGGCTCGGCGCGGCGGAGCAATTCGCCCTCGGCACCGTCAGCCAGCGGCCGGGTCTCTATATCTCTCGCCGCCTGGGCAGCGCGCAGGCGCCGCTGGGCGTGGTGGTGGTCAAGGTCGAGTTCGAGGCGGTGGAGGATACCTGGCGGGATTCGGACCGCCCCATCTATGTCACGGACCGGCGCGGCATCGTGCTGCTGACCAACCGCTCCCGCTGGCGCTTCCAGACAGACCATCCCCTGCCGCCGCAGGACCTCGTCGCCATCCGGGACAGCCTGCAATTCGGCACCGCCCCGCTGGCGCCGCTGCCGCTGCGGCCCAACCCGCTTGGCTTCGATGCCAGTGCCGTGCTGCTGGATGAGGAGCCCGCCGCCACCGCCGCCGGCAACCCCCTCGCCCCCCATGCCGTCGCGATGCTGCGGGCCACGGTGCCGGTGCCCAGCTCCGACTGGCAGTTGCACCTGCTGGTACCCAGCGAGCCTTTGCTGTCCGCCGAGGAAGCGCAGCGGCGCGATGCCGTGCTCAGCGTCACCCTGGTGCTGATGGGCCTTGCCGCCTTCCTGCTGCAACGCGCCGGCCGCGCCCGCCGCCGCAGCGCCCAGGCGCAGGCCGAGCGGCAGGAGCTGGAGGAGCGCGTCGCTGCCCGCACCGCCGAGCTGACCAGCGAGATCGCGGAGCGCGAGCGCGCCGAGGTCCGGCTGCAGGAAGCGCGGGAGACGCTGCGGCAGGCCAACCGCCTGGCCACGCTGGGCCAGGTGGCCGCCGGCGTGGCGCATGAGATCAACCAGCCGCTCGCCGCCATCCGCTCCTATGCCGGCAATGCCGCCGCCTTTCTCCAGCGTGGCAAGGCGGAGCGGGTGAGCGGCAACCTGGACTCCATCGCCCGGCTCTGCGAACGCATCGGCGGCATCACGGACGAGCTGCGCGCCTTTGCCCGCAAGGCCACGCCACCGATCGGCCCCGTGCGGGTCAAGGCGGCGGTGGAGGGTGCGGCCATGCTGCTGCGCGCCCGGCTGGAGCACCAGGGCGTGCCCCTGCTGCGCGAGCTGCCGGCGGAAGAAGTCTGGATCAAGGGCCGGCAGGTGCGGCTGGAACAGGTGCTGGTCAACCTGATCCAGAACGCGCTGGATGCGCTGGAAGGCCGCCAGGGCGGCGAGATCCGCCTGGGCGTCACCACCAGCGGCGGCAGCCTGCGCATCACCGTGGCCGACAACGGACCCGGCATCGCGCCCGAGATCATGGGTGCGCTCTTCATGCCCTTCTCCACCTCCAAGCCGCAGGGACTGGGGCTGGGGCTGGTGATCTGCAACGACATCGTCACCGAGGCCGGCGGGCGCATCGAGGTCGCCAGCAGCCCCGGGGCCGGCACCACCTTCACCATCACCCTGCCCGAGGTGCAGCCATGAGCCTGACCCGTGTCGCCTTCGTGGATGACGACGCCGCGTTGCGTGATGCCAATGCCCAGACGCTGGAACTGGCGGGGCTGGACCCCCTGCCGCTGGCTTCCGCCGCCGAGGCCCTGGCACGGGTGGATGCGGACTTCGAGGGCGTGGTGGTCAGCGATGTCCGCATGGCCGGCATGGACGGGCTGGCGCTGTTCCGCCGGCTGCGGGAGTTGGACGCAGACCTGCCGGTGATCCTGATCACCGGCCACGGCGACATTCCCATGGCCGTCTCGGCGATGCGGGAGGGCGTCTATGACTTCATCCCCAAGCCCTATGCGCCGGAGGCCCTGGTGGCCAGCGTCCACCGCGCGCTGGAAAAGCGTCGGCTGGTGCTGGAGAACCGCCGCCTGCGCGCGGCTGCGACCGCCGGCGCCGAGGATGACGGGCTGCTGCTGGGCGAAACCCCCGCCATGCAGCGCCTGCGCCGCACCCTGCGCCACATCGCCGATGCCGATGTGGATGTGCTGGTGGTGGGCGAGACCGGCTCCGGCAAGGAGGTCGTTTCCTCCGCCCTGCACCGCTGGAGCCGCCGCGCCAGCCACCCGCTGGTGGCGCTGAACTGCGGCGCGCTGCCGGAGACGGTGATCGAGAGCGAATTGTTCGGCCATGAGGCCGGCGCCTTCACCGGCGCGCAGAAGAAGCGCGTCGGCCGCATCGAGCATGCCAGCGGCGGCACGCTCTTCCTCGACGAGATCGAGAGCATGCCGCCATCCCTGCAGGTGAAGCTGCTGCGGGTGCTGGAAACGCGCGAAGTGGCGCCGCTGGGCACCAACGAGGTGCGGCCGCTGGACCTGCGCGTGGTGGCCGCCAGCAAGATCGACCTGGGCGAGGCCGCCGCGCGCGGCGCATTCCGCGAGGACCTGTTCTACCGCCTGAATGTCGTCACCGTGCGCATCCCGCCGCTGCGGGAGCGGCGCGGCGATATCCCGCTGCTCTTCGCGCATTTCCTGCAACGCGCCGCCACCCGCTTCCGCCGCCCGGCGCCGCAGATGACGGCGGCGGTGGAACGCCACCTGCTGAGCCACGACTGGCCCGGCAATGTGCGCGAACTCTCCCATTTCGCGGAACGCTTCGCCCTGGGCCTGGAGGCGGTGGAGGATGCCGCCCCGCCCGAGAACGGCGCCGGCACGCTGCCCGAGCGCATGGAACGCTTCGAGGCCATGCTGATCCGCGAGGCGCTGGAGAATAATGGCGGCGACGTGCGGGCGACGCTCGCTGCCCTCGGCATTCCGCGCAAGACCTTCTATGACAAGCTGGCGCGGCACGGCATCGACCGTGCCCAATTCGTGCGGCAGGAGTGAATGGCCTTGGATATTGCTTCCCTGGAAACGCCGGTGCCCGTGGTCGATCTCGGCATCGCCGAGGCGAACATGGCGCGGATGCAGGCCTATGCCGATGCGCATGGCCTGGCGCTGCGGCCGCATATCAAGACGCACAAGCTGCCCGGCCTCGCCCGCCGGCAGGTCGAGCTGGGCGCCAGGGGCATCACCTGCCAGAAGCTGGGCGAGGCCGAAGTGATGGCCGATGGCGGGCTGGACGACATTTTCATCAGTTACCCGCTGATCGGGGAAGCCAAGGCGGAGCGGCTGGCGGCCCTGGCCGCACGGGTGAAGATGCGCGTGGCGGTGGACAGCCCCGCCGCGCTCGCCACCGCCATCCGCGCCGCGCGGCATGGCCATGTCATCGGCGTGGTGGTGGAATTCGACAGCGGCGCCAAGCGCACCGGCGTCACCTCCGTCGATGCCGCGCTGGACCTGGCGCGCGCCATCAAGGCCCAGCCTGGCCTGCGCTTCGACGGGTTGATGACCTACCCCACCACCGCCGCCACCGCCGCCTTCCTGGCTGAGGCCCTGCCCCGGCTGCGCGCCGAGGGGCTGGAACCCGCGGTGCTCTCCGGCGGCGGCAGCCCGCAGGCGGCGAAGACGCATGAACTGGCTCCGGTCAATGAATTGCGCGTTGGCACCTATATCTACAACGACCGCATGATGGTGGCCGCCGGCGCCGCCACCTGGGAAGACTGCGCGCTGACGCTGCATGTCACCGTCATCAGCCGGCCGGAACCCGACCGCGCCATCATCGACGCCGGCACCAAGAGCTTCGCCGCCGATATCATGCCCGCCGGCCTCCAGGAGGGCTACGGCCACATCCTGGGCTACCCCGAGGCGCGCATCGACCGCCTGAGCGAGGAGCACGGCATGGTGGACCTTTCCGCCTGCGCCCGCCGGCCGGAAGTAGGCGAGCGGCTGCGCGTGGTGCCCAACCATGTCTGCCCTGTCTCCAACCTGCATGACCGCGTCGCGGTCATTCGTGACGGCGCCTTCCAGGGCTTCGTCGAGGTCGCCGCGCGCGGCCGCACCCTTTGAAGGAAAACCGCCACCATGGATAACGCTGAATCCCGCCTCGCCGCGCTGGGCCACACCCTGCCGGTGCTGGGCAAGCCGCTCTTCGCCTATGTGCCCTTCAAGCGCGCGGGCGATGTCGCCTATATCTCCGGCCAGGTGCCGCGCCATGCCGATGGCTCGCTGACCACCGGCAAGGTGGGCGACGCGCTGACGGTGGAAGAGGCGCAGAAGGCCGCCGAGCTTTGCGCCCTGCATATCCTCTCCGTCGCCAAGGCCGCCGCCGGCAGCCTGGAGAAGGTGGAGTTCCTGAAGATCTTCGGCATGGTCAATGCCGCGCCCGATTTCGGCCAGCAGCCGCAGGTGATCGATGCCTGCTCCAAGCTGCTCTTCGAGGTGCTGGGCGAGCGTGGCCGCCACGCGCGTTCCGCCGTCGGCATGGGCTCGCTGCCCTCCAACGTGCCGGTGGAGATCGAGGCGGTGATCCGCATCCTCGACTGACGGCGGCGGAGGCGCCCGGTGGGCGCCCCTTCGTGTCAGGCTTTCGGGTGGGCCATCAGCCTTGGCGTCTGCTGGTGCTGCACCACCCGCCATTCCTCATGCGCCAGGCGGCGGTAGACCGAGGTGCAATGCGCCTCATAGGGCTGCACCCCTTCCCGCTCCGCCCGCGCATGATAGGCGATGACGATCAGCCCTTCCTGCGGCCGCTTCACCTGCCGTTCGGAAAGCTCGACGCTGGACCAGCGCGGGGTGCTGGAGACCGCCTCCACCGCCTGCTGCCCGCTCATCACGAAGGGCGGCTGGGGCAGCACCATGAGGCATTCGTCGTCGATCGAGGCCCTGTAGTGTTCCGCGTCGGCGGTCCACAGGCTTTCCTCGAAGCTCCAGATCCGTGCGTCTTCCATGACCGCGCCCTGCTGCTGCAACAGGCGGTACAACGCGCGGCGGGCCGGATTGTTCAGCGGTCAGGCCGGAAGGCGTAGAGCATCAGCCATTGCTCCAGGTGCCGGCGCACCACGGGCTCGATCACCGCCTCGATGGCGGCCTGGTCCGCCACGGCATCGCCGCTGGGGGTAATGGGCGGCAGGAAATTGGCGGTGAAGCGCGCCGTCTCCCCCACCCGCAACATATAGGCAGGCACCAGCGGCACCCCGGCCCGCGCCGCCAGCCGCGCCGCCATGGCGATATTGCCGCCCCGCGCCGGCGGGCGCCCGAAGGCCGGCGCATTGACCCGCCCGCCTTTGAACTCATCCACGAAAAGGCCGATCATGGTGTCGCCCCGCGCCAGCACGCGCAGCGCCTCCCGCATTGCCATGGCATTGCCGGGGATGGCATCGTTGTCGAGCGAGCGCCGCACCCGCATGGCGATGGCCAGCTGCGTCTTGTTGGCCGGCGGCTGGTAGATGCTGCGCACCCGCAGCCCGATGCCGCGGATAGCCCCCATCCCGGCTTCCCAATTGCCCAGATGCAGCAGGGCCAGCACGGCATTGGGGGCAGTGATATTCTCCCGCCCCACTACCGTGATGCGCCCTTCGTCCCACACCCGGTGCAGGCAGGAGAATTCGGCGAAGGTGCGGCCAATGTTGCGCAGGTTCAGCAGCGCCAGGTCTCGCCGCGCCGCCTCATCCAGATCCGGGCGCAGGTGGGAAAGCGCGCGCATCGAGCGCTCCACCTTGCTGCGCAGGCGGAAGTGACTGCCCAGCATCGCCAGCCGCGCGCCCAGCGCCGAGACCGCCGGCGTCGGCAGCAGCCGCATGCCCTCATGCAGCCCGATGTCCTTCACATGGTCCACCCGCTGCAGCAGGCGGTCCAGCGCCCGTTCCTCAGCCATCCGCGCGGCGCTCCAGCAGCATGGGCAGGCTGTCGCCGGGGCGCAGCGTCAGGCGGCAGACGGGATAGACCTCGGTCCCTGGCACCAGCTTCGGCGCGAAGCGGGCGGCCAGCGTGGCCAGGCAGAGCACCGCCTCCGTCAGCCCGAAGGCGGCGCCGGTGCAGACGCGGGGCCCGATGGCGAAGGGAATCCAGACATAGCGCGGCTTGGTGGCGGCCTCGCCGCCCGGCAGGAAGCGCTCGGGCCGGAAGGCGTCCGGCTCCCGCCACAGCTTGGCATGGCGGTGCAGCAGCCAGGGCACGGCGATGACCAGCGAGCCCTTGGGCACCCGCCGCCCGGCCAGCTCGCCCTCCGTCACCGCTTCCCGCGCCAGCAGCGGCACCGGCGGGTAGAGGCGCAGCGTTTCCTCCACCACCGCGCGGGTGAAGGGCAGGCGCGGCAGGTCGGCGAAGGTGGCGGGGCCGCCCAGCGCCGCGGCCTCCTGCCCCACCCGCGCGGCGGCGTGGGGGCACTGGCTCAGCAGGTACCAGGCCCAGGCCAGGGTATTGGCCGTGGTCTCGTGCCCCGCCATGAAGAGCACGGCGGCCTCGTTGCGGAAGGCCTCGCGGTCCATGCGCTGGCCGGTGGCGGGGTTCACGCCCTCGGCCATGGAGCGGATGAGGCTGGCCTCGCCGCTGGGGGCGGAGAGCACGCCGTCGATCAGCTTGTCCAGCACCGCCGCGATGCGCCTGCTGGCGCGGCGGGCGCGCGGCGGCTGCCAGCGCGGCATCCAGTCCGGCAGGCCCAGCAGCGAGATCAGGTCCGTCTGCCCCACCGCGCCCTGGTATTCCGCGAAGGCGCTGACCACGCTGGCCGCCGCCTGCCCCCCCAACTGCCGGCCGAAGATGGTGCGGCAGATGATCTCGGCCGTCAGGTGCCCCATCTCGGCCAGCATGTCGATCGGCGCTGACGGGTTCCGCGCTGCCCAGGCTTCCGCCCGCTCGGCGGCGGCCTCGGTGATGGGCGGGCAGAGCTCCGCCAGGCGCGAGACATGCGTCACCGGCGCCACCACCCGCCGCCGCTCCTTCCAGAGCGGCCCGTCGCTGATGAAGAGCCCGTCGCCCAACAGCGGCTTCAGCGCGTGCCGCATCTGCGGCGACTTCCGCTCATAGGTCGCGGCATGTTCCAGGAAGGCTTCCTGCACCGTGGCCGGGCTGTTGCAGATGAAGACATCGCGCAGCAGCACCCGGCGGTGCAGGAAATCGCGCTCAAAGGCCGCGCGGGGCCAGATATCGAGGAAGGAGCGCCGCAACAGCCGCAGCAACTCCGGCACCGGCGGCATCCGGCTGTGGCGAGGCGGGTGGGGCGGAACAAAGGGCGGCGCGTCGCGGCGAAGTTCTGCGGCGGCAGCGGACATGAGCGGGCGGCCCTCCCTCCGGGCCGGCACCAGTCATTCCGCCCTTTACGGGCAAGTTACGCTAAACGTAATAGTTTGACGAGCCCGCCTCGCTCCCGCTTCAGCCGCCGTGCAGCCGCGCATCCCGTGTATCGGTCAGCGCCTTGCGGATCTGCTGCTCCGCCAGTGCCAGTTCCTTGGTGGCGTTCTGGCGCGTGGCGCGGCCTTCGGCGGCGATGCGCAGGGTGTCCTCCAGCGTCGCCACCAGGGCCGCATTGGCCTGCTTCACGGCATCCAGGTCAAACACCCCGCGCTCCAGCTCCGTGCGCGCCTCGGCATTGGCGGCGCGCAGGGTCTCGGCATTGGCGGTCAGCAGCTTGTTGGTCAGGTCGGTGGCGCTGCGCACGGCGGCGCCGGCATCCCGCATCCGCTGGATGGCCAGGGCCTGCGCCAATTGCGTGCGCCAGAGCGGCACGGTATTGGCCAGCACCGAATGGATCTTGGCGGCCAGCGCCTTGTCGTTCTCCTGGATCAGACGCAGCGCGGGCAGCGACTGCATCGCCACCTGCCGCGTCAGGCGCAGGTCGTGCACGCGGCGGTCCAGCTCGTCCCGCGCGCCGCGCAGGTCAGCCAGCCGCTGCGCCGCCAGGGTGCCGGGGGCGGATTCGGCCTCCCGCAGCGCGGCGGGGATCACCTCGTTGTCGGTGCGGGCCAGCACCGTCTCGCCGGCGGCGATATGCTCGGCCAGGGCATGAAACCAATCCAGCGTGGCAAGGTAGAGCCGCTCCAGCCGCTCAACATCCTCCAGCAGATGGGTGCGGTGGCCGTCCAGCTTGTCGCCGATGGCCTCGATCTGCCCGCGCACCGTCTCGTAGCGGTGCATGATGGTGGTCACCTGCTTCTGCCCACGGCCCAGCAGGCGGCCCACCAGCCCGGGCTTCTCCGACAGCTTGGTCACGTCGAAGCCGCGCAGCGTGTCCAGCAGGCCGGACAGCGCCTCGCCGGCCTCGCCAGTCGCCGGGTTGCGGGCGGCGCCCAGCATGGCGTCGGCGGCGGCGGCGGCGCGGTTCTGCGCCTCGGCGCCGAAGCGCAGGATGGTGCCGGGATCAGCCAGATCGATGCTGCCAGCCAGCTCCTGCACGCGGGCCGGCGTCGGGGCGGTGGTGGCCTTGGTCAGTTCATCACTCATGCGAAACCCTCCTGCCGCAGCCGTTCGGACAGCACCTTGATCTGGATATCCAGCGCCTCGCTCTCGGCCGCCCGCAGGCGTCCGCGCAGCGTGGCGCTCCCCTCGGCCATGTCGGCCACCAGCGCATCCAGCGCCGCCGGCGGCTCGGCCCCCGCTCGCAGGCGGGTCACGATGCGGTCCAGCCCATCGAGCTGGATGTTCAGGAAGCGCCGGGCCTCCGGCAGCGCGCCAGGCTGGCGCTCCATCTCCGCCAGCAGTTCCTGCAATCCTGCCACCGCCGGGCGCAGCCGCTCGGGGCCAGCCGCCAGGGCGATCAGCCGGGTGCGCGGCACCTCGAAAGGATCGGGCGCGGGGGGCGGCGGCGGTGGCGGGGCGGGCTCGGCATCCGGCACGCCCTCATACAGCAGGGTGGTGCCGAACCAGGCCATGAGGCCGAAGATTACTGCGCCCAGCGCCGGCACCTGCGCCGCCATCAGCGCCAGCAACCCGGTGCCCACACCCATCAGGATGGCCGCGCGATGCCGCCCATGGCCGCCGCGCAGCGCCCGCAGCGCCAGCGCGATGCCGCCGATGCCCAGCAGCGTGCCCACCATCTGCCGGCCGGAACCGCCGATCAGGTTGATCAGCAGCGCCGGCGCCAGCGGCAGGGCCAGCATCACCAGCAGCGCGCCGCGCAACTGCCGCAGCCCGCGCCGCGGCGCGCCGCTCCAGGGCCCGGCGGGGCCCCAGGCACTGCCGGGCGGGACATCATGGACGCTCAATGGAAGAGCCCCATCACGGCCCGGATGAGGGCCAGCATCGACACCAGCCAGACCGAGCAGCCCAGCAGCGTGAAGCCGGCCACGCGGCGCAGGGCCACCGGCCGGCCGGGCTGCAGGCCGGGCACGGAGGCCAGGAAGTCAGGGGTGGAAAAGGATCGGCGCATGTCGTGAGAGATTGCCCCGCGCCACCCGCCGTTCAAGCCATTCCGATGGATGCCATGCCGGCGATGCAGCCCGCTATGTCATGAAACGATGACAATCAGGTGGTGCCGGACTGTGTAGTGGATGCGTGCAGCAGCAGTTCCGAGGGATTGCCCCATGTTCGGCTCATTCCGGCAGGCATTGACGATATCCGCCGCCGCCACCGTGCTGCTGGCCACCGGCGCCGGCATGGCGCTGGCACAGCAGGCCACTGCCGAGCAGTTGCTGGACCGTGCCGCGAAGCGGGGCCTTTCCCAGCACGGCGACGCGCGCCGGCTTTCCGCCGACCTGACCGCCGCCTTCCGTGCCGCCATTTCCGATGGGCCGGTGAGGAATGTCATCCTGCTGATCGGCGATGGCATGGGGGATTCGGAAATCACCATCGCCCGTAACTATGCCGAGGGCGCGGGCGGCTTCTTCAAGGGCCTCGATGCCCTGCCGGTGACGGGCCAGTACACCCACTATGCGCTGGATCGGGACAGCGGGAAGCCGGACTACGTGACGGACAGCGCCGCCTCCGGCACCGCCTGGGCCACCGGCACCAAGAGCTACAACGGCGCCATCAGCGTCGATATCCACGGCAAGCCGCAGCAGACGCTGCTGGAATTGGCCAAGGCGGCCGGCTACGCCACCGGCAATGTCTCCACCGCCGAGTTGCAGGATGCGACGCCGGCGGTGCTGATGGCGCATGTCACCGGCCGCCGCTGCTACGTCCCCTCCTCCACCACCAAGGCCTGCCCCGCCAATGCGCTGGAGAATGGCGGCGCCGGCTCCATCACCGAGCAGATGCTGAACACCCGCCGGACGTGACGCTGGGCGGCGGCGGCGCCTCCTTCGCGGAACAGGCGACGGCCGGCGAATGGAAGGGGCAGACCCTGCGCGCCCAGGCCGAGGCACGCGGCTTCCGCATCGTCGAGACGCTGGAAGCCCTGCGGGGGGGTGAACGGCGCCAACCAGCAGCAGCCACTGCTGGGCCTCTTCGCGCCGGGCAACATGCCGGTGCGCTGGAACGGCCCCAAGGCCAGCCATGGCGGCGCCCAGACCGAGCCCGTCACCTGCCAGCCCAACCCCGCCCGCGCCGCCACCCTGCCCAACCTGGCGCAGATGACCACCAAGGCGATCTCGCTGCTGCAGGGCCATGAGAAGGGCTTCTTCCTGCAGGTCGAGGGTGCCTCGATCGACAAGCAGGACCATGCCGCCAATCCCTGCGGACAGATCGGCGAGACGGTGGACCTGGACGAAGCGGTGCAGGTGGCGTTGGACTTCGCCAGGGGCCGCGGCGACACCCTGGTGATCGTCACCGCCGACCACGCGCATACCAGCCAGATCATCCCGCCCGAGGCGAAGTCCCCCGGCCTGACCCAGGCGCTGCGCACCAAGGACGGCGCCACGATGATCGTGAACTACGCCAGCACCGATGGCGATTCACAAGAACATACCGGGGCGCAACTCCGCGTCGCCGCCTATGGCCCCCATGCCGCCAATGTCACCGGCCTGACGGACCAGACGGACCTGTTCTTCACCATCCGGGATGCGCTGAAGCTGGCGCCGGACAGCCAGCGCGCCGCCGCGCAGTAAGACTCAGGCCCCCGCCGCGCGGCTGGCGAAGAACCCGGCCATGCCGCGCGCGGCGATCTCGATATGTCGGGCCAGCACCGCCACCGCCGCCTCGGCATCGCGGGCGCGGGCGGCTTGCAGCAGGGCGCGGTGGTCGTCCTGCGCCATGCCGCCCCGCCCCCGCGCCGCCAGGAAGAAGCGCAGGTAACGGTCGAAAACCGCCAGTTCCCGGTCCACCAGCAGCAGCAGGCGCGGGCGCCCGGCGCGGGCATAGAGCGCCATGTGGAAGCGGCGGTTCAACTGGCCGAGCTGGCCGGCATCCGGCTCCACTTCCATGACCCCGATCAGTGCCTCGGCCTGGGCGAGATCCTCGGCCGAGAGATGCGGGATGGAGAGGCGCAGCGCCACCTCCTCCAGCCCCTGGCGAATGGCAAAGCTGTCGGCGGCCTTGGCGGCGGAGATATCCGTCACCACCGCGCCCTTGTGCGGCACCGCATCCACCAGCGCCTGAGCTTCCAGTCGCCGCAGCGCCTCCCGCACCGGCATGCGGCTGACATCGAGGTCACGCGCGATGTCGTCCTGCCGCAGCGGCGTGCCGGCGGGGATGCGCCCTTCCAGGATGGCCGCCTTCAGCGTCGCCTCGACATATTCGGTTGCCGTGCGCCAGCGCGGCGGGGCTTCGACCAGCCGGGTCATTTCCGATATCCGCCCGTTGATTGGATCCAATCCTACGATATGCTCCGCTGCCCTGCCAAGCGGATGCCTTGCCATGAACCCTGCTCCCCCTTCTCCCGGCCTGTTGCAGCCGATCGTGGCGGGGGTGCTCTCCTCGGTCGTGGGCTTCGCCAGCACCTTCGCGGTGGTGTTGCACGGCTATGCCTCAGTGGGGGCCACGCCGGCCCAGGCGGCGGGCGGGCTGCTGATGCTCTGCCTGGCGCAGGGACTGCTCTCCATCTGGCTCAGCACCCGCTGGCGGATGCCGGTAACACTAGCCTGGTCCACCCCCGGCTCCGCCCTGCTGGCGGCCAGCGGCCTGCCGGAAGGCGGCTTCGCGGTGGCCACCGGCGCCTTCCTGGTGGCGGCGGCGCTGATCGTGGCGGCGGGGCTCTGGAAGCCTTTCGGCCGCGCCGTGGCCGCCATCCCCACCGCCCTGGCCAGCGCCATGCTGGCGGGCATCCTCTTCGAGATCTGCCTCGCCCCCGTGCGGGCCGCCGGCGCCATGCCGTCCCTGGCCCTGCCAGTGATCCTGGCCTGGGCGCTGGCCTGGCGCTTCGCCCGCCTATACGCGGTGCCGGTGGCGGTGCTGGCGGCGGCGGTGGTCATGCTGCTGGTCACCACCCTGCCCCCGGGCCTGACAGCCTCGGTGGCCTGGCCGGAATTCATCATGCCGCGCTTCACACTCACGGCCGCCATCGGGCTGGGGGTGCCGCTGTTTCTGGTCACCATGGCCTCGCAGAACGTGCCGGGGCTGGCGGTGATGCACGCGCATGGCTACCGGCCGGCACCGGGGCCGATCTTCACCATCACCGGGCTGGCCAGCGCCGTCATCGCCTTCTTCGGCGCGCATGCGGTCAACCTCGCCGCCATCACCGCCGCGCTCTGCGCCGGGCGGGACGCGCATCCGGACCCGGCGCGGCGCTGGGTGGCCTCGGTCTCCGGCGGCGTGGGCTATTGGGTGCTGGGGCTGGGCGCGGGCATCGCCGCCACCTTCGTGGCCGCAGCACCGCCGCTGCTGATCCAGACCGTGGCCGGGCTGGCGCTGCTGGCCACCCTGGGCGGCGCCCTGACCACCGCCGCCACCGAGGAGCGCACGCGGCTGCCCGCCATGGCGACCTTCGTCACCACCGCGTCCGGGCTTTCGGTCATGGGAATCGGCGCGGCCTTCTGGGGGCTGCTGGCCGGCGGCGCACTGATGCTGCTGGACCGGCTGAGGCGCTGATTTTCAGGCAGGGGAGAAAGCGGATGGGCGACCTACGGGGCTCGAACCCGTGACATCCACGACCACAACGTGGCGCTCTACCGACTGAGCTAAGGCCGCCATACGCGAGACCTCGGAGGCAACTCGCCGCCGAGGCCCGCGAAATAGTCTGGTTACGGCCCGCCGTCAACTGGCCGTTTTCATCTTACCAGGCGATGGCGCCACCAGCGGTGAAGGCCATGATCAGGAAGATGATGAACAGGATGAGGAAGATACCGAACAGCACCTTCGCCGCCGTGCCCGCGGCCGAGGACACGCCCCGGAAACCCAGCGCGCCGGCGATGATCGAGATCACGAGACAGATCAGGGCCCATTTCAGCATGGCGATGCTCCTCTTGCCCGCGACTGCCGCGGTTCTGCCGAGGGCAACGCGGCGCTAACAGCCAAGGTTCCATGCGCGGGGCATGAACTGCCTGTAAGTTTCAGCTTTCCGCTTCGGCGGGGCGGTTTTCCACCATGGCCATCAGCGTTTCCAGCCGGTCGGCCTCGGCGGCGGGCTTGTCGGAACGCAGCCGGGAAATGCGGGGAAAGCGCATGGCCACGCCCGATTTATGGCGCCCCGAAAGCTGCGCGGCGTCGAAGACGATCTCCATCACCAGTTCCTTCTCCACCTCCCGCACCGGGCCGAAGCGGCCGGTGGTGTGGTTGCGGATCCAGCGGTCCAGCCAGACCAGCTCCTGGTCCGTGTAGCCGGAATAGGCCTTGCCCACGGGCACCAGCTCCTGCCCCCCTGCCCCATCCTCCCGCCAGAGGCCGAAGGTGTAGTCGGAATAGGTGGAGGATCGCCTGCCATGGCCGCGCTGGGCATACATCAGCACGGCATCCACGCTCAGCGGCGCGCGCTTCCATTTCCACCACAACCCCTTGGGCCGTCCGGCGACATAAGGCGCATCGCCGCGCTTCAGCATCAGCCCCTCGATCCCCGCCGCGCGGGCGCCGTCGCGCAGCGCCGAAAGCTGGTCCAGCGAAACGAAGGCCACCTGTGGGGAAAGGTCCATCCGCGCCGGATGCGTGCGGGCGAACCAGGCCTCCAGCCGGTCCCGCCGCGTGTCGAAGGGCAGCGGGCGCAGGTCCTCCCCATCCTCGAACAGGATGTCATAGAGCCGCAGGCCGGCCGGGTATTCCTTCAGCATCTTCGGGCCGACCACCTTGCGGTTCAGCCGCTGCTGCAGGTCGGCGAAGGGCGCGACCTCGCCATCCCGCATCACCAGCAGCTCGCCATCCAGCACGGCGTGGAAGTCCAGCGCCTCCATGATCTCAGGAAAGGCGGCGGAATAATCCTCCCCCGTGCGGGACCAGAGCTTTGCCCCGCCCGGCCCGGCCGAGACCTGCACCCGCACCCCGTCCCATTTCCATTCGGCGCGATAGGCGGTGTGGTCCAGCGCCGCGATATCCGGCGCCTCCAGCGGCTGCGCCAGCATGGGTGGGCGGAAGACCGGCACGTCCTTCGGGTCCGGGCGCGGGGCGCGGTCCTCCAGCCAGGCGAACAGCGGCAGGTAGGGCACGGGAATGCCGTGCCAGACTTCCTCGATCTCCTCGACCGGCTTGCCGGACCAGTCCGCCAGCGCCTGCCGCGCCAGGCGGGCCGAGGCACCGACGCGCAGCCCGCCCGTCACCAGCTTGATCAGCGCCAGCCGTCCGCCGGAATCCAGCACATCCAGCCAGTCCGCAACGATGCCGGGAATATCGGCCTTGTTGGCCAGTTCCAGGGTTTCCACCACCTCGGACAGGTCCGGCGGTGGGCGATTGGGCTTCGGCTTGGGCTCCGGCCAGATCAGCGCCACCGTCTCAGCCAAGTCGCCGACATAGTCATGGCTCAGCGCCAGCAGCACCGGGTCCGTGCGCCCGGCCGCCAGGTCGCGGATCAACGACGGCTTCGCCAGCGTGAAGGACAATTCCCCCGCGATGGCCGCCAGCCCGACGCCCCGGTCCGGGTCCGGTTGCGTGGCGAACCAGCGGCGCAGCAGGGCCAGCTTGGCGTTGCGGCCAGGGGTGAAGATCAGCCGCTCCAGCAGGTCGGCGAAGGCGGGGACGCTCATGCGCTTTCCTCCTCCGCCACAGGTGCCTCGGCCTCGCCCTCGTCTTCCTCGCGGCCCAGCAGGTGCAGGGCGCGGCCGCGGATGCCACGGCCTTCCAGCGCATGGATCAGCGCGTCCTCCCGCCCATGCGTCACCCAGACCTCGGGCGCGCCGACCTCGGCGATGGTCTCCAGCAGGTCCGGCCAGTCGGCATGGTCGCTGACCACCAGGGGCAGTTCGACGCCGCGCGCCTTGGCCCGCTGCCGCACCCGCATCCAGCCGGAGGCCAGCGCCGTCACCGGCTCCGCCAGCCGCCGGGACCAGGGGTTCGATTCGGCGGAAGGCGGCGCCAGCACGATCTCCCCGGGCAGCACGGTGGCGCCGCGCTTCGCCGGCCGTGGCACCGGCTGCAACTCGCCCAGCGCGATGCCGAAGCGCTCGTACAGCGCGCACATCGAGGCCTGGGCGCCGTGCAGGTAGATCGGCTTCTGGTATCCGGCCGCGCGCAGTTCCGAGATCAGCCGCTGGCACTTCCCCAGCGCGTAGCAGCCGACCAGATGCGCGCGTTCCGGGAACAGCGCCACGCTTTCCAGCAGCCGCCGCATCTCCGCCCGCGCCGGTGGGTGCTGGAAGACCGGCAGGGCGAAGGTGGCCTCGGTGACGAAGACATCGCAGGGCACCGGCTCGAAGGGCGCACAGGTCGGGTCCGCCTGCCGCTTGTAGTCGCCCGAGACGACGATGCGGCTGCCGCGCCATTCCAGCACCACCTGGGCCGAGCCCAGCACATGCCCCGCCGGCACCAGGGTGATGCGCACGCCGTTCTGCTCGATGCTCTCGCCATAGCGCAGCGGCTGCTGCACCCGCCCGGCCCGGCCCTCGCCCAGCCGCGCGGTCATGATGGCCAGGGTTTCCGGCGTTCCCAGCACGGCGTCGTGGTCGGGCCGCGCATGGTCGGAATGGCCATGGCTGATCACCGCCCGGTGCACGCCGGCCTGGGGGTCGATGAAGAAATCCCCAGGCTCGCAATACAGCCCCTTGGGCAGCACGCGGATCCAGGTGTCGGGATGGGGGGCGGTGATCTGCACGCTGGCGCTAACGTGGCAGCCGGCGCCGTGGTTGTCAGGCGATCTCCCGCACCAGCTTGGCGCGGATGGCACGGGTGAAATCCGTCCGCCCTTCCGCGGTCATGACAAAGGCGCCGGGGCCGCCGGTCACCTCGGCGGCGAAACGCTCCGCCAGCCCTGGCGTGCCGCCCAGGATCGCCAGGGCATTCACCGTGATGCCCGCCGCCACCGCATCGTCCCGCGCCACCGCCGCGGGGCGGATGCCACGCATGTCCGGCGCATCGCCGGAGAGGTCGATGACGCGGCGCTCCGCGCGGAAGGGCGCGCCGGCGATCAGCCGGGCCGCGTGGTCGATGGCATCGCCGATGGCGTTCCAGCTTTGCCGGGACCTTGGCGCGGCGCGGAAGGCCTCGGCCGCCGCCCCGGCACTGGCGGCATCAGCGACGCGGTGCCAGTCCACCACCGTCGCCGCCCCGCCCGGCGCGCCCCATTCCACCATGGCGATGCCAATGGCGCCCAGCGGCCCGCTGCCGATGGCGGCCAGGATCGCCGGCTGCGTCATGGCCTCGGCGCAGCCATCCCGTTGCAGGCGGAATTCGTCCTCGCTGATGCTGCCAGAGGCGTCGATCGCCAGCACCAGCAGCAGGTCCACCTCGCGCCTGGGCGGCCCGGCCGCCTGTGCCGGGGCGGTGGCCAGCAATCCGGGCAGGGCGAGCATCCGGCGGCGCAGCATGCGATGGCTCCGGCAGGTTACGGCGAGCCTCCCTGCCTTCACCCGCCCCTGTCAACCGCTCTGGCGCCGCAGTCGCGGGCAGGATGACGCAGGCTTGGGCAGAAAAACGCCATCCGGGCTTTGGTGCGGAAGATGAAACAAACGGCGCCGCTTGCGCATTGCCACGAAGCCTTGCTGAACTCTGCACAGAAGCACCGCGCCGCCTTCCAGTGGCGCTCCACGACCAGCGACGAGGAAGACGGAACCAACCGTGGCAGATCGAACTTCCTCCGCCTTCGACGAGATGCACGCCGATGGCGCCATCCGCACCCCCTATGTCGAGATGGCGCGCTATCTCGACGCCACCGGCCAGGAAGCCCTGGAACAGAAGCGGCGGGAGGCCGAGGTGCTGTTCCGCCGCATCGGCGTCACCTTCGCTGTCTATACCGAGGGCGGCGACCCGGAGCGGCTGATCCCCTTCGATGTCATCCCGCGCATCCTCTCGCACGAGGAATGGGTGCATCTCTGCCAGGGGCTGGAGCAGCGGGTGCGGGCGCTGAACGCCTTCCTCACCGATGTCTATGGCCCGCAGGAGATCATCAAGGCCGGCCGCATCCCGCCCGAACTGGTGCTGGAGAACGAGGGCTACCTGCCGCAGATGCAGGGCTTCACGCCGCCGGGCGGGGTCTGGACCGTGATCTCCGGCATCGACCTGGTGCGCACCGGGCCGGATGCCTTCTATGTGCTGGAGGACAATTGCCGCACCCCCTCCGGCGTCTCCTACATGCTGGAGAACCGCGAGGCGATGTTTCGCCTCTTCCCCGAGATCTGTGCCCGCCACCGCATCGCGCCGGTGTCGCACTACCCCGAGGAACTGCTGGAAACGCTGAAGAGCCTTGCCCCGGCCTCCTGTGCCGGAGAGCCCTGCGTCGTGGTGCTGACGCCCGGCCCCTATAACAGCGCCTATTACGAGCATTCCTTCCTGGCCGACGAGATGGGCGTGGAACTGGTGGAGGGTGCCGACCTCTTCGTGAAAGACGAAGTGGTCTTCATGCGCACCACCGCCGGGCCGAAGCGGGTGGACGTGATCTACCGCCGCATTGACGACGACTTCATCGACCCCGAGGCCTTCCGCCCGGACAGCGTGGTCGGCGTACCCGGGCTGATGGCGGCCTACCGCGCCGGCAATGTGGCGCTGGCCAATGCCCCCGGCACCGGTATCGCGGACGACAAGGCGGTCTACCCTTACGTGCCGGAGATGATCCGCTTCTATCTGAAGGAAGAGCCGATCCTCTCCAACGTGCCCACCTTCATGTGCGAGCGGCCCGCCGACCAGGATTACGTCCTGGCCAACCTGGACAAGCTGGTGGTGAAGCTGGCGCGCGGGTCCGGTGGCTACGGCATGCTGGTCGGCCCGCATGCGACGGAGGAACAGCGCGTGGATTTCGCCGCCCGCATCAAGGCGCGGCCGGGCGACTACATCGCGCAGCCCACCCTCGCCCTTTCCACCGTGCCGACGCTGGGCGAGGACGGCATCGGCCCGCGCCATGTGGACCTGCGGCCCTTCATCCTCTTCGGCAAGACGGTGCGCATGGTGCCGGGCGGGCTGACGCGGGTGGCGCTGCGGCCGGGCTCCCTGGTGGTGAATTCCAGCCAGGGCGGCGGCACCAAGGATACCTGGGTGCTGCTGGAAGAACCGCCCGAGGCGCCCCCCCTTGCCCTGCCCGCGCCGGAGGAAGAGGTTCCGCCCCAGGCGCAGGATGGACAGTCCCAGTCCCAGACGCTCGGCGACATGGCGCAGTCCCAGAACGGCCGGTCGCAGTCCCAGGGGAACGCCTGATGCTCTCCCGCACCGCCGACTGCCTCTTCTGGCTCGGCCGCTATTCCGAACGCGCGGGCAATGTCGCCCGCGGCCTCGCCGCCACCTTCCGCATGGCCATGCTGGCCCGCCCGCTTTCCGCCGACGACGAGTGGCGCTCGCTGCTGATCGCGACGGGTTCCGAGCCCGGCTTCCTGGCCAAGCACAGCCATGTCACGCCGGAGGCGGTGATCCATTGGCTGGCGCTGGACATGGACAACCCCTCCGGCATCGCCGCCTGCGTCGAGGCCGCGCGGCGCAATGCCCGCACCGTCCGCACCGCGCTGACGGTGGATATGTGGGAAGCCATCAACGACACCTGGATCGAGTTCCGCCGTCTGGATTCCGCTGTCACCAGGGGGGACAGGCTGCCCGGCTTCCTGGACTGGGTGCGCTCCCGCGCCCTGCTGTTCAACGGCGCCGCCACCGACACCATGCTGCGGGACGATGCCTGGCGCTTCGTTCACCTCGGCACGATGCTGGAGCGCGCGGACAACACCGCCCGCCTGCTGGATGTGCGCCATGCCGCCTTCCACCCCGATGCGGCGGGCGATGCGGCATCCTACGCCCAGTGGCAGGCGGTGCTGCGGGCGGTTTCGGCGCTGCGGGCCTATCAGCATGTCTATCACGCCCGGCTGCAGCCGCAGCTGGTGGCGGAGCTGCTGCTGCTGCGCCAGGAGCTGCCGCGCTCCCTGCTGGCCTGCTACCGCAATGTGGAAACGGTGCTGGAGGCCATCGCGGATGCCAATGGCGGCACGCGCGGCGAATGCCACCAGCTGGCCGGGGGCCTGCATGCCCGCATGCGCTCCGGCGAGATCGGCGGCATCCTCAATGACGGCCTGCATGGCTTCCTGACCCAGACCATCGACCAGAATTTCGAGCTGGGGCAGCAGATCGGCCGGCAATACCTCGACGGCCAGCAGGCGTGACCTATTGCGTCGGCCTGTGGCTGGAGAAGGGGCTGGTGATGCTGGCCGATACCCGCACCAATGCGGGCGTCGACAACATCTCCACCTTCTCCAAGATGTATACCGCCACAGTACCCGGCGAACGGATGCTCTGCCTGCTCTCGGCCGGCAATCTGGCCATCACCCAGGGAGTCTGGAACCGGCTGGGCGAAGGGCTGGCGCTGGAGGGAGAGAAGCTGACGCTGCTGACCGCCCCCTCCATGTTCCGCGCGGCCCAGTTGGTCGGGGCCGCTGTCCGCGCCGTCTATGAGGCCGATGGGCCGACGCTGCGGGCCCAGGGGGTCGGCTTCGACGTCTCCATCATGCTGGGCGGGCAGATCGCGGGCGGGCCGATGCGGCTCTACATGATCTATGCGGCCGGCAATTTCATCGAGGCCACGCCCGACACACCCTTCCTGCAAATCGGCGAGCATAAATACGGCAAGCCGATCCTGGACCGCACCCTGCGCTACGACAGCAGCCTGGAAGACGGGGTGAAGCTGACGCTGGTCAGCATGGACAGCACGCTGCGCTCCAATCTCACGGTGGGGCTGCCGCTGGATCTGCTGGTCTACGAGGCCGGCAGCCACCGGATTGGCCTTCAGCAGCGGATCACGGAGGAAGACGACTACTTCCGGCGCCTGCGGGAAGCATGGTCCGTGGCCTTGCGGGACGCCTATCGCAGCATGCCGGCACCGGACTGGCTGTCTAGCCGCTCCTAGCAACAGGGCATCGATTCCGTATCGGTTCGCTGCTGAACTCTCGACTGGATTCGGTGCCCGCAACAAATTTTGTGCAGTGCCTCTTTTTTGGGCGGCTGTTGCGCCAACGCCGGGGCAGAGAACAGAGCCCGGGCCTTCTTCTTCGGGCTATCATAAACCATCCTTTGCGCCCTCCTCCGGTGGGTCGGCTGGATGCCTCTCGCCGTTGCTCCTGTTGGAAGATCCAAGCGCGCGCCTGGGCAGGTCTGGAACCAGTCGAGGACGCGCCGAGGCCCAGGCCCTCTGCCACTTCGTACCTCGAATACCTAGGAAAAGCTTCGGCTGGACAAGGCTATTGCCTTTTCAGCGCAAAACAACATAAAGACATGATTATATATGAATATAAGCATGAATCGTTCAAAGCCGGCCTCACAACGAATTTTGCTTTGCAATCAGTGGACTGCATGTTAGCGACACTCGCATGACGTCCGCGAAAAGCCGGCTGATGCCCCCGCATCGGCGCAGACCCGCGGCGTTCCCGTGCAAAACCGCACGGAGCGCCTGTTCGCTCCGGAACGCGGGTCATGCGCATCGGGCGCGTCCTTACCAGCCTTCCCGGCTGGCGGTCGTGGCCTTTGCGGCGGCCCTCGTCCTCGGAGCGCCCACCCTGATGTCCAGGCCCGCAGAGGCAGCTGGACCACGCTCCGCCTGCCTTGATGCCGCCCGCGCGGCTGAGGCAGCCTACGATTTGCCGGACGGCCTCCTGGTCGCCGTTGCTCTGGCCGAGTCCGGTCTGCACGCCCACGCGTTGAATATCGGCGGGCGCTCTTACTACCCGGAAACAGCCGGGGAGGCCGCGAGGTTGCTTGACGGCGCCGGTGCGCGCCAGTCCGTGATGGCTGGCTGTGTCCAGGTCAATGCCCGTGTGCATGACCGGCGCGGCAGCAACTGGCCGCTGGACCCCAGGAAGGCGACCGTCTGGGCCGCCAAGCACCTGCGGATGCAGTATGACCGCCTGGGCAACTGGGCGGATGCCATCCGTGCCTGGAACGGCGCGGCCCCCGGCAGCTCCAACAAGCTGGTCTGCCGTGTGGAGGCGAAGCTGGAGGTCGTGGTGCCGGGCGAGAATGTGCTGGGCCGCACCGGCTGCGGCCGTGGCGAGATCGCGTGGGTGCGCCGTAGCGGCGTGCAGCTGCTCGAACTGGCGGAAGCGCCGAACAACTGAAAAGACGCCGGGGTGAAAGCCCCGGCGCCTGGACCTGCCGGCCTTTCGCGGGCCACAAAGGGCGTGCTCCCCAACCGGGGGCGCGCCCTTCGCGTATTCAGGCCCCCAGGTAGAACTTGATGGCCGAAAGCGCCGCGATCAGCCAGACCGCGCCATGGACCTCGCCAGCCCGGCCGGCCACCACCTTCACCAGAGCATAGGTGATGAAGCCGAGGCCGATGCCCGTGGCGATGGAGAAGCTGAAGGGCATGGAAATGGCGGTGACCACGGCCGGCAGGTATTCGGTGGTGTCGTCCCAGGCCAGGTCCCGCAGGCCCTGCATCATCAGGCAGGCTACCAGCACCAGGGCCGGCGCCGTGGCGAAGCCGGGGATGGAGGTCGCCAGCGGCGCCAGGAACAGCGTCAGCAGGAACAGCACCGCGACCGTCAGCGCCGTCAGGCCGGTGCGGCCGCCGGCCTGCACGCCCGCCGCGCTTTCAATGTAGCTGACGGTGGTGGAGGTGCCGAGCACGGCACCGATCATGGCGCCGCCGGAATCCGCCATGAGCGCCCGGCCCAGCCGGGGCACGGAACCGTCCTTCTCCATCAGCCCGGCGCGGTGGGTGGTGGCGATCAGCGTGCCGGCATTGTCCAGCAGGTCCACCATGAAGAAGGTGAAGACGATGCCCAGCAGGCCCAGGCTGACGGCGCCGGCGATATCCATCTGCATGAAGGTCGCCGCCAGGGAGGGCGGCAGGGAGACGATGCCGTGATAGGTGGTCAGGCCGAAGGGCACGCCCAGCAGCGCCGTGACGATGATGCCGATGACAATGCCGCCCGTGACGCCCCGCGCCACCAGGCCCGCGATCAGCACGAAGCCGATGCAGGACAGCAGGGTCGATGTTTCATGCAGCGAGCCGAGCTGCACCAGCGTGGCGGGGTTGTCCGCCACCAGCCCCATGCCGCGCAGGCCGATGAAGCCCAGGAACAGCCCGATGCCGGCGGCGATGCCTAGCTTCAGTGAAAAGGGAATGGAATTGATCAGCCATTCCCGGAAGCCCGCCAGCGAGACCACGAAGAAGATGAGGCCGGACAGGAAGACCGCGCCCAGCGCCACCTGCCAGGGCACGCCCATGCCGCCCACCACCGCGAAGGCGAAATAGGCGTTCAGCCCCATGCCGGGCGCCAGGGCGATGGGGTAGTTGGCCAGGAAAGCCATCAGCGCCGAGCCGATGGCGGCCGCGAGGCAGGTGGCCACGAAGGCCGCACCATGGTCGAGGCCGGCGGCGGCCATCATGCCCGGGTTGACCACGACGATATAGGCCATGGTCAGGAAGGTGGCGAGGCCGGCCATGATCTCGGTCCGCGGCGTGGTGCCGCGTGCCGAGAGGCTGAAGAAGCGATCCAAAACGGAAATCCCCCGGAATGTCCTGATGTCGCAATGCAGGATAGGAGCCACCCTGCCCTTGCGACAACCGCGATGGCGGGGGCGCTACCAGCCGGCGGGAAGCGCGTCTAGAAGCCTAGCCATGCACGGCACGCGGCGTGCATTGTCGCGCCAGTCGGAATGCACGCGGGCCAGAGGTCCGGGCACAGGAACAGGAGCAAGTTAACATGGTCTCACGCCGCATGGTGGGCAGCGCGGCCGGTCTGGCCCTGGCGATGGCGGCCGGCGCCGCCACGCCAGCCTCCGCCCAGGCCGCCAACGAATCGACCTTCGACCGCATCCGCCGCACCAAGAAGCTGCGCACGGCCGCCGTGCCGGGCGGCGCACCCTATTATCACAAGGATCTCGCCAGCGGTCAGTGGCGCGGCTTCTACGTCGATATGGCGAAGATGCTGGCGGAGGAACTGGAGGTCGAACTCGAACTGAACGAGACGACCTGGGGCAACGCGGTGCTCGATCTGCAGTCCAACAAGATCGACATCTTCTTCGGCCTGAACCCGACGCCGAAGCGTGCGCTGGTGGTGGATTTCTCCGTCCCCTGCTTCTCCAATGCCTTCAGCTTCATCACCAAGCGCGGCTTCCAGGCAAAGACCTGGGAGGAGATGAACAGGCCGGAGGTGAAGATCTCGGTCGATCTCGGTTCCTCGCAGGACCAGATCGTGACGCGGCTCTGCCCCAAGGCGCAGATCTCGCGCTTCAAGACGGCCGATGAGGCGACCATGGCGGTGCAGAGCGGCCGGGTGGACGCGCAGTGCATCGTGCTGATCCTGGCGCTGACAGCCAAGAAGAAGAACCCGGCGCTGGGCGAGGTTATGGTGCCGACACCGATCTTCGGCACCACCTCCAACGCCGGCTTCCGGCGGGAGCAGGACAAGACCTGGCGCGACTTCGTCAATGTCTGGATCGAGTTCAACAAGGGCCTGGGCGCGGTGCGCCATGCCATCGTCTCCAACATGGAGCTGGTCGGCATCTCCGAGAACGACTTCCCGCCGGGCGTCACGCTCTAAGTCTCCCGCGGCGCGGCCCTCTGGCCGCGCCGCCCACCGCAGGCAGCACACTGGACCAGCCAGCAATGTATCAATGGGATTTTTCGTTCATCTGGAGCTACCGCTGGCTGTTCGTGAACGGCACGGTCGTCACCCTGCTCTTCACGGTCGGTATCGTGGTGCTGGGGCTGGCGGTGGGCCTTCTCGCGGGGTTGCTGCGCCTGTCGCGCCTCGCGCCGCTGCGCTGGCTGGCCCAGGCCTATGTGGAAGTCTTCCGCTGCACGCCGGTGCTGGTGCAGCTGGTGTGGTTCTATTACGCCCTGCCGATCCTGACAGGCATCGAGATGTCGGCCATCACGGCCGCCACCCTGGCCCTCTCGCTCTACGGCGGCGCCTTCTATGCCGAGATCATCCGTGGCGGCATCAATTCCATCGAGACCGGGCAGACGGAAGCCGCGCTGGCACTGGGTATGACGCCCGCGCAGTCCATGCGCCGCATCGTGCTGCCGCAGGCGCTGAAGCGCATGGTGCCGCCGCTGATGAACCAGTCCATCATCCAGCTCAAGAACACCTCGCTGGTTTCGGTGCTGGCGGTGCCGGACCTGCTCTACCAGGGTCAGGCCGTGGCGCATGACACCTACCGCCCGCTGGAAATCTATTCGCTGGTGGCGGTGATCTACTTCGTCATCCTCTTCCCGCTCACCCTGCTGGTCGGCCGCCTGGAGCGCCGCCTGTCCCGCGCAGACTGAGGCACCCGCGATGAATGCCAAGATCGAAGTCGCTGCGCTGAGCAAGAGCTTCGGCGACCATCAGGTGCTGCGCAGCGTGGACCTGCTGGTGGCGCCGGGCGAGGTCGTGGCGCTGATCGGCCCCTCCGGCTCCGGCAAATCGACCCTGTTGCGCTGCCTGAACCTGCTGGTGACGCCGGATGGCGGCCGCGTGCGCGTCGGCGCGCAGAGCCTGGACTTCGGCACCAGCCGCGCCCTGCCCGGCACGGCAGCGCTGGCAAAGTTCCGCGCCACCACTGGCATGGTCTTCCAGCAGTTCAACCTCTTTCCGCACAAGACGGTGCTGGGCAATGTGATGGAGGGCCCGCTGACCGTCCGCCGCATGGCGCGCGCCGAGGCCGAGCCGCTGGCGCGCGGGCTGCTGGCCAAGGTGGGCCTGGCGGATAAGGCGGACCAGTATCCCTCCCGCCTTTCCGGCGGCCAGAAGCAGCGCGTGGCCATCGCCCGCGCCCTGGCGATGCAGCCGGAGATCATGCTCTTCGACGAAGCCACCAGCGCGCTCGACCCCGAACTGGTGGGCGAGGTGCTGAATGTCATGCGCGAGCTGGCCGCCGAGGGCATGACCATGGTGATCGTGACGCATGAGATCGCCTTCGCGCGGGAGGTGGCGGACCGCGTCGTCTTCCTGCGGGATGGGGTGATCATGGAGGACGGCCCGGCGCGGCAGGTGATCGACTCCCCGCGGGAGGAAGCGACGCGCGCCTTCCTCTCCCACTTCCACCGCCAGAGGGATGCCTGACGTGACGGCCGGACCCATCCTCGACCACCTGAAGCTCTATCTGGTCGAAAGCCCGATCAAGATGGCCCGCGCCCAGGGCGTGGGCAGCGTGCGCGGCAGCGTCAAGCGCGTGCTGATCCAACTCACCACCCGCTGCGGCATCACCGGCTGGGGCGAGGCCGCGCCCTGGGAAGTTTTCACCAACACGCCGGAAAGTGCCTTCTCCGCGCTGGATCTTTACCTGCGCCCGCTGGTGCAGGGCCATCCCGCCCGCCGTTTGCGCGAGCTGCTGGCGAAGATGGACCGCGCCGTCACCGGCTGCACCGATGCCAAGGCGGGGATCGAGATGGCGGTGCTGGATATCCTGGGCAAGGCGCAGGGTGTCTCGGTGGCCGATCTGCTGGGCGGGCGGGTGCGGGACAGCATCCCCCTCTCCTTCTCCATCGCCGACCCGGATTTCAGCGCGGACCTGGAGCGGATGAAGGCCATGGTCCCCGCCGGCAACCGCCTCTTCAAGGTGAAGACGGGTGTGAAGCCGCATGCCGAGGACATGGCGCATCTGGAAGCCATCCGCGACACCTTCGGCGACACGGTCGACCTGCGCCTGGACTACAACCAGGCGCTGGAGCCTTTCCGCGCCATGGTGGTGCTGCGGGACGTGGACCGCTTCCGCCCCACCTTCATCGAGCAGCCCGTGCCGCGCCGGCACCTGGACGCCATGGCCGGCTTCGCGAGCGCACTGGATACGCCCATCCTGGCCGATGAAAGCTGCTTCGACGCCACGGACCTGCTGGAAGTGGTCCGGCGGCAGGCGGCGGATGCCATCAGCGTCAAGCTGATGAAATGCGGCGGCATGCTGCGCGCGCAGCAGATGATGGCCATCGCCGATACCGCCGGCCTGCCGGGCTATGGCGGCACGCTGTGGGAAGGCGGCATCGCGCTCGCCGCCGGCACGCAGATGATCGCGGCCACGCCCGGCATCTCGCTCGGCTGCGAATTCTACATGCCGCACCACGTGCTGACGGAAGACGTGCTGGAAGAGCGCATCGCCAACCGCGACGGCGCCGTGGTGGTGCCAGATGGGCCGGGGCTCGGCATCAGCGTGACCGAGGCTTCGCTGCGCGCCGGCGCGAAAGTGCTGGCCGAAGCCTGATCGGACCCGGCCCATACCGCATGGGGAAAGGCGCGTAACTTCGGCGCCATGAGGGAGGAGGAGGCGCATCTCGCGGGATGCCCCCTCTCACCCCGGCATGATGCCTGGCGGCGCGTGGACCACACTACGTCGTGGCAACTCAGCGGGCGAAGGAACCGCGAGCGGCCGAGCGGACAAGCACAGCCATGCTTGTTCAGCATCTATCACGCACGGCCGGGAAAGAACCGCCTCCCGCGCCATTTACCCCGCAGCGCCGATGACCCAACCTTCCTCCTCCACCGGAACAGGATCGGGCCATGCGCATCGGGATCATCGGAGCAGGACATATCGGCCAGGCCACCGCGCGGCTTGCCATCGCGGCGGGACATGAGGTGATGCTCAGCAACTCGCGCGGGCCGGAAACGCTCGTGGAGGTCGCGGCCCAGACCGGTGCCCGCACGGGTACCGTGGAGGAAGCCGCCGCCTTCGGCGAACTGGTGGTGGTCGCCGTCCCGCTGCACCAGTACCGCGCGGTGCCGGCGGCGCCGCTGGCGGGCAAGGTCGTGCTGGACGCCAACAACTATTATCCGGACCGCGACGGGCGCATCCCCGAACTGGACGCCAGGACGGAGACCACCACCGGCCTGCTGGCACGGCACCTGCCGCAGGCGCGCGTGGTGAAGGCGCTGAACGCCATTCTGGTCGCCCATCTGGCGCCGAGCGGCACCACGCTGCCCTCCGGCCACCGACGCGCGCTGCCCATCGCGGGCAATGACGCAGCCGCCAAGGCTGTTGTCGCCACGCTGCTGGGCCAGTTCGGCTTCGACGCCGTCGATGCCGGGCCGATCAGCGAAAGCTGGCGCTTCGAGCGTGCCAAGCCGGCCTATTGCATTCCGCTGGACCGCGAAGGCCTCACCCGCGCCCTGGCGGCGGCGGAACGCGACAAGGACCTCCCCGAAGGGTCCTGGAAGCGCTGAGCGGCCAAGCCACGCCCCCAACAAAAAACGCCCCGGAGTTTCCCCCGGGGCGCTTCCGCATCCGATCCGCGCGGGATCAGACGGAGTAGTACATCTCGAACTCGACCGGGTGCGGCGTGTGCTCGAACTTGTACACGTCCTGCCACTTCAGCTCGATGTAGCTCTCGATCTGGTCCTTGCTGAACACGTCGCCGGCCAGCAGGAACTCGTGGTCGGCGGCCAAGGACTCCAGCGCCTCGCGGAGCGAACCGCAGACGGTCGGGATGTCCTTCAGCTCTTCCGGCGGCAGGTCGTACAGATCCTTGTCCATGGCATCGCCCGGGTGGATCTTGTTCTTGATGCCGTCAAGGCCCGCCATCAGCATGGCGGCGAAGGCCAGGTAGGGGTTGGCGGTCGGGTCGGGGAAACGGACCTCGACGCGCTTGGCCTTCGGGTTCGTCGCATAGGGGATGCGGCAGGAAGCCGAGCGGTTGCGGGCCGAATAGGCCAGCAGCACCGGCGCCTCGAAGCCCGGGATCAGGCGCTTGTAGGAGTTGGTGGAGGGGTTCGTGAAGGCGTTCAGCGCCTTCGCGTGCTTGATGATGCCGCCGATGTAGTACAGCGCCTCGTTCGACAGGTCGGCATAGCCGTTGCCCGCGAAGAGCGGCTTGCCGTTCTTCCAGATGGACTGGTGGACGTGCATGCCCGAGCCGTTGTCGCCATAGATCGGCTTCGGCATGAAGGTCGCGGTCTTGCCGTAGCTGTGCGCGACGTTGTGGATCACATACTTATAGATCTGCATGTGATCGGCGTGCTGCACCAGCGGGCCGAACTTGGTGCCCAGCTCGTGCTGCGACTGCGCCACCTCGTGGTGGTGCTTCTCGCCCGCCACGCCCATCTCGATCATGGTGGACAGCATCTCGGCGCGCAGGTCGCTCTCGCTGTCGACCGGGGGCACCGGGAAGTAGCCGCCCTTCACCAGCGGGCGGTGGCCCATGTTCCCTTCCGGGTAGTCCTTCATGCTGGCGCCTGGGCCCTCGATGCTGTCGAGGGAGTAGTGGCCGTAGTTGCCACCGGTGCCGAACTTAACGTTGTCGAAGATGAAGAACTCAGCCTCGGCGCCGAACAGCGCGGCATCGCCGATGCCGGTGGAGGCGACATAGGCCTCGGCCTTCTTAGCGGTCGAGCGCGGGTCGCGCGAATAGGCCTGGCCGGTGGAGGGCTCGATGATGTCGCAGAACAGGATCAGCTGCGGCTTGGCGGCGAACGGGTCCATGCAGGCCGAGGACGCGTCCGGCATCAGGATCATGTCGGACTCATTGATCGCCTTCCAGCCGGCGATGGAGGAGCCATCGAACATGATGCCGTCCGTGAACATCTCCTCTTCCATCGTGGAGACGTGCTGGGCGGTGTGGTGCCACTTGCCCTTCGGATCGGTGAAGCGGAAGTCAACGTACTCGACGCTGTTCTCCCGGATCATCTCCATGACCTTGGAGACAGCGCTGGGCGCTGCGGCGGCTGCGGGCTTCTTGGCCATGCTGTGTGGTCCTGTTCCCTAACGACACTCAAACTGCACGGCCGGAAGTATCCCGCCGCGTGTGGCCCCTGGCGCAGTCATCGCGCCGGGGCCCTATTGCCACCGCCCTCACCCCTGGTGCGGGCAGCGAAAACCTTGATCCGGCGCGCTACGGCGCCGGTGGCGGTCAGACCGCCTCCTCGCCCCGCTCACCGGTGCGGATGCGGATGACTTCCTGCACGTCCGAGACGAAGATCTTGCCATCGCCGATGCGGCCGGTGCGGGCGGCGGCCTGGATGGCCTCGATCGCGCGCTCGGCCAGGCCGTCGGCGCAGACGACCTCGATCTTCACCTTGGGCAGGAAGTCCACGACATACTCGGCGCCGCGATAGAGCTCGGTATGGCCCTTCTGCCGGCCGAAGCCCTTGGCCTCCACCACCGTCAGGCCCTGCAGGCCGATCTCGTGCAGCGCGTCCTTCACCTCGTCGAGCTTGAAGGGCTTGATGATCGCCTCGATCTTCTTCATCGGCTCCAATCTCAGGCCGGAACCCCGCTCCAGGGGCCCGGCCCTCCTCTTCTTCCCCGGTGCCGTCCGTCCGTGTTGGAGGACCAGCCAGTCGCCGGGCGGCGCGTCCTGCTGTGTCGCACGAGGCGCGCCAGAGGAGCAATGGGACCCGGCAGTGTTTTCCGTGGTGAAACCGGGACCTGAGCCGGAAACGGCACGCGAAACAGGCAGGATGCCCAGGAAATTGGCAGGGATGCATGGCCGTTGTTGCATCGGGCGGTCTGGGACACCATGATCCCGCCCCACAGCACCCACCGCACCACCGAAGGCCCTGCCCCCAAGCCATGAAGCCGCTGAACGCCCTGCTCTCCGCCACCGGCACCACAGTCTTCACCGTCATGTCCGCGCTGGCGGTGCAGCACGGGTCCATCAACCTTGGACAGGGCTTCCCGGACTATGAAGGCCCGGAGGATGTGGTGAAGGCCGCCGCCGACGCGCTGCTGGACAACCGCAACCAGTACCCGCCCATGACCGGCCTGCCCGAGCTGCGCCAGGCCGTGGCGGACGCGAATCGCCGCTTCTATGGCCTGACCATCGACCCGGCCACCGAGGTCGTCGTTACCTCCGGCGCCACCGAGGCCCTGACCGCCTGCCTGATGGCCGTGCTGAACCCGGGCGACGAGGTCGTGCTCTTCGAGCCGCTCTACGACACCTACCTGCCCGTGATCCGCATGCTGGGCGCGGTGCCGAAGCTGGTGCGCCTGACGCCTCCGAAGTGGGACCTGCCGCGCGACGCCCTGGCCGCCGCCTTCGGCCCCAAGACCAAGGCCGTGCTGCTGAACACGCCGTTGAACCCGGCCAGCAAGGTCTTCACCGCCGCCGAGCTGGCCTTCATCGCCGACCTGCTGCAGCGCCACGACGCCTATGCGGTCTGCGACGAGGTCTATGAGCACCTGACCTTCGACGGCTGGAAGCATATCCCGCTGATGACCCTGCCCGGCATGCGCGGCCGCTGCATGCGCATCGGCTCGGCTGGCAAGACCTTCAGCCTCACCGGCTGGAAGGTGGGCTACATCACCTGCGATGCCAGCCTGGCGCCCAATGTCGCCAAGGCGCACCAGTTGCTGACCTTCACCACGCCGCCCAACCTGCAACGCGCCGTGGCCGTCGGCCTGAACAAGGACGACAGCTACTTCGGGAGCCTCTCGGCCGAATTGCAGGCCAAGCGGGACCGGCTAGCCGCGGGGCTGGAGAAGCTGGGCTTCGGCGTGCTGGAAGCGCGCGGCAGCTACTTCATCACCGCCGATTTCTCGCCCCTCGGCTTCTCGGGCGACGACGTGGCCTTCTGCCGTCATATCACCGAGGCCGCCAAGGTGACGGCCATTCCCGTCTCCGCCTTCTACGACAACCCCGCCGATGCGCCGAAGCACTATGCCCGCTTCGCCTTCTGCAAGAACGACGCGGTGCTGGACGAAGCCCTGGCCCGCCTCACCGCCTGGAAGGCCGCACGCGCGCCGGAAGCCCTGGCGGGCTGAGCGCCCTTTTTCCCAGCTTTCCACCGGCCCGCCGCCGGCCAATCAGATGCAGCACCGGCCATCTTCGGCAGATCCCGAAGATGGCCGGTTGCCGTTGTGGCGGCATCTTTTCGCGCCGCAGCATGCCTCCGCGCGAATCGGCGCGGCGGGCCGGCGGCGCGGGCGCGCCTTAGCGCTGCATTTTCTCACCCTGAATAAAGCCCGTTGTTCTGCCTCGAAGCTTGCGAGGAACCGCAATCTTGCTTCGACACAACAACGATCCGCTAAAGCGTAAAGCTGGAAAATGTAGCAGGGTGTTGCTAAAGCTCCGCGCAGGAGAAATCCAGGCGCCCCATAAAGCGCCTCAACCTATAACGAGAGTCGCACACACGATGTCGAAAGCCTTCCTCGCCCAGGTCATTCAGGATTCCATCGGCTGCACCGGCGTTGCCGCCAACCAGGCCGCCGCCGACCTGGTCGCTTCCATCGTGAAGGAAATGAAGAAGAAGGGTGGCTTCACGCTGCCGAGCT
Organism: Teichococcus wenyumeiae; assembly: GCF_003696345.1. Lineage (GTDB taxonomy): Bacteria > Pseudomonadota > Alphaproteobacteria > Acetobacterales > Acetobacteraceae > Pseudoroseomonas > Pseudoroseomonas wenyumeiae. Next base: position 164,594 of record NZ_RFLX01000003.1, on the reverse strand, counting down.
TCGGCACTTTCACGGTGCGCAAGACCAAGGCGCGCAAGGGCATGAACCCCCGCACGGGTGAGCCGGTGAAGATCAAGGCCGGCAAGACCGTGCGCTTCAAGGCCTCGCCGAACCTGAAGAAGGCGGTCTGAGGCTAAACGGGCGGGCCTTTCCGGCCCGCCCGTTTTTTTTACTTCTGCTTGCTGGCCTCGTAGCGGGCCTTGTTTTCCGCGTTCGGCGGATAGAGACCGGGCAGCGAGGCACCGGCCTCCACCTCACCCATGATCCAGTTTTCCTGGCGTTCCTGTTCCTCCGCCAGTTCGGCAACCTGGGCCAGCAGCGCCTGCGGGATCAGCACGGCGCCATCCTGATCGACCACCACGACATCATCCGGGAAGACGGCGACGCCGCCGCAGCCGATCGGCTGCTGCCAAGCCACGAAGGTCAGCCCGGCCACCGAGGGCGGGGCCGCCGCGCCGCTGCACCACACCGGCAGGCTGGTGCCCAGCACACCCGCCACGTCGCGCACCACGCCATCCGTCACCAGCGCCGCCACGCCCTTCTTGGCCATGCGGGCGCAGAGAATGTCGCCGAAGATGCCGGCATCCTTCACGCCCATGGCATCGACAACCGCGATGCAGCCTTCCGGCATCGCCTCGATGGCGGCACGGGTGGAGATCGGCGAGGACCAGGATTCCGGCGTCGCCAGATCCTCGCGCGCCGGCACGAAGCGCAGCGTGAAGGCGGGGCCGACGATGCGGGGCTGCCCTTCCCGCAGCGGCTTGGTGCCGCGCATCCAGACATTGCGCAGCCCCTTCTTCAACAGCACCGTCGTCAGCGTGGCGGTGGAGATGCCTTCCAGCTTCGCCTTGATCGCTGCATCCATTCCTTGAATTCCCTCTGTCATTCCGCGGCGTGTTCCAGCACCGCTTCCGCCGGCGCCTGCCGGAGCCGTCGCAGCAGCGCCTGGACCGGATGGTCGATCCGCACACCGTCGAAGCGCTTGATCTGGGAGCGGCAGGAATAGCCTGTCGCCACCAGTGAATTGCCATGCGCCGCGACCTTCTGCCGCCAGCCCATGTCGTAGAGCCGCTCGGACATGTAGCGGTGCTCCGCCTCATGCCCGAAGGTGCCGGCCATGCCGCAGCAGCCCGTGGCCAGCACGCGCAGCGGCGCCCCCAGGTGCGAGAAGATGGCCTGCCAGTCCTTCAGGCTGGAAACGGCATTGGTCCGCTCGGTGCAATGCGGCAGCAGCAGCAGCGGCTCGCCCTGCGGCAGCGGCGGCAGCAGCGGCAGGCGGCTGGCCAGCCATTCCTGCGGCAGCCGCACCTCCGGCGCGTCCCCGCCCAGGGCGCCGACATATTCGCTGCGGTAGGTGATGGTCATGGAAGGGTCCAGCCCCACCAGTTCCACGCCGGTATCGGCCAGGGCCCGCAGCATCGCGGCATTCTCCGCCGCCTGCCGCTCAAAGGCGCCGAGGAAGCCATGCACATGCAGCGGCTTGCCATTGGGCCGGTAGGGCGCCAGCCAGGGCGTGAAGCCCAGCGCCAGCAGCAGGTCCAACAGGTCCAGCACCAGCCCCGTCTCGAAATAGCTGGTGAAGGCGTCCTGCACGATCACCACGTGCCGCTCCAGCTCGGCGGCGGGCACGGCGCGCAGGTCCACGGGCGTGGCGCGATAGACGCCGCGCTTCGCGGCTTCCGCCCAAAGGTCGATGCCGGAGAACAGCGGCGCATCCACCAGCCCGGCCTTCTGGCCTAGGGCGCGCCCGGCCTTGCTGCCCATCACCGCATTGGCGATGCGGTGGAAGCGCGCGCCCAGCGGCAGCATGGCCTCCAGCTTGCCGACCAGATGGTCCTTGAGCGGCCGGCGGTAGCGGGTGTGGTAGAGTTCCAGGAACTTGGCCCGGAAAGTGGGCACATCCACCTTGATCGGACACTGGCCGGAGCAGGACTTGCAGGCGAGGCAGCCATCCATGGCCTCCTTCACCTCATGCGAGAAATCCTCTTCCAGCGTGCGGCTGTTGACGTAGCGGGTAAAGGCGCCGGACCAGGGCGAGGCCTTGCGCGCGCGCCAGGCCTCCGCCACCGGGTCCACCCCGGCATCCGAGAGCCGCCGCAGCCATTCGCGGAACAGCGAGGCCCGGCCCTTCGGCGAATGCCGCCGGTCCCCCGTTGCCTTGAAGGAGGGGCACATGGCATCGTTGGGGTCGTAGTTGAAGCAGGCGCCATTGCCGTTGCAATGCAGCGCCTCGTCGTAATGGGCGCGGGTATTGGCCGGGATGGTGCGGTCGAGCTGCCCGCGCGTCGGCACCTTGTCGATGGCCAGCAGCGCCTCGCCATCCGGCGCGGCGATCTTGCCGGGGTTCAACTGGTTGCGCGGGTCGAAGGCCGCCTTGATGGCCTGTAGGGAGTCATAGAGCGGGCCGAAGACTTCCGGCACATACTCGGAGCGCACGCCCTTGCCATGCTCGCCCCAGAGCAGCCCGTTATACTTGCGGGTGAGCGCGAAGACCTCGTCCGAGATCTCGCGAATCATCCGCTCCGCGCCCGGAGCCTTCATGTCCAGCGCCGGGCGGACATGCAGCACGCCGGCATCGACATGGCCGAACATGCCATAGGCCAGCCCGCGCCGGTCCAGCGCCGCGCGGAACTCGGCGATGTAATCCGCCAGGTTCTCCGGCGGCACGGCGGTATCTTCCACGAAGGGAATGGGCCGCGCGTCGCCCTTCATGTTGCCCAGCAGGCCCACGGCCTTCTTGCGCATGGTCTGGATGCGCTCGCTCGCCGCGTCCCAGGCCACGGTATGCCCGCGCCGGCCCATGGAGCGGCCTTCCTCGGCCAGCCGGTGCTCCACCACATCCAGCTTGGCCTGCACTTCCTCGATGCTGTCGCCGACGAATTCGATCAGGTTGATGCCAGAGGCCGGGCCTTCCGGGTCGTTGGGGAAGAAGTCCCGCACCCCTTCCCAGACCACGTCGCCGCGCGCCAGGCCCAGCACCTTGGAATCGATCGTCTCCACCGAGGCCGCGCCCAGCACCATGATGCGCTGCGCGTCCCGCAGCGCGGCGTCGAAGCTGTCGTAGCGCAGGTTGATCAGCGCGGCATGCTTCGGGATCGGCAGCACCCGCAGCTTCACTTCTGCGATCATCGCCAGCGTGCCTTCGGAGCCGCAGAGCACCGAGTTCAGGTTGAAGCGCCCTTCCCCATCGCGGATATGCGCCAGGTCATAGCCGGTCAGGCAACGGTTCAGCGGCGGGAAGCGCTCGGCGATCAGCTGCTTCTGCTCGCGGAAGATGCCGTCCACCACGCGGTGGATGGCGCCCACCATGTCGTGCCGCGCCGTGGCCCGGGCCAGCGCCGCGTCATCCATCGGCTCCGAATGCCAGAGCGTGCCGTCCAGCAGCACCACGTCCAGCGCCAGCACATGGTCCCGCGTCTTGCCATAGAGGCAGGAACCCTGGCCGCAGGCATCGGTGGAAACCATGCCCGCCACCGTGGCGCGGTTGCTGGTGGAGCATTCCGGCGCGAAGAACAGGCCGTCAGCCTTGATGGCGGCGTTCAGCGCGTCCTTCACCATGCCGGGCTGCACCCGCACCCAGCCTTCCGCCACATTCACTTCCAGCAGCCGGTTCATGTGGCGGGAGAGATCCACCACGATGCCATCGGTCAGCGACTGCCCGTTGGTGCCGGTGCCGCCCCCGCGCGGCGTGAAAGCCACGCCTGCGAAGCGCGGATCGGCCGAGACACGGGCGATGCGCTGCAGGTCCGCCACATCGCGCGGAAAGACCACCGCCTGCGGCTGGCGCTGATAGATGGAATTATCCGTCGCCATCATCAGCCGCTGGCCGAAGCCGGCGTCGATATCCCCGGAGAAGCCCCGCAGCCGCAGCTCATCCAGGAAAGCGAGGGAGGGCGCGGCGGGCGCCGGAAGGTCACCGAGGCGGGGGATCATCACACAGCCTTCTTTGGCCGGGGGCGGCGGGCCTTATTCGCCCTTCCACTCCGGCTTGCGCTTGTTGAGGAAGGCATCCATGCCTTCCCGGAAGTCCTGGCTCATGTAGCACATCAGCACCAGGTCGCGCCCCTCCTCCGAGGAGATCTGCGGCCGCAGGCGGGCAATGGCCTCCTTGGTGGCGCGCAGCGTCAGCGGCGCATTGGCGGCGATGGTGCGGGCCAGGGCCTCGGCCCGCGCCGGCAGGTCGGCCACGTCGGGCACCACCTCGTGCAGCAGGCCCATCTGCTTGGCTTCCTCGGCCTCGATCAGCCGGGCGGTGAAGATCATCTCCTTCACCCGCGAAGGTCCGACCAGCGCCACGAGGCGCGAGAAGGCGCCCATGGACAGGATATTGCCCAGCGTCCGCGCGATGGGGAAACCAAACTTGGCGTTGGAAGCCCCGATGCGGATGTCGCAGGAGGCCGCGATGGCCCCGCCGCCGCCGGTGCAGGCGCCGGCGATGGCGGCGATGATCGGCTTCGGGCAGGATTCCAGCGTCGCCACGATGCGGCCGATGCGCTCCTCGTACTGGATCGCATCCTCGGGCGTCTTGAAGGCGCGGAACTGGTTGATGTCGGTGCCGGAGGCGAAGGCCTTGTCCCCCGCGCCGGTCAGGATGATGGCGCGGACCGACTTGTCCTCGGCCACCTCGTTGCAGAAGGCCGCCAGCCGCTCGTACATCGAGAAGGTGAAGGCGTTGCGTGCCTGCGGCCGGTTGAAGGTGACGCGGCGGATGCCGCCCTCCAGCGTCTCGAACAGAATGTCGTCCTGGCCGTCCATTGCGTCCTCCCCCTCCATTGCTGGCGGCGGGGCGGCGGGAACAGCCATGCCGGCTGCGCCAGCCGGGCCAGCCGCTTTCCCGCTATAGGATCGCCCCTGGTTACTGTAAATCCGGCCTTGGGCGCCGCAATCATGGAAACTTCATCTTGCCCCCTGCCTTTCCGGCCTTTCGCCGGCTAGTGGAGGCGGCACGAACATGACAGGGTGGGACATCGACCTCATGCGCCGCTCCAGCTTCCTGCTCCTCAGCGCCTCGTTCCTGGCCGCCGCCACGCTTCCTGCCGTGGCGCAACAGGCGCCCCTGTCCGGCAACCTGGTGCTCTATACCAGCCAGCTGGAACCCGACGCGGCCGCAACCGTGGAAGCCTTCCGCAAGCTGCACCCCGGCGTGACCGTGGACTGGGTCCGCGGCGGCACCAACCAGATCCTGCCCCGCCTGCGCGCCGAGATCGCCGCCGGCAGCCCGCGCGCCGACGTGCTGCTGCTGGCCGACAGCCTGACCTTCGAGGGCCTGAAGAAAGAGGGCCTGCTGCGCCCCAGCCCGGACGTGGATACCGGCGCCACCCCCGCCATGGTGCATGACCCGGACCGGACCTATTTCGGCACCAAGCTGATGACCACCGGCATCGTCATGAACACCCGCGCCCCCTTCACGCCGAAGAGCTGGGCCGACCTGCTGCGCCCCGAGGCGCGCGACATGACGGCCATGCCCTCCCCCAGCGTCTCCGGCGCCGCCGGCATCCATATCCAGACCCTGGCGCAGGACCCGAAGCTGGGCTGGGACTATATCGAGAAGCTGGCCAAGGCCGGCATCCAGCCGCGCGGCGGCAATGGCGCCGTGCTGCAAAGCGTGGCGGGCGGCGAGCGCGCCTTCGGCATCGTGGTGGACTACATGCCGATCCGGGAGGCCGCGAAGGGCGCGCCCGTGAAGTACATCTTCCCCGAGGACGGCGTTTCCGCCATCACCGAGCCCGCCGCCATCCTCAAGAGCAGCAAGAACCCGCAGGCCGCCGCGGCCTTCATCTCCTTCCTGCTCTCGGCCGAGGGGCAGAAGCTGGCCTCCAGCCAGGGCTTCCTGCCAGCCGACCCGAATGTGGCCCCGCCCCCGGGCTTCCCGGACCCCAAGACCGTGAAGGTCCTGCCGCTCGACAATGCCCGCGCCGCCGCCGAGGCGGACGCGACCCTGCGCCGCTTCAACCAGCTTGTCGGTCAGTAGCCTCCAGCCCCCTCCGCCGGCCGCCGCTCCGCTGCCGGCGGTGCCGGCGGCCGCTCCCCCACCCTCGCCCGGCCAGCCGGCGCGCCCGCGCCGCTGGTGGGCCCTGCTCACCCGCCCGCCGGCGCTGGCTGTGCTGGCCATCCTCTGGCTCGCCGTGGTCGGGCTCGCCCCCACCGCGCGCCTGCTGGCCGAAGCCGCCGGGCCCGCCATTTCCGCCCTGGCGCAGGATGCCTCGGTCTGGCGCGCCGCCGGCCGCAGCCTGACAGTGGCGGGCGGCGCCATGCTGCTGGCCGTGCTGATCGGCAGCGCCCAGGCCGGGCTGCTGCTGCTGCGCGACGTGCCGGGCCGCCGGCTGCTGATCTTCCTCTGCATCCTGCCGCTGCTGGTGCCACCGCAGATCATGGCCCTGGCCTTCATCCAAGCCAGCGGCCCTTCCTCCCCGTTGCTGATCTCGCTGGGGCTGGCGCCGCCGCTGGGCACGCGCAACCCCTTCTACGGCCCCGGCGGCATGGTACTGCTGCTGGGCATCCAGAACGCGCCGCTGGTCTTCCTGGCCATCGCCGCCCTGGTGCGCCGCCTGCCGGGCGAAGTCTTTTCCGCCGCCCGCGGCCTCGGCGCCCCGCCTTCCCGCGCGCTGCGCATGGCCGTCTGGCCGCTGCTGCGGCCGGGGCTGCTGGCTGGCGCGGGCCTCGCCTTCATCTCGGCGCTGGGCAATTTCGGCATCGCGGCGCTGCTGGGCATCCCCGGCCGCTACCCGGTGCTCACGGTGCTGATCTGGCAGAAGCTTTCCGCCACCGGGTCAGCCGCGCTCTCGCAGGTCGCGGCGCTGTCGCTGCTGCTGGCGGCGCTGACCCTGCCGGGGATGCTGGCACAGGCCCTGGCCGCGCGCCGTAGCGGCTGGAAGGCCGGCAAGCCCTTCGAGCCCCTGGCGCCGACGCGGCTGGACCGCCTGCTGCTGCTGCCACTCTGCCTCTATCTGCTGGCCGTGCTGGCGCTGCCGCTGGCCTCGCTGCTGACGGCGGCCCTGGTGCCGGCCATGGGCATGGCGCTGACGCTGGAAAGCCTGACCACCCGCCACTTCGCCGCCACGGTGGCGCCGGGGGCGCATACCCTGGCGGCACTCGGCAATTCCCTGATGCTCTCCGGCGGCGCCGCGCTGCTGCTGGGCTTGGCGGCGCTACCGGTGGCCCTGGCGCTGCGCCACCCCGCCGTGCGCGCCACCGCCATGGCGGCGGACCTCACCTATGCCCTGCCCGGCGCCTGCACCGCCGTCTCGGTCATCCTGCTGGTGCTGGGCCTGCCCGGCGGCGGGCTGGTCTATGGCACGCTGGGGCTGATCCTGTTTGCCTATCTGGCCCGCTTCCAGACCCTGGCGCTGCGCCCGGTGGCCGCCGCCGCCGCCCGCATGGACCCGGCGCTGGAGGATGCCGCACGCGGCATGGGCGCCGGGCTGCTGCTGCGGCTGCGCGCCATCCACCTGCCGCCCATGGCTCCCGCGCTCGCGGCCGGCGCCCTGCTGGTGATGCTGCTGGCGGTGAATGAGGTGACGGTCAGCGCCCTGCTGAACGGCCCTGGCACCCAGACGCTGGGCGTGCTGGTCTTCAACCTGCAGGATGGCGGGCAGTCGCCGCAGGCCGCCGCCGTCTCCTGCCTCTCGCTGCTGCTGGTGGCCGGGCTGATGGCCCTGGCCAGCCTGCTGGGCCGCCGCTTGCCGGCCGGGACGCTGCCCTGGCGCCCCTGAGCCGGCCCACCCCACCGCCGGAGGAGACAGACGTGCCGACCGAGAAGGAAAAGATGCTGGCCGGCGAGCTCTACGACGCCGGCGATGCCGAGTTGCAGGCCGATGCCGCTGCCGCCCGTGCCTGGATGGTGCGCTACAACGCCTCCCTCGGCCTGCCGCTGGCGGAGCGGCGCAAGCTGCTGGCCGAGGGCCTGGGCGCCATCGGCGAAGGCGCCACAGTGCGGCCGCCCTTCCACGTGGACTACGGCTACAACATCCGCCTGGGCAACGGCGTCTTCCTGAACTTCAACTGCGTCATCCTGGACGTCGTCGCCGTCACCATCGGCGACAAGACGCAGATCGGCCCCGGCGTGCAGATCCTGACAGCCGACCATCCGCGGGACCACGCCACGCGCGATGCCGGCCTCGAATTCGGCCGCCCGATCCAGATCGGGCGCAATGTCTGGATCGGCGGCGGCGCCATCATCCTGCCCGGCGTCACCATCGGCGACGACGCAGTGATCGGCGCCGGCAGCGTGGTGACGCGGGACGTACCGGCGGGCGCCACCGCCTTCGGCAATCCCGCGCGCGTCAAACAGGCTTAGTGCGGCTCCACGTCCAACGCATAGCCGGCGCTGCGCACGGTGCGGATGACATCCAGCTCGCCATCCCCGTTCACCACCTTGCGCAGCCGCCGGATATGCACGTCCACCGTACGTGGCTCCACATGGATGTCGCGGCCCCAGACGCTGTCCAGCAACTGCTCGCGAGAGAAGACGCGGCCCGGGTGCTGCAGGAAGAATTCCAGCAGCCGGTATTCCGTGGGGCCCAGTTGCAGCGCCCGGCCGTCGCGCGTCACGCGATGCGCGTCCTGGTCCATGGAAATGTCGCGCCAGCTCAGCACGCCCTTGGCGCCGACGCCGGCGGAGCGGCGCAGCAGCGCCCGGATGCGCGCCATCAGCGCGTCCATCACGAAGGGCTTGGCGATGTAGTCGTCCGCTCCGGTATCCAGGGCGCGCACGGCATCCTGGTCCTCGGTGCGGGCCGTCACCATGATGATCGGCAGATCCCGCGTCGGCGCCTTGCGGCGCAGCTGGCGGCAGACTTCCAGGCCGGACAGCGCCGGCAGCATCCAGTCCAGCAGGATCAGGTCCGGCGCCGCCTCGGCCACGCGCAGCAGCGCCTCCTGGCCATCCGTCGCTTCCTCCACCCGGAAGCCCTGCTTCTCCAGGTTGTAGCGCAGCAGCGTCAGCAGCGGCGCCTCGTCCTCCACCACCAGGATGGTGGGGCGGCTGCCGGCACCGAGGTTCAGGTCGGGCATGGGATGTCCTTCCTCAGACGGGCGGCCGGACCACGGCGAAGGGCGAGGTATCGCCCTTCGGCCGCTCTTCCGGCAGCGCGCCGCCGCGCACGGCATAGAAGACCGTTTCGGCGATGTTGGTGGCGTGGTCGCCGATGCGCTCATAGTTCTTGGCCACGAACAGCAGGTGCGTCGCGGCGGTGATGTTGCGCGCATCCTCCATCATGTGGGTCAGCAGTTCGCGGAAGATGCCGTTGTAGACCTCGTCCACACTGGCATCGGCGGCCCAGACGCGCTCGGCGGCGGCGGCATCCTGGTTGACCAGGCTGTCGATCGCCTCCTTCAGGTTCTGCTGCACCAGTTGCGACATGTACTGGAAGCCCTGGAAGCCGCCGATCTGCGGCTGCTGGCTGATCACCACCGCGCGCTTGGCGCAGTTGCGGGCATAGTCGCCGATGCGCTCGATGGCATTGGAGACCTTCATGGCGGCGATGACGAAGCGCAGGTCGCTGGCCACCGGCTGCCGCAGCGCCAGCAGGCGCACGCAGAAATTCTCGATGTCGCGCTCAAGCTGGTCGATCTCGCCGTCGCGGCCGATCACCTCCCCCGCCAGCTCGGTATCGCGGCGGATCAGCGCATAGGCGGCATCGGCCACTTGGCGCTCGGCCAGGCCGCCCATGCGGGCCACCATTTCCCGCAGCTTCTTGAGCTGCTCCTCGTAGGAGCGGGAGATATGCTCGAACTGTTCATTGGGCATGGCTTGTCTTTCCTCCGCCTCAGCCGAAGCGGCCGGTGATGTAGTCCTGGGTCCGCTGCTGCTTCGGCGCCGTGAACATCTCTTCCGCCGGCGCCACTTCCACCAGCTCGCCCAGGTAGAAGAAGGCCACCTGGTCGGCGCAGCGCGCGGCCTGCTGCATGTTGTGCGTGACGATGGCGATGGTGAAATCGCGCTTCAGCTCGTCGATCAGTTCCTCGATCCGCAGCGTGCTGATCGGGTCCAGCGCCGAGGTCGGCTCGTCCAGCAGGATCACTTCCGGCCGCACCGCGATGGTGCGCGCGATGCAGAGCCGCTGCTGCTGGCCGCCGGAGAGGCCCATGGCGGAGGTGTTCAGCCGGTCCTTCACCTCGCCCCAGATGGCGGCGCGGGTCAGGGCCCATTCCACCCGCTCGTCCATCTCGGTCTTGGAGAGCTTCTCGTGCAGCCGGATGCCGAAGGCGATGTTCTCGTAGATCGTCATCGGAAAGGGCGTCGGCTTCTGGAAGACCATGCCGATACGGGAGCGCAGCGCGTTGATGTCGATGCTGTCGTCCAGGATGTTCTGGCCGTCCATCAGCACCTCGCCCGTGGCGCGCTGGCCGGGGTAGAGGCTGTACATCCGGTTCAGCACCCGCAGCAGTGTGGACTTGCCGCAGCCGGAGGGGCCGATCATGCCCGTCACGCGGCGCGAGGGCAGTTCGAGGTTGATGTTCTTCAGGGCCTTGTTGGCGTCGTAGAAGAAATCGAGGTTCCGCACCTGCAGCCGCGCCTCGCTGGACACCGCGTTCTGGAGGGTCTGGGCCGCGGAGATCGCGGGCGTTGCGATGCGGGTGGTGGCGCTTGCCATGATCTGCCTCACTTCCGGCGGCGCAGCAGGCTGCGCGCGAAGATGTTGAGCCCGAGCACCCCGAGCGTGATGATGAGAGCCCCCGCCCAGGCCAGGGCGATCCAGTCCTGATAGGGCGAGCCGGCATAGGCGTAGATGGTCAGCGGCAGGCTGGCCATCGGCGCCGAGAGGCTGACCGACCAGTTGAGGTTGCCGAGCGAGGTGAAGAGCAGCGGCGCCGTCTCGCCCGCCACGCGGGCGATGGCCAGCAGCACGCCGGTCATGATGCCGGAGGCCGCGGCGCGCCAGCAGACCAGGGTGATCATCTTCCACTTCGGCGCGCCCAGGCCGATCACCGCCTCGCGCAGCGTATCCGGCAGCAGGCGCAGCATGTCCTCGGTGGTGCGGACCACGATGGGGATGACGATGATGGCCAGCGCCACCGCCCCCGCCCAACCCGAGAAGCCGCCGAAGGGCACCACCAGCACCTGGTAGACGAACAGGCCGATCAGGATGGAGGGCGCCGAGAGCAGGATGTCCGAGACGAAGCGCACCGCGTTGCCCAGCGGCGTGTTCTTGGCATACTCGGCCAGGTAGGTGCCGACCAGCAGCCCGATGGGCGTGCCGATGGCGGTGCCGATGAAAGTCTGGATCAGGCTGCCGATGATCGGGTTCAGCAACCCGCCGTTGGAGCCTGGCGGCCGCGTGACATCCGTGAAGACATGCAGCGAGAAGGCCGAGGCGCCGTTCCAGAGCAGCGTGCCCAGGATGGAGACCAGGAAGAGCAGGCCGATGCCCGTCGCCACGAAGCAGGCGGCGCGGATGGCCATGTCGGTCCGCCGGCGCCGGCGGCCCAGCGCCGCGGAGGCGCGCAGGTCACGGGGCTGGCCGGGCATGGAGGGAGCCTGCATGGCGGCGCTCATTTCGCCATCCTCTGGCGCAGCAGCAGGCGCGAGAGCGCCAGCACGATGAAGGAGATCACGAAGAGGATGAAGCCCAGGCCCAGCAGGGCCGAGAGCTTCAGGCTGCCCATCGTCGCCTCGCCGAATTCCAGCGCGATCACCGAGGCGATGGTGTTGCCCGGGCCAAACAGGCTAGTGGAGATGCGGTTGGCATTGCCGATGACGAAGGTGACGGCCATGGTCTCGCCCAGTGCGCGCCCCAGGCCCAGCATGATGCCGCCGACCACCGAGACGCGGGTATAGGGCAGCACCACGTTGCGCACGACCTCCCAGGTCGTGCAGCCCAGGCCATAGGCGCTTTCCTTGAAGACCGGCGGCACGGTGTTGAACACGTCGCGCATCACGGCGGCGATGAAGGGCAGCACCATGATCGCCAGGATCAGCGAGGCGGTGAAGATGCCCGTGCCGAAGGGCGCGCCGGAGAAGAGGGCGCCGATCACCGGCAGCTCGCCCAGCGTGTCGATCAGCGCCGGCTGGAAGGTCTGCGCCATGAAGGGGACGATCATGAAGAAGCCCCACATGCCGTAGATGATGGAAGGCACCGCCGCCAGCAGTTCCACCGCCGTGCCCACCGGGCCGCGCAGCCAGGCGGGCGCCAGCTCCGTCAGGTAGAAGGCGATGCCGAAGGCCACCGGCACCGCCATGATCAGGGCCAGCACGGCGGTGACCACCGTGCCGTAGATGGAGACGCCGGCGCCGAAGACATCCTGCACCGGGTCCCAGTCCGTGCCGGTGACGAAGCCCGGACCGAAGGTGCGGAAGGCATCCCAGCCGCCCAGGAAGAGCCCGATGATGATGGCGCCCAGCAGCAGCAGCACGAAGATGCCGGCGGCCTGGCAGGCGGCCTTGAAGATGGCGTCGCCCAGGGCGCCGGACCGGCGTGCTTCGCGCGGGAGGGGCGCGGCGGTCATGGTTACGGCCTGCTGCAAGGCTGGAGGCTCCGGCTGTTGATAGGTCTGCGCGGGCGGGGAGCCGGCTGCTCCCCGCCCGCCATTGAACCGCCCTTCGGCGTGGCGTCCCTCTAGTCCGGCATCACTGCGCCGGCCAGACCGCCTTGCCGTCCGCCTTCACCTGCGTGGCCCAGGCGGAGCGCACCGCCTGCTCCACGGCTTCCGGCAGCGGGATGTAGTCCAGCGAGGTCGCGATGGCATCGCCGTCCTTGTAAGCCCAGTCGAAGAACTTCATCACGTTCTGCGCCTTGGTGGCATCCTGCGGGTTCTTGGGCAGCAGGATGAAGGTCGGCGTCACGATCGGCCAGGACTTCTCGCCCTGGGTGTCCACCACGCTGGCAGCGAAGTCCTTGGCGCTCCAGTCCGCATTCGCGGCGGCGGCCTGGAAGCTCTCGGTGGTTGGCGCGACGAACTGGCCGGCCTTGTTGCGCAGCTGGGTGGTCACCAGCCCATTGGCATGGGCATAGGCATATTCCACGTAGCCGATGGCGCCGCGCACGTTCTTCACGGTGCCGGCCACGCCCTCATTGCCGCGGGCGCCCGCGCCGGTCGGCCACTTGACGGAGGTGCCGACGCCCACGCGCTTCTGGAAATCCTGCGACACGGCCGAGAGGTAGGAGACCCAGACAAAGGTCGTGCCCGATCCGTCCGCCCGGTAGACCGGCGCGATGGTCACGTTGGGCAGGGTCACGTCCTTGTTCAGCTCAACGATGCGCGGATCATTCCACTTGGTGACCTTGCCGAGGTAGATGTCCGAGATCAGCTCGCCGGTCAGGCGCAGCTTGTTGCTCTCCACCCCCGGGATGTTCACGATCGCGACAATGCTGCCCATGGTGGCGGGGAACTGCATCAGGTTCGCTTCCTGAAGCTGCTCCGAGGTCATCGGTGCGTCGGAGGCGCCGAAATCCACGGTGCGGTTGCGGATCTGGGACTGCCCGGCGCCCGAGCCGACGGACTGGTAGTTGAGCTGGATGCCGGCCCCGCCGCGCGCCGCTTCGGCCCACTTCTGGTAGAGCGGGCTGGGAAAGCTGGCGCCGGCGCCGGTGATGCTGGCCTGCTGGGCGTGGCCGGTTGCCGCGATGCCGATGGAAGCCACCAGGCCGGCGGCCAGGGCAAGAAGGCGATTGCTCACCACATACTCTCCGTTCATCTCGGGCCCGGCACCGCCAGAGCGGGACCTCCTGGGCTGCGGGCCTTCTATCCACGGCTGGCGACGATCCTATTGCAGTTTGATGACGCTATGATGACAGGTGCCATCTTTCCGGTGGGCTTGCCGCCGCTCCCCGCTTTTGCTGAAACACCAGGGATGCGCCATAGTGGCATGGCAACGGTTGGGCGTTCGGGACAGGCTTTGCCAATCATGGACGGAACAGGGCACTGATGCCCCATGACGCTGCCTGTCACGCGGCATTGGCCGAGGCACGGGAGCAGCTCGAATCGCTGCACCAGGAACTCGCCAGCACGCGGGAGCAACTGAGCCTCGTCCAGCAACGGCTTGCCGCCGTGCATCACGAGCTGACGCACCGGGTGAAGAACAATTTCCAGCTGGTCGGCTCCCTGCTGCGCCTGCAGGCGCGGCGCGCCGGCAACGAGGCCGCCGCCCGCATCCTCAACACCACGGTGCTGCGGATCCAGGGCATGTCGGCGCTGCACGAAAGCCTCTACCGCAACCGCGACATCGGGCGCGTGGAGTTGGCGCGCTATATCCAGGAAGTCTGCGGCCGCCTGGCGGAAGCGCTGGTCGATGGCCGTGACATCCGCGTGACCGTGGAGGCGGAGCCCACGGAACTGCCAGGGGAATATGCCCTGCCGCTGGGGCTGGCGATCTCTGAACTGGTTTCCAATGCCCTGCGCCATGCCTTCACCGATGGTCGTAGCGGCGAGGTCCGCGTCTCACTCCGGCGGGAGGCAGAGGATTTCGTGCTGGCGGTGCGTGATACTGGCCGGGGCATCGAGGACCGGGAGACCGTGCTCAGCCGCGGCTTCGGCCTGCTGCTGGTCAGCTCCTGTGCCCATCAGGTGGAGGGGGAGCTCGAAGTCACCGAGCACCCCACAACCTTCCTGATCCGCTTCCCCGCCGCCATCGCGGCCAGCTGAGGCCGCGGCGGCGGGAGGGCTGCCTCAGTCCTTCTTGGTGCCTTCCGGCGCATCCCAGCCCACGGACTTGCTCGGGCTGCCGCTGGACGGCGGATCGCTCGCCGGGAAGGTATCCTCCAGCGACTTCTCCACCATCTGCTCGTTCTCCTTCTTGCTCTTCTCAGGGTTGGCGCCAGAAGTCTTGTCGGTTTGGTTGGCAGCCATGACTGCTCTCCCTTCACGCATTGTGTGAGGCTGCGCCGAAGCGCGGGCCTTGCCTTAGCAACAGCCGGCAACAGGCGGGAGTTGCAGCACCCGCCGGCCCGCCACGGATAAGCCTGACGGCAACTCGTCCGTGCAGCAGGCGTTCTTTATGCAATCCCATCAGCATCATCGGGGCGGACATCGGGCCAGTGACGACCTTGATCGAGGACGACCTCATTGCATGCCTGCCCGATCTTCGCGCCTATGCCCGGTCCCTGACCCGCAACCGGCACGATGCGGATGACCTGGTGCAGGATACCGTTGTCCGCATCATGAATTCGGCGGACCGCTTCCAGCCCGGCACCAACTTCAAGGCCTGGGCCTTCACCATCCTCCGCAACCGCTTCCTCAACGAATTCGTGGCCAAGCGGAAGCAGACGCGCGACATGGACGACTCCGAGATGGAGCAGGTCCCCACTTCGGCGCGGCAGGAGGAAGGGCTGGAGCTGGCGGATTTCCAGCGCATCTTCCACCAGTTGCCAGAAGACCACCGCTCCATCCTCGCGCTCGTCGCCGGCTCCGGCATGGCCTACGAAGACGTGGCCAGGGTGCTCGACTGCGCTGTCGGCACCGTGAAGAGCCGCGTCCACCGCGCCCGCATGGCGCTTTACACGCTGCTCGAGCAGGAAGCGGCGGCCGGCGGGAAGCGGGAGCGCTTCCACCGCACTCCCGCCTCCGAGGAACGCCGGCGCCTGGAACCTGTCGAGGTTCAAAGCCCGATCCGCGGCGTGGAAACGGAAGGCCCGTAGTAGCTATGGACCCGCTCGCCCCAGTCGGCATCGGCGAGGTCCACGGTGTCTTCCGGCGCATAGGATGGCGCCTCCCGCAAATCCTCCTCCGCCAGCCCCACCACATAGCCGCCCAGCTCGATGTCGTAGCGTAGCTGCTGCCAGGGCAGCGGATAGTACCGGGCGCCGAAGCCCAGCACGCCGCCATAGGCCAGCACCGCGTATTCCACCGTGCCGCGCATCTTGTCGATCATCAGCGTCTCGATCATGCCCAGGCGATGGCCGCCGGCGCCATACACCACCGTTCCCTCCACCTTGTCAGCGGAGATCAGCGACAGCGTCTCGTCCCGCGCCAGATGCGGCTCCCGCGACGCTTCGCTGGGCGTGGCGCCGGGTGTCCGGTTCATGTCGCTCATGCTGCCTCCTGCTCACGGTTCTTCTAGGAAAGGAACAATCCGCAGGCGCGGGAGTTCCGATCCGGTCCGGCCGTGAAACTTCAACGGGGGCGCAGCGATTCTTTCAGCAGGCGCCGGACGGAAGGGCCGGCCCTGGCGATGATCCGGCGAAAGCGGCCGCCCAGGCCGAAGAGAGCCAATGGCGGCCCTTCCCTTGCACAAGGAACCAGAGCGATGTCCGACACCCGCTATCCTCCCACTTCCCCGGCCGGCGACGAGACGCCCCGCTTCACGCCGCAGGAAGGCATCGGCGCCAACCCGACGACGCGCGAAGGCGCCGTGCAGCCGCGCGCGACCGACCGCCACGCGCCCATGCCGGAACGCCCGCTGGACACCACCGCCGCGCGCCAGGGCCAGACGCTCGGCCATGTCCGCTGGGTGCTGATGATCTCGCTGGTCCTGGCCGTGGTCGCCATGGTGGCCGCCTACCTGTTCATCTGAGGCCCGGCCCCGCCTTAACTCCTCCCCGCCCCCTCCCCAACCCGGGGTTGGGGGCGCCGCGGCCGGGTTCATCCCACAGCCGTCATGCCGCGCCTCCGAGCGGCCATTTCCCAAAAAAACAAGGAAACACAAAGTCCGGAGCGGCCCGCTGGCGGGAACTTGGCTTTGGTTCACCGGTTCTCTCCATGACCAGGCCGTCGAGAAGGCCCGGGGGACAACAGGAAAGGATCAGACCCATGGCATCGACACGCAGCGGCGGCGGCAAGCAGGGTTTCGCCTCGATGGATCGCGAGAAGCAGCGCGACATCGCATCCAAGGGCGGTCAGAGCGTTCCGGCGGCCAAGCGCAGCTTCGCGCAGGACCCGGCACTGGCTGCCGAGGCCGGCCGCAAGGGCGGCCAGAGTGTTCAGGCGGAATCCCGCTCCTTTTCCCGTAACCGGGAACTGGCGGCGCAGGCCGGGCGCAAGGGCGGCCAGGCCACCCAGGGCAACCGGGAGCAGAACGCGGCGCAGCGCCGTGCGATGACCGAGAAACCCTCGGAGTAGCACGTCGTTGATGCACTCAGCCGGGCGGCCAGATCGGCCCCCGGTGATGAGTGATGAGGATACGAGGGATATGAGGGCTGCGGCTGAACTTCCGGCCTTTCTCAAGATCAAGGGCGAGGCGGACAGCCCATCCTATGCTTTGCGTGCCGCTCTGGCTGAGCGGCTGGCTTCCTGGCGGCCCATGCTGCGTGAAACGGCCAGGGTGACTTCCCCCCTCCGCACCCGTGCCGAGGCCAAGGCCACGGCCCTGCTCGCCCCAGCCGAATAAGCGGCACAGGAAGAGATCGAGGACACCCCCGATGACCAAACCCAGTGCCACGCCGCCCCAAGGGGCGCAGGACCGGCAGCCCACGGGGGCCGGCGGCCCGCCGCCCGGCGCTTCCGAGCCCAGCCCGCCGCAGCCGAAGACACCCCCGCGCGAGAACCCCGAAGCCTCCGACCCGCTGCCCCCCGGCGCCGACAAGGATTTGCCTGAAGGCAAGTACGGCACGGCCGGCACCGTGGAGAAGCCCGGCACCTGAGGCACGGCCGGCTGGCGGTCACGCCCAGGCTATCTCTGCCGCTGGCGTCAACGAATTCGCTTCTGCGTCGTTGACCCCTTCGTTGACCGACCCGCGCCACCATCCGGCGCGGCGGCGAGGAAGCGAGGGAACAGCGACATGACCGAGACCAGGACCGCCTCCATCGTGACCGGAATCGAGAAGCGGCTGGACCCGTCCATTTCCGCGGCCGGAAGCGGGCGGCAGGCGAGCCTTGCCGCCCTCAGCGCGCATCTGCACGACAGCCAGCGCGGCTACGACACCGGCCGCCGCCAGACCGCCGACCGTTTCCTCCGCATCGAGTTCACCGAGCTGGCCGAGAAGCGCGCCGCGATGGCGGAGGAGCTGGATGGCCTGCTCTCCGGCCTCGGCGTCACGCCGCAGACGGAAGGCAGCACGCTGGGCAATGTCCACCGCGTGGTGCTGGACCTGCAGGGCAAGCTCTTCGGCAAGGGCCGCTCCCGCGTGTTGCAGGAGGTGGTGCGCGGCGAATCCACCCTGGAAGCCGCCTATGCCGATGCCCTGGCCGAGGACCTTCCCCCCGATGCCCGGCAGGTGCTGAAGCGCCAGTTCCGCCAGGTGCGCGCCACCGGCGACCGCTACGAAGCCATGCTGGAGGAGGACGAGGTCCCCGCGCATGGCGGCGATGGGCTGATTGCCCGCTTCGACCGGCTGACCAAGCCGGTAACCAGCAACCCCATTCTTTCGGCCATTGTGGTGGCGGCGGCTTCCGCGCTGACGGCGCGGCTGCTGCGGCCCCGGCGCTGAGGGCAGCCCCGCGCCCGCATGCCAGCCCCGGATCGTTTGGTGAGGACACGAGGACCCGCGTGACGACGCAAAGCGGCTATCGCCCTATCCATGCCCGGCGGTGCGGTCCATGACCCCGCCGCCCCGCACCCCCGCGCCGCCTGGCGCCATCTATCACGCAGCCCCCATCGATGCCGCCGGCCTCCGGCAGGCCGCTGGCCGTGCGGCGGCCATGGGCTTCGATGCCCTTTGCCTCCCCACGCCCATGGAGGGCATGGCGGAAGCGGCCCGGGAGCACGGCCTGCGCCTGCTGCTGGATGCGCCCATGGCGGCATCGGAAACCCCCGCCGACCCGACAAGCCCGCCGGACCCGCGCTTCCGCTACCTGCGCCGCCCCGCCGCCGCGCAGCAGGATGCGGCTGGCTGGCTGGCCCATTGGCGCCAATGGCTGGCCGGACAGGCGCGTGGCGGCATCGCCGGCTTCCGCTGCCTGCTGCCGGACTGGGTGGAGGACGGGGCGCTGCGCGACCTCACCGCCGCCGCGAAGGCGGCCGCGCCAGAGGTTCTGCTGATCGCCTGCCTCGAACACCCGCGCACCGGGTTGCGGGAAGCGGGATTCGACCTGCTGGCGCCCGCCCTGCCCTGGGTGGATGTGCTGGAAGCCGGCACCGCCCTTTGGGCGGAGGAACTGCCGCTGCTGCCCATGGCCGAGGCCCCCGGGGCCCGTCGCCTGGCCAACCGCTGGGGCAACCGGATGCTGGCGGCGCGGGCCCTGCGCCGCGCCATCCGGCTGGCCGCCTTCTCCGGCCCCGGATGGCTCATGCCGGCGGGGATGGAAGGCGGCGCGCTGCACCGTGGCTCGCTGCCGCCGGCGGAGGATGCCGCGCCGCGGATCGACCTGCTGGAGGCGGTGAAGGCAGCCAATGCCGCGCGCGCGGAACTGCCCGCCATCAGCACCGGCCCGCTGACCAGCCTGCTCTCCGCCCCCCATGCGCCGGTGGCGCTGCTGCGGGAGACGGAGGGCAGGCAGGGCCGCGCCCTGGTGCTCTCCAACGCCTCGCTCATCAAACCCCGCCAGCTCACCGCTGGTCAGATGCTGGGCCTGCTGCCCCGGCCCGGCGCCGTGGCGCCGGATCTGCTCGACGCCGAGGGGCGCCTGCTCCTGGCCCCCGCGGAGGTTCGCATCGTGCCAATCCATGACTCGGCGCCCGTGCGCCTGCCCCTGCCCGAAAGCACCGCCGCCGCGACCGAGGCCGCCATACCCTCGGCCCGCATCGCCATCGAGAATATCCAGCCCTCGGTGGACGAGGGTCGCTTCCCGGTGAAGCGCGCGGTGGGCCAGGCGGTGACCGTCACGGCGGATGTCTTCACCGACGGCCACACCAAGCTCGCCGTGCGCCTGCTCTGGCGCCCGGCGGACCAGGATGAATGGCGCGAAGTGAAGATGACGGCCAAGCCCAATGATGTCTGGCAGGCCAGCTTCGTGCCGGAGCGCATCGGCCGGCATCTCTTCACGGTGGAAGCCTGGATCGACACCTACGCCGCCTTCGAGAACGAGATCACGAAGAAGCACGCCGCCGGCATCGACATTACCTTGGAGCGGCAGGAAGGCGTGGCGCTGCTGCAGGCCGCCGCCGGCCGCCTGGGCGGCGATGGCGGCGACCTCGCCATGGTGCTGGAGAATGAGCGCGAGGCGACGCATGAGCAGGCCGTGGCGCTCTTCACCCTGCCCCGCACCCGCGCCGCCATGGAGCGCGGCGACGACCGCCCCTTCCGCACCCGCGCCGAGGCCATGCCGCTGGAGGTGGAGCGCCGCGAGGCCGGCTTCGCCGCCTGGTACGAGATCTTCCCCCGCTCCCAGACCGACGACCCCGCGCGGCACGGCACCTTGCAGGACGTGATCGCCACGCTGCCGCGCGTGCGGGCGATGGGATTCGACGTGCTGTACTTCCCGCCGATCCACCCGATCGGGCAGAAGAACCGCAAGGGCCGCAACAATACGCTGACGCCGGGGCCCGAGGATGTCGGCAGCCCCTATGCCATCGGCTCGGCGGAAGGCGGGCATGACGCGCTGCATCCGCAGCTCGGCACGCTGGAGGATTTCCGCGCGCTGGTCGCCGCGGCGCATGAGAACGGGCTGGAGCTGGCGCTGGACTTCGCCATCCAGTGCTCGCCGGACCATCCCTGGTTGAAGGACCATCCGGACTGGTTCGACTGGCGCCCCGACGGCTCCATCCGCTACGCCGAGAATCCGCCAAAGAAATACGAAGACATCGTCAACGTCGATTTCTACAAGCCGCAGTCTATCCCCTCCCTGTGGCTGGCGCTGCGCGACGTGGTGCTCTTCTGGGTCAAGGAAGGCGTGAAGCTCTTCCGCGTGGACAACCCGCACACCAAGCCCCTGCCCTTCTGGGAGTGGATGATCGGCGAGGTGCGCGCCCGCGCGCCGGAGGTGGTCTTCCTGTCGGAAGCCTTCACCCGGCCCAAGGTGATGTACCGGCTGGCCAAGGTCGGCTTCAGCCAGTCCTATACCTACTTCACCTGGCGCAACACGCGGGCCGAGCTGGCGGAATACATCCAGGAACTGAACCTGCCGCCGGTCAGCGACTTCTTCCGGCCGCATTTCTTCGTCAATACGCCGGACATCAACCCGGTCTTCCTGCAGCAGACCGGCCGCCCGGGCCACCTGATCCGCGCCGCGCTGGCGGCGACGATGTCGGGCCTCTGGGGCGTCTACAACGGCTTCGAGCTGTGTGAGGCGACGCCGCTGGCCCCTGGCAAGGAGGAATACCTCGACAGCGAGAAATACGAGATCAGGATCTGGGACCACGACCGCCCCGGCAACATCGTGCCCGAGATCACGGCTCTCAACCGCATCCGGCGGGAGAACCCGGCGCTGCACACGCATCTGGGCACCACCATCCTCAACGCGCAGCACGACGGCATCCTGCTCTTCCTGAAGCAGACGCCGGAGGGGGAGAACGCGATCATGGTCGCCATCTCCATGGACCCGCGCAACGCCCTGGAAAGCTGGATCGAGCTGCCGCAATGGGCCATGGGCCTGCCGAGCGGTTCGCCCCTGCATGTCGAGAACCTGATGCCCGGCGGCTTCGGCGAGGAACGCTGGGACGGCACGCACCGCCACCTGCGGCTCGACCCCAATTCCGGACTGCCCTTCGCCATCTGGCGCCTGCGCGCCGCCGATAAGGCCTGACCATGCCCGACGCCAATGCCAATGTCATCACCGTGACCGAAGCCCATCCCGAGGACCCGATGTGGTACAAGGATGCGGTCATCTACCAGCTCCACATCAAGAGCTTCTTCGACAAGAACAACGACGGCGTCGGCGATATCCCCGGGCTGATCGAGAAGCTGGACTACATCGCGGAGCTCGGCGTCGACGCCATCTGGATGCTGCCCTTCTATCCCTCCCCCCGGCGGGACGACGGCTACGACATTGCGGACTACACCTCCGTCCATCCTGAATACGGCACGATGGAGGATATCCGCCGCCTGATCGACGAGGCGCATGCGCGCAACATCCGCGTCATCACCGAACTCGTCATCAACCATACCTCGGACCAGCACCCCTGGTTCCAGCGCGCCCGCCACGCGCCGAAGGGCTCGCCGGAGCGGGACTACTACGTCTGGTCCGACACGGACGAGAAGTATGACGGCACCCGCATCATCTTCCTGGACACCGAGAAGTCCAACTGGACCTGGGACCCCGTCGCCGGCCAGTATTTCTGGCACCGCTTCTATTCCCACCAGCCTGACCTGAACTTCGACAACCCGGCGGTGATGGAGGAAGTGCTCTCCGTCATGCGCTTCTGGCTGGATGCCGGCGTGGACGGGCTGCGGCTGGACGCCATCCCCTACCTGATCGAGCGGGACGGCACCAACAACGAGAACCTGCCCGAGACGCATGTCATCCTGAAGCAGATCCGCGCCGCGCTGGACGAGCATGCCCAGGGCCGCATGCTGCTGGCCGAGGCCAACCAGTGGCCGGAGGATACGCAGCAGTATTTCGGCGATGGCGACGAATGCCACATGGCCTTCCACTTCCCGCTGATGCCACGCATGTACATGGCGATGGCGCAGGAAGACCGCTTCCCGATCACCGATATCCTGCGCCAGACCCCCGCCATCCCCGAGAACTGCCAGTGGGCCATCTTCCTGCGCAACCATGACGAGCTGACGCTCGAGATGGTGACCGACAAGGAGCGCGACTACCTCTGGAACACCTATGCCTCGGACAAGCGGGCGCGCATCAACCTCGGCATCCGCCGCCGCCTGGCGCCGCTGCTGGAACGCGACCGCCGCCGCATCGAGCTGATGAACTCGCTGCTGCTCTCCATGCCCGGCACGCCCGTGATCTATTACGGCGACGAGATCGGCATGGGCGACAACATCCATCTCGGCGACCGCGACGGCGTGCGCACGCCGATGCAGTGGTCGCCCGACCGCAACGGCGGCTTCTCCCGCGCCGACCCGGCGGCGCTGGTGCTGCCCGCCATCATGGACCCGATCTACGGCTACCAGGCCGTCAATGTCGAAGCCCAGGCGATCGACCAGCATTCGGCGCTCAACTGGATGCGGCGCATGCTGGCGGTGCGCAAGCGCCACCAGGTCTTCGGTCGCGGCACCTTCGGCTATCTCTATCCTGGCAACCGCAAGATCCTCGCCTATCTGCGCGAATACGAGGGCGAGACCATCCTCTGCGTCTGCAACCTCTCGCGCACCGCGCAGGCGGTGGAGCTGGACCTCTCGGCCTTTGCCGGCCGCGTGCCGGTGGAACTGGTGGGCGGCGCCTCCTTCCCGCCGATCGGCCAGCTCACCTATCTGCTGACGCTGCCGCCCTATGGCTTCTATTGGTTCTATCTCGCAACGGAGGCCGCCTTGCCCACCTGGCACACACCGGCTCCCGAGCCGATGTCCGAACTCTCCACCCTCGTGATGCGCAACAGCCTGATAGAGGTGCTGGAGAGCAACCAGCGCCGCATCCTGGAGCGCGACGCGCTGCCGCAGTACCTCTCGCGCCGCCGCTGGTTCTCCGGCAAGGCGGGCGGCGGCGCCCCGCCCACCCTGGCCTTCACCGAGGTGCTGAAGAGCCCCACCGCCACCGAGATCCTTTTGACCGAGGTGGAGGCCGCGGATTCCCATGGCACCGCCCGCTACTTCCTGCCGCTCGGCATTGTCTGGGAGGATGAATCCTCCGCCGTCCTGCCGCAGCAGCTGGCGCTGGCGCGCATCCGCCGTGGCCGCCGCATCGGCGTGCTGACCGATGCCTTCGCGCTGGATGCCATGCCCATGGCGGTGCTGCGCGGGCTGGCTGACAGCGATGTCCTGCCGCTGCGGGATGGCGAGATCCGCTTCCTGCCGACCTCCCAGTTCGACATCTCCGCCATCCCCAAGGATGCGGAGATCCGCCGGCTGGCGGCCGAGCAGTCGAATTCCTCGTTGATCATCGGCGACCATGCGGTGCTGAAGCTGGTGCGGCGCGTGGTGGAAGGCATCTCCCCCGAGACGGAGATGACCCGCTTCCTGACCGAGCGCGGCTTCGCCCAGACGGCGCCGCTGCTGGGCGAGGTGGTGCGCGTGACCTCGGACGGCACGCCGCGCACGCTGGTGGTGCTGCAGGGCTTCGTGCGCAACCAGGGCGACGGCTGGGGCTGGACGCTGGACTTCCTCCACCGCGCCGTGGAGCAGATGGCCGTCACCGATTCCTCCACGCAGGACCAGGAGGATGCCTTCGCCGGCTACAGCGTCTTCGCCGCCGCGCTGGGCCGCCGGCTGGCCGAGATGCATGCCACACTGGCCGAGGCCGAGGGCGACGAGGCCTTCACCCCCGTCGTCGCCGGTGAGGAGGATGCCGCGGAATGGGCCGGGGGCGCCCGCGCCCAGCTGTCCGCCGCCTTCGATGCCCTGGCGCGCGTGAAGGCCTGGGAGCATCCCGAGGACGCCGCCCGCGCCGAATGGCTGGTGGCCAACAAGGGTGCGGTGATGGCCGCGCTGGATTCCCTGGCCGCCGCCGCGCCGGGCGCCCTGCGCACCCGCATCCATGGCGACTTCCACCTCGGCCAGGTGCTGGTGGTGCAGGGCGATGCCTGCATCATCGACTTCGAGGGCGAGCCCGCCAAGACGCTGGAGCAGCGCCGCGCCAAGACCTCCCCGCTGCGGGATGTCGCTGGGCTGCTGCGCTCCTTCGACTATGCGGTGGGCGCGGCGGGGCCGGGCCAGGCCACGACCTCCGGCGCCGTCAACGAGCGCCGGGGGCCGATGCTGGAGAGCTTCCGCACCCATGCCGCCAGTGCCTTCCTGGAAGCCTATCGCACGGTGCACGAGGCCGCGCCGCGCCGCTGGGCCGACCCGGCGGCCGAGGCGGCCCTGCTGGACCTGTTCCTGATCGAGAAAGCGGCTTACGAAATCTGCTACGAAGCTGCCAACCGCCCCACCTGGATCGGCATTCCGCTTCGCGGACTTGAAGAACTCGCGCGTCGCGTCACGGAAAAGGATACCCAGAATGGCTGACCTCGATCTCGACCCCGGTGCTCTCGCCGCCCTGGTCGAGGCCCGCCACGGCGATCCCTTCGCGGTGCTGGGCCCGCATGACGTGGCCGGCGGGCGGGAGCTGCGCGTCATGATGCCCGGCGCCATGGGCGTGCAGGCCGTCAGCGGGGAGCAGGTCAGCACCCTCCGCCCGGTGCATGAGGCAGGGCTCTTCGCCGGGCGCATCCCGCCCGGCCCCTATCTGCTGCGCATCGACTGGGGCAATGGCGTGGTGCAGGAAACCGAGGACCCCTATTCCTTCGGCCTGCTGATCAGCGATTTCGACCTCTACCTGCTGTCGGAAGGCACGCACCAGGACATCGCCAACTGCCTGGGCGCCCAGCCCATGGAGGTCGATGGCGTCAAGGGTGTGCGCTTCGCCGTCTGGGCGCCGAATGCCCGGCGCGTCTCCGTGGTGGGCGACTTCAATTCCTGGGACGGCCGCCGCAACCCGATGCGCAAGCGCCTGGAAGGCGGCATCTGGGAATTGTTCATCCCCCGCCTGATGCCCGGCGCCGTCTATAAGTACGAGCTGCTGGGGCCGGAAGGGAACCTGCTGCCGCTGAAGTCCGACCCCTTCGCCTGGCAGGTGGAGCCGCCGCCCGCCACCGCCTCGGTGGTCGCGGATATCGCCGCCATCCCCAAGCCGCCGCGGCGGGAACGCCCGGCCAACCAGGCGGCCCAGCCCATCTCGGTCTATGAGGTGCATGCCTCCTCCTGGGCGCGCGGCGATGGCGACATCGCGCTGGGCTGGGAGGAGCTCGGCGACAAGCTGATCCCCTATGCGGTCGAAATGGGTTTTACCCATCTCGAGTTCATGCCGATCATGGCGCATCCCTTCGGCGGCTCCTGGGGCTACCAGCCGCTGGGGCAGTTCGCGCCGCATGCGCCCTTTGGCCCGCCCGAGCACTTCGCCCGCATGGTGCAACGCTGCCACGAGGCCGGGCTCGGCGTCATCCTGGACTGGGTGCCGGCGCATTTCCCGTCTGACCAGCACGGCCTCGCCATGTTCGATGGCACGCCGCTCTATGAGCATTCGGACCCGAAGGAAGGCTACCACCGGGATTGGAACACCCTGATCTACAACCTCGGCCGGCGGGAGGTGCGGAACATGCTGATCGGCTCCGCCCTGCACTGGCTGGAGCGCTATGGCGTGGATGGCCTGCGCGTGGATGCCGTGGCCTCCATGCTCTACCGCGACTACAGCCGCAACGAGGGCGAGTGGGTGCCCAATATCTACGGCGGGCGCGAGAACCTGGAGAGCATCGCCTTCCTGCAGGAACTCTCCCGCGTCATCCAGCAGCGCTGCCCGGACCGGCTGCTGATCGCGGAGGAAAGCACCGCCTTCCCCGGCGTCACCCGCAAGCCGGACGACCATGACGGGCTGGGCTTCGACTTCAAATGGAACATGGGGTGGATGCACGACACGCTCCACTACATGCAGACCGACCCGCTCTACCGCCGCTACCACCATGGCGAGATGACCTTCGGCCTGGTCTATGCCTTCTCCGAGAAGTTCATGCTCCCCCTCTCCCACGACGAGGTGGTGCACGGCAAAGGCTCGCTGATCGGCAAGATGCCGGGGGACGAGTGGCAGCGCTTCGCCAACCTGCGCGCCTACCTGTCCTTCATGTGGACGCACCCGGGCAAGAAGCTGCTCTTCATGGGCGGCGAGATCGGGCAGGTGCGGGAATGGAACCACGACCGCTCGCTGGACTGGCACCTGCTGGACGACCCGCGGCACGCCGGCGTGCAGCGGCTAGTGCGCGACCTCAACCGCCTTTATCGCGACACCCCTGCCCTGCACCAGCGGGACTGCGTGGCGGAGGGCTTCGCCTGGTCGGTGATGGACGACGCGGCCAACAGCGTCTTCGCCTATCTCCGCTTCGGCGAGGACGGGGAGAAGCCGGTGCTGGTGGTCTGCAACTTCACGCCGATCCCGCACCAGGGCTATACGGTCGGCGTGCCCATGGCCGGCGCGTGGCAGGAGGTCTTCAATTCCGATGCCGCGATCTATGGCGGCAGCAACATGGGCAATGGCGGCGCGGTGCAGGCCACGGAGGAGCCCTCCCACGGCCAGCCCGCTTCCCTCAGCCTGACGGTGCCACCGCTGGCCACCATCATCCTGACGCCGCCGTGAGTTGAAACTGCTGGAGTAGTCTTTTGCCCCCACTCGCTGACCGGCTTCTGCCGGGAAGGCCCGACCCGCTCGGGGCCGTCTGGGACGGCCTCGGCGTCAATTTCGCGATCTTTTCCGCCCATGCGGAAAAAGTGGAACTGTGCCTCTTCGATCCTTCCGGCCGCAAGGAACTGGCGCGGCTGGCACTGCCGGAATGCACCGACGAGGTCTGGCACGGCTACCTGCCCGAGGCACGGCCCGGGCAGGTCTATGGCTACCGCGTCCATGGCCCTTACAGGCCCGAGCATGGCCACCGCTTCAACCCCAACAAGCTGCTGCTGGACCCCTATGCCAAGCAGCTCCAGGGCAGCTTGCGCTGGACGGACGCGCTCTACGGCTACCGCGCCCATGGCGGCCGCGCCGACCTGGGCTTCGACCGGCGCGATTCCGCCGCCGCCATGCCCAAGGCGATGGTCACCGACGACGCCTTCAACTGGGGCGACGACCGCGCGCCGAACGTCCCCTGGGACCGCACGCTCATCTACGAGACGCATGTGCGCGGCCTTTCCATCCTGCGCGACGACCTGGCGCCGCGGGAGCGCGGCACCTTCGCCGCCCTGGCCGACCCCCGCGTCATCGAGCACCTGCAGAAGCTCGGCGTCACGGCGGTGGAGCTGCTGCCGGTGCAGGCCTTCGCCCAGGACCGCTTCCTGGTGGAAAAGGGCCTGCGGAACTACTGGGGCTATTCCACCCTCTCCTTTTTCGCGCCGGAGCCGCGCTACCTTTCCGGCGGCTCGCTGGACGAGATCCGGGTCGCCATCCGCCGCCTGCACGGCGCGGGGATGGAGGTCATCCTGGACGTGGTCTACAATCACACCTGCGAGGGCAATGAGCTCGGCCCCAGCCTGTCCTGGCGCGGCATCGACAATGCCAGCTACTACCGCCTGCAACCGGGCGACGAGCGGCGATACATCGATGAGACCGGCTGCGGCAACACCGTCAACCTGTCCCATCCACGCGTGCTGCAGATGGTGATGGACAGCCTGCGCTACTGGGCCACCTCCTTCCGCGTCGATGGCTTCCGCTTCGACCTCAGCACCACCCTGGGGCGGGAGGGCATGGGCTTCGACCCCGGCTCCGGCTTCTTCGACGCCATCCGGCAGGACCCGGTGCTGTCGAAGCTGAAGCTGATCGCTGAGCCCTGGGACGTGGGCCCCGGCGGCTACCAGCTCGGCAACCACCCGCCCGGCTTCTCGGAATGGAACGACCGCTTCCGCGACGATGTGCGGCGCTACTGGCGCGGCGACGCCGGGGTGCGGCCGGATCTCGCGGCACGCCTCGCCGGCTCATCGGAGTTGTTCGACAGGCGGCGCCGCCGCCCTTGGGCCAGCGTCAACTTCGTCGCCTCGCATGACGGCTTCACGCTGCAGGACCTCGTGTCCTTCACCGAGAAGAACAACCTCCGCAACGGCGAGAACAACCGCGACGGCCATGGCGAGAACTTCTCCGCCAACTGGGGCAAGGAAGGCCCGACGCTGGACCCGGTCGTGACGGCGCAGCGGGAGCGCATCAAGCGCGCCATGCTGATGACGCTGCTGGCCAGCCATGGCACGCCCATGCTGCTGGGTGGCGACGAGTTCGGCCGCACCCAGCAGGGCAACAACAACGCCTATTGCCAGGACAACGATGTCTCCTGGCTGGACTGGACACTGGCGGGCAGCGAGCCGGGCATCGAGCTGTCGCATTTCTTCGGCCGGGCCGCCGCGCTGCGCCGCGCCCACCCGACGCTGCGCAGCGCCAACTTCCTCCATGGGCAGGACTTTCCCCTGCCCGGCGTCGCCGATGTCGCCTGGTTTGGCCAGGACGGCCAGCCCATGCACCCCGGGGCCTGGGGCGACCTGGGAGGCCGCACCCTGGCGCTGCGCCGCGCCGCGAAGGTGGAAGGCGGGGTGGAGGTGACGCTGCTGCTGCTCAACAGTTCCGCCGAGGACTGCGACTTCACCCTGCCCGCTCCCGATTTTCCTTGGCGCCTCGTGCTCGACAGCGCGGAACCGGAGGTGGAGGAGCGCGTTGTCCAAGGCGCCATCGACACGGTGGGCCGGCATTCCGCCCGGCTGCTGGTGGCCTTCGTCGCGCAAGAGGATTCGGCATGAGCACCAGTCTTTCCTTCGGGGCCATTCCCCTGGGCGGCGGCACCACCCGCTTCCGCCTCTGGGCGCCCGGGCACCAGGCGGCCGAGGTCGTGCTGGACGGGCGCCCCTCCATCCCGCTGCACAAGCGGCCGGATGGCTGGTGGGAGGCCGAGGGAGAGGCACCGGCGGGAACCCGCTACCGCTACAAGCTCGGCAATGGCATGGAGGTGCCGGACCCGGCCTCCCATGCCCAGGATGGGGACGTGGACGGCTGGTCCCTGGTGGTGGACCCGGACGCCTACCAGTGGCAGTACCCGGACTGGAAGGGCCTGCCCTGGCCCCGCGCCGTGATCTACGAACTGCATGCCGGCCTCTACGGCGGCTTCCGCGGCGTCATCGCGGACCTGCCGCGCCTGGCGGCACTTGGCGTCAACACGATCGAGCTGATGCCGGTGAACGACTTCGCCGGCCTCCGCAACTGGGGCTACGACGGCGTGCTGCCCTATGCGCCGGACGAGACCTATGGCACCCCGGACGACCTGAAGGCCCTGGTGGATGCCGCGCATGGCCACGGGCTCTCCATCATGCTCGATGTGGTCTATAACCATTTCGGCCCGGCGGGGAATTACTGGGGCAGCATCGCCCCGGTCTTCTTCCACCAGGACAAGAACAACCCCTGGGGCCAGAGCATCGACTTCTCCCGCCCGCAGGTACGCGACTTCTTCATGGAGAACGCGCTCTACTGGCTGACGGAATTCCGCTTCGACGGCCTGCGCCTCGATGCCGTGCATGCCATCGAGGACGACAGTTTCCTCCCAGAGCTTTCCGCCCGCATCCGCGCTGCCACCGAGGGCCGGCACGTGCATCTGGTGCTGGAGAACGAGCGCAACGACGCCACGCTTTTGGAGAAGGATTTCGACGCGCAGTGGAACGACGATGTCCACCACTGCCTGCACGTGCTGCTGACCGGCGAGCACGACGCCTATTACATCGACTATGCTGACGACCCGGCCGACCATCTGGCGCATGCGCTGGCCACAGGCTTCGTCTACCAGGGCAATGAATCGCGCAACCTGGGCCATGCGCGCGGCAAGCCCAGCGCGCATCTGCCGCCCAGCGCCTTCGTCAACGCGCTGCAGACCCACGACCAGGTCGGCAACCGCGCCATGGGCGAGCGCATCGCCCAGATCGCGCCACCGGAAGGCGTGCGGGCGGCGCTGCTGCTGCTGCTGCTCTCCCCCCAGGTGCCCATGCTCTTCATGGGCGACGAATGGGCCAGCGAGCGCCCCTTCCTGTTCTTCACCGGCTTCCAGACCGAGGAACTGGCGGATGCGGTGCGCGAGGGCCGCCGCAAGGAATTCGCCCGCTTCCCCGCCTTCGCGGACCCGGAGCGGCGGGAGAAGATCCCCGACCCCAATGCCATCTCCACCTTTACCGCCAGCCGCCCCGACCCGTCCGAGCGCCTGCTGCCCAAGCACGCGGCGGTGGAGGAATTCGTCGCCAACCTGCTGCGCCAGCGGCGCGACATCCTGGGCGAGCGGCTGGACGGCACCACCAGCCTGGAATCCGACAAGCTGGGCGAGAAGGGCGTGCGCGCCCAGTGGCGGCTGGGCGATGGCGCCGTGCTGACGGTTGCGGCCAATTTCGGCAACAGCCCCGTGCCCTGCCCCACCGGCCCCGGCACCATGCTGGCGGAATCGCGCGAAGGACTGGCCGCCGCGCTGGAGGCTGAGGGCCTGGGCGGCCTCGGCGCCGTCGCCTGGATCGCCACCGAGGACCGTATCGCGGAGACCCTGTGGTGAGCGACGCGGCCCTGCAACAACTGGCCCGCGCCGCCGGCCTGATGGCCGAATGGCGCGATGCCGCCAACAAGCCCATGGTGGTGGAGCCCGATGCCCTGCGCGTGCTGCTGGGCGCGCTTGGCCTGCCGGCGGAGAACGACGCGCAGGTGAAGGAAAGCCTTGCCGCGCATCGCCACGCCACCCGCACCACCCTGCCGCCGCTGGTGACCGCCGAGGCCGGCGGCCCGGTGGCGCTGGACCTGCCCGCCGGCCGCTACCGCCTGGAAGCCGCCGATGGCACCGCCGCCGAGGGCGTGGTGGAACCCGGCAAGCCCATCACCGCCCCCGCCGAGCCCGGCTACTACACGCTGGAAGCGGGCTCCCGCCAACTGGTGCTGGCGGTGGCGCCGGTGCATGGCCACCGCATCACCGATGCCTGCCTGGAAGGCCGCGCCTGGGGCCTTTCGGCGCAGCTTTATTCGCTGCGGCGCGGCTCCGACCAGGGTGTCGGCGATTACGCGGCGCTGGAAGGTCTGGTTGGCCCGGCCGCGGCGCTGGGGGCGGATGCCATCGCCATCAGCCCGGTGCATGCGCAGTTCTCGGCCGACCCAAGCCGCTTCAGCCCCTATGCGCCATCCTCCCGCGCCCGGCTGGACGTGCGCCATGCCTGTCCCGGCGACATCCTCGGCGAGCCCTTCGACCCGCCGCCGGACCTGAAGGCCGAGCTGGCGCGGCTGGAGGCCCTGGACCTGGTGGACTGGCCCGCCGCCGCCCGCGCCCGCCTTGCCGTGCTGCGCGATGCCTTCACCGCCTTCCGCCGCAGCGCGCCCCAGCCCTCCCACGATGCCTTCGAGGCTTTCCGGGCGGAGGGCGGCGCCTCCCTGCACCGCCACGCGGTCTTCGAGGCGCTGCACGCCGCCCAATTCGCCGAAGGCCGCTGGCACTGGCGCGAATGGCCGGCGGATTTGCGCGACCCTGAATCCCCCGCCGTCGCCGCCTTCGCCGAGCAAAGCTTGGAGGAAGTGGAATACCACGCCTTCCTGCAATGGCTGGCAGACCGCGGCCTTTCCGCCGCCCAGCGCGCGGCGCGGGAGGGCGGGATGCGCATCGGGTTGATCGCGGACCTCGCGGTGGGTGTCGATGGCGGCGGCAGCGATGGCTGGAGCCGCCAGGCCGAGATCCTGCAACAGGTGGAGATCGGCGCGCCGCCGGACCTCTTCAACGCGCGCGGCCAGGGCTGGGGCATCACCTCCTTCTCGCCGCAGGGGCTGCGGATGTCCGGCTTCGCGGGTTTCCGGGAGATGCTCGGCGCCGCCTTCCGCAATGCCGGCGGCATCCGGGTCGACCATGTGCTGGGCCTGCGCCGCCTCTGGCTGGTGCCGGAAGGCGCCAGCCCCAAGGATGGCGCCTATCTGCGCTACCCGCTGGAGGACATGCTGCGGCTGGTGGCGCTGGAATCCCACCTGAACAAGGCCGTCGTCATCGGCGAGGACCTGGGCACCGTCCCCGCCGGCTTCCGGCCTCGGTTAGAAAAGGCCGGGCTGGCCGGCATGCGGGTGCTGTGGTTCGAGCGCGACGGCAAGCGCTTCAAGTCGCCGCTGAAATGGACCCCCGGCGCGGTCTCCATGACCTCCACCCACGACCTCGCCACCGTGGCGGGCTGGTGGCAGGGGCGCGACATGGAATGGCGCCAGAAGCTGGACCTGAAGCCGCTGGAGAAGGAGGAGAACCGCGAAGCCGAGCGCCGCGCGCTCTGGTCTGCCCTCAAGGCTTCCGGCGTGGCGCAGGGCAAGCAGCCGGCCAAGGAGGATGGTGCCACCGTGGCCGATGCCGCCGCCGCCCATATCGGCCGCGCCGCCTGCCACCTGGCGCTGCTGCCGCTGGAGGATGCGCTGGCGGTGCCGGAACAGCCCAACCTGCCCGGCACCACCGATGAGCATCCCAACTGGCGTCGCCGCTTCGAGGCGCCGGTGGAGCGCATGCTGGCCGACCCGGCGGTGGAGAACCGGCTGCGCGGCCTCGCCCGCGCGCGGCGGGCGGATTAGCCTCCGATAGAGCCTTCGGGGCTGGTTGAGGCAGACCAGGCCCGGACGGCTGTGGGGCAGGCCATTGGATCTTAGCGCGATGCCCGTCGCGAGGCGGCTGAGCCAGAAAACCGCCCCGTCAGTCGGCCTTCGTCAGACGTTGCGTGATGTCCCCGGCAAGGTTCCAGTCATAAGCGTCTATGGCGCGCTCACTGGCTTTCGACCCGAAGTCGATCTTCGTGAGGTCGACCCAGTAGAGGTAGGGAGAACTGGCCGAGTGGAAGAAGTAGGTCTTGTTGGTTGAGTCAGCCAGCGTGAACCACAGCGTCGGCCATGCATCCTCGGCAACACTGCCGGATGTATCCTTGGCGCCCGGCGGAACCGCCACAGTGCGGGCGATGGATTGAGCACCGGCAATGGCTTCCGGCACGCTCCTGGCCGCCGGCAGTGTCTTCAGGTACGAGGCGGCCCGGACAAACCGGCTTTCTGGATCAATATCGCCCGGCATCGGTTTCGTGCCGCCGAAAAGCTTGTAATTTCGGACGTTCTTCAGCTGCGTCTCCAGTGGCGGCTCGTTCGTCATCACGGTGAACTCTTTGCCCTGATGAACGACCATCCTGCCGTCGACGAACTCGATGACAGCAGAGTCCCCTTCAGCATCCGATATCGCGAGGTGAAGCGGCCACCGCTTGCCGTCGTGCTCCACGGACACGATCTGCACGTCCTTCAAGCCTTCAACCGCTTCTTTGACCGAAGCGAAGTTGTCGAGCACGTATTGGGCCCAGGACAGGTTGGACAGGCCGGGCCGGCCGTCACGTTGCTCGTATCTGGTGTCGCCGAGATAGAGAAGGTTGGCGACGAGGCCCTTCTCATTCATGCCGTCGCTTGTCGCGGCCCCGAATGAGGTGACTGCCACGCTTCCGAACTTCGATGTCCAGTTGAAGGACTTTCCGTCGCCCGTCGTCGAAGCCCTCACCAGCCCACGCGGATAGACAACCATCTTCGCATCGTCCGAGCGATAGAGATCCATGGTCCGGGCGACGACATTGGCCTGACCATTTGCGTTGGACAGGATGCGGGAGCAGGCCGATGCACCATCGGCTGCTGTTGTTGCCAAGAAGACAGCGACAAGCCCAGCCGCTGCGGCACGCCGTACTGTGTTTCTCATAACAAAGTCCCTATCATATTGATGAATAACCGATATGATTTGACGTTGTTAATCAGTATTTGCTGTATTTACAGTGTTATCCATGGTTCCAGGCAGAACAGGCTTATTAAAGATCCATGCTTCTTTCATCCGCGCCATTGATCGAGGCACATTCTAGATCGTCATAAGGCTCGGCGAATCAAGCTCTGTCTCGATTGATGCTTCCGACCTTGTAACGTTGCCCAGGCCCGCGCCTCATGAAGCCGCACTCAGCACCAGCCCCATATGGTTGTGTCCTGCATGATCCTGCGCATCTCGCCCCGGCTGTGGGTGCGACGGGCGGTGCATCCTGGCTGATAACCTGGATGCCGCGCCACATGCCCGCGTTGGCAGTGCGGGCTGGCCCTGCCCCGCCCGCCCAGGCCGCACGCCGAGAAGTCTCTGGTCCGCCTCAACCAGATCGGCAGGTTCTGCCAGCTTCTCTCAGGCCGCGCGCCGGGCCTTGCTGAGGTCCGGCAGCAGCACGACCAGCAGGCCCACCAGCGGCAGCAGGGCGCAGAGCTGATAGACCAGCCGGATGGAGGTGGCATCGGCCACGGCGCCCAGCACAGCGGCGCCAATACCCCCCAGGCCGAAGGCCAGCCCGAAGAAGATGCCGGATACCAGGCCCACCTTCCCCGGCAGCAGTTCCTGCGCATAGACCAGGATAGCCGGGAAGGCCGAGGACATCAGCAACCCGATGATGATGGTGAAGGCGCAGGTCATGCCCAGCCCGACATAGGGCAGCGCCAGCACGAAGGGCAGCGGGCCCAGGATGGAGATCCAGAGGATCGTGCGCCGCCCGAAGCGGTCGCCCAGCGGCCCGCCCAGGATGGTGCCCGCCGCCACTGAGGCGAGATAGGCAAACAGGTAGAACTGCGCCTGCTGCACTGTCACGCCGAAGCTGTCGATCAGGTAGAAGGTGTAATAGCTGGAAAGCGAGGCGGTGTAGACGTTCTTGGAGAAGGTCAGCGCCACCAGCACCAGGATGGCGCGGCGCACCAGCCCGCTGGGGAACTTGGCCGGCAGCACGGAGCCCGCCGCCTTCGGCGCCCGCTGCCGCTCCCGGTACCAGCGGCCGACGAAGCCCAGCACCACCATGCCCGCCAGCGCCACCAGGGAGAACCAGGCGATGCTGGCCTGCCCGCGGGAGATCACCACCAGCGCCGCCAGCAGCGGCCCGATGGCCTGCCCCGCATTGCCGCCGACCTGGAACAGCGACTGCGCCGCGCCATGCCGCCCGCCTGAGGCCATGCGCGCGACGCGCGAGGCTTCCGGGTGGAAGATGGAGGACCCCATGCCGATCAACGACACCGCCAGCAGCAGGATGGGGTAGCTGTTCGCCCAGGCCAGGATCAGGATGCCGATCAGGCTGAAGCCCATGCCCAGCACCAGCGAAAAGGGATGCGGACGCCGGTCGGTATAGAGACCCACAACCGGCTGCAGGATGGAGGCAGTCATCTGGAAGGCAAGCTGGATCAGCCCGATCTCGCTGAAGCTGAGGGCAAATTCCACCTTCAGGATCGGGTAGATGGCCGGGATCATCGACTGCATCAGGTCGTTCATCAGGTGCCCGGCGCTGACCGCGAGCAGGATGCCCATGGCCATCTGGCCTCCCGCAGTCAGGGGCCGGAGGGTGGCATCGGGAGTGTCGCGGGGCATGGGCTCACCTGAAGGGAATGATGTCCGGTCTTCGCGGACTGGTCCGGCTCTCGGAGGCCGGGCGGCCATGCTGCCAGACAAAGCGGCCGATGCGCCAGACAGCGGGCTGGCTTCGAGGCTTGGCGTTGCGGCTTTGTAACCTCGTGCACGCCAGCAGCCGTCCTGTCATGATTCGTTTGCGGGTTCTGCAACCCGCGCTGCGGCAATGCGTCATGCACCCACGGTGAGGAGGTTTCCCAGTATGACGCAGCCCGTTTCCAGCACCCCGCGCGCCACCGCGCGGCTGCAGTTCCATGCGGGCTTCACGTTGGATGACGCTGTGCCGGTGGTTCCCTATCTCGCCCGCCTCGGCATCAGCCACCTCTATGCCTCGCCCATCCTGCAGGCCCGCGCCGGCTCCACCCATGGCTACGACACCACCAGCCATCGGCACGTGAACCCCGAACTGGGCGGCGAGGACGCGCTGCGCCGGCTGGTGGCGGCGCTGCGGCAGCACGGCATGGGCCTGCTGCTGGACATCGTCCCCAACCACATGGGCGTCAGCGGCGACGACAACGAGATCTGGCTGGACGTG
Organism: Teichococcus wenyumeiae; assembly: GCF_003696345.1. Classification (GTDB taxonomy): domain Bacteria; phylum Pseudomonadota; class Alphaproteobacteria; order Acetobacterales; family Acetobacteraceae; genus Pseudoroseomonas; species Pseudoroseomonas wenyumeiae. Next base: position 128,286 of record NZ_RFLX01000003.1, on the reverse strand, counting down.
CTGGGTCATGGCCCCGGCAGCCAATACGCCCAGTTCTTCGACGTGGACTGGGAGTCGGACGACCCGGCGCTGCACGGCAAGATCCTCGCGCCCTTCCTGGGCAAGCCCTATGGCGAGGCGCTGCGCGACGGCGAACTGAAGCTGGCGAAGCGCGGCCCCACGGGCATCGCCGTGGACTACTTCGACAACCTCTTCCCCATCCGCCCCGAGGACGCGCCCCAGGCCCTGGCGGAGATGGAGGCCCTGAACGCCGATACCGACGAGGCCCGCGCCCGGCTGCATGAGCTGCTGGAACGCCAGCATTTCCGCCTCTCCCACTGGAAGCTGGCCTCCGAGGAAATCAACTGGCGCCGCTTCTTTGATGTCACCAGCCTCGCCGGCGTGCGGATCGAGGTGCCGGAGGTCTTCGAGGAAAGCCACGCGCTGATCCTGCGCCTCTATGCCGAGGGGCTGATCGACGGGTTGCGCATCGACCATGTGGACGGCCTGGCGCAGCCCGGCGCCTATTGCCGCAAGCTGCGCCGCCGCATGGCCGCCGCCGCCCACCTGCGACCGGCCGATGCGCCGAAGGTCGAGCCCTATATCGTGGTGGAGAAGATCCTGGCCCCCGGCGAGTCCATGCCCATCGACTGGCAGGTGGACGGCACCACCGGCTACGAGTTCATGGACCAGGTCTCCGCCGTGCTGCACGACCCGGAGGGGGAAGCACCGCTCTCCCTGCTGTGGAAAGAAGTTTCCGGCAGCGCACGGGACTTCCCAGCCGAGGAACGCCTCGCCCGCCGCCAGATCCTGCGCGACAACCTGGCCGCCGAGCGGGAGGCCTGCGCCCGCGCCCTGCACCGCATCGCGCGCTCGGACATCATGACGCGGGACATCCCGCTGGCCGCCATCCGCCGCGTGCTGACCGAAATCCTCGTGCATTTCCCGGTCTACCGCACCTATACCCGCGCCGGCCGCGCCACCTCCCAGGATGCCACGGTGATGCTGCGCGCGGTGGGCGCCGCCCGGGCCAACCTGCCGCTCTCGGACCACGACGTGCTGGACCACCTCTACCAGTGGCTGGGCGAGGAGCGCATCCGCCAGATGCCCGCGCCGCTGCGCCGGCTGCGGCTGGTGGCCCGCACGCGCTTCCAGCAGCTTTCCTCCCCCACCGCCGCCAAATCGGTGGAGGATACCGCCTTCTACCGCTATGGCCGCCTGCTCTCCCGCAACGAGGTCGGCTCGCATCCCGACGAGCTGTCGCTGCCGCCGGAGGAATTCCACGCCGCCTGCCAGGAACGGCTGGCGCGCTACCCCGGCGCCCTGCTCGCCACCGCCACGCATGACCACAAGCGCGGCGAGGATGTGCGGATGCGCCTGGCGGTGCTGTCCGAGATCCCGGACGAATGGGCCGCCACCCTGCGCGGCTGGCTGAAGGCGGCGGAACCGCTGCAACAGTCGCTGGAGACCGGCACCGCGCCGGAGGGCGGCGAGGCCGCCATGCTGTTCCAGATGCTGGTCGCCTCCTGGCCCCTCGGCCTGAAGCCTGAGGATCGCGCCGGCATCGCCGAATGGGCCGGGCGCCTTGCCGGCTGGCAGCAGAAGGCGATGCGCGAGGCCAAGCGCCGCTCCGGCTGGAGCATGCCGGACGAGGACTACGAGAACGCTTCCCGCGACTACATGGATGGCGTGCTGGACGGCGATGCCAACCCGGACCTGCTGCACGGCATCGCCCACTTCGCCGCCCGCATTGCCCCCGCCGCCGCGGTGAAGAGCCTGGCGCAGACCACGCTGCGCCTGACGGTGCCTGGCGTGCCCGACCTCTACCAGGGCACCGAATACTGGGATGAGAGCCTGGTGGACCCCGACAACCGTCGCCCGGTGGACTTCACCGCCCGCGCCACAGCGCTGGAGCAGGCATCGGACGCCACCGCCCTGCTGCCGCACTGGCAGGACGGCCGGGTGAAACAGGCGCTGATCCACGCCCTGCTGCGGCTGCGGCAGCAATGGCCGGACCTCTTCCACCAGGGCAGCTACGAGCCGCTGGAGGCCACCGGCCCACGCGCCCACGAGCTGCTGGCCTTCCGCCGCCGGCACCGGGAGCAGGAGCTGCTGGTGGTGGTGCCGCTGCGCGCGGCGCCGCTGATGGGCGACTCCGCCGCGCCGCTCTTCCCCACCGGCAGCTGGCGTGACACCAGGCTGCCGCTGCCTGCTGGCGACGGCGGCTGGCGGTGCCTGTTCAGCGGGCGGGATGCCGGTGCGGAAGCCTTGCCGATGGAGTGGCTGGAGCAGCACCTGCCACTGCTGGTTCTTCAGCGCGGCTGTTGAGCCGAACTTCAACCCCGCATTTGACCCACCGCGATCACATTTATCTTACAACTTCAGACACTAAGTAACGCTTAACGCATGCACGCCTTGCGTGCATTATGAAGACGTAAGGAACGCAATACGGTGGTGCCCCGGCACCACCCCCCCCTGGGTCTGGCTGGAGTAACATGGTCAGCAGTCTGACAAGGCGGAGCTTCGCAGGGCTGGCGGCGGCGTTCGCCTGGAGCGCGACGCGGACCACCGGCCATGCCGAGTTGGGCCTTTCCTACCCGACCCCCAATCCCGGTGAATGGGCGCTGTTCCGCGAGCGCTTCATGACCCCCGGTGGCCGCATCGTCGACACCGGCAACGGCAATTCCTCCCATTCCGAGGGCCAGGGCTGGGCGCTGCTGATGGCCGAGGCGCATGACGACCGCGCCACCTTCGACCGCGTGCTGGCCTGGACCCGGCGGGAGCTGAAGCGCCCCTACGACTCGCTGCATGCCTGGCGCTGGATGCCCAACCGCCCGATGGCGGTGGAAGACGGCAACAACGCCGCCGATGGCGATATCTTCATCGCCTGGGCCGTGGCCCGCGCGGCGCGCCGCTGGAACCGGCCAGAACTGCAGGAAATCTCCGCCGCCATCTGCGCCGACCTCGTCCGCCTCTGCGTGCGGGAGGTGGCCGGCCGCACCGTGCTGCTCCCCGCCGCCGCCGGCTTCGAGCGGCGCGACCATGTGGTGGTGAACCCCTCCTACTACATCTTCCCCGCCCTGGCCGATCTCGCCGCCAGCGCCGGCGGCCCCTGGATGGATCTCTACCGCGACGGCCTGCTGCTGTTGCAGGAAGCGCGCTTCGGCCGCTGGGGCCTGCCGCCGGACTGGGTGCAGCTCTCGCGCCAGGGTGGCCGGCCCACCCCGGCCAGCGGCTGGGCGCCGCGCTTCTCCTACGATGCCATGCGCGTGCCGCTGTACCTCGCCTGGGGTGGCCTGGCCTCGGAACCGGCGGCACGTGCCGCCGTAGCCTTCTGGACCTGGAATGGCCTGCCCTACCAGCCGGCCTGGACCGAATTCTCCAGCGAGCAGCTGGCCTCCTACCCGATGGGCCCGGCGCATCGCGCCATCGCTGCGCTGGCGCAGTCCCCGGCCGGCCCGGTGGCCCTCCCCTCGGTGCGGGACGCGCAGGATTACTACACCGCGGCGCTGACCGTACTGTCCCATGTGGCGCTGGCGGAGCGGCTGCCCTCGCTTGCCTGACCGGATACCACAGCTCGGCAAAGCATCTTGTGATATGGCGAACCTGGCGGCACAAGCACGCATGGGAGAGTCATGACGATGCCGCTCGCCAGTTCAGCCGCCCGCCTCGCGGTCGAGAACCACCCGGCTTGACGGGCCAGCGGGCCATACGACGCGCCAGCCCGCTGGGCCGCGACGCCCCCCTGTCCCGCCGCCTCGGCCTTGCCGTGCTGGGCGTCACCGCGCTGCTGCTGACCGGCGGCGTCACCATCTCCCTCGCCATGGACCGTGCCGCCACCGAGCGGCAGGTGATCCGCGAGATCAGCGTGCTGGCCGATAACCTCGCCGCCCGGACCAGCGCCCTGCTGGGCGGGCTGGACCAGGCGCTGCTGACCCTGGCGCGCCTGGAAGCCGCCGGCCTGCCGCGTGACATGCTGGCCGCCGCGCTGGCGACGCAGGAAAGCACCCTGCCCAATGGCGTCGTGCTGGCGCTGCTGCATCCCGACGGCCTGCCGGATATCGCCACCGAATCCGGCCGCCGCCGGCTCGTCGGGCTGGACCACGGTGCCCTGGCCCGGATGCTGGCGGCGCTGCCCGCCGGAACCCAGGCCGGGCCGCCGGTGCTGGGTGTCCCGATCCGCAGCCCCTTCGGCAACCTCCTGCCGATGATCCGCCGCCTGCCCGATGGCCGCGCCGCGCTGGCCCTGCTGCCCTTGCAGCAGCTGGAAGGCTTCCACGCCTCCCTGAACCTCTCGCCCGGCGGCTCCATGGCGCTGCTGGACCGGGACAACCGCCTGATGGGCCGCATGCCCCCCGGCCCGCCGGAGGCGATCGGCCTCGATATCCTCCAGACCCAGCGCTGGGCGGCGCCGGAGCAGCCGCCGCAGGGATGGAACGGCCGCGTCGTCTCGCTGATCGACCAGATGAACCGCTTCACCGCCTTTCGGCCGGTGCCGGGCTACAATGTCGCGGTGGCCGTGGGGCTGGATGGCAGCGAGGCGCTTTCCCAATGGGCGCGGCGCGCCTGGCTGGGGGGCGGGCTGACGCTGCTGGCCCTGGCCGCCGCCGGCATCGGCCTGCTGCTGGTGGGGCGGGAAGCCCGCCGGCGGCTGCTGGAGCAGGCCGCCGCCACCGCGCGGCTGGAGCGGCTGGCCCGCGGTTCCGCCGGCATCGCGGCGGTGTCGGAACTGCCGGCGCTGCTGGGCCATATCGGCCGCCTGGCGCGGCAGGCGCTCTCCGTTCCCTATGCCTGCATCACCCTGCAGGACAGCGAGCGGCAGGATTCCGCCGCCTCCCAGCGCGCCATCAGCCTGGCGCCGGAAGGCGGCGAGCCCGCCCCGCTGGCCCCCGCCGTCACCACCGAGCTGGAGGCCTGGGCCACCGACCGCGCCCGCGCCGCCGATGCCCTGCCCCGCCTCTTCCCCGCCGAGGGCGGCCTGCCCGCCCGCGCCTGTATCGGGCTGCGGGACGAGCAGGGCCGCGTGCTGGGCGCCCTGGTGGTGGCCGGCCACCCGGACGGCTTCCTGCCCGATGACGAGGCCATGCTGGCGCAGCTCGCCCGCTTGGCCGAGATCGCCATCCGCAACCGCGGCCTGATCGCCGCCGCCCATCGCGCCGCCGAGGAAGCCAGCACGGCGCGGGAGCGGGTGGAACGGCTGCTGGAGGCCGTCAGCGACGGTTTCGTCGCGCTCGATGCCGGCTGGTGCTTCACCTATGCCAATGCCGCCGCGCTCCGCATGATGCGCCTGGCGCGGGAGGATGTGATCGGCCGCTCCATCTGGGCGCTGTTTCCGGAGCTGATCGGCATGGAAGCCTTCGAGCACCTCCAGGCCGTCGCCTCCCGCGGGCAGGAGCGGGATTTCGAGCAGTCTCTCGAGGCCGACCAGCGCTGGTTCGAGGCCCACGCCTTCCCCGCCGCCGATGGCGTGGCGATGTTCTTCCGCGATGTCAGCGAGGCGCGGCGGGCGCAGCACCAGATGCAGCAGGGCCAGCGCATGGAGGCGGTGGGCCGGCTGACCGGCAGCGTGGCGCATGACTTCAACAACCTCCTCGCCGTCATCTCCGGCAATGCCGAGATGCTGGAGGAGGACCTGGCCGACGACCCCGGCGGCCGCCACTCCGCCTGGCTGATCCGCGACGCCGCCGAGCGCGGCACGGCCCTGGTGCGCCACCTGCTGGCCTTTGCCGGCCATCAGCCGCGCCTGAAGCCGGAGGAAGTGGTGCCGGAGAAGCTGCTGGACAGCATGATGCCGCTGCTGCGCCGCGCCGTGAGCCAGAAGGTGCAGATCAACCTGGTGCTCGGAAGCGACCTGCCGCGCCTGGAGCTGATGGCCGGGCAGGCGGAGAACGCCATCCTCAACCTCGCCGTCAATGCGCGGGACGCCATGCCGGATGGCGGCGTGCTGACCCTGGCGGCCGAGGCCGTGACGCTGGAAGAGGAGGCGCTGGAAGGCTTCCCCGAGGCCCGGCCCGGCCGCTTCCTGCGCCTGACGGTGAGCGACACCGGCTTCGGCATGGCGCCGGACGTGCTGAAGCGCGCGACGGAACCCTTCTTCTCCACCAAGGCGAAAGGCCAGGGCGCCGGCCTGGGGCTGGCCAGCGTGATGTCCTTCGCGCGGCAGCATGGCGGCGTGCTGCGGCTGGACAGCCTGCCCGGCCAGGGCACCCGCGTGATGCTGATGCTGCCCGAGTCGGAGGCCCCGGCCGCCGCTGCCCCCGCCGCCTTCCTGCCGCCGCCACGCGGGGATGAGCTGGTGCTGCTGGTGGAGGATGAGGCGGCGCTGCGCCACAGCATGGCGGCGCAGCTCACGCGACTCGGCTACCAGGTGACCACGGCGGAAGGCGGCCCGCAGGCGCTGGCCATGCTGGACGATGGCCTGTGCCCCGACCTGCTGCTCTCCGATGTTATCCTGCCCGGCGGCATCAGCGGCCCGCGCCTGGCAGTGATGATGCAGGAGCGGCTGCCGGAGCTGCGCGTGCTGCTTGTCTCCGGCTACGCGCTGCCGGACGCTGCCATGGAAGCCGGGCTGGAGAATGTGATGCTGTTGGCCAAACCTTTGGATGCATCCACACTGGCGCTCCACCTCCGGAGGTTGTTGGATGCTCCTGCCGCACCCTTGCGGCTGCAATCGGCGGAGTTTCACGCGCGGGGGTTGGTATAGTGCAAACCAATCGCTATGATTTCGGTATGGACCGGATGACCGCTGACCCGGCGGCGGTGCCCCCGCCATGTCCGGATGGCCTTTTGCAGGACGGGCGTGTCCCGCTTGTCCTTGTTGAGGATGACCATGCGCTGGCCGACACGCTGGCCCGCGCATTGGAACGCGACGGATTCTGCGTCGAGGTCGCCGGCACATTGGCCGCCGCCCGCGCCGCCGACCTGTCGACCGCCCGCATCGTGCTGGTGGATATGGAACTGCCGGACGGCAATGGCCTCGCCATTGTGCGGGAACTGGCCGGGCGGCGCGACCGCGGCATCCTGATGCTGAGCGGCCGCACCACCGAGCCCGAGCGCATCCTGGGCCTCGAGCTCGGCGCCGATGATTTCCTCACCAAGCCCTTCTCCATGCGGGAAATGACGGCGCGCATCCGCGCCGTGCTGCGCCGCCTGGAGGAACCCGACCAGGCGGGGGACGAGACGGTGGAAGCCGTCGGCGTGACCCTTGACCCCTCCCGCCAGCGAATCGTGGCCCCCGATGGCACCGAGCAGCGCTTGACGGGTGCCGAGGCCGGGCTGCTGGGCCTGATGCTCACCGCCCCCGACCGGGTGGCGGAACGTGAGGTGGTGGCGCAGCAGGTGCTGGGCTACGCGCTGCAGCCGCAGCAGCGCGGCGTGGACCAGTTCGCCTCCTCGCTGCGGCAGAAACTGAGCAGCGCCTCCAACGGGCGCATCCAGATCACCGCCGTGCGCGGACGCGGCTACCGGCTGGTCTGGTGAGCGCGGTGATGCAGGCCCGGGCGGTAAAGCCCGGGCCGCCTCCCGTCCCCGATGGCGGCGACCTGTCACGCCAAAGCCTGCGCCTGCTGGCCGCCCTGCGCCGCCACCACCCCACCAGCGCCGACCATTCCATCCGCGTCGCCACCGTGCTGCTGGCCATGAGCACCTGCGCCAAGGGCGCGCTGGGCGACCCGGCCATGGTGGTGGCCGCCGGGCTGATGCATGACCTGGGCAAGCTCTTCCTGCCGCTTTCGCTGCTGGATGCCGCGCGCGGCCTGACGCGGGCGGAGCTGAAGGCCATGCGCGCCCATCCCGTCACCGGCGCCGAGACCCTGACCGCGCTGCGCTTCCCCGAGCCGGTGGTGGCCGCCGCGCGCGACCATCATGAGCGCTGGCAGGGCGGCGGCTACCCCAGCGGCGGCCGGGGGGAGATGCTGCCCGCCCTTTCCCGCGCCGTCTGCGTCGCCGATTCCTTCGTGGCCATGATCGAGCCCGGCCGCGTCTACCGCCCCCGCCTGACAGTGGCGGAAGCATTGACCGAGGTGGAAAGCTGCTCCGGCAGCCAGTTCGACCCCGGCTTCGCCCGCCTGCTGGTGGAAGGGCTGGGCCCGGCCTTCCAGCAGGAACTGGGCCTGGATGCCGCCCCCGGCCGCTGGCGCGTCCGCAATGGCGAGGGCCTGCTGCTCTCCAACCGCCTGGAACACGCCCTGGGCCTGCCCCCCTGCCCCTGGTGAAGCCGGCTTGCCTGCGCCCGCCGCGCGCCGCAGGTTAAGCCGCAACGGGAATCGCCAAGGGAGGGATCATCCGAATGGCTGAAAGCAAGATCGCCGTCGTCACCGGCGCCGGCAGCGGCGTGGGCCGCGCGGCCGCGCTGTCGCTGCTGGGCGCGGGCTGGAGCGTCGCGCTGGCGGGCCGCCGCGCCGATGCGCTGGAGGCCACCATCGCCGCCGCCGGCGAGCATGGCAGCCGCTGCCTGGCCGTGACCACGGATGTGAGCGAGCCGGAGGCGGTGAACGCCCTCTTCGCCGCCGTGCAGGAGCGCTGGGGCCGCTGCGACCTGCTGTTCAACAATGCCGGGCGCGGCAGCCCCGCCGTGGATGTGGACGAGATCGCGCTGGAAGACTGGTTCGGCACCGTGGCCGCCAACCTGAACGGCGCCTTCCTCTGCGCCCAGGCGGCCTTCCGCATGATGAAGCACCAGGACCCGCGCGGCGGCCGCATCATCAACAACGGCTCCATCAGCGCCCATGCGCCCCGGCCCTTCTCGGCGCCCTATACCGCCACCAAGCACGCCATCACCGGCCTGACCAAGTCGCTGAGCCTGGACGGGCGGCGCTGGGACATCGCCTGCGGCCAGCTCGACATCGGCAATGCCGCCACCGAGATGACGCAGCGCATGACCAATGGCGTGCCCCAGGCCAATGGCACCACCATGGTGGAGCCGCGCATGGATGTCCGCCATGTGGGCGAGGCCGTGCTGCACATGGCCTCCCTGCCGCTGGAGGCCAATGTGCAGTTCATGACCGTGATGGCGACCAAGATGCCCTTCGTCGGGCGCGGGTAAAGCCGGGCGTTACAGGTTTTTCACGGCCGGCCAAGTGCCGGCCGTGGCCGCCGGAAGTACGCAAAAACAAGATCTCCGTCCCTCCAGAACAACGTCCCGGCAGAACCGCCACTTTATTACCCGGCGCTTTTTCCGCGATGTCTACGCAAACGTAGAAGCCCTCAGCCGTTAAGGCCGCATACGACGGCAACTTGGCCGTCAAAGAAGAAGACAGAGGGAGACTACGCATGCGGTCCACTTCCACAGCCATGGCCCTGGCCGTCACCCTGCTGCTGGCCCCTGCCGCCATGGCGCAGACGCAACAAGGCACCACCGGCTCCGGCACCACCATGCCCCCCGCCGCCGGCACTGCGCCGGGCACGGGTACCACGGCAGCCCCCGGCGCTGGCACCGGCACCACGGCAGCCCCCGGCATGGGCACCGGCACGGACATGAACCGGGGCGCTGCCACCCCCGGCGCGGCCGGCACCAATGCCGCCCCGCGCGACAGCTCGCCGCCCACCACCACCACGCCCGCCGCCGGCGCCAACAGCTTCACCGAAGGTCAGGCCCGCCGCCGCATCGAGGATGCCGGCTACACCGACGTGCAGGAGCTGAAGAAGGACGACAAGGGCGTCTGGCGCGGCCGCGCCATGCGCAACGGCGCGCAGACCGATGTTGGCCTCGACTTCCAGGGCAAGGTCGTGACCGGCAACGCCCCGGCGCAATAAGCGCCCAGGCACGCGGAAACCCACAAGAACCCTGCAGGATAGGTAACGAGCCATGCAAAAGATGATCACGCGGATGTTCGACACCCGCGACCACGCCCTGGCCGCCGTGCGCGACCTGGAGGCGGCCGGCTTCTCCCACGACGACCTCGGCATCGTCGCCAGCAATTCCGACCGGACGGGCGTGACGGATGTCCGCTCCGAGCATGACACCGGCCATGCCTCCTCGGGCACCGGCATCGGCGCCACGCTGGGCACCCTGGTCGGCGGCGGCGCGGGCCTGGCGGCGGCGCTGGGCGCCATCGCCATCCCCGGCATCGGCCCCATCGTCGCGGCCGGTGCGCTGGTGGCGACGCTGACCGGCGCCGGTGCCGGCGCGCTGGCGGGCGGCATCATCGGTGGCCTGACCGGCGCCGGTGTCAGCGAGAAGGACGCGCCCGTCTATGCCGAGGGCATCCGGCGCGGCGGCAGCCTCGTGACAGTGCGGACGGACGAGAGCCGCGCCGCCGAGGTCGAGGCCATCCTCGCCCGCCACAACCCGGTGGACATGACGGCGCGCGAGGCGGATTACCGCGCCGGCGGCTGGACCGGCTATGACGATAGCACGCCGGTGGACCCGGTGACCGACCCGGCGCGCGGCACCCGCACCACCACCACCACGCCGACCGACCCGCTGGTGCCGGGGGCCGGCATCCCCGACCGCCGCATCTAAGGGCTCAGGCCCAGAGGCCTCGCCCGCATGCGCGGCGGGGGCCTCGCTGAAACAAAAAAGGCGGCTCCCGCTCTGCGGGGCCGCCTTTCAGCATGTCAGCGCGGAGAACGTCTGGGCGCGTCAGCGCGCCCGGGCGATGCAGAATTCCACCACGTCGATCAGCGCCCGCTTTTCCGCATTGTCAGGGAAGCAGGCCAGCGCGGCGATGGCGCGGTCGCCGTAATCGCGTGCGCGGGCAATGGTGTCGTCGAAGGCGCGGTGCTTCTGCATCAGTTCCAGCGCATGCGGCAGGTCGGCCTCTTCCTGCTGCCGCTCTTCCAGCACGCGGCGCCAGAAGGTCTTCTCCGCCTCGTCGCCCCGGTTGAAGGCCAGCAGCACGGGCAGCGTGATCTTGCCTTCGCGGAAGTCGTCGCCGACCGTCTTGCCCAGCTTTCCCTGCTCGGCCGAATAATCCAGCGCGTCATCCACCAGCTGGAAGGCGACGCCCAGGTTGCGGCCATAGCTGTCCAGCGCCTCGGCCTCGCTTACCGGGCGGTCGGCCACCACGGCGCCGACGCGCGTGGCCGCGGCAAACAGCGCCGCCGTCTTGCCCTCGATCACGTCGAGATACTGCGCCTCGGTGGAGGAGGTATCGTTCTGGATGACGAGCTGCAGCACCTCGCCTTCCGCGATGGTGGCGGAGGCGCTGCACAGGATGCGCAGCACTTCCAGCGAGCCGTCTTCCACCATCAGCTCGAAGGAGCGGGCGAAGAGGAAATCGCCCACCAGCACGCTGGCCTGGTTGCCGAAGACGGCATTGGCGCTGGCGCGGCCACGGCGCAGGTCGCTCTCGTCCACCACGTCGTCATGCAGCAGGGTGGCGGTGTGGATGAACTCCACGCAGGCAGCGAGCCGCACATGCCGCTCGCCGCGATAGCCGCACATGCGCGCGGCGGCCAGCGTCAGCAGCGGCCGCAGGCGCTTGCCGCCCGCCGCGATCAGATGCGCCGCGAGCTGCGGGATCAGCGCCACCGGGCTTTGCATCCGCTCCAGGATCTGGCGGTTGCAGGCGTCCAGATCTTCCCGCACCAGGGCCACCAGGGCGGTCAGCGCGTCCTCGCCATCGGCGGTCGGGGTGGTCTGTAGGGCGGGGGAGCTCACGCGGACATTGTCTCTCTCTGCTGGCGGCGGCACCATAGCCAGAGGGGTCGGGACCAGCAAGCCAGCCCTCCATGCCTCGGCACATCGCGTCGCCTGCCGAAAAATCAAGGAGTTGTTCTCGGAATGCCGCCTGCGGCGACAACCCCCGCCCCCGGCGCGGAGCCGCCCTGCGCCGAAGCGCCCGGCCCACGGCACACTCCGCACGCCGCGGCACCTCCGGAAATCCCGCAGGCCGAAACAGCCGATGCCGAAACCGAGGATACGCTGCTGGCCGGCCGCGTGCGCCTGCGCCAGCCGCGCGTGGGGCTGCGCGCTGGCCTTGATGCCGTGCTGCTGGCCGCCAGCATCCCTGCCCGCCCCGGGCAGGTGGTGCTGGAAGGCGGCTGCGGCAGCGGTGCCGTCTTTCTCTGCCTGCTGGCCCGCGTGCCCGGCCTGCGCGTGCTGGCGGTGGAGCGCGAGCCCGCCCTGGCTGCCCTCGCCCGCCGCAACGCCGCGCTGAATGGCGTGGCGGAGCAGGTGACGGTGCTGGAAGGCGATATCGCCGACCCGGCCCTGTTGCGTGGCCAGCCGCGCCCGGACCATGCCTTCGCCAACCCGCCCTACTGGCCCGGCGGCACCGCGCCGCCGACCCGCCTGCGCGCCGCCGCGACGCATGAGGGCACCGGCCCCGGCCTGCCGGAATGGGCGGCGGCCCTGGCGGCGCCGCTGGCGCACAAGGGCAGCCTGACCTTCGTGCTGCCCGCCGCCCGCTTCGCGGAAGCCGCCATCGGGCTGCAGCAGGCCCGCTGCGGCGGCGTGGCGTTGCTGCCGCTCTGGCCCCGCGCCGGGCAGCCGGCGCGGCGCGTGCTGGTGCAGGGCCGCAAGCACAGCCGGCAACCGGACTGGCTGCACCCCGGCCTGGTGCTGCATGACGAGGGCGGCTGGACTGCCGGCGCGCAGGCCGTGCTGCGGGACGCCGCGCCGCTGCCGTTGCGGTAAGGCACCGCCTTCCAAACCTTCCTTTCCGTCCCTCGCTTGTTTGGCATCGCCGCAGGTGACCTGGAGCGGCCCTCGTCGCAGCAAGACAGCCCGAAGAGGCTCCGGCTTACCTGTTGCTGGAGTTCATCCTGCTCCCGCAGGCGCGGAGGTGGGGAGCGGTGAGTGTGCCTGGCTCGGTTGCGAGCGCGCTGGCCCGATGCCATAGAAGCCCCGGGTGTTCGCGCCGGAATGGCGCGGGCAGGGTTCAGCGTTGGTCGGGCCGCCAGCGGGAAAGCCTATGCCCGGAGCATGCCCATGGCTCAGCAGCACCACGCCCAGCCCAGCGCCTTGCGTCGTTTCCTTGATGGCCAGTCCTCTGCGGGATTGGTGTTGATGGGTGCGGCTGCTCTGGCACTGGTGATCGCCAATTCACCCTTCGGGCCGGGCTATGAGGCCCTGCTGCACGCCTATGTCGGGCCGCTTTCCGTGGCGCACTGGATCAACGATGGCCTGATGGCCGTGTTCTTTCTGCTCGTTGGCCTCGAGATCAAGCGCGAGGTGCTGGACGGCCAGCTCTCCACCTGGCCGCGCCGTGCCCTGCCGGGGATCGCCGCCGCCGGGGGCATGGCGGTGCCGGCGCTGGTCTACCTGGCCTTCAACCCTGGCCCCACGGCCCATGGCTGGGCCATCCCGGCCGCCACCGACATCGCCTTCGCCCTTGGCGTCATCTCCTTGCTCGGCAAGCGCGTCCCGGCTTCCCTGCGGGTCTTCCTGACGGCCTTGGCCATTATCGATGACCTCGGCGCCGTGGTCATCATCGCGCTGTTCTACACGGCAGGGCTCTCGCTGCCTGATCTGATGGGCGCCGCCGCCGTGGTGGCGGTGCTGGTCGGGATGAACCGGCTCGGGGTACGCCGCCTGTCGCCCTACCTCCTGCTCGGGCTGGCGCTCTGGGTACTGGTGCTGCGTTCTGGCATCCACGCCACGCTCGCAGGCGTGGTTCTCGCCTTCACCATACCCCTGCAAGGCACCCCCGGGCGCCCGGATGAGGAAAGTAGCAGCCCGCTGCACCGGCTGGAGCACAGCCTGCACCTGCCCGTCGGCTTCATCGTGGTGCCGATCTTTGGCCTGGCGAATGCGGGCGTGCCCTTCCTCGGCCTGCCCATGGAGGCCCTGGCAGCGCCTGTCACGCTCGGTGTCGGGCTCGGGCTGCTGGTTGGCAAGGTGGTGGGCGTGCTGGGGTTCACGCTGCTGGCCATCCGCCTCGGGCTCGCGGACATGCCAGCCTATGCCGGGCGGCTGCAGATGACGGGGACGGCGCTGCTCTGTGGCATCGGCTTCACCATGAGCCTCTTTATCACCTTGCTGGCCTTTCCCGGTGACCCGCTCCTGCAGGCGGAGGCCAAGATCGGTATTCTCGCAGGCTCCTTCCTGTCCGGCTTGCTTGGCTACACCCTGCTGCGCGTGGCGCCGCAGGACTGGCCGGGCACGTCGTCCCGGTAGGCTCCAGGAACGGACGGTAACGAGTGCCTGGCTCTCCAGGCGCCCGATGTCTGCTTTCCACCCTCAGCGGTAGCCTCGGCTGGGCAGGCTATCGCCGGGTCCGATCTTTGCGGTCCTACCGCCACCTTCCCATGGCATGTGTGGTACTGACCGCGTCACGAAGCAGAAAATCAAGCCCGGGGGCAGTTGGTGATGCAGGTCCGTCGCTTTGAAGAGCCAGACGCTCAGGCCTTGGCTGAATTGATGATTGAGATGGCTGGCTTCTACGGCGCCACCATCGATCCCGATCTGGTGGTCGTCGAGGACATCATCCGGCAGGCACGGCAAGTGGATATCATCGTTGCTCATGATGACACTCACCTGCTCGGCTTTGCCACATTCGCCTCACTCTACCCTGTCGCTGGCCTGCTTGCCTTCACCTATGTCCAGCAGGTTTACGTCGGTCAGACCGCACGTCGTCTTGGTGTCGCACAGGCATTGATGGCGGAAATTGCACGAGCCGCGAAGGCGGCAGGCAGCACGCGGGTTGAGTGGTCCACCTCAAGGGAGAATACGGCAGCGCGGTCGCTGTATGATGGGCTCGGCGCTGATGGATCTGACAAGGTGTACTACGTGCTGGATCGGGAGGCCCTCGATCGGCTGGCGGTGCGAGGGCAGCAAGGCGCGTAGGTTCGCTGTCCACCCCACTCAGCCGCCAGCCCGCAACACCCCTTACCTGTTGCTCAGGAGCCTGGCGCTACCAGGCGCCGCATTGGAAAGGCGGGTTTGCCGCCAAAAGAACGGACCGGTTCGCCAGTGTCCTGATAGCCATAGGTCAGGTAGAAGGCATGCGCGGTGATCGTGCTGGTCAATGTGCAGACTGTATGACCGGCTTCGACGGCACGCTGTTCCATGGCGCGCATCAGGCCGGTACTGACACCCTGCCGCCGCGCCCAGGGCGCGACGTAATTCAAGGCGATCCTGCCGCTCGGCAGGAGGGAGCCCACCCCGGCTATTCCGGCGGGCCCCACGCCCACGAAACCCCCGGCGGGCTCCGCCTCAATCCAGGCGCGCACCTGCTTTGGCGTCTTGTTGGCCAGCCAGTGCTCCAGAATAGCGGGATCGCCTTCATGATCCGCCTGGCACAATTCCTCGACGGAGCGGCGGATGACCATGCAAGCCTCGGCTGCTTCGTCAGGCTGCGCCGCTCGAAAGGTCCACATGAGGCCACCCCAGCACCGGAAGGCATTGAGATTACCTTCGGTTCGCCAGCCTGTGGAGTGGAGCACTGCGGAGCCCGCTGAAAGGGAATGCCGCTTTCCACCCCATCCAACGGCTGCTCCGGCAAACCCATCAGACCTCCTGATGGGGACGAGTCCCGAGGCGTTGTGAGAAGCGGATGAGATAGCCATCAGGGTCTTGGACGAGGAACTGCCGGACCCCTATCTCCAGTTCCTCGGCACGGTACCACTTGTCCTCAGGCTGCATGAAAAGCGGCCAGTTGGCTGAGGCCAGTGCATCCAGAACAGGTTGGATGGCGGGTAAGGCGATCTGGAAGTTGATGCCCCGCCCGTAAGGAGGGTCGAGCGGGCCAGTGATCCAGTTACGGCTCCTGCCCTGCTCTTCCAACATGACCTGGGCACCAGAGTGTTCGATGAAGGCGAAGCCTTCGTAGAGCCTTTCGAACATGATCCTGAACCCGCAGAGGTCGCGCCAGAAGCGCAGGCTCTGCGCGACATCGGCAACCAGCAATTCGGGCACAAGAGCGGCCATGGATGGCGCTGGATCAGCGGATACGGCGGTCATGAATCAGTCCTAACGGCAGGGCATATTACTCAGCAGACGCCACGGGCAGTCCAGCCCCGTCGGACACCCCACACAGGTCTGCCTCCCACCGGTCCGGCGGCAGTGCCCTGCCGGGCAGGCTACCGCTGGGTCCGCCCCCGAAGCGATCCTTCATTTCGAATGGCCCTGAGCTTTCTCTGTTGAAGAAGCGGTGAAAGTGGGCTTGGGCGGAATCCGCATCGACGTCTGCATCGTCTACTGCCTCGGAGGAAGTTGTTGCCGAACTTCTGCCTGATGCCGGCTTCGAACAGCCGACCCGGTTCTTTTCGAGCCTGTTCCGGGGGGCATGCCTGGCGAAGCGCGCCAGCGACCAGCGAGGCCAGGCGCCACCGCAACGGGTATCACTGAGCGACCCTCGTCTGCTTCCCACCCCGGCCAGGGCCGACCCGCAGCAACCCTGCAGCCTATCCACAGGGACGTTTCCCGTTTGTGGAGACCCATACCGCGAACAGTTCACCCGTGCGCCTTTCCCGAGCGGCGGCAAGCCCCTCGCGCCTAGACCATCCATGGACGCGATCGTTGCCTTCAGGTCACCCAGCACCGCGCCTGCCACGAGCCTTCAGGCGTGGCTTTGCGCGCAAGAGGTGACCAGGACAACCATTAGTCCCTGAATGGCCATTAGGATGGCGGCAGCAGCCGTGAAGGTCAGCCAGTTCTCTGTCGGCGCGGCATTCCTCTCTTTACAGGAACGCCAACTAGTCCACGATCGGCGGCAGCGTGCAACGGCCTCCCCTTCCCGCCCCCATTCACGACATGCGCGGCAGCCTGAACCGCAGGCGAGCCGCTGTCACAAAGATCCCAGAAATCGCAATCGTTGCATTGACAAAATGGGTTCAGGCTTTATCTTGAACAGTCGAAAAATGATATTTTTCGACATTTAAGAAACTTACCTAAGATGTAAGTTCTGGGGGAGCATGCCTTGATCGCCACTGTTGAAGGGACCAGCAGACGTTCCGGTCCAGCTCGCATCGAGCAACTGGATGCACTGCTCGGAATGGCTGCCTTGTGCGTTGTGCTGAATCACTATGTTCAGGTGGTTCCAGAAACCGTGCGGCAGGCTGCTCAGATATCCGATTTGAGTCAGCTGGAAGCCTGGGCCTCCCTCTGGACCTGGCTTCGCTTCACGCCGCTTCGGCTGATGATCAACGGCCAGGCCGCCGTCATGGTGTTCTTCGTACTGAGCGGCTTCGTGCTCTTCGCAAGCCTGCAGGCCCAGCCACGCATCTCCTGGACCACCTTCCTGATCAAACGCTTCAGCCGCATCTACGTTCCATTCGCCGTCGTCATCATCGCGGCTGCAGCGGCATACCAGATCGCGCACCCGGTTCCATCGGCCGCCAGCAGTGAGTGGCTGAACGGCCTGCTGATGATGACGATGACCTACTCGCTGCCAGCGCACCTCCTGATGACCGGCGAGCCTGACGGCATGACGCTGAACCCGGTTATCTGGACACTGATCCACGAGATGCGCGTCGCGCTGTTCATTCCAGCCATCTTCGCGCTGTGCCGCGCGGCGGGTGCCGTCAAGACGCTGCTTCTGTGCACGATGATTTCCGTCATGGCATCTTTCTCGATGCCCGGCTTCCTGTCCGGCTCGTGGCAGAACACGTTCCACTTCCTGTGGATGTTCGTCGCCGGCGGCGCCTTGGCCATGCACAGGATGAAGATCGTGGCGACGCTGAACCGGCTGCCGAGGATGAGCACGCTTGGCCTCTGGGCCCTGGCCGCCGCGCTGCTCCTGGCGGGGATCGACAGGGTATGGTCCGACCTTCTGGTCGGGCTGGGTGCGTGCCTCGTCATTGCGCTCTGCCTGTCGCCCAATCTGGTCACGCGGACGCTCAACACGGGCCTGCCACGGTGGCTCGGACGGATCTCCTACAGCCTCTACCTCGTTCACCTGCCCATTCTCATCGTGGCGCTGGGTGCCGGCGCGCCGCTGATCGCCCTGCCCTTGCTGCTGGCGCTGACCTTCGTGGTATCGGATGTGATGTTCCGGGTCGTGGAAGCGCCCGCGCAGCGCCTGGCATCAAGCTTCGCCAAGTGGCTGCCGACGATCAGGCAGCCCTTCCAGGCGCCGGCAGCCACCGCCGCACGCTGACAGCCACGGAAGACCGCGGCTCGGATGATCCACGCCAGCCGCGCCACGGCGGCGTGGTGAATGCCTGCGGCGGCGACCAGCCCGGTCAGGCTGGCACCGCGCCAGATCAGTCCCGGGCCGGCAGGAGCAAGGCCGCGGCGCCATCCAGGTCCGGAACTTCCGCATAAGGCAGCCAGTCCGGGTTGCCCCGCTGCCCCAGCCGGTTCACCCAAATGCCCCGCACCCCAAGGTCGTGGCACGCCTTCATGTCGAGAAACATGCCCATCGCGACATGAACCGTCTCGTCCTTCGTCACCCCCATCGTACGGTAAGCGTGCTCGAAGAGTTGCCGGGACGGCTTATAGGCTTGCGCCCGCTCGGCGGTGATGACGTAGTCGAAGGGCACGCCGATCCGCGCCACGTTGTGGACGATGAGATCCTCATCAGAATTCGTGAAGATCGCCAGCTTGTAACGCTCGCGCAGCCGCCGCAGCGCCTCCGGCACCTCGGGATGCGGGCCCATGGTAGGGATCGCGGTGGCGAGCCGTTCCACCACATCCGCGCCGGCAGCCAGGCCGTGCTCCGCCAGCGCCGCGCGGAAGCCGGTGCGCAGGATGTCCTTGTAGAGCCGGTGGGGCCGCTCGGCCTCAAGGCGGCGCGAATGCCCCGAGAATGTATCGAGCACCGCGGAAGCTTCCGCCGCGTCCCTGCCCTGCACGGCAAGAACCGCGCCGATCTCCCGCAGGAGCACCTCGTACCACTGCACCAGCGTGCCGTAGCAGTCGAAGGTGATGACCTTCGGTGCGGGATCGAGCTCGAACATCGCGGCATCGGGTCGGGGCATCAGGAAGCCTGCGGTTGCTGTCGCGCCAAGGCTAGGCCAAGCGGCGCCCATGCGCATCCGGAAAGCGCCCGGCTCCCGCCCTGGCCAGCCTCAGCCGGCCTGGCCGCCCGGACGAGCAGCACAGCAACCGGCCGCGCCCGTGCCTGCCTTTCAACGCGGTGACCAAGGCCCGGCCCGGCACATGGGCGCGACGGCAAGCCCCGGTCCCACCGTTGCACCGGCCCGGCCCGTGCTTTACCAGACCGACCTGCCCCCGGCTCACGGAACCAGACATAAGCATGGCCCTTCCCCCCTCCGACCCGGACCAGCTGCTGCGGCTGGCCGATAGCCACCGGGCGGCCCGCGACTACCTGGCGGCCGCCGCGGCCTACCGGCAGTTCGTCGCCCTGCGGCCGGAGAACTGGTCCATCATCGTGCAGGAAGGCCATTGCCTGAAGGAAGCGGGGCGGGTGGCCGAGGCCCTGGCCCGCTATCGCGAGGCCGAGGTCCTGGCGCCCAAGGATGCCGACCTCCAGGTGCAGATCGGCCATGCGCTGAAGATCCTCGGCCGCTGGCGCGACGCCGCCCGCGCCTATGCCCGCGCTCTGTCCCTGCAGCCCGGCAACGAGGACGCGCGGCGGGAGGCCGAGGCCACCGCCGAATGGATGGCCGGCCCCGAGATCGAGGCCGCCGACCGCGCCGCCCTGGGCGACGATGCCGATATCCTGCCGGCGGAGGAGGACGAGGCCGCCGTGCGGGTGGTCTTCGACATCACCGACGTGCTGCTTTATTTCAACGCGGACCGTACCCCCACGGGCATCCAGCGGGTGCAGATCGGCATCGTCACCCGCGCGCTGGCTTCTCCACCGTCCGGCATGGGCGTCTCCCTGGCCATCTTCGACCTGCGGCAGCGCTGCTGGCGGCCGGTGGACCGTGCCGGCTTCCGGCGCCTCTGCACCCTCGCCGCTTCCGGCTCCGACCCCACGGACCCGGAATGGGTGGCACTGCGCAATGCCATGCGCCGCCGCGCCAATGCCGCGCCACCGCTGCGCTTCCCGCGCGACGCGCTGCTGGTCAACCTCGGCAATTCCTGGAGCATGCCGGATTATTTCCGCGCGCTCCGCATCGCGCAGCGGGAGAGCGGGCTGCGCTACATCCCCTTCGTGCATGACTGCGTGCCGCTGATCGTGCCCGAGCATTGCCTGATGACGCTGGTGCAGAACTACGTGCGCTGGTTCGCGCCGCTGGGCCTGCACGCCCATGGCATCCTCTGCAATTCCGAGAACACGCGGCGGGATGTGCAACGGCTGACGGAGCAGCTCCGCCCCGGCCTGACGCCACCCGCCTATGTGGTGCGGCTGGATGCCGACCCGCGCGCCCTGGTGCCGCCGGGCGGCGATGGCGGGCTGGCCGCCCTGCGCGTGCTGGGGGAGGCGGAGGAATTCGCCCTCTTCGTCGCCACGCTGGAAAGCCGCAAGAACCACCTGATGGTCTTCACCGCCTGGCTGAACCTGCTGCGCAAGCACGGGCCGCAGGCGGTGCCGCGGCTGGTCTGCGTCGGCAAGCTCGGCTGGCATGCCGATGCGGCGATGAGCCTGCTGGAAAGCTCGCCGGAACTGAAGCGGCACGTGGTGCTGATGCCGCATGTCTCGGACCAGGAACTGGACGCGCTCTACGACCGCTGCGCCTTCACCGTCTACAACAGCCACTATGAAGGCTGGGGCCTGCCGATCACCGAGGCGCTGGCGCATGGCAAGGTCGTCATCACCCCCGCCCATTCGGCGCTGACGGAAGCCGGCGGCGATGCCGCGCTCTATTTCGCGCCGCAAAGCCTGCCGGAACTGACCGAGAGGCTGGAACAGGTGATCCTGGACCCCGCCTTCCGCGCCGCGCAGGAAGCCGTGGTGCGCGAGAAGGGCCGGCCCCGCTCCTGGGACGCGGTGAAGGACGAGGCGATGGATGCCATCGCCGCCCTGGCCGCCCGCCCGGCGCAGCCGGCGGCGGATCGGTTCACGCTGGAACCCGGCCGCTATTACAGCCTGCGCCGGCAGGACAGCATCGAGCTGTCGCTGGAGCCGGTGCTGGCCGACATGGTGCGGGAAGGCCCCGGCTGGTACCCGCTGGACGACTGGGGCGTGCACTGCGCCGCCGGCCTCGCCACCCTGCGCCTGCCGCTGCCGGAGCAGGAGGGCGGCCCCGCGCCGCTGCGCCTGGCGCTGGAGATGCAGGCACCCAGGATGGCCATGGAGGTGCTGCTGCGCATCCGGCTGCCGGACGCGGCGCCGCTGCTCTTCTCCGTGCCGCTGGCGGCCGAGGAAGCCGCCACCTGCCTCTTCGACCTGCCCGCCACCGCCGCCCGCGTGCTGGAGGTGGAGATCGACAGCGGCGAGGGCCTGCCCGCCCTGCAGCATGGCGAGGCCCGGCGCCTCGGCCTCGGGCTGCGCGGCTTCATGCTCTGCCGCCTGGATGACCACATGTCCCGCCTCGCCTTTCTGGAAAGCCGGAGTTTCACCAGCGTGAATGCCGAATGAGTGACCTGTCCCACAACCTCGCCGGCGCGCATGTGCTGGTCACCGGCGCCGCTGGTTTCGTTGGCGCCGCGCTGTCGCAGCGCCTGCTGGCAGAAGGCGCCCGTGTCACCGGCTGCGACAACCTCAACGACTATTACGACCCGGCGCTGAAGGAAGCGCGGCTGGCGACGCTGCGGCCGCATCCGCAATTCGCCTTCCACCGCGTGGAACTTTCCGAAGCCGGCGCGCTGGGCACGCTGTGGCGGGACGCGAAGCCGGATTACGTGGTGCATCTCGCGGCCCAGGCCGGCGTGCGTTACTCCATCGACAATCCACGCGTATACGCCGCCGCCAATCTCACCGGCTTCCTGGAAGTGCTGGAAGCGGCGCGTGAGACGCCGGTGCGGCACCTGATCTACGCCTCCTCCTCCTCGGTCTATGGCGCCAATACCAAGGTGCCGTTCAGCGAGCGGGACGCGGTGGAGCAGCCGGTCTCCCTCTACGCCGCCACCAAACGCTCCAACGAGCTGATGGCGCAGACCTATTCCCACCTCTACCGCATCCCCGCCACGGCGCTGCGCTTCTTCACGGTCTATGGGCCGATGGGCCGGCCGGACATGGCCTATTGGGGATTCACCAAGGCGCTGTATTCCGGCGCACCCATCAAGGTCTTCAACCACGGCAACGTCTGGCGCGACTTCACCTATGTGGATGAGATCGTGGAGGCCATCGCCCGCCTGGCGCCGCGCCCGCCGGCCGAGCCGGATGAGCCCGGCCGCGTCGCCCCCGCCACGCCGCACCGCATCTTCAACATCGGCAACGACACGCCGGTGAAGGTGGACGACTTCCTGGCCATCCTGGAAAAGCTGACCGGCCGCAAGGCCAACCGCCAGGACGTGCCGATGCAGCCGGGCGATGTGGAGCGCACCTGGGCGGATGTCTCCGCGCTGCGCGCCGCCATCGGCTTCGCGCCGCGCACGCCGCTGGAGGAAGGGCTGCGCCGCTTCGTCGAGTGGTACAAGGAATACCACCAGATCCGCTGACGGCGCCGGCGCGCCGGCCCGTTTATTCGGGCCGGTGCGCCGAGAGCACCGCGCGCACGGCCTCGATATCAATGGCCTCGACCTTGCGCTTCTTGCCCGTGGCCGGGTCGCGGCTTTCAACCGTGGTCGCGCGCAGCAGCGAATTCAGCACCGCTTCCTCCACCGCCTCAGCGACGGCGACGAACAGCGGCGACATCTTCTCATTCGGCCAGTCCGCCACCATGCCCTCGGGCGCCGGGCGGCGCACCTGCGGGTGGGTGGAGAAGGCGATGGCGTAATCGCCGGAGCCGTCCGAGAAAGCCGCGCCCGTGCGCGCCAACCCGGCCATGGAGCGCAGCGCCAGCCGACCCAGGTTGCGGTCCGACAGCGGCGCATCGGTGGCGATCACCACCATCACCGAGCCATCGGCATCGCCCTTGTCGGCATGTTCCTTCAGGTAGAACTTGCCCAGCGCGCGGCCCATCGGCACGCCGTCCATGACCAGCGCGCCGCCATAGTTGCTCTGCACCAGCGCGCCGACCGTGAAGCCGCCCAGCGCCGCCGGCAGCTTGCGGGAGGAAGTGCCGATGCCGCCCTTCCAGCCGAAGGCCACCGTGCCGGTGCCGGCGCCGACGCTGCCTTCCTCCACCGCGCCATCGCGGGCGGAATTCAGCGCCGCCAGCACATCCTCGTCCACGATGCCGCGGGCGCGGATGTCGTTCAGCCGGCCGTCATTGGTCTCGCCCACCACGGCGTTCACGGAAAGCGCCTGCGGGTTGCGCTCCAGCGTCCAGTCCACCAGCGCCTCCACCGCCCGCCCGACGGCGAGGGTATTGGTGAGCACGATGGGCGTCTCCAGCTCCCCCAGCTCCTGCAACTGGGTGGCGCCAGCCAGCTTGCCGTAGCCATTGATGACGGCCAGCCCCGCCGGCACGCGCTCGGCATAGAGGTTGCCGCCATGCGGCAGGATGGCGGTGACACCACTGCGGATGCCCTCACCCTCCAGCTTGGTCACCTGCCCGACCAGCACGCCCGCCACGTCGGTGATGGCGTTCAGCTTGCCCGGGGCGAATTGCCCCGGACGCAAGCCGAGTTCCCGCGCGCGCGGCTTCACGCCGCCAAGGCGGTGCGAATGGCCGCCAGCGCGTCGTCAGCCTTGCTCGCGTCGGGGCCACCGGCCTGGGCCATATGCGGCTTGCCGCCGCCACCCTGGCCACCCACCGCCGCCGCCGCCGCGCGCACCAGCGCCACGGCATCCGCCTTTCCCGCCGCGCCGGCGCCGACGCCCACCACGATGGAGGCCTTGCCATCGGCGGTGGAAACCAGCGCCACCACATCGGCGGCATCCTGCTTCAGCAGCGCCTCGGCCACGCCGCGCAGGTCCTTGGGCGGGATCTCGCCCAGGTTGCGCGCCGCGAGGCGAACGCCGCCCACCTCTTCCGCCGCCGCCGCGCTGCCGCCGGTCGCCATCTGGCGGCGCAGCTCGGACATCTCGCGCTCCAGCTTGCGGCGCTCTTCCAGCAGGGTGGCGATGCGGCCGGGCAGCTCGGCCGGGCGGGCCTTCAGCAGCCCGGCGGCCTCGCGCAGCACCTTCTGCTCGTTCTCGACCAGTTCCAGCGCGGCGGCGCCGGTCACGGCCTCCACGCGCCGCACGCCGGCCGAAACCGCACCCTCGGACACGATCTTGAACAGCCCGATATCGCCCGTGCGCTTCACATGCGTGCCGCCGCACAGCTCCAGCGAATAGACGCCGTGCTTGGCCGTGGCATCGGCATCGAAGCCCATGCCGACCACGCGCACCTCGTCGCCATACTTCTCGCCGAACAGCGCCGTGGCGCCGGCCTCAACCGCCGCTTCCGGCGTCATCAGCCGGGTGGTGACCTCGGCATTCTCGCGGATGCGGTTGTTCACCTCGGCCTCGACCCAGGCGAGGTCATCGCCCGTCATCGGCGTCGGCTGGGACACGTCGAAGCGCAGGCGGTCCGGCGCGTTCAGCGAGCCCTTCTGCGCCACGTGGTTGCCCAGGCGGCGGCGCAGCGCCTCATGCAGCAGGTGCGTCGCGGAATGGTGGGCGCGGATGGCGCCACGGCGCTCATGCGCCACTTCCGCCTGCACCGCCTGGCCTACGGCCGCTTCGCCCGCTTCCACCGTGCCGAGGTGCACGAAGAGGCCCAGCTTCTTCTGCGTATCCTTGATGGCAATGCGCAGCCCATTAGGGCCGGTGATGGTCCCGGTATCGCCCACCTGGCCGCCGCTCTCGGCATAGAAGGGCGTCTGGTTCAGCACCACGCCAACCTCGGTGCCGGCCGCCGCCTTCTCCACCGGCTGCCCACCGGCGACAATCGCGAGGATCTCGCCCTCGGCGCTCTCGGTGGAATAGCCCAGGAACTCGCTGGCCTGGCCCAGCTTCTCCTTCAGGTCGAACCACACCGTCTCGGTCGCGGCCTCGCCCGAGCCCGCCCAGGCGGCGCGGGCGCGCTTGCGCTGCTCGGCCATGGCGGCCTCGAAGCCTTCCACGTCCACGGCGCGGCCCTCGGCGCGCAGCGCGTCCTGCGTCAGGTCCAGCGGGAAGCCGTAGGTGTCATAGAGCTTGAAGGCCACGTCGCCGGGCAGCGTGCCCTTCTCGCCCAGCTTCGCCGTCTCCTCGGCCAGCATGCCGAGGCCGCGCTCCAGCAGGCTGCGGAAGCGGTTCTCTTCGAGTTTCAGCGTCTCGCTGATCAGGCTCTCCGCACGCACCAGTTCGGGGTAGGCGGCGCCCATCTGGCGGATCAGCGCCGGCAGCAGGCGGTACAGCAACGGCTCCTTGGCGCCCATCATGTGCGCGTGGCGCATGGCGCGGCGCAGGATGCGGCGCAGCACATAGCCACGGCCCTCGTTGGAAGGCATCACGCCATCGGCGATCAGGAAGGCGCCGGAACGCAGGTGGTCCGCCACCACGCGGTGGCTCACCTTGAACGGCCCGTCAGGCGCCTGCCCGGTGGCCTCGGCCGAGGCCAGGATCAGCGCGCGGAAGGTGTCGATGTCATAGTTGTCGTGCTTGCCCTGCAGGATGGCGGCAAACCGCTCCAGCCCCATGCCGGTATCGATCGAGGGGCGCGGCAGCGGGTTACGGGTCCCCGCCGGCTCCTCCAGATACTGCATGAAGACCAGGTTCCAGATCTCGATGAACCGGTCGCCATCCTCGTCCGGGCTGCCCGGGGGGCCACCGGGGATCTTGTCGCCATGGTCGTAGAAGATTTCCGAGCACGGGCCGCAGGGCCCCGTATCGCCCATCCGCCAGAAATTGTCGGAGGTCGGGATGCGGATGATCTTGTCGTCGGACAGGCCGGCGATCTTGCGCCACAGCGCGGCGGCGTCCTCGTCCTCGGAATAGACCGTGACCAGCAGCTTCTCCTTCGGCAGGGAGAAGTCCTTGGTCAGCAGCGTCCAGGCATGGGTGATCGCCTCTTCCTTGAAGTAATCGCCGAAGGAGAAATTCCCCAGCATCTCAAAGAAGGTATGGTGCCGGGCGGTGTAGCCGACATTGTCCAGGTCGTTGTGCTTGCCGCCGGCGCGCACGCTCTTCTGGGCCGTGGTGGCGCGGCTATAGGGCCGCTTCTCCTGCCCGGTGAAGACGTTCTTGAACTGCACCATGCCGCTGTTGGTGAACATCAGCGTCGGGTCGTTGCGCGGCACCAGCGGCGAGGATTCCACCACCGTATGGCCATTGCGGGCGAAATAATCGAGGAAGGTAGCCCGGATATCGTTGCTGCTGGTCATCGTCCGCTGCTTCGCCCGCATTAAAGGAAATTTGCCGCTTCACCTAGCGCGCCGGGCCGGTGGTGGGAAGGCCCGGCCCTATGCGCCTATATAGGGAGCACCATGCCGCAGCCCTCCCCCGGCCTTTTCGACGACCAGGCCCCCCGCCCCCTCGCAGACCGCCTGCGCCCCACCTCCCTGGCCGAGGTCACGGGCCAGGACCACCTGCTCGGCCCCTCCGGCCCGCTGGCGCGGATGGTGGCGGCGCGGGCCATCTCCTCCATGGTGCTCTGGGGCCCGCCCGGCACCGGCAAGACCACCATCGCCCGCCTGCTGGCCGGCGCCAGCGACCTGCATTTCGAGGCCGTCTCCGCCATCCAAGGCGGCGTGGCGGACCTCCGCAAGGTCTTCGAGGCCGCGAAGGGCCGCCGCATCACCGGCCGCGGCACCCTGTTGTTCGTGGACGAGATCCACCGCTTCAACCGCGCCCAGCAGGATGCCTTCCTGCCCTATATCGAGGACGGCACCATCGTCCTGGTCGGCGCCACGACGGAAAACCCCTCCTTCGAGCTGAACGGCGCCATCCTCTCCCGCGTCCGCGTCTTCATCCTGAACGCCCTGGACGCCGATGCCCTGCGCGTCCTGCTGACCCGCGCCGAAGCCCTGATGGACCGCCCCCTGCCCCTGGCCCCCGAAGCGCGGGAGGCATTGGTGGACATGGCCGGCGGCGACGGCCGCTACATGCTCAACATGGCCGAGCAGATCTTCGCCCTCGCCCAGGGCGAGAACCTCGGCATCGAGGACATGGGCCAGCTTCTCCAGCGCCGCATGCCCTCCCACGACAAGGCGGGCGACGGGCATTACGACCTGCTCAGCGCCTTCCACAAGTCGCTGCGGGGCTCCGACCCCCATGCCGCGCTCTACTACGCCGCGCGCATGATCAACGCCGGGGAATCGCCGGAAGCGGTCTTCCGCCGCCTCGCCTGCGCCGCCTCCGAGGATGTCGGCATGGCGGACCCGCAGGCCATGGTGCAGGTGATGACCGCCTGGGGCGCCTTCGATCGCATCGGCTGGCCGGAAGGCCGGCTGTTCCTGGCGCAGGCCATCAACTACGTCGCCACCGCGCCCAAATCGAATGCCAGCTACATGGGCTGGTACGCCGCCATGGCCGCCGCCCAGCGCAGCGCCCATGTGGCGCCGCCCATGCGCATCCTGAATGCGCCCACCAAGCTGATGAAGGAGATGGGCCGCAAGGCCGGCTACCAGTACGACCACGACTACCCGGACGCCTATGCCGGCCAGCAGTTCCTGCCGGACGACCTCGCCGGCGCCGAGTTCTACGAGCCCAACGAACGCGGCTTCGAACGCGACGTGCGGCGGCGGCTGGACTACTGGTCCGGCCTGAAGGCGAAGCGCAACGGCGGCGCCTGAACGCCGCATGACGGAGCTTTCACGCACCTCTCCGGGCAGGCGGCGCGTTGTAAAGCCAAGAAAAACCATCTTGGGACACTGTGTCATGCGCTTCACCATCCTGCCCGCCCTTGCCGTGGCCATTGGCCTCGGCGCCACCGCCCTGCCCGCCAGCGCCAAGGAAGGCGGCTGCGTGAAGGACGGCGCGGTGGGTGCCGTCGCCGGGCATTTCGTCGGCAAGGGCCATGCCGTCGCGGGTGCCGCGGCCGGCTGCGCCGTCGGCGCCCACCGCCGCAACGAGGCCGAGAAGCGGGACCAGCAGCAACAGCAGAACGCGCAGCCGCAGGCCCGCAGCCACTAGGCCGGCCACCCGGCATGCATCCGCCGCATCCGCCGCGGCGTTGCTGAGGCCGCACCCCTCGGAGCCGGCCACCCATGCCCGTGCCTTCCCCCGCCGGGCCGGCGCGGCCGGGCCAGGACCGCCGCCTGCGGCGTGGCCTCGATGCCCTGAACTTCTTGCTCGCCGATGTGCGGGACGGGCTCGGCCCCTACCTCGCCATCTATCTGCTGGCGGTGCGGGGGCCGCAGGGTGGCTGGAACGAGGCCACCATCGGGCTGGTCATGACCCTGGCGGGCCTGGCCGGCCTGCTGTCGCAAACCCCCATCGGCGCGCTGATCGACCGCAGCCGGCACAAGCGCGGCATCGTGGTCGCCGCCGCCCTGGCGGTGACGCTGAGCTGCCTGACCCTGCCCTTCATCACCGGCTTCGCCGCCGTGGCGGCCACCCAGTCCATCGCCGCCGTGGCGGGCGCGGTGTTTCCGCCCGCCCTGGCCGGCATCACGCTGGGCGTGGTGGGGCCACGCGCCTTCGCGCGCCGCATCGGCCGCAACGAGGCTTTCAACCACGGCGGCAATGCCCTTTCGGCGGCGCTGGCGGCGGGCACGGCGGTGTTCTTCGGCCCGGTGGTGGTCTTCTGGATCATGGCGGCACTGGCCCTGCTGAGCATCGGCGCCATGCTCAGCATCCCGGCCGCCGCCATCGACGACGACCTGGCGCGCGGGCTGGAGGATGGGCGGAAGAGCGCGGCGGCCGGGCAGCCCTCCGCCTGGCGCAGCCTGCTGACCTGTCGCCCCCTGCTGGTCTTCGCGGTGCTCATGGCCTGCTTCCACCTGGCCAATGCCGCCATGCTGCCCACGGTGGGGCAGTTGCTGACGCGGGTGGTGGGCAAGGATTACGCGACCTCGCTGATCGCCGGCTGCATCGTGGCGGCGCAATGCGTGATGGTGCCGGTGGCCATGCTGGCCGGCGCCAGGGCCGACCGCTGGGGCCGCAAGCCGCTCTTCCTGGCCGCCTTCGGCGTGCTGGCGCTGCGCGGCGGGCTTTACGTCCTGTCCGACAATCCCTGGTGGCTGCTGGGGGTGCAACTGCTGGACGGCGTGGGCGCCGGCATCTTCGGCGCGCTCTTCCCCGTGGTGGTGGCGGACCTGACGCGCGGCACCGGGCGCTTCAATGTCAGCCAGGGCGCGGTCGCCACCGCCCAGGGGCTGGGGGCCGCCCTCAGCGCCAGCCTGGCCGGGTCGGTCATCGTGGCTGCCGGCTATTCGGCCGCCTTCCTGACGCTGGGCGGCATCGCCGCCATCGGCTTCCTCGGCTACCTGCTGCTGATGCCGGAAACCCGCCCCGCCCGGGGCTAGGCCGCCTCTTTCACGGCCGCGCCGGCCCGGCCACACTGCGCGGCATGAATCCTTTCGCTCCCCAGCTCCTGGCCCTGGTCGCGGTGGGCGGCGCCGCCGGCTCCGTGCTGCGCTACGCCACCGGCGTCTGGTGCGCCCGCTGGTTCGGCATCGCCCTTCCCTGGGGAACGCTGGCGGTGAATGTGCTGGGCAGCGGTGCCATCGGCCTGCTGGGCGGGCTGATGCTGGGTGGCCTGCCCTTGAGCCAGGAAGCGCGGCTGCTGGCCATCACCGGCTTCCTGGGCGGCTTCACCACTTTCTCGGCCTTCTCGCTGGACCTCGGCACCCTGGCGCTGCGCTCCCCCATGCAGGCGGGGCTCTACTTGGCGCTGACGCTACTGGGCGGGCTCGGCGCCTTCGCGCTCTGCTTCGCGCTAGGGCGCGCGGTCGCCTAGGGCTGCCTGGGCATGGAGAGGAAAATTATCCTTTACCATCCTGCCTCGCCCGGCTATCCTGCACCTCCGCAGCCGGGTGCGGTGCGTCCGCCGCACAGACCAGCCGGCCCGGCCAAAGCAGCAGAACCCCGTCATGCACCTGGATGCGGAAGTGCCGGGGCGAGCCCAGCGCCTCCACCACCGCCTTGGGCAGGGTCAACTGGTTCTTGCTGGTGAGCTTGGCCATCCGCATCGCCGCTGCCTCCGGTAAGGAAGTAAGATAGTAAGGAATTTATTCCTTGCGTCAAAGAGATTTGGCTCGACGCGCCGCGCGGCTGGGGCTAATGCCGCGCGCATGACCATCCAGCACCGCACCGTTCATGCGGCGGACGCCGATTCCCGGCTGGACCGCTGGTTCCGCCGCTATTTCCCACAACTGACTCAAGGCGCGTTGCAGAAGCTGCTGCGCACCGGGCAGATCCGCGTGGACGGCAAGCGCGTCGAGGCCAATACGCGCCTGGAGCGCGGCCAGGAAATCCGCATCCCGCCCATCCCTGAAGGCCCCGCGCCCGATACCGGCCCCCGCATCCGCGAAGTGACGCCGGAAGACGCCAAGGCGCTGGAGCGGATGATCCTCTACAGCGACGATTCCATCATCGCGCTGGACAAGCCGCATGGCCTGCCGGTGCAGGGTGGGCCCAACATCAAGAAGCACCTGGATGGCATGCTGGATGCCCTGCGCTTCGGGCATGAGGAACGGCCGCGCCTGGTGCACCGGCTGGACCGCGATACCTCCGGCGTCATCCTGATCGCACGCGACCAGCGCGTGGCCTCCTTCCTGGCGAAGGCCTTCCGTGGGCGGGATGCCGAGAAGACCTACTGGGCCATCGTGGTCGGCCAGCCGCAATATGAGGGTGGGCGCATCGACATGCCGCTGGCCAAGCAGGGCGGCGGCCCGCAGGGCGAGCGCGTGGTGCCGGCCGAGGGCAAGGACGGCGCCTTCGCCGTCACGGAATTCTCCACCATGGACGTGGCCCGCCGCCACGCCACCTGGCTGGAGCTGAAGCCGCTGACCGGCCGCACCCACCAGCTTCGCGTCCACTGCGCCAGCGCGCTCGGCTGCCCCATCCTGGGCGACGGCAAGTATGGTGGCCAGGCGGCGCATCTGGAGGGCATGTCCCACAGCCTGCACCTGCATGCCCGCCGCCTCTCCATCCCGCATCCGGATGGCGGACGGCTGGAGGTCACGGCGCCCCTGCCCCCGCATATGCTGGAAAGCTTCGAGACGCTTGGCTTCTCCCGCCCGCGCAACACCGCGCCTAAGCGCATAGCCTGACGCCATGACGGTGCCGCTCCCCCCCCGGCGCCGGCGAGGCCGCCGCGCCCTGATCGCCCTGGCCGTGGTGGTGGCGGTGCCGCTGGCCGGCTATGCCACGCTGCGGGTGCTGTTGCGCGACGATGTGCTGCGCCCCCGGCTGATCGCCGCCGTGCATCAGGCCACGGGGCGGGACCTGACGCTCTCCGGCCCTATCGGGCTGAAGCTCTCCCTGGTGCCGACGGTGACGCTGGAGGGCGTGGCCCTCTCCAACGCCCCTGGCGGCAGCCGGCCGCAGATGCTGACGGCCCGCCGGGTGGAAGCGCGCCTGGCGCTCATCCCGCTCTTCTCCCGCCGTGTCGCCTTTGAGCAGGTGACGCTGATCGAGCCCGACCTGCTGCTGGAGCGGGGCGCGCAGGGCCAGGGCAACTGGGTCTTCGCCCCACCCGCGCCGGCCGAGGCGCCACCGCCCGCCGCCGCCAGCGCCAGCGCACCCGCGGCCCCGGCGGCGCCCCTGCAGCTCTCGATCGCCGCCATCGGCATCCAGGGCGGCCGGCTGTCCTGGCGCGATGCCGGCGCGGCCAAGGCCGAAGTTCTGGATATCCGCGACCTGCTGCTGCGCGCCGAGACCCCGGACGCCCCGATCACCTTCGAGGGCCAGCTGGCGCTGCGCGAGGTGCCGCTGGCGGTGCAGGGGCAGGCCGGGCCGCTGCCGCGCCTGTTGGGCGCCACAGAGGCGCCGGCCAACTGGCCCCTGCGCCTGACCCTGGCGGCGCCCGGTGTACAACTGGTGCTGGATGCCAATGCCACCCGGCCGGAGGCCGCCGCCGGCTGGCAGGCCACGCTGAACGCCACCGCCGACCGCTCCGACCGCCTGGCGCCCTTCCTGCGCCAGCCGCTGCCGCCGATGACCGGGCTGGATATCCATGCCGAGCTAACCGATGCCGGCCCCGGACAGCCGCCGCGGCTGTTGAACCTGCGCGCCAGGATGGCTTCGGCGGATCTTTCGGCGCAGGTGCCGGAACTGCGCCTGGGCAGCACCGCGCTGACGATCTCGGGCGAAGGCCCCACCGAGCTGGAAGGCACGGTGGAGATGCGCGGCGTGCCCTGGCAGGCGGCGGCGACGCTGCCGCCGCTGGCGGAGCTGCGCGGCACCGCGCCCTGGCCGGTCAGCCTGGGCCTGCGCGGCGAGGGTGTTTCCGCCACCGCCACCGGCACCGTCTCCGGGCCACAACGGCAGCAATGGGCCGGCACCGTGTCGCTGCAGGCGGCGGATACGGCGGCGATGCTGCGCTCCTTCGGCCTCGCCACGCCGCTGCTGCACGACCTGCGGCTGGATGGGCGGATCAGCCGTGACGCGAAGCGGCTGGAGGTGCAGGCGCTGCAGCTGCAATCGCGCGATCTGGTGCTGCAGGGCGATGCCAGCCTGGACAGCAGCGGCCAGCGCCCGAAGCTGGTGGCCGTGCTGACCGTGCCGCGCCTGGACCTGGACCGCATCTCGCAACTGCAGCCCCGGGCGGCGCTGCCTTCCGCCGCCGTGCCCGCCGTGCCGCCGGTGCCCGCCCCGCCGGCCGAACCGCCACTGGCCCAGCCGGCCGACACGGCGCCGGAGCGGTTGATCCCCCTGCTGCCGCTGCCGGTGGCGTGGATGCATGCCCTGGATGCCGAGCTGCGGCTGGCGGTCGGCGACCTGAAGGCCGGGCGCGTGCTGTACCGCGACCAGCGCGCCACCATGACACTGGCGGATGGGCGCCTGGCCATGACGCCGGTCTCGCTGGGCATCCCTGGTGGGCGGCTGGCGCTGGCCCTGCATGCCGATGCCACCGCCACGCCGCCCCGCGTCACGCTCTCGGCACGGCATGAGGGCAATGGCATTGAGCTGCAGCCGCTGCTGCAGACCTACCGCCTGCCGGACCAGAGCAGCGGGCGGGTGGAACTGGAAGCCGAGCTCGCCGGCCAGGGCGCCGATACGCGGGCGCTGGCGGGTTCGCTGAACGGGCAGGTCGCGCTGGCCATGGCCAATGGGCAGATCGGCAACGCGCTGCTGGACCGCTTCCTGGGCGACCTGCGGCGCCTGCTGGGCTCCAATGGCGGCGGCGAGGCCGCCAGCACGCCGCTGCGCTGCTTCGCCCTGCGGCTGGGCCTGCGGGAAGGCGTGGCGCGGCCGGAAGCCATGCTGCTGGAAAGCGGGCTGGCCGATGTGGCCGGTACCGGCGAGATCGACCTGGGGCAGGAGCGGCTGAACCTGCGGCTGCTGCCGCAGGTGCGTCTCGGCAGCCTGGGGCTCAGCGCGCCGGTCAAGGTGAGCGGCAGCTTCCTGCGCCCGGTTTCCCGCCTGGAACAGGGCGGCGCCGCGCAGGCGGCGGCCAGCATCGCCGGGGAACTGGCGGCGCGGCAGAAGAATTCCGGCGTCGCGGCGCTGGGCCAGCTGGCAGAGGCCCTGGCCGGGCGGCCGGGCCTGCCGGATTGCGCGCAGCAACTGGCCGTGGCGCGTGGCGGCCGCCCTGGTCCGGTGCCACCACCCGAGACCCGCAACGAGCAGCAACGCCGCCCCAATGCGGTTGATGTGCTGCGCGGGCTGCTGGGCCGGTAAGGCAGGCAAGAAAAAAGGGGGGCATCGCTGCCCCCCTTTCCCGTTCCGGCCGGGCGGTTATTCCGCCGCGGCGTCCTCGCTTTCCGGCTCGCCGGTCATCATGGCCTCGGCCACCAGGCCGGCCTGGGCCCGCACCCGCTGCTCGATGCTCTCGGCCATGGCCGGGTTGTCGCGCAGGAACTGCTTGGCGTTCTCGCGCCCCTGGCCGATGCGCTGGTTGTCGCAGGAGAACCAGGCGCCAGACTTCTCGACCACGCCGGCCTTCACGCCCAGGTCGACCAGCTCACCGACCTTGGAGATGCCCTCGCCGTACATGATGTCGAACTCGAGCTGGCGGAACGGCGGCGCCATCTTGTTCTTCACCACCTTCACGCGGGTCTGGTTGCCCACCACGTTCTCACGGTCCTTGATCTGACCGATGCGGCGGATCTCCAGGCGCACGGAGGCATAGAACTTCAGCGCGTTGCCGCCCGTCGTGGTCTCCGGATTGCCGAACATCACGCCGATCTTCAGGCGGATCTGGTTCAGGAAGATCAGCAGGCAGTTGGAGCGGGAGACGGTGCCGGTCAGCTTGCGCAGCGCCTGGGACATCAGGCGGGCATGCAGGCCGACATGGCTATCGCCCATCTCGCCTTCCAGCTCGGCGCGCGGCACCAGGGCGGCGACGGAATCGACCACCAGCACGTCCACGGCGCCGGAGCGCACCAGCGTGTCGGCGATCTCCAGCGCCTGCTCACCGGCATCGGGCTGCGAGATCAGCAGGTTGTCCACGTCCACGCCCAGCTTGCGGGCATAACCGGGGTCCAACGCATGCTCGGCGTCGATGAAGGCGCAGGTGCCGCCGCGCTTCTGCGCCTCGGCGATGGCATGCAGCGCCAGCGTCGTCTTGCCCGAGGATTCCGGACCGTAGATCTCGACGATGCGGCCCTTCGGCAGGCCGCCGATGCCCAGCGCGAGGTCGAGGCCGAGCGAGCCAGTCGAGATGACTTCCACCTCGTCGCTGCCCTGCTTGGCGCCCATGCGCATGATGGAGCCCTTGCCGAAGGCCCGTTCGATCTGGCTGAGCGCGGCGTCGAGCGCCTTGTTCTTATCCATGGTATGCAAAGCCCTTCTGGCAGAGGCCGTAGGTGGTGATGCGTGGTATGAACCGAGCAGGCCATGCGCCACAAGCGCCGCCCCCGAGTTCACGAAATAGCGAGCAAGTGTGGCGTGGTTCGCGGTGATTCCCAAGCGCTGACCATGCCCTCGCGCGTGTTCCCTATATGTTCACTTCTGGTCGTTTTCGCAAGGGTTTTCAGCCATCATTCAGCGGGAACAGGCTCTCCCACCGCGGCGACCAACTCCGCCGGTCCATAAGGCTTGGCCAGGAAGCGGATGCCGTCTTCCTCCAGCCCGCCATCCACAGCTGCATGGGCGTAACCGCTAACCAGAAGCACCGGCAGGCGGGGCAGCCGCGCCCGCATCGCCCGCGCCAGCGCCACGCCATCCATGCCGGGCATGGCCACGTCGGACACCAGATGGCCCGGCACCAGCCCTTCTTCCAGCAGAGCCAGGGCGGTTTCGGCATCCTCCGCCACCACCACGTCATGCCCGGCGCGGCGCAGCGCACGCTCGGCCAGTCGTCGCAGCGGCGCCTCGTCGTCCACCAGCAGAATCGGTCCCGCCGGATGGCACGCGGGCTGAGCCGACGCGGGCGCGGCCGGCAGGGAATCGGCAATGGGCTCATCCACCCGGGGCAGCAGGATACGGAAGCAGGCGCCCTGCCCCGGCTGGCTTTCCACCACCATGAAGCCACCCGACTGCCGCACGATGCCATGCACCGTGGCCAGGCCCAGGCCGGTACCGCCCCGCTCCGGGCGAGTAGTGAAGAAGGGCTCGAAGATACGCGGCAGCACCTCGGGCGGAATGCCGCCGCCGGTATCGGTCACTTCCAGCACGGTCCAGCGGCCTGGCGGCACCGTATCCGGGACGCCCGGCAGCGGTGAAAGCAGCACCAGCCGGCCGGTGGAAAGCCGCAGCCGCCCGCCTTGCGGCATGGCCTGCCGGGCGTTCATGGCGAGGTTCATCACGACCCGGTCGAGCTGCGAAGGGTCGATCAGCACCATCCGCCCGGCCTCATCCAGCGCCACCTCCAGCGCCACGCCCTGGCGCTGTCCGCTGCCGCGCAACAGCGAGGCAATGCCTTCCACCGCTTCGTTCAGCGGCACCAGCCGGGGGGCCAGCACCTGCTGCCGGGCATAAGCCAGCAATTGCTTCACCAGCAGCGCCCCGCGCCCGGCGGCCTGACGTATCTGGGTCAGTTCGGCGGCCAGGACTGGATCGGCGGCACCAGCCAGCCGCTGGGCATCCTCGCTGGCGCCCAGCACCACGGTCAGGAGGTTGTTGAAGTCATGCGCGATGCCGCCGGCCAGGGTGCCGAGGGTTTGCAGCCGGTCGGCCTCGGCGGCGGCCTGGCGGGGCGTCAGATCCTGTAGCAGCAGCAGCGAATCGCCGCGGGGAAGGGTGATGCGTCGGATAGCCACCGGCGCTTCGGGCATGCCCTGCGGCGCGGCGAGGCGCGATTCGCGTGGCGCGGCACCAGGCTGCGCCAGCCAATCAGCCATCTCGGCACGAAGCGCGGGGGCAAAGATACGCTCGGCGGGCCAGCCAGGGCGCACCGGCTGGGTGGGCCCCAGCGCAGCCTGCAAGGGCGTATTCACCGCCCGGACCATGCCGCCGGCATCGAGCAGCGCCGCAGCTTCCGGCAAGCCAGCCAGCACCGCCAGGACGGCCGGCTCAGTCCTGCGCCAGGAGCACCGCCGATTGAGTCGCCACCAAGCCATGCAGCCAGCTTAACTCACGAATTCGTGAAGTGGCAGTGGTTATTCCAGGAGAGCGATGGTTCGTGACAGGACGCCCTGGCAGGCATGCAGCGTCCCCAGATTGTCCGGCCCGGCAACAGGCAGGCGCAGTGCCGGCGGGATGGCCGATGCGGCGCAAAGCGGTGTCAAAGGACCCTGCCCCGCCAGCCGGCCAGCCACGGAAAGGATATCGTCCGGCCGCGGCGGCTGGCCGGCGGCCAGTTGCAGCGCGTGGTCCATCTTCATGCGCAATCCCCCTGCACTGGTAGTGAAGGCAGCGGAGCCTGCACCGATTCGGGTGAAGGAAGGGTCAAGGCCGGCGGAAGGCGCCCGGGTAGGGAATCGGTAAGGAGCGCGGTCTTATGCTGCCCTGGCCATGACACCCCAACCGCAACAGGCCATCCTGGCCAGCATCGAGCAGATGGATTCAACGCTCGCCGTGGCGACAGCCCTGGCGGAATCCGGCCGTGCCCTCGATCTGCACGGGCTGGAGGAGGATATGACGCGCCTCTGCGGCGCCGTGCTGCTGCTGCCCGCCGAGGACGGGCGGGTGCTGCGCCCCGCCATGGCGGGGCTGCTGGCGCGGCTGGAGGGTCTCTCCGCCGCGCTGCTGCGCTGAAGGGCGGCGCATACGCCGCCCTTCGCGGGCTTCAGCCCTTCGCCGGCAGGTGCTTGGCGATATAGGGCGGCAGGTTGAAGGAACCGGTGTGGATTTCCGGCGTCCAATACTGCGTCTGGCCCAGGATGCCGGCGGCTTCGGCGCGGGCACGGATGGTCGCGGTATCCACCGCGCGCAGGGAGGCATCCTTGGCGGACCAGCCCAGCGTCATGAAGCCGCCGACATAGGTCGGCACCGCGACGACGTAAGCAGAAATGTCGCTGAAGGACTTGGCACGGCGGACCGAGGTATCGTGCAGCTCGTCGGCCTGCATGGCTGGCACGCCGCC
Source organism: Teichococcus wenyumeiae (assembly GCF_003696345.1). GTDB lineage: Bacteria > Pseudomonadota > Alphaproteobacteria > Acetobacterales > Acetobacteraceae > Pseudoroseomonas > Pseudoroseomonas wenyumeiae. The sequence goes on along the minus strand of NZ_RFLX01000003.1, from coordinate 91,038 downwards.
CTGGTTGACGATCACGCCCTTCTCCGACAGCAGGCGCGCGACATTGGCGTAGAACTCATCGGTGAAGAGCACTTCGCCCACGCCGATCGGGTCGGTGCTGTCCACAATGACAACATCGAAGCTGCCATCGGCGGCCTTGCGGACATAGTCGATGCCGTCGGCCACCAGCACCTCGGCGCGCGGGTCGTTCCAGGCGTCGCCGGCGATGGAGGGCATGAATTCCTTGGCCAGGCGGATCACCTCGCCGTCGATCTCGACCATCACGGCCTTCTCGACATTCCTGTGCTGCAGCACACGCTTCAGCACGCCGCCGTCGCCCGCGCCGATGATCAGCACGCGCTTGGCATCGCCATGCGCCAGCAGCGGCACATGGGCCAGCATCTCCTGGTAGACGAACTCGTCAGCTTCGGTGATCTGCACAACGCCATCGAGCATCAGCACGCGACCATGCGTGTAGCTCTCGAAGATCATGATGTCCTGGAAGTCGCTCTGCACGCGGGCCAGCTCACGCTTGACCATGAAGCGCTGGCCCCATTCGGGATAGAGGGTCTCATTCACCCAGGAATCGGTTGGCATCGTGTGAATCCTCTGCAGATGCACAAAAAGAAGAAGGGCGGGGTCATGGACCCCGCCCCCCATCACGTCACGTAAAAGTCTGGTGTCAGCCGATCAGGCCGCGCTTGTGCTCGGCAAGCTGCACGCGCTCGGGCAGGAAGCCCTTCTTCAGGATCGGCACCGCCAGATACGGGTTGCAGATGCCGCAGACAAAGATGTCCAGCGCGGCATAGGAACGCTCCGGCCAGGTGTGGATCGAGACATGGCTCTCGGCCAGCACCAGCACGCCGCTCACGCCACCCGGATGGAAGTGGTGGAAGTGGCCATGCAGGATGGTCGCGCCGGTCTCGATCGCGGCTTCACGCAGCACGGAATCGATATGCGCGGGGTCGTCCAGGTTAGTGGCGCCCCACAGGTCCACGATCAGGTGCGTACCCGCGAAGCGGACACCGTCGCGTTCGACGAAGTGGTCCTTCGCCTCAGCGGCATCAAAAGTCTGGGCTTCGCTCGGGTGCTCCGAGACCATCCCCAGCGGAGAAACGAGAGAGTCCATGTTGCGGGCTCCTTTCCACCAGCAGATGACCGGGTTGATCGGACATCGATCGGGTCAACGGGGGCCGCATATGAGGCAATACCCCCCAATTCTCAAGGAAAATCGGGACCTTCAGGCCGAAAGAATCGCGTGTCCCCCCTGCGTTCTACGCGCATCTCTCCGCGCCGCCCCCTAAAGGCTCCGCAATGACTCCCGCCAAGCGATGCCGAATCGGTAAAAAATGCCGGTCGGAAAGGGCGGTAACGGGCGCGAGAGATGCCCCTCGCGCCGGGGGGCGAAAAAAAAGCGGGGCAAAGGGGATTGGAAGCGCATTTTCTGGCGCGGGGCCGCTTGCCGCCGCCGATTGGGCTGCTATACCCCCGCCCTGCGTTGGATGGGTGGCCGAGCGGTCGAAGGCGCACGCCTGGAAAGTGTGTATACCTCAAAAGGGTATCGTGGGTTCGAATCCCACCCCATCCGCCAGAGGCTTCCGCCTCATCTCCCCCGACAATCCGGTTACCGCGCGAGGCCGTAGGGCCCGCCCTTTTCCACCGCGCGGCGGTAGGCGGGGCGCTGTTGCAGCGCGCGGATCCAGGCATCCAGCGCCGGGTATTCGGCACGCTTGCCCATGCTGCCAGCCAGTTCCGCCACGAAGCTCAGCTGGATATCAGCGCCGGTCAGCTCCTCCCCCAGCAGGTAGGTGCGGCCCTGCAGCGCGCGGTCGATATTGCCAAGGTGATTGGCGATCTCGCCCTCGATGCGCGGCAGCAGCGGCGCCGCCGCCTTCCCCAGCCGGTTGGCATAGGTCAGCAGCATCAGCGGCAGCATGGCCGAGCCTTCGACGTAGTGCAGCCATTGCACATAGCTGTCATAGGCCGGCGAGGCCGGGTCCGGTTGCAGCCGCCCGCCGCCGTGGCGGCGGATGACGTAGTCGATGATGGCACCGGATTCGATGATGCGCCGCCCGCCATCCTCCAGCATCGGGGCCTTGCCGAGCGGGCTCGCCGCCTTCAGCTCCGGCGGCGCGAACCGGGTCTTGGGGTTCCGCTCGTAGCGGCGGACCTCGTAGGGCAGCTCCAGCTCCTCCAGCAGCCAGAGGATGCGGTGGGAGCGGGAATCACTCAGGTGGTGGACGACGAGCATTGGCCGGGGCCCCTTGCTGGCGTTGCTGCCAGCATGGGCCGCGCGGCGGCGTTGTCCAACGCCGCCGCGGTCACGATCTCAGGCGGCCAGCAGCGCCTCGGCTCGGGTGATACTGTCGCCGTATTCGAATTCCACCAGCAGCAGCCGCTTGGCGAGGCGCACGGCGGCCAGTTCCTCCGTCAGGCCCATGCCGCCATGCAACTGGATCGCCTCCTTGGCGAAGGCGCGGGCGGCGGGGCCGATATGCAGCTTGGCCAGCGACAATTCGCGCGCCGCCCAAGGCGTGCCGGCCTCGGCCTGCTCCAGCAGGTGGCGCATCAGGGCGCGGGCCGTCTCATAGATGACGTAAAGCTCCACGGTGCGGTGGCGCAGCGCCTGGAAGCTGGCCAGGGTCTGGCCGAACTGCACGCGGGTGTTCAGGTAGCCCACCGTCTGCTCCAGCGCCGCGCCCATGGCGGCCACGGCCTCCATGCAGCACAGGAAGGCACCGGCATCGCGGGCCTGGACCAGGGATGCTTCCACGGCCTCGCCCTGCGCCAGTAGCGTGGCGGCGGTGCCATCGAAGCTGGCATCCAGGCTGGGCTGGCCATCCAGGCGCTCATGCTCGCGCAGCGTTGCGGCGGAAGCCTCCACCAGCAGCAGCGCGGTGCCGCCTTCCGCCGCGCAGGCCACCAGCAGTTGCGTCAGGCCCGGCAGGCGGGCGACACCCTCGGCCGCGCCGTCCAGCCGCCATGCCGCGCCCTGGCGCGTGGCCCGTAGGCCGGGCGCGTCCTCCGGCAGCACGGGAATGATGCGCGCGGTTCCTTCCGCGAGGCCGCCGAGGGTCGCCTGCCCCGCCTCTCCCGCAGCTTGCAGCAGGATGGGCACGATGGCGCAGGCGGGCACCAGCGGCAGGGGCAGCGCGGCGCGGGCGCCGCCTTCCACCAGGGCGGCGACATCCGGGATGCCGCCGCCGATGCCGCCCTGTTCCTCCGGCACCATGATGGCGGGCCAGCCGAGTTCCGTGGCCTGTTCCCAGAGCCTGGCGGCATGCTCGTCGCGCTCCCGCACCTTGGCGAGTTCGGCGGTGCGGGCATCGGCGGCGGCGGCGAATTTCGCGGCGGAATCGAACAGGTCGCCCGGCAGCAGCGGGGTGGCGGTGAAGGCCATGTCGGTCAGCTCCCGAACAGGGTGCGGGCCAGCAGGTTCTTCTGAACCTCGTTGCTGCCGCCATAGATGGTGCGTGCCCGGCCGTAGAGGAAATTCTGCAGCCATTCGATGCCAGGCTCGGTGCTCTTGCCATTGGCATCGTCGATGTCGCGGAAGCGGAAGGCCAGGCGCCGCCCGGTGGCATCCAGCCCCAGTTCCTCCAGCGACTGCATCAGGTTGGAGCCCGCCAGCTTCATGACGGAGGAGACATTGCCCAGCGGCCGGTCATTCATGATGTCGTCCAGCGCGCGGCGGCCCATGTCGCGCAGTGCCAGCGCCTCGGCTTCCAGTCGCAGCAGGCGCTGCCGCAGGGCGGTGCGGCGCGGGCTGCCGGCCGGCATCTCCTCCACCAGCCGGCGGGCGCGGTTCAGCAGGCCGATGATCGGCGCGGTATTGGCCACGCCCAGGCGCTCATGCTGCAGCAGGTACTTGCCGTAGCTCCAGCCCTGCCCTTCCTCGCCCACGCGGGCGGAGGCGGGCACGCGCACGCCATCCAGGAAGACCTGGTTGACGTGGTGCCAGTTGTCGATGGTGCGGATGGGCGTGACGGAGATGCCCGGCGTGTTCAGCGGAATCAGCAGCAGCGAGATACCCTGCTGCCGCTTCGGCTCCTGCGAGGTGCGGACCAGCGTGTACATCATGTCCGCTTCCTGGGCGTGGCTGGTCCAGATCTTGGTTCCATCCACCACGTAGTCGTTGCCGTCCCGCACCGCGCGTGTTTTCAGGGAGGCGAGGTCGGAGCCCGCATCCGGCTCCGAATAGCCCTGGCACCACCAGACACTGCCATCCAGGATGCCCGGCAGGTGCTGCCGCTTCTGCTCCTCCGACCCATAGGCGATCAGCACGGGGGCGAGGTGGCGCAGCCCATGGTGATATTGCGGCGGGCAGTCGCACTCGGCCAGCACCTCATCGAAGATGTGGCGCTGGTGCAGCGTCCAGCCGGTGCCGCCGTATTCCACCGGCCAGTTGGGCGCGCCCCAGCCGCGCTCGAAGAGGATGCGCTGCCAGGTGCTCCATTCGCGGCGGCCGAGCTTGCCGTTGCGCGCCACCAGCGCACGGATCTCCGGCGGGCATTGCGTCAGGCAGAAGTCGCGCAGTTCCGCGCGGAAGGCCTCGTCATCCATCGAGAGAATACCTTATTCGATGCTGATCTTGGCGCGCTGGATCACGCTGCGCCATTTGTCGGATTCGCTCTTCAGGATGCCCCCCAGCTCTTCCGGGGAACTCCAGGTGGCGTCGCCGGCGCCGGCCTGGGCGGCGCGGCGGATCACCTCGGGCTCGGCCAGCACGGTCTTCAGCGCGGCGTTCAGCCGGTCGATCAGCGGGCGTGGCGTGCCGGCGCGGACGCAGAGGTAATTGATGACCGTGACATCGAAGCCCGGCACCGTCTCGGCGATGGTCGGCACCTCCGGCAGTTCCTTCATCCGCGTCGCGGCGGAAACCGCGATGGGCCGCAGCTTCCCGGCATCGATCAGCGGAATCATGATCGGATAGGTGTCGATGGTGAAGTTGACGCGCCCCGCCGCCACGTCCTGGATGGCAGGCCCGCTGCCGCGATAGGGCACGTGCACCATCTGCATGCCGGTTTCCACCGCCAGCAGCTCGCCCGCCAGATGGCTGCCGGCACCGATGCCGGAGGAGGAGAAAGTGAGCGAGCCCGGCTTCTCCTTGCCCAGCCTGATCAGGTCGGCCACCGAGCGCACCGGCAGGTCCGCGTTCACCGCCAGCAGGTAGGAGCCGCGCGTCAGCAGGCTGACCGGCGCGAAATCCTTCACCGCGTAGGGCATGTCCTTCATCAGGATCGGGTTGGTGATCAGCGGCCCCGGCGTGCCGTAGAGCAGCGTGTATCCATCGGCCGCCGACTGCGCGACCGCCGCGGCGCCCGGGGTGCCGCCGCCGCCGCCGCGGTTCTCGACCACCACGTTCTGGCCCAGCACATTGCCCAGTGCCTCGGCCACGATGCGGCCGGTGGCGTCGGCGCCGCCGCCGGGTGCAAAGGGCACGATCATCCGCAACGGGCGGCTGGGCCAGCTCTGGGCCCGGGCACTGCCGCCCGATGCCATGATGCCAAGGGCAGCGGAGCCCAGTCCGGTCAGGACTTGCCGGCGATTCATCACGTTCACTCCCACCACGCGCACGCCCGGCGGCGTCGCACCGGCTGCTGGGCCGGCATTCTTGTTGTGTCGGCTATCGTATCGGGCGGAGGCGGACAATGCCGCATGCAGCACAAATGCTGTGCCATAGCTGACAAGGTCTTACCGCGACCGCAACCGTATCCCGGCCTGCCGGTTTACGGGACTGCAAAAGCTTCCAGGGAGATCGGTCATGAGTGACAAGCCTGAACCGGCTGAACAGGCCCCGGGGGACACCCAGAGCAGCTTGCAGGACGGCTACAGCCGCTTCGAAGAAACCGCCCATCGGTTGGCGGAAGAAGCGAACGGGCAGGTCCATCATGCGGCGGAGGATGCTCAGGGCTATGTCCACCAGGGGCTGAACAACATGAGCCGCGCCGGCAGCGCGGTAGCCGGCGCCATCCGGCAGCGGCCCTTCGTGTCCCTCGCGCTGGCGGCGCTGGGCGGCGCCCTGATGGCGGTTTCCCGCCGGAGCTGAGTCTCCGCGCCCCGAATGCCCGTGGCGCCCTTCGGTGGAAGGGCTCCACGGGTTTTTTCATGCCTGTGATGTGGCACCTGTTGATCAGGCTTGTACTCGGCCGGGGAAGTGTGGGAACAAATGATGAACATGACCGCACGATTCTCACCCCTCGACCGATCGGCGCTGCTGGCCGACCTGCGCAGCCAGGTGGCGGGGTTGGAACATGCCGGCAGCCGCCCCGGGCGGGAGGACGCGGTGCCGCTCTGCCCCTCGCTGGACCAGGCCCTGCCGGCCGGCGGGCTGGCCCGTGCCGCGCTGCATGAGGTGCTGGCGGTGGGGGAGCTGGGCGGCCCCGCCCTGGGCTTCATCGCCCTGGCCCTGGCGCGCAGCGGCGGCACCGTGCTCTGGATCGCGCCGGAGCCCGAGGCCTGGCCGCCCGGGCTGCTGCGCTTCGGGCTGGGGCCGGAGCGGCTGCTGCTGGTGCGCGCCACCCGGCAGGCCGATGCGCTCTGGGCCATGGAGGAGGCGCTGCGCTGCCGCGCCATTTCCGCCGCGCTGCTCTTCTCGCCCGGCATCAACCTCACCGCCGGGCGGCGGCTGATGCTGGCGGCGGAGGCCGGCGGTGCGCTGGGCATCCTGCTGCGGACGGACAGCGCCGCCCCCGGCCCGGCGGTGGCGCTGACCCGCTGGCGCATCGCCCCCCTGCCCGCCCTGGAGCCGGATCGCCCGCGCTGGCAGGTGGAACTGCTGCGCAGCCGCGGTGGCGCGGGTGGGCAATGGAGCCTGTGCTGGCGCGAGGATGACGGGGCGCTGGAGGACGAGGCCCTTGCCCCCGCTCCCTCGCGCCGGAGCCGGGTGGGATGAGACGCCGCGTCTGCCGCCCGCCGCGCCTGACCGCGCCAGCGCCGGAGGCCCTGCCGCCGCCGACGCTGCCGCCATCCGGCGATACGGTGGGCCGCCGCTTCCTGGCGCTGCACCTGCCGCTGCTGCCGGTGGAAGCCACCGGCCGGGCCGAGGCACCGACCCTGGTCTGGCGCGCCGAGGGCTCGGCACGCCGGGTGGTGGCGGTGGAGCCGCGCGCCGCCGCCCTGGGCGTGGCCGTCGGGCAAAGCCTGGCCGATGCCCAGGCCATCGCCCCCGCCGTGCGGCCCCGGCCTGAGGACGGCGGCGCCGAGGCGGCGCGGCTGGAGGCACTCGGCCTTTGGGCACTGCGCTTCACGCCCCTGGTGGCGCTGGACCCGCCGGATGGGCTGCTGCTGGACATCACGGGCGTGGAGCCGCTCTTCGGCGGCGAGGTGGCGCTGCGCGACCGCGTGCTGCGCGGGCTGGCGCGGCTGGGCCATGCGGCGCAGGCGGCCATTGCCGGCGGCACGCTGCTGGCTTCCGCCATTGCCCGCTGCGGGGGCACGGTGGTGCCGCCAGGGCAGGATGCCGTGGCGGTGGCGGGCCTGCCGCTGCCGGCCATGCGCCTGCCGGTGCCAGTGCTGGTGGGGCTGCGCCGCCTGGGGCTGGAACGGGCTGGCGACGTGCTGCGGCAGCCCCGCGCGCCGCTGGCCCGCCGCTTCGGCGCGCCCCTGGTGCTGCTGCTGGACCGGATGCTGGGCGAGGCCGCCACCCCCTTCCGCAGCCTGCGCCCGCCGCCCGAGTTCCAGGTGGTGCGGGAGATGATGGAACCGCTGATCACCCGTGGCGGCATCGATGCCGCGCTGTCCCGCATGCTGCCGGCGCTTTGCGTGCAACTGGGGGATGCCGGGCGCGGCGTGCTGCGGCTGGTGCTGCGGGCGCATCGCGGCGACGGCACGGTGCAGGAAGCCATGCTGGGCCTGGGCCTGCCCAGCCGCGACCCCGCGCATCTGCACCGGCTGCTGGAGAGCAGGCTGGAGGCGCTGGAACCCCGCTTCGGCTTTGAGCGGCTGGACCTGCTGGCCGAGCGCACCGAGCCGCTGGCGGCGCTGCAATCCGGCATGGTGGCCGGCGCCACGCCCGCCGCCGATGCCGCCGCGCTGGCGCAGTTGATCGACCGCCTGGGGCAGCGGCTGCCCGTCTGGCGCCTGGCTCCGCGCGCCAGCCATTGGCCGGAGCGCGCGGCGATGAAGGTGGACCCCTTCGCCAGCATCGACACGCCCCAGGGCTGGGCCGCCCGCCCCCGCCCGCTGCGCCTGCTGCGGCAACCGGAGCAGATCGAGGTGATCGCAGTGCTGCCGGATGCGCCGCCGCGCCGCATCCACTGGCGCGGCAACTGGGTCAACATCCGCGCCGCCGAGGGGCCGGAGCGTTTTGAGCCGGAATGGTGGCGCGACCGCCCGGACCGCCCGGTGCGCGACTATTACCGGGTGGAATGCGCGGACGGCACGCGGCTCTGGGTCTGCCGCGCCGGGCTGCCGGAAGCCTCGCCGCGCTGGTTCCTGCATGGCGTCTTTGCGTGAGGGGCCGCCATGGGCTTCGCCGAACTGGGCGCCATGTCCAACTTCACCTTCCTCGAAGGTGCCTCCCACCCGCATGAGCTGGTGCTGACGGCGAAGCTGCTGGGGCATAGGGCCATCGGCATCGCCGACCGCAATTCCCTGGCCGGCGTGGTGCGCGCCATGGTGGCGGCGGAGCACAAGGACATCCGCCTGCCCTTCGTGGTCGGCTGCCGCGTGGTGCTGGAGGACGGACACGAATACCTGGTCTGGCCTACCGACCGTGCCGCCTATGGCCGGCTGACGCGGCTGCTGTCGGAAGCCCGCATGGTGGCGGAGAAGGGCGAGGAACGCATCACCCGCGAAGCCCTGCTGGCTGCTGCCGAAGGGCAGATCATGGCCCTGGTGGCGCCGGAATTGCCGGACGAGGCTTTCGCCGCCCGGCTGCGGCAGGATGCGGCGGCGCTGCGGCGTGGGCTCGCCATGCCCTTGTTCTGCGCCGCCGCGCATCGCTTCGGTGGCGACGACCGGCGGCGGCTGCGGCGGCTGGCGGAGATGGCCGGCGTGGCGCGGGCACGGCTGCTGGCTGCCGGCGGCGTGCGCTTCCACCAGCCGGAGCGGCGGCGGCTGGCCGATGTGCTGGCGGCCATCCGCCTCGGCACCACCATCGACGCGCTGGGCCTGGAGGCCACGCAGAATGCCGAGGCGCATCTGAAGCCCGAGGCCGAGATGCGACGCCTCTTCACCGGGCTGGAGGATGCGGTGGAAGCCAGCCTCGATATCGCCGCCGCCTGCCGCTTCAGCCTGCGCGAGCTGCGCTACGAATATCCGGAGGAGATCCTGGAACCCGGCCTGACGGCGCAACAGGCCTTGGAACAGCGCGTGCAAACCGCCGCCGCGCGCCACTGGCCGGAGGGCGTGCCGGAGAAGGTGGCGCGGCAGATCGCGCATGAACTGCGGCTGGTGGAGAAGCTCGGCTACGCGCCGTATTTCCTGACGGTGCATGAGATCGTGCGCTTCGCGGAATCGCAGAAGATTCTGTGCCAGGGGCGTGGCTCGGCGGCCAATTCGGCCATCTGCTTCGTGCTCGGTATCACCGCCGTGCCACCGGACAAGCGCGAGTTGCTGTTCGAGCGCTTCATCAGCGAGGCGCGCGACGAGCCGCCGGATATCGACGTCGATTTCGAGCACGAGCGGCGGGAGGAGGTGATCCAGCACATCTACGGCCGCTATGGCCGCGACCGCGCCGCCATCTGCGCCACGCTGATCCGCTATCGCGGCCGCAGCGCCGTGCGGGAAGTCGGCAAGGCCATGGAACTGTCGGAGGATGTCACGGCGCGGCTGGCCAAGGGCACCTGGCACCATGGCGACGGCGGCCTGCACGAGGTGGCGCGGGAGCAGGGCCTGGACCCGGATGGCGACCCGCGCCTGTCCATGGCGCTGGATCTGGCGGAGGAGTTGCAGGGTTTCCCTAGGCATCTGGCCACGCATGTCGGCGGCTTCGTCATCACGCGCGGCAAGCTGACGGAACTGGCGGTGGTGACCAAGGCGGCGATGGAGAACCGCCACACGCTGGAATGGGACAAGGACGATATCGACGCGCTGCGGATGCTGAAGGTCGATGTGCTGGGCCTGGGCATGCTGAGCTGCCTGCGGCGCGGCCTGGCGCTGATCGCGCAGCATGGCGGCGCCAGCTACGGGCTGCGCGACATTCCGCAGGATGATGCGGAAACCTACCGCATGCTCTCGCGCGGGGAGAGCCTGGGTGTCTTCCAGGTGGAAAGCCGGGCGCAGATGAACATGCTGCCGCGCCTGCGCCCGCGCGAGTTCTATGATCTGGTGATCGAGGTCGCCATTGTCCGCCCGGGGCCGATCCAGGGCGACATGGTGCATCCCTATCTGCGGCGGCGGGAGGACCCGTCGCTCGTCACCTACGAAAGCCCGGAACTGGAAGCCGTACTGAAGCGCACGAAAGGCGTGCCGCTGTTCCAGGAACAGGCGATGCAGATCGCGATTGTCGCGGCCGGCTTCAGCAATTCCCAGGCCGATGCGCTGCGCCGCGCCATGGCGACCTTCCGCCATACCGGCGCTGTGCCGGAATTCCGCGAGCCTTTTCTGGAAGGCATGGCACGCAACGGCTATTCGCGCGACTTCGCGGAACGCTGCTTCAAGCAGATCGAGGGTTTCGGCTCCTACGGCTTTCCGGAAAGCCACGCGGCCTCCTTCGCGCAGCTCGTCTACACCTCGGCCTGGATCAAGCGGCACCACCCGGCGGTCTTTGCCTGCGCGTTGCTGAACAGCCAGCCCATGGGCTTCTACGCACCGCCGCAGATCGTGCGGGACGCGGCGGAGAATGGCGTGCCCATCCGCCCCATCGACGTGCTGGCCAGCGAATGGGACTGCACGCTGGAGCGAGATGGCGGCAGGCTGGCGCTGCGGCTGGGGCTGCGGCTGGTTTCCGGTCTGGACCCCAAGGCGGCCGAGGCGCTGGTGGCCGCCCGCCCCTGCCGGGATTTCGCCTCCCTGGTGCGGCAGGCGCGGCTGGACCGCCGCGCGGTGGAAGCCCTGGCCAATGCCGATGCCTTTCGTGGCATGGGGATGGACCGCCGCCGCGCCCTCTGGGCTGCCGCCGGGCTGGACCGCGCGGCCCCGCCGCCCCTGCCCCTCTTCGCCGCCGCCGAGGCACAGCCCAGCCTGCCCACAGCCACGGCGGGCGAGGAAACGGTGCTGGATTACGGCGCCACCGGCCTGACCCTGCGCGACCACCCGCTGGCGCTGCTGCGGCCGCAACTGGCGGCGCTGGACACCGTGGACAGCCGCGCCTTCGCCCGCCTGCGCCAGGGGCAGCGGGTGCGGCTGGCCGGGCTGGTGCTGGTGCGGCAGCGGCCGGGCAGCGCCAAGGGCGTGGTGTTCTTCACGCTGGAGGATGAGTTCGGCACGGTGAACCTCGTGCTCTACCAGCATGTGGTGGAAGCGCACCGGGCCGCCGTGCTCTCCGCCCGGCTGCTGCTGGTGGAAGGGCGGCTGGAGCGGCTGGACGAGGCCGAGGTGCCCATCCTGCACCTGATCGCCCGCCGGCTGGAGGACCGCTCGGACCTGCTGGATGGGCTGCACCGCCTCGGCGGCCCGGCGCTGCAGCCGCCGCTGGCCCATGCGGACGAGGTGGCGCGCGGCGGCCGGCCCATGGCCCATGGCAGCCGCGACTGGCGCTGATCAGGCGCCGCAGCGGTAGCGGTAATAGTCCAGCAGCATCTTGAAGCGGAATTCGCCCTCGGTGGATTTCAACCCGGCGAAATGGATGAAGGCGACTTCCTTTTCTCCGGCGAGGAAGCGGGGCATGGAATCGGTCCAGACCGGCTGGATCTCCGGCTTCAGGTAGTAGTTGGTGCTGGCGATGCCCGGCACCAGCCCGCCCACCGGGGCTACCGCCAGGCCCTGCTTGTCGCAATAGTAGTTGAGCAGCGGCTGGTCGTGCACGCGCGGCTGCCGGCAGAGGTCGAATTCCTCCGCATTCGCGGCGATGCAGGCGCGCAGCGCCTCCGCCGTGACCTCCGCCGGCCGCAGCACGACCATGCCGGTGGAGAAGTGGCGGGAGCGCGGAAACAGCGCCTTGCCATGCTCGGCATAGACCCATCCCCAGGTGCTTTCGCCGAAGAGCAGGTCCACCCGCTTCTCCAGCACCGGGAGGAACAGCGGCGAAAGGTCGCGGTTCAGCACCACGTCGATGTCGATCATCATCAGCGCGTCGCAGGGCAGGTAGAGCGCCTCCAGCTTGCGGAAATGGCCAATGAAGCGGCCCTTCATCTGGCGGGAGATCGCCTCCACCTCCGGGTGGAAGGTGTCCATGCCGATGAACCCGATGCCGTGGCGGGCGGCCAGGGCGCGGCTTTCGGCGTCATCCCCGTCGTAGGAGATCATCCAGGCCTCCTGCTCCGGCATCCAGTGCCGGAAGCTGGCCAGGAAGGGCTTCAGGTAATGCAACATGCGGTCATTGGCCACGAAGGTCAGGATCGTCTTCATCTCGTCATCCGCACCGGCTGCTGCCCGCAGTAACACCCCTGGGCCGCCATGGCACCCTGCGCGCCCTGGCGCGGGCGTGGGTGGCGGGGCAGATTGCAGCCATGCGCATCTATCTCGCCGGACCCGACGTCTTCCTGCCCGACGCCGCCGCCATCGCCGCGGCCAAGAAAGAGATCTGCGCCCGCCATGGCGTGACGGGCGTCTTTCCCCTCGACCCCATCGAGGATGCCGCCGCCACGGCCGCGCCCCAGCGCTTCATGAAGATCTACCTCTGGAACGAGGCGCATATCCGCTCCTGCGACGCGCTGGTGGCCAATCTGACGCCCTTCCGTGGCCCCTCGGCCGATGCCGGCACGGTCTTCGAGCTGGGCTTCATGCGGGCGCTGGGGCGGCCGGTCTTCGGCTATGCCAATGCGGCGGCCAATTTCCGCGACCGCACCCTGGCCTTCCTGGGCGAGGCCGCCCGGCCCCGGCGGGAGCCGGACGAGTGGGAGGATGCCGAGGGCCTGCACCTGGAGAATTTCGGCCTGCAGGACAACCTGATGATCGACGGCGGCATCCTGGCCTCCGGCGGCCGCATCATCACCCGCGCGGTGCCGGAAGCGCTGCGCTGGAGCGACCTGTCCGCCTTCGAGGAATGCATCGCCGCACTGGCCTCCGCCCGACAAAACTGACGCCGCCCACCCTGGCGGGCGCCCTCCGGCTGCGGCACAACGAGGCCAGCAGGGAAGGACGATTCATGGCCAGCCGGAGCACCGACGCCAACCAGGACACCGCGCAGGCGCGCGCGGCAGCGTCGTCCAGCTCCACCTTCTCGCCACTGCGGCACCCGTCCTTCCGGCTGCTCTGGATCGCCAGCTTGGCCAGCAACACCGGCATCTGGGTGCAGAACACCGGCGCCGGCTGGCTGATGACCAGCCTGGCGCCCTCCCCCATCATGGTCAGCCTGGTGCAGACGGCCTCCATGCTGCCGATCTTCCTGCTGGCCCTGCCGGCGGGGGCCATCGCCGATATCCTGGACCGCCGCCTGCACCTGATCTGGGCGCAGGGCTGGATGTGCGCCATGGGCGCGCTGCTCTGCGTGCTGACCGCCCTGAACATGATCGGCCCCTGGGGGCTGCTGGCGCTGACCTTCTCCATCGGCATCGGCAGCGCCATGAACTCGCCCGCATGGCAGGCCACCACGCCGGAGCTGGTGCCGCGGCACGACCTGACCCAGGCCATCGTGCTGAACAGCATCGGCTTCAACATCGCCCGCTCCATCGGGCCGGCGCTGGGCGGCTTCATCATCGGGCTGGCGGGCACCCAGGCCGCCTTCGCCTTCAATGCCCTCTGCTTCCTGGTGCTGATCATGGCGCTGGTGGCCTGGAAGCGGGAGGCGCCGCGCAGCCGGCTGCCGAAGGAGCATTTTCTGTCCGCCATGCGGGCGGGCATGCGCTTCGTGGGGGCCTCCCCCCTCATGCGCACCATCATTCTGCGTTCGGTGGTCTATGTCTTCTTCAGCGCCGCCGTCTGGGGGCTGCTGCCGCTGCTGGTGCGCCACCGGCTGGGCCTGGGGCCGGAAGCCTATGGCATGCTGCTGGGCGCCATGGGCGTCGGCGCCGTCTGCGGCGGGCTGGCCATGACGCGGCTGCGCCGCCGGCTGAGCTCCAACGGCATGGTCTTCATGGCCACGCTGCTCAGCGCCGCGGCCCTGATCATGCTGGGCCTGGCCCGGCACTGGTCGCTGGCCGGGGCCGGCATGCTGTTCTACGGCGCCTCCTGGATCATCGCCACCTCCACCCTGCAGGCCCGGGCGCAGATGATCGCGCCGGCCTGGGTGCGGGCGCGCGCCATCGGCATCTACCAGCTCTCCTTCAACGGCATGCTGGCGCTGGGCGCCACCCTGGCGGGCTGGCTGGGCGATGCCGTGGGCGTGCACTGGGCGCTGCTGGGCTCGGGCATCGGCGGGCTGGTGGCGGGCACCGCGGTGCGCGCCCTGCGGCTGGAAGGCCCGGCATTGCAGGAGGCCCCGGCCACCTCGATCCCGGAGCCCGAGGCCCCGGCGCCGGAACTGGCCGGGCTGCTGGCGAGCGACCGTGGCCGGGTGCTGGAAGGCGTGCGCTACCGCATCGACCCCGCCGACCGCACCGCCTTCCTGGCCGCCATGGCGCATCTGCGGCAGGTGCGGATGCGCAGCGGCGCCCTGTGGTGGCGGCTCTACGAGGATGTGGCGCACCCGGAATACTGGGCCGAGTTCTGGGCGGTGGAAAGCTGGACCGAGCATCTGCGCGAAATGGACCGGCTGGAGCCGGAGGACCGCGCCATCATCGCACGCGCCGCCGCCCTGCACCGGGGAGACACGCCGCCCAAGGCCTCCCGCTATCTCGCCCAGGACCCCCTGATCGCGCAGGGCAGGCATTCTTGAGCTTGGCAGGGCTTGCAACGCGGGCCCGGGCAACTCTCATTCCAAAGGCAGCGTTAGACGCGCCAGACAGTGGGAGAATTCCATCATGGCCCTTCGCAAGTCCCCCAACGACCTTGGTGAGAATGCCAAGAAGACCTCCATCAACGTTTTGAACGGCGTTCTGGTCGATACCCTCGACCTGACCAACTCCGTCCGCATGGCCCACTGGACGATGCGCGGCCCGAATTTCATCGGCCTGCACACCATGCTGGAGGGCTTCTACAACGACCTGTTCCAGTTCGGCGACGACGTTGCGGAGCGCCTGGTGCAGCTCGGCGGCACGCCGGACGGCACCAGCCAGATCGTGGCCGAGAAGACCCGCCTGAAGGCCTATCCGCGCGACGTGACCTACACGATGAAGCATGTTGAGGAGCTGGTGGAGCGCTTTTCCGCCAATGCCAAGACGGTGCGTGAGGGTATCGAAGCCACCGACGAGGCCGGCGATGCCGACACCGCCGACCTGCTGACCGAGATCTCCCGCGATCTCGACAAGAAGCTGTGGATGCTCGAGGCGCATACCGGCAACGCCGAGAATTGAGCACCCGATCCGGGGCGCCAAAGCGCGCTCCGGGTTGCGGTTCACCCCCCTCCGCCGCTACCGTGCGGCGCGAGGGGTGTGAACAAGACATGAACGATCTCTTCGGCGGCAAGGGCGTCAAAGCTCCTGCTCAGGCAAGTTACTCCGCCAAGGACATCGAGGTCCTGGAGGGGCTGGAGCCCGTGCGGCGCCGGCCCGGCATGTATATCGGCGGCACCGACGAGAACGCCCTGCACCATCTGGCGGCGGAGGTGCTGGACAATGCCATGGACGAGGCGGTGGCCGGCCATGCCGACCGCATCGAGATGTCATTGGAAGCCGGCAATGTGCTGGTGGTGCGCGACAACGGGCGCGGCATCCCGGTGGACCCGCACCCGAAGTTCCCCAAGCTCTCGGCGCTGGAGGTGATCCTCACCACCCTGCACTCGGGCGGCAAGTTCTCCGGCAAGGCCTACGATACCTCGGGTGGCCTGCACGGCGTCGGCAGCTCGGTCGTCAACGCGCTGTCCGAGAGCCTGCAGGTGGAGGTGGCGCGCGACCGCACGCTGTTCACCCAGAGCTATGCGCGCGGCAAGCCGACCACCAAGCTGAAGAATGCCGGCGCGGTACATAACCGGCGCGGCACCACCATCCGCTTCAAGCCGGACCCCGAGATCTTCGGCAACCTGCAGTTCTCGGCCACGCGGCTGTTCAAACTCTGCCGCTCCAAGGCCTATCTCTACCGTGGTGTCGAGATCCGCTGGGCCTGCGACCCGGCGCTGATCAAGGACGACACCCCCAGCAACGCCACCCTGCACTTCCCTGGCGGCTTGCTGGACTTCCTGGCGGCTTCCGTGGAAGGCCAGGCCACCGTCATCCCTGCCCCCTGGGCCGGCGACGCCACCTTCCCCAAGGGCGCGGGCCGCGTGGAATGGGCCGTTACCTGGATGGAGCGCGGCGACGGTTTTGTGCACACCTACGCCAATACCATCCCGACGCCCCAGGGCGGCACGCATGAGGCCGGCTTGCGCTCCGCGCTCGTCAAAGGCCTGCGCGCCTATGGCGAGCTGAAGAAGGAGAAGCGGGCCGGCAATGTCACCGCCGAGGATATCTTCGGCGGCCTGGCGGGCATGCTGTCGGTCTTTGTGCGGGACCCGCAGTTCCAGGGCCAGACCAAGGACAAGCTGACCAGCCCGGAGGCCGCGAAGCTGGTCGAGGCCGGGCTGCGCGACCATTTCGACCACTGGCTGGCCGGCGACCCGGCCACCGCCGACAACCTGCTGGCCTTCGCCATCGAGCGGGCGGAAGAACGCATCCGCCGGCGCGAGCAGAAGGACACCCCCCGCAAGACCGCCACCCGCCGGCTGCGCCTGCCCGGCAAGCTGGCGGACTGCGCCCGCGAATCGGCCGAAGGCACCGAGCTGTTCCTGGTGGAGGGCGACTCGGCCGGCGGTTCCGCCAAGCAGGCACGGGACCGCGAGACCCAGGCCGTGCTGCCGCTGCGCGGCAAGATCCTGAACGTGGCCTCCGCCAGCGCCGACAAGCTGCGGCAGAACCAGGAGCTGAAGGACCTGATCGAGGCGCTGGGCTGCGGCGCCGGCGACCGCTTCGACATCAGCCGCCTGCGCTATGGCCGCATCATCATCATGACCGATGCCGATGTGGACGGCGCCCATATCGCCACGCTGCTGATGACCTTCTTCTACAAGGAGCTGCCGGAACTGGTGAAGCAGGGCCGGGTGCATCTGGCGCGGCCGCCGCTCTACCGTCTCGTGGCCGGGGGCAAGACCGTCTACGCGATGGACGATGCCGAGCGCGAGAAGCTGATGAAGAAGGCCTTCAAGCCGAACCAGAAGGTCGAGGTCAGCCGCTTCAAGGGCCTGGGCGAGATGCCGGCGGCATCGCTCAAGGAAACCACCATGGACCCGAAGCGGCGCACCCTGCTGAAGGTGGTGCTGCCGCCCGAGGAGCGCGCCGCCACCGCCGAGCGGGTGGAGGAGCTGATGGGCCGCAAGGCGGAACTGCGCTTCCGCTTCATCCAGGAGAATGCTGCGAAGCTGGACCTGGAGGAAGTGGACGCCTGATGTTGTCGGGCGTCAGAATAACTACCGGTCGACGCAAAAAGCTTCCGCAGCAATGACCTGATGCCGTTGCTGCGGATTGACTTGTCAATTTTTCTACACCATCCGGAATGAGGCCCGTGTTACTCTGCCAACATCGAGGCTCCTTCGGCGCACATTACGGATGCGGCGCATTGGCGCAGGGTAGCCTGCGACCTTCTTGAGGCCAGTCGCCGCTTGCCTCCAGGCAGCGTAAGCGGCTTGCGGACCTCCCTCGTCAACTTCGCGATGGGCGACCGGCTTGGCAGGCTGCCCGAAGCGTCGACGAGGTGCTCTTAGCAATGAGGTCCGGTTCGCTGTTGCTCGGTTTGCGCGCGAGCGCTGGAGTTCAGCCGGCCTCCCGCACTCCGGCCTGGCGCCGCCGCTCACGCCGGAATTCCTACGTCAGCCAGACCAGACCGGTGACACCTCCTGCCGTGGAAGCGCTCCCAGCCACCCACATGCCCAGGACGATAGCCGCATCTCCTGCTGTAGCACCCGGCATCACAATGCCGTCGAACCACCCGACAGGCAGCGGCTCGCCAGCTTAGGCCAGGAGCGCGCTGCCAGCCACATCCGTCATCGTCAAGCTGTAGGTAGCCAGCAGCCTCGTCGTCCGCCCCCTTGCCCCGTCACCGCAACGTCCGGGCGGCCTGAAACTGGAGCGCGGAAGAGGCGCTCGCTACAATCGGCCCAGGTCAAACGCATCACCGCTCCGTGACACCACCTCTCCGCAAGATCATCCATGTCGATCAGGACGCCTTCTACGCGTCCGTCGAGCAGCATGACGACCCCTTGCTCAAGGGGCGCCCGCTGGCTGTCGGCGGCTCGCGTGAGCGCGGCGTGGTGGCTGCGGCCTCCTACGAGGCCCGTGCCTTCGGAGTGCGCTCAGCCATGCCGTCGCGGACGGCGCTGCGGCTCTGCCCGGACCTGGTCTTCGTGCCGCCGCGCTTCGACCGCTATCGCGATATCTCACAGCGTATCCGGGGCATCTTCCTCGAGTACACGCCCTTGGTAGAGCCGCTCAGCCTCGACGAAGCCTACCTGGACGTCACCGAGAACCTGAAGGGCATGCCGACGGCAAACGGGATCGCGCGCGAGATCCGTGCCCGCATCCTGGAGGAGACGGGCCTGACCGCCTCGGCGGGCGTCAGCTACAACAAGTTCCTGGCCAAGCTCGCGTCGGACCATCGAAAGCCGAACGGGCAGTTCGTCATCACGCCCGAGATGGGGCCGGACTTTGTCGCCGATCTCGACGTCGGCAGGTTCCACGGCATCGGTCCCGCCACCGCCGCCAAGATGAACGGCCTCGGCATCCGGACCGGGCGCGACCTGCGGGAGCAGCCGCTCGCCTTCCTGCAGGCGCAGTTCGGCAAGGCGGGCGCGCATTTCCATGCCATCTCGCACGGCGAGGACGACCGGCCCGTGGTTCCTGATCGTCCGCGCAAGTCCTCGGGGTCTGAGACCACCTACCCTCGCGACCTTTCGGACCCGCACGAGATCGAGGCGGCCGTGGAGGCGCTGGCGGTTGAGGTGTGGGAGTGGTGCGAGAAGCATGGCGCCCCCGGCCGCACCGTCACGCTGAAGGTGAAATGGGCGGACTTCCAGCAGATCACCCGGAGCCGGTCCTCCGCCGAGCCGGCGCAGAGCCGGGCGGCTGTGGTCGGCACTGCCATCGACTTGGCACGCAGCTTGTTTCCATTGCCGAAGAAGGTGCGACTGCTCGGCGTCACCGTGTCGAACTTCGACGGCGATCATTTGGCCAGTGGCATCCAGATGGCTTTCGACTTCAGGCATGACGAATTGCTGGACCGGAAAAATGAGCCCTCTCAGCTTCCTGATGGTACCTGCGGAGACGCTGACGACGCAGCGCCGCCGGACTGACCTCCACACCTGACGAGAACCGAGCTCAGCCGCGCCTCACCTCGGTCCTTGCCGTTCCGCTCGTAGTGGCTCGCCGCACGAAGCGATCAAGCCCTGGTCACTGAAAGAAATCCTGGATGGAGCGCGCCGCTTTGTCGACGGCCTCCGCACAGGGCTGCAGGGCCTGCCGCCCTGGCCAGCGAGCTACGTGGCGAACGTAATAATGAAGTCCAAGCTCGAGAGGCACGCTCCGCCGAGCCCTCCAACCGGCTTATTGCCACAAGGGGCACCGGGTTCCTTCCGTATTCAACCCGTCTGATAAAGTGACTAGGCTGCACCGGCCATCACGGTCGCCCTCGGCCGTACGACAACAAGGCGATCTTGATGACAGTTCGGCCCACCGGCCTCCTCTACGCCATTTCCGCGGTCACCATCTTCGCGATGCAGGATGGAATCTCCAAGCATCTCGGCGATGCCTACCCGCCGATTTTGATCGCAATGATCCGCTATTGGGCGTTCGCCGGCTTCGCGGTCCTGCTGGCCAGCCGCTCTTCCGTCGGCCTGCGGAGGACCGCCGCCGCCCGTCGCCCGTGGCTGCAGATCGCCCGCGGGGTCCTGCTCGCCGTGCAAATCGGCCTGTCGATCTTCTCGTTCTCGCGTGTCGGGTTGGCGGCGACGCACACCCTGTATGCCGCGACCCCGCTGGTCGTCGCCTGCCTTTCTGTCCCATTCCTGGGCGAGAAGGTGGGTTGGCGACGCTGGACCGCGATCAGCGCCGGCTTCATCGGCATCATCCTGATCATCAACCCGCTTCAGGCGACGTTCGACGCCAAGATTGCAATTCCTGCTCTGGGAACGGTTCTCTTCGCGATCTACTCCGTGATGACGAGGCTCGCGAGCCGGACGGATTCGTCAGGAACAGCCTTCTTCTATACCGGTGTGGCAGGTGCAGTGGCGATCAGCCTCGTCGGGCCCTTCTACTGGACCCACATCACATTGGCAGACTGGTTCTGGATGCTGACTCTCTGCATCACCGGCACCACTGGCCATTACCTGCTGATCCGCGCCTTCGACCTGCTCGACGCCGTCGTCGTCCAGCCAATGTCTTACATCCAGACCGTGCTGGTTTGCTTGATGGGCGTCTTCGTATTCGGCGAGGTTATGACGCCCAACATGGTGGTCGGCTGCGCCATTGTCATTGGCGCCGGCATCTTCACCATCTGGCGGGAGGCGATGCTCGGTCGTGCGGCACCTCAGGCGGTTTACCGGCCGGCCATGACGGAACCCGCGTCACGATCCGAACCGATCTCCTAGGCGCAAGCGGCCGGCCTTGCATGCAAGGTTCGGCGACAGGCCTCGATGGAGACCATTGCGAAGCCGCGCTACCACCCCGGCGGCATCTCTCCTCGGCAGCAGCTTCGGGTTCACGAAGGAGCCGGCCCCGGTTTCGCGCGGCCCGGCGATGGCCAGGGCCTGTACCCAGCGGATCTTGGCCTCGGTTGCCATGGTTCGGCCGATTTTCCGCCGCCCGTCGCGCGGACCGGTCTCGCTGAGGAGAATGGTCGTGGGCGACTCCCTCGCCGCTCCTTGCTGATCAGGCTTACTGAGGCTTCACGCCTGCTTCGCGGAGGACTTGCTCCCACCGCACCATCTCGGCTTCGACGTAGGTCTTCGCCTCGGCAGGCGTATTCGTCACGATCCGCTCGGCGCCGAGTTCTGTCAGGCGCTGGCGCAGGGTTCCCTCGGCAAGGATCGCGGCAACCTCTTCCCGAACCTTTTCGACGATGGACGCAGGCGTGCCCGCGGGCGCCATGATGCCCTGCCAGACACTGAAGGTGGCGGCGGAGTACCCCGCCTCGGCTACCGTCGGGACATCGGGCATGACCGCGCTGCGCTGGGCGGAGGAGACGACGAGCGCCCGCGCCTGCCCCGCGGTGGCCAGCGGGAAGCCAGTGACGCCGGCATCGTAGAGCATCTCCACCCGCCCGGCGATGAGGTCCTGCGCGGCGGGGGCACTGCCGCGGTAGGGCACCTCTTCCATCTTCAGCCCCGCGGCCTTGGTGAGGAGCAGACTGACAAGTTGCAGCGCGCCACCGGTTCCGGTGCTGCCGTAGGCGTACTCGCCCGGCTTCGCGCGGACCCGCTCGACGAATTCGGCCAAGGTCTTGGCGGGAGAGCTGTTCGGCACCAGCAGGACCATCGGCCCCTCAGCCACGATGGTCACCGGGGTCAGGTCCTTGACCGGGTCGTAGTCGAGCTTGGCGTAAAGGGCGCGGTTCACCGCGTGACCGGTGTTGGTGAAGAGCAGGGTGGCGCCGTCCGGCCGCGACTTGGCGGCGGCGGAAGCACCGATGTTGCCACCGGCGCCGGTTCGATTTTCCACTACGACCCGCTGCGGCAGGCGCTGCGACAGCGTGTCGCAGATCAGGCGCGCAATGACGTCGGTCGGGCCACCGGGGGCGTAAGGGAGGATCATCCGGACCGGCTGGTCCGGCCAGGCAGCGGCAGTTTGTGCCCGGAGGACACGGGGCATTGCGAGCGTGGCGGCGGCCAGGGCGGCGCTGGCCAGCACGTCCCGGCGCGTATGAGGGGTCTGGAACTTGGGCATCGGTGCTTTCTCCCTTGTGCCGCCGCTGGCCACGGCCCGGTCGGGCCGCTGAACAGAGGCATTATTTCTGTTGTGCGGAAATTATTTCTATCTTACAGAAATATGTATTCGCCGTCGGCATTGCCCGTCAACCAGGCCACAGCGCCTTGCAGCATCGAAGGTCTGGAACATGACCCTCCCAGACAAGGCCCCCGTTCCCAAGCGGCGCGGACGTCCCCCATCGCCCCGGCAAGACGCGGATCACCCGGGCGTCGGCGAGCAGCGGGTGGAGGCGGTGGAGCGCGCGCTGAGCATCCTCGATGCCTTCGGGGACGGAACGCCGCGCCTGTCCCTCAGCGAGGTCGCCGAGCGGACGGGGCTGTATCCGAGCACCGTGCTGCGGCTGGCGGCCTCGCTGGACCGCTTCGGCTACCTGCACCGCGGGCAGGACGGACTGTTCCGGCTGGGCCCCACTCCCCTGCGGCTCGGGCTGCTCTACCGGGATGCCTTCGACCTGGCGTCCCTCGTGCGGCCGGCGCTGGCGCGGCTGGTCGACAGGACCGGCGAGACGGCCGCCTTCTACGTGCGCGAAGAGGGGCGCCGCGTCTGCCTGTACCGCCACCACTCGCCCCGGCTCATCCGGCACCATGTCGAGGAAGGCGCCTCGCTGCCGCTGGACCGCGGCGCGAGCGGCCACGTGCTGATGGCGTACGCGGGCGGTTCGGAGCCTGTCCACGAGCGGGTCAGGGAGCAGGGATGGTGCCTGTCCCTTGGCGAGCGCGACGCGGAGGCGGCAGCGGTCGCCGCTCCGGTCTTCGGCCGGGGAAGGCAGTTCGTCGGGGCGCTTGGTGTCATCGGCCTGCGGAGCCGCCTCGAAGCCGAGAGCCATGCCGGCATCGCCGCGGCGCTGTGTGAGGAGGCCCGCCTCCTGTCGCGCGAGATCGGCGCCTGAGGCGCCCACCCTTCCCGTCCGTAACCAGAACCGGAGACCAAGCCTTGGACCCATTCAGCCCCACGCCGCGCCCGGTTGCCACGCGCGTCCACTCGGAGATGCCCGCCGCCCTCCGCCGTCCAGTCGTGACCGAATGGTCGCGGGCCAACAAGCGCGGCCAGCCGGTGGACTGCTTCCTGGAGGGGCCGTGCTTCGACGCGGCCGGCAACCTCCACGTCACCGACATCCCGCATGGCCGCATCTTCCGCATCTCGCCGGAAGGCGACTGGACCCAGTTGGCCGAGTACGACGGAGAGCCGAACGGGCTGGCGCTGCACCCCGACGGCCGGCGCCTGTATGTCGCCGACTACAAGCAGGGCATCCTGTCGCTCGACCTCGCCTCCGGGGCGCTGGAACCGGTGCTGGCGCGGCGGAACAGCGAGCGGTTCAAGGGACCGAACGACCTCGTCTTCGCCAGAAACGGCGACCTCTACTTCACAGACCAAGGGCAGAGCGGGTTGCACGACCCCACGGGGCGTGTGTACCGGCTGCGTCCCGGCGGCCAGCTCGACTGCCTGCTCTCCAACGGCCCCAGCCCCAATGGACTCGTCCTGTCCCATGACGAGGAGGTGCTGTTCGTCGCCATGACGCGCGACAACGCGGTCTGGCGCCTGCCACTCCTGCCCGACGGCAGCACATCCAAGGTCGGCCGCTTCGCGTCTTTCCATGGGACGAGCGGACCCGATGGGATGGCCATGGACGCGGCGGGGAACCTCCTGGTTGCTCATGCCTCCCTCGGCAGCGTCTTCGTGCTCTCGCCGCAGGGCGAGCCGCTGGCGCGGATCCGCTCCTGCCGGGGGGCGACCACGACCAACGTCGCCTTGGGCGGCGTGGACGGCAACACCGTGTTCGTGACCGAGTCCGAAACGGGAGCGGTGCTCACCGCCGAATGGCCGCTATCGAGAAGCTGACAGGGGCGAGCGATCGGCCAGTACAGCCGCACAGCTAGCCGGAAGCGGAATGGCCGTTGCCGAGGCTGAGCACGGATAAGCGGACATGCGGTGCCGGCCGTGCCGCGGCTGCTTGTGGCCTCCAGTGGTTCTTCCGCCAGATTTCACGGAGAGAACCGCCCCTGGTGGCGCGCTGCCGCATTGCCGTGGCAACTTCTGGCGCTTCATAACCGGAGGAACGAACAATGAGGTACTCCCTGGCCATCATGGCCATCGCGCTCGGGATCGGCGGCGCCCAGGCCCAGGTATCGCCGCCCCTGCAGGTCCAGGAGATCGGCAGCTTCCATGTCGGCGGTCGTGTCGTGGCACTCGGGGACATGCCGAAGCGTGAGATCATTCCCTCGCCGGGTGCGCCACCGATCCAGATGGACCCCAACGGCGAGTTCCAGGTGGAACAGATGTACGCGCAGTACATCAAGCTGGCGGAGCCGCGCGCCCGTTATCCCCTCCTGCTCTGGCATGGCGGCGGCCTGACGGGCGTAACCTGGGAGACGACGCCGGATGGCCGCCCGGGATGGCAGATATACTTCCTGCGCCAGGGCCATGACGTCTATGTCAGCGATGCCATGGAGCGGGGCCGCTCCGGCTGGGCGCGCTTTCCTGAGATCTTTGCGAGCGAGCCTGTCTTCCGCTCGATAGGCGAAGGCTGGGACCTGTTCCGCGTGGGCCCGCAATCCGGCTGGAACCCTAAGGCCGCCCAGCGCAGGGCCTTTGCCGACACTCGCTTCCCCCTGGCGGCCTGGGATGCCTTCGCACGCCAGTCTGTGCCGCGCTGGACCACCACGGACAGCCAGATCCAGGCAGCCTACAACGAGTATGTCCAGAAAGTCTGCCCCTGCGTGATCATCGTGCACAGCCAGGGTGGCAACTTCGCCTTCAACGCTGCGCTGGCGGCGCCGGACAAGGTACGGGCGGTGATCGCTATCGAACCATCAGGCACGCCGTCGGCGGGCACGGACGCCTCGCCGCTGCGTGGCGTGCCGCACCTTGTCGTCTGGGGCGACCACTTCGCAGATTCCCCTTTCTGGCAGAAAATCCGCAACAATGTTGAGCGCTGGGCTGGTGCCATCCGCGACATGGGCGGCACGGCTGACATCATGGACCTGCCGGCCGATGGGCTGCGCGGCAACAGTCACATGATGATGATGGACACGAACAGCGACGAGGTGGCTGGCCGCATCCAGGCATGGATGGCACGGCGTGGCCTGATGCGCTGAAGGAATCATTGCTGCAGGCCAGCCGCCTCCGATGACAACCGGAGGCTCATGCCCGCTATCCAGAATGCGGCAGGGCCATCCGGATGTCTCAAACGCGCGCCGAGCTGCCGCCAAACGGATCTCTTGCGTACGCAATCTTGGCCGAACCACACGCGCCTCGATGGGGAGAACCCTCCCGTACCGCGCGAGGCAGCCTCCAGCCGACTAAGGGTATGGTAACGCGCCATCAGTGCTGGGCCTGGATTGTTGCTCCAGTTCAGCGTCGAGCACGGCCCCGGCAAGGACGGCCGCGCTGGAGACCCAGGCCCAGAGCATCAGGCCCAGCACGCCGCCAACCGAGCCATAAAGCCAGTCGTAGCTGCCGACACGCTGGATATACCAAGACACCGAAGCCGAGCCGAGCAGCCAAACGGACGACGCCGCCACACTGGCCCAGACCGACCAGTGCCAGCGCGGGCGGGCATGGCAGGGACCGTGCCTGTAGGTGAACGCGAAGGCGACAGACGCAAGAGCGAGCAGGACAGGCCAGCGCAGAAATTGGAGCATCCTGTCCACGCCTCCGCCGGACCCGGCTCTGATACCGAGCGCGACCGACACACCCAGCACACCGCCAAGCGCCAGCATGACGAACACCATGGCCCCGATCGCGAACAGGACACCGGTACCGCAGAGGCGGAGGACGCCGCGTGTCTCCGTCTGACGATAGGCGACGTTCAGCGCGGCAAACAACTGGGTCACCGCCACCGTGGCGCTCCACAGCGCGGTGGCGGCGAGCCCGGCGGCGAGGCCGATCCGCCCTCCCCCTGCTGTCCCGATGCGCCCTAATGCATCGCGAGCCACGTCCGCCGCCCCGGTGGGCAGCGGACCTGCCAGGTCCTGGAAGTATCTCGCCGCCACCTCCGGATCCACAAAGAGGCCGCATAGCGTGACCAGGGCCGCGAGCGCCGGGAAGATCGCGAGAAGTGCGTAGAACGCAACTGCGGCCGCCTCGCCAAGCAAGCGATCCTGGTAGATGCGCCAGAAGCAGCGGCGCAGTACCTGACCGCCGCCGCATGCAAGAATATGCAGCGTGCTGATTGTGGTACGCCTCCCCTCTGGCTGTGGCAAGGCGGTGCTTCTGCGGGGAACGGCACTGCAATCACGGTCTGTCGGCATGTCGACTAGAACGCTGCGGCGACGGGAATGGTACGGCGCTGTGCCCTGTGCCGTCGCGTCTCATGTACTTTGGCCCGTCCGCCTTCAGGAACGGCGCTGTGCCACCCGTATGGCCAGGAGCGGAATGGCCGTTTTCCGGGAGAAATACGCGACAGGACATCCACAACGGCTAGGTGCAGGCCGGTGGAGCCGTGGATCTGGGCCAAGCGTTCCAGACCCGCCGCCGCACAACCGAGCAACCCGCGCAGTGCCTGGCCGAGTTCCCGATTGTCATCATCCTAGCTGGAACTAAGGTGTCGAAACGGAGTCCGCAGAATGACTCCGAGGAGGAATCGACATGGGTCACTTGTTCGCTCCGCATCCACGCGGTGGAGGAAAGCAGCGCCTTCGCCACGATGTTAAACGGCTGCTGTATCAAGCCCTTGTTGGCATGACGCTGGCTGTGGCAACCGCAGCGGGCAGCTCCCCGGCCACAGCTCAGACGCAGCCTGTCCAAACCTGCGCGCTTGGCAACCTGAGGCTGGAGAGCGGTGCCGTCATTCCAAACGTCCGGATGACCTACATCACGCACGGCACCCTGAACGCGGACCGCAGCAACGCCATCCTCTCCATTCATGGCCTGCGCGGCAACCGCGATGCGCAGACCTTCCTCGCTGGACCTGGCCGGGCGCTGGATACCGAACGCTACTTCGTCATCCAGCCGGACACGCTTGGCGTTGCGTCGACAGACCCGAGTGCCACGACCTCACCGACGAGGTCCGGCATGAACATGAACTTTCCGCGCTTCGGCATCCGCGACATGGTGCAGGCCGAGTACCGGATGCTGACCGAGTGCCTGAACATCCGGCACCTGGTGGCCGTGACCGGCATCTCGATGGGCGGGATCGGCAGCCTGCAATGGGCCGTCAGTTATCCGGACTTCATGGACGCGGTGATCCCCATCGTCCCGCAGGCCCACGCTACCCGGCAGACCAACTTCATCTGGGAAGCCGCCCGCCAGGCCATCATGCTCGACCCGAAGTGGCAGGAAGGGGACTACAGTGCGAACGATCCGCCCCGGCGCGGCACCGGCATCGGGATCAATATCCAGAATGCCTTCGGCTTCTCCGCCGAATCTCTCGCCGAGATGTTCCAGGATCGCGATGGCGTCGAGCGCTTCTACGCCACAACGACCGAGCAACTCGGCAACACGACCGACGCGCGCGACTGGATCTACCGCACCTGGGCCATCGTGGATCACGACATAGCGAAGACTCCGCCCTTCAACGGCGACCTGCGTGCGGCCGCGCGTTCCATCAAGGCACGGCTGCTGCTCATGCCGAACTGCTTCGACCAGTTGCTCACGCCGGGCGAGAGCGGCGTGATGGAAGTCGCGGCCTTCGCCCCGAATGCCAAGGTCGTTGATCTCGACGACATCGCCGGGCACAGCGGAAACTCGACGCCGCGCAGCGTGACCATCATCGCCGCCGAGGTTCGTGATCTGTTGCAGCGCGTTGCCGACGGGCGACCGGGCTTCAATGGGCCCCGCATCCCGCGTCACTGGAACCGCGAGGACCGCTGTCCCAACTGAGCCTGCTCTACCTCAAGGGCTGCTGGGCTTGCTGCATCCGGCTTGCCTCGCCCCGCAGTCACCATGCTATGGCCATGGTGACTGCGTGCGGCCTCTTCAGGACGAGACAGCGCTGCACCGCCTCGTCATCACCAAGTCCGAACGACTCTACGGCTTCTGATCCGGGACGGTACTCTCGGCCTGCGCTTCGCGGACCAACCAGTCCGCGAAGATGCCGAGAGCCTCGCCGACACGCCCTGTGGGCAGGAAGAGCCAGTAAAGGTCGCCTGTCGGGATGCTGATGTCCGAGAGTGCCACGAGCTTCCCTGTCTGCACCTCATCGCGCACAAAGGAAGGGGAGCAGATGACGATGCCAAGCCCCTCCATGGCCGCCTGGATGGCCAGAGTCGTGCTCTCGAACAGCAGGGGCGGCTGCGTGGAGGCCGGCCCAGCCTGCCGCAGCCAGAGGTCCCAGTCCCTGGCGCGGACCTTGCTGCCCAGCAGCCTTGCCGAGCTGGGCCATCGGCCCGGCATACCCTTCAGGATCGATGGCGCTGCGAAAGGCGAGATCATGACCGCCTGCAGGCGCCGTCCTCCGAACGGTGGCGCCGCACCTGCGGGTACCGTGTGAACGGCCGCGTCCACACCCTCGCGCGCCAGGTCGACGATGGCCGTGGAGGTGGAGACTTCCACGTCGATTCCAGGATGCGCCGCGTGGAAGCGGGGCAGGCGCGGGATGAGCCACCGCAACGCCCAGGTCGTGTAGGCGCGGATACGCAAGGGGGCTGACTGGGTCTGCAGGTGATCCACCGCGGCCTGGATCTGTGCGAAGCCTTCCTGCAGCTCTTCCGCGAACCGTACTCCTGCCCTGGTCAGGCCAATGGCGTTGACGCCGCGCCGGACTAGCGAGCAGCCCATGATCAGTTCCAGGTCCCGCAACCGCTTGCTGACCGCCGGTTGCGTGACGCCCAGCGCCGCCGCTGCCGCCGTCAGGCTGCCGGTCTCCGCGATCACGCGGAAGGCCCAGAGGCTCTCGAAGGGCAATGGGGGGCGTTTCATCGCGGCACCCTAACATCAGGTTGGGGTACAGCAAGGAATTCTAGGACTTTTTTGCCTCCCAAGGACGGGAGGACACTGCCGGAAACAAGGCGCCCGGCGGCATGGCCGCACGTGGCAGCCACCGGAGGATGCCCGCCCATGAACCGTCGCACCGCCCTGATGATGTTGCCTGCCCTGGCCGCGCTCCGCGCGCCGGCTGTGCTGGCCCAGGAGCGTTATCCTGACCGGCCGATCCGCCTGATCATCCCTTTCGCGGCTGGTGGCAGCAATGACATCGTTGGCCGGGTCATCGCGGAGGGAATGGGCGCCCGGCTGGGGCAGACCTTCGTGGTGGAGAACCGTGGCGGCGCCGGTGGCGTGCTGGGTAACGAGGCCGTATCGACCTCCCCCAAGGACGGCTACACGCTGCTGCTGGGCGGCAGCGGCAGCTTCCTGATCAGCAGCCTGGTGCAGCCAAAGATCCCCTACGACATCATCCGGGACTTCACGCCGGTCGGCTTCATCGGCAATGCGCCGAATGTCATCACGGTGAACCCCAAGGTCGAGGCCCGCAGCATGGGCGAGTTGCGGGACCTCGCCCGCCGCGCCAAGCCGCCGCTGTCCTATGCCAGCCCGGGGGTCGGCACCACAGGCCACGTCCTGGGGGCGCTGCTCTCGCTCGAGTTCGGTGCCGAGATGGAGCACATCCCCTACCGTGGCACGGGACCCGCCATTACCGATGTCCTGGCCGGACGCGTGCAGATCCTGACCAACGCCGCGGCGCCCCTGCGGCCCCATATCGCCTCGGGCGGATTGCGCGCATTGGCAGTGGCCGCCCCGCGCCGTCTGGAATTCCTCCCGGAGGTGCCGACCACCGTCGAGCAGGGCTTCCCCAAGATCCTGTCGTCGACCTGGTATGGAATCCTGGGCCCGGCAGGCATGCCGAGCGACCGCGTGGCCGCGCTCCACGCCGCCCTGAACGCCACCCTGGCGGATGCCGCTGCCAAGCAGCGCCTGGCCGAGGAAGGCGTCGAGATCGAGATGAGCCCGACGCCCGCAGACTACGCACGCTTCATCGAGGCGGACCGCACGCGGTGGCAGGAAGTCGTGACCCGCGCCAACATCCGGGCCGAGTGATGCCGCGCGTCCCGCTTCGCCGCATCCTGGTGCTGGACGATTTCGGCGGCGCCGCGCCGGGCTCCGCCGACTGGTCCGGCCTGCCCGTCACCTTCCTCGACCGGAAGCTGGATGAGGAAGACCTCGTCGCACGCCTTGCGGCCGAGGAAGCCGATGCCGTGGTGCTGATCCGCGAGCGCAGCCCCTTCCCTGCCAGCCTGGTACGGCGCGTGCCCGGGCTGCGGCTGGTGGTGACCACCGGCATGCGCAACCGGGTGCTCGACCTCGATGCCTGCGACGCCGGGGGCATCGCGGTCTGCGGCACGCCTTCACTGGCCTCGCCGACGGTGGAGCTGACCTGGGGACTGATCCTCTCCCTGGCGCGTGGCCTGCCGCAGCAGGAGCAGCGGCTGCGGCAGGGCGCGTGGCAGCAGGGAACAGGATTGGGGCTGGAAGGCGCGACGCTGTCCATCGCCGGGCTGGGGCGCATCGGTGCCGGGGTTGCCGCCATCGGCCGCGCCTTCGGCATGCGGCTGCTGGCCTGGAGCCCGAACATGACGGCAGCCACCGCCGAGGCCGCGGGTGCCGAGTTGGTCGACAAGAAAACGCTGTTCCGCCGGGCCGACATCCTGACGCTGCATCTCGGCCTGGGGCCTACCACGCGCGGCATTGCCGGCGCGGCGGAACTGGCCCTGATGCGCCGTGGCGCGCTGCTGGTGAACACCGCGCGCGGCCCGCTCGTGGATCAACCAGCGCTGATCGCGGCGCTGCGCAGCGGCCAATTGGGGGGCGCCGCCATCGACACGCACGAGCCCGAGCCCATGACTGCCGATGACCCCATCCGGCAGGCACCGAACACCATCCTGACTCCGCACCTCGGCTACGTCACGCAGCAGAACTTCCGCCACTACTTCGATGGCGCGGTGGAATGCCTGCGGGCCTGGAACGAGGGCGCTCCCTTGCCGCGGCCGCTGAACGCCGCCGCCAAAGCCTGACGAGGACTGATCCCATGACCCCCACTTCCGCCGAATCCGATGCCATCCTGCTGCAGGCCGATGGCCCTGTCGCGGTTCTCACCCTGAACCGCCCGGCGGCGCGCAATGCCATCGACGACGACATGCGCGCGGACCTGATGGCGGCGCTGGACCACGTGGCCAAGACCGACAGCATCAAGGCGCTGGTGGTCACCGGCGCGGGCAAGGGCTTCTGCTCGGGCGGTGACGTGAAGTCGATGCAGGCGCGCCTGTCCGTGCCGCAGGGCGAGGTGGCGCTGAACGGCTGGCGCAGGCAGCAGCGCACGCACCACGCCATTTCCATGCTGCACGCCCTGCCGAAGCCGACCATCGCCGCGGTCAACGGCGCCGCCACGGGGCTGGGCTGCGACGTCGCGTTGTGCTGCGACTTCATCATCGCCTCCGACGCCGCGCGTTTCGCCATGACCTACATCCTGCGCGGGCTGATCCCGGATGGCGGCGGCATGTACTTCCTGCCGCGCCGCGTCGGCCTGTCGCGCGCCAAGGAACTGATCTTCTCCGGCCGCACGGTGGAGCCGGAGGAAGCGCTCCGCATCGGCATGATCGACCGCGTCACGGGTGCCGGGACGCTGCTGGACGACGCGCGCGCCTGGGCCGCTGAACTGAGCCACGGCGCCCCCGCTGCACTGGCGCTGAGCAAGAACATCCTCGACCAGACCTTCGAGCTTTCGGTGGAGCAGGTCTTTTCCATGGGCAGCCAGGCGCAGGCCATTTGCTACAGCTCCCGCGAGCACCAGGAATCGGTCGCGGCTTTCCTGGAAGGCGTCGCCCGGCGCCGCGCGGCCAAGCAGAAGGGAGAGGTGGCATGAGTGCCATCGGTGCCCTGCTGCGCCCGCGCAGCGTCGCGGTGATCGGCGCCTCCGCCGACGCCGGCAAGATGACCGGCCGCCCCGTCGGCTATCTGCAGAAATACGGATTCTCCGGCGAAATCTGGCCGGTGAACCCGCGCGCCGACAGCATCGCGGGCCTGCGCTGCTACCCTGATGTCGCCGCGCTGCCTGGCGCTCCGGACGCCGCCATCGTGCTGCTGGGGCCGGAGCGGGCCAAGGCGGCGGTGCGCGACCTCGCGGCCAAAGGCTGCCAGGCCGCCATCGTGCTGGCCAGCGGCTATGGCGAGGCGAACGAGGACGGCGCCCGCCGCCAGCAGGCGCTGAAGGACGCGGCGGGCGGGATGCGGCTGCTCGGCCCCAATACCATCGGGCTGGTGAACCTGACGGACGGCATGATGCTGTCCGCCACCGGCGCGCTGGAAGTTGGCAACCTCGCCACCGGCCGCATCTCGGTGGTGTCGCAGAGCGGCGGCATCCTGGGCTCGCTGCTGTCGCGCGCGGCGGACCGGGGCATTGGCTTCGCCAAGCTGGTCTCCACCGGCAACGAGGCGGATATCGATAGCAGCGAGATGATCGCGCACCTGGTGGAGGACGAGGCCACCGATGTCATCGCCGTCTACATGGAAGGGCTGCGGCGGCCCGAGGTCTTCAAGCAGGCGGCGAGGCGGGCAGCCGAGCTGGGCAAGCCCATTGTCGTGTACAAGGTCGGCCGCTCGGATTCCGGGGCGCGGGCGGCCACATCCCATACTGGCGCGCTGGCTGGGGCGGACCGGGTCTACGACGCGCTGTTCCGGCAATACGGCGTCATCCGCGCCGAGAGCTTCACGGACCTGCTGGACATCCCCGCCGCACTGGCGGGCGGGCGGCGCATGAAGGGGGACCGGGCCGCCATCCTGACCTCCACGGGTGGCGCCGGAACGCTGCTGGCCGATAACTGTGGCCTGGCGGGCATCGAGGTCCCCGCGCCGGACGAGGCGACGACCCAGCGCCTTGCCGCCTTGCTCAACGAGGATCCTGTCACGATCGGGCGCAATCCCGTGGATGTCACGCTGGCCGGGCTGCGGCCGGACCTGTTTCGCGGCGCCATCGACGCGCTGCTGGAAAGCCCGAGCTACGACGCGGTGGTCGTCGTGATCGGCTCCTCCGCCCTGGCGACGCCGGACATCGTGGCGGGCGCCATCGTCGAGTGCCAGGCGCGCAGCGAGAAGCCGGTGCTGGCCTATGTGAGCCCACACGCCCCGCATCTGGTGCGGCTGCTGAATGGGCAGGGCATACCCGCCTTCGCGACGCCGGAAAGCTGCGCCACCATGCTGCGTGCCCTGCATCGCCGCGCGCTTCCGCCGCTGCCGGACCCCGTGGCCGAGGACGCGTCCGTGCTGGCGGGCCTGCCCGCCGGGAATCTCAACGAGGCCGAAAGCAAGGCCATCTTCGCGCGGTTCGGGGTGCCGGTGACCCGCGAGCATGTGGCCGCCGACGCACAGGGCGCCGCCGCCGCCGCGCGGGAGCTTGGCGACGAAGTGGTGCTGAAGGTGCTGTCCCGCGCCATTGCCCACAAGAGCGACATCGGCGGTGTTCGCGTCGGCCTCCGGGCCGACGAGGTGCCGGATGCCTGCGTCACCATGCAGCAGAGGCTGAAGGACGCCGGGGCGCCGGCTCTGGAAGGCTTCCTGGTGCAGGAGCGTATCCGCGGCGGGGTCGAGATGATCCTGGGCTTCCACCGGGACCCGCAACTGGGGCCGGTGATCCTGCTCGGCTCCGGTGGCGTGGCGGCGGAATTGTTCCAGGACACCACCCTGCGCCTGCTGCCCATTGCCCGCACGGATGCGGAGGCCATGGTGGAGGAGCTGAAGGCCGCCCGCCTGCTGCGTGGCTACCGCGGTGCCCCGGCGGCCGATGTACCGGCCTTGGTGGACGCCGTGATGGCCTTTGCCGCCATGGCTGGCGCGGCAGGCGATCGCCTCCTGGAAGCGGAGATCAACCCGCTCTTCGTGCTGCCGCAGGGGCAAGGCGCCCGGGCGGTGGACGGGCTGGCAGTGCTCCGGTGACCGCGCCCCCCCTGCCCGTCCTGGCCGCCCATGCTGCGGACTGGCGGTATGCCGCCTGGCCGGAGGGCCTGGAGCATCATGCGCGGCGGGCCCTGCTGGACTGGTTCGCCGCGACCCTGCCCGGCGCGCGGCAGCCTCCGGCAACCTTGTTGGCGGCGGCACTGGCGGATGAGCGGGGGGAAGGCAGCGCCATCTGCTACGTGGACGGGCAGCGTGGCTCCGCCAGGCACGCCGCGTTGCTGAACGGCATCGCGAGCCACACGGTTGAGTTCGACGACATTCACCGGGATTCAGGACTGCACCCTGGCAGCCCGACAGTGGCCGCGGCCCTGGCCGTGGCGCAGGCGCGCGGCGCAAGCATGGACGCGCTGCTGCGTGCCATGGCGGCGGGCTACGAGGTCGGCGGCCGCATAGCCCTGGCGGTGCAGCCCAGCCATTACCGGATGTGGCACACCACCGCGACGGTCGGTACCATCGCGGCCGCCGTGGCCGCTGCCGTTCTGCTGGACTGCGATGCCAATCAGGTCGGCCATGCGATCGCCCTGGCCGCCACGATGTCCGGCGGGTTGCAGCAGGCGTTCCGCGGCAGCGGCATGAGCAAGCCGATGCACCCGGGCCACGCTGCCGAGGCGGGTGTGCTGGCCGCACGGGCCGCGGCCGTTGGCATAACGGGCGCACCGGACGTACTGGATGGTCCTGCTGGGTTTGCAGCCGCCACCAGCGATTCGACCGGACGCTGGGATCTGGCGCTGGCCGGCCTCGGCACCCGCTTCGTGATCGGCGAGATGACGTTCAAGAACCACGGGTGCTGCGGCCATATCTTTCCGGCGCTCGACGGCCTGCTGGCAATGAAGGCCCGGCAGCCTTTCCGGCCGGAGGACGTTTTGCGCATCCACGTCGCTGGCTACCGCGCCACGGCGGAGATGTGCGACCGGCCGTCCGTGCGAACCGAGCAGGAAGCCCGGTTCAGCATGCAGTACTGCGTGGCCGCGCTACTGCACCACGGTGCCGTCCGGCTGAACGCCTTCACGCCGGAGCGGCTGCACGACCCGGTGCTGCATGCCTTCATGCCGAGGGTGTCCGTCAGCTTGGCGCCGGAACTGGTCGATGCCTATCCAAGGCGCCGGGCCGCCCGGCTACGGCTGGAACTCAGGGACGGTCAGGTTTTCGAGCACGAGCAGCCTACCCGGAAAGGAGACCCGGAGGATCCGCTCACCGATGAGGAACTGGACGCCAAGTTCAGCGAACTCACGGAGCCTGTCCTGGGGAAGCTAGGCGCGATGACACTTCGAGACCTGATCCGGCGGGGTGCGGAACTCCCCGGCCCGGTAATGCCCGCCCCGGTGCCGATGTGAAACCTCATGAGCCTTACGAGGATGTCCGTCATGGCTGAAGCAGCCACTGCCGCGTCAGTAAGCCGAAAAGGCGATGGCGCCCCGGTAGCGTCGACAACGCCCCGTTGAATGCGCTGTCCGCCTGCTGCTGGATGTGGCGGTGACAGTTGGCGTTTCCATCAAAGCGATGGAGTTCCGCGTCCGCTCTTCGAAGCGCGGCCAAGCTATCCTGATGATCGATTTGGTCAGCCTGCAACTTTCCTCGCGCGATATCGCAACGCACCTACGCCAGCCGTGAAGGTTGGCGTCGTCTGCCTGCGGCTTGGATAGAAGAGGTGGTAGCCGGAAAGCGGCGGGCACCAATCCTCCAGCAAGGGCACCAGCCAGCGATCCAGGTCGGCGCCACTACCGTGAACGGCTGCCATCCTCGCCTCCCGCTGCATCGTTCAGCAGGGAGGGAACCGTCACCCGGCCTCAAGGCGCCAAGTCGTGCTAGACCCGGCCGCGTACGGCAGGGAGGAGCCGGGACAAGCTCATCAGGCTCCCCAGGATGGCGATGCAGCAGCCGACCCATACCGCCATGAGGGCACCGCCTGCGGGCGAGGCCGAAAGGCAAAGCGCCACCAGAGCCGCGCCGATCGCCTGGCCCAGGAGGCGCGACGTCGCGACGATGCCGCTGGCGCCGCCGCTTCGCTCGCGTGGCGCACTGGCCATGATAGCCTTCATATTGGGTGCCTGGAAGAAGCCGAACCCCACCCCGCACAGCGACATCCGCCAAGCGATGTCGAGCGGCGTCGGATGGGACGGCAACAGGGCAAGGCTCGCCATGCCGCCACACAGGATCAGCAGTCCGCCGCCTCCAAGCAGGCCAGGGGAATGCCGGTCGGCCAGGGGCGCCGCGATGAGGGCCATCACCGCGAGGGTGGCAGGCCAGGGGGTGATGAGGAGTCCTGTTTCGGACTGGCTGAACCCCAGCCCGGTGTGCAGCCAGAAGGGCAGCACGACGAAGGCCAGCCCCTGGACGGCAAAGGCGCAGACGGAGGTCGCTGACGACAGGGAGAACAAGGGGCGTCGGAACAGATCCACCGCGAGGATCGGTGCGGGCCGGCCGGCCTCGCGTTGCAGCAAGGCATAGCCGCAGAAGGCGGCACCGATCCATGCGGCCAGAATCCAGATCCACGCCACTTGGTGCGCGAGGCCGGACAGACCCGTCAAAATCAAGGCGAAGAGCGCGGCACAAAGAGTTGCCGACAGGCCGTCGAACGGGCGCGCGTTCCTCTCCGTGGCGGGAAGGCTGCGCAGTGTGAGGCCTGTGGCAACGAGACCGACCGGGAGGTTCACGAGGTACAACCACGGCCAGTTGGCGACGGCTAGGACGGCGGCGGCGATGGTCGGACCAGCCGTGAAGGCCACCCCGACAACGAGCGCATAGACACCGAGGCCGCGGCCGAGGTGCTGTGGCGGGTAGATGAAGCGGATCAGAGCCGGGGTCACCGCCGAAATGGCGGCGGCGCCGAGGCCCAGCACGGCGCGGGCAGCCACGAGTGTGGGTAGCGACCAAGCCAGCCCGGAGGCGAGCGACCCGACCATGAAGACCAAGATCCCCGCGATGAAGACGCGCCGGTGCCCGAAGATCTCTCCCAGTGCCGCAAGCGGCAGCAGGGAGGCGACCACCACGAGATAGTACACGTTGACCACCCAGATCGAGGTGGCGCTGGCCGCCCCGATATCGCGGGCAATAGCTGGCAGGGCGGTGTTGGTCAGCGAGATGTCGAGCGTCGAGATCGACACTGACACGAGCACCGCCAGCAGGGCTGGAAGGCTTACCTGGTGGGGTGTGGCGCGGTCGGCTGCCAGGGTCTCTTCGAATACGGTCACGGTGATGTCCTGGCACTTAGCTTCCGCATGGAGGAACCACAGCCTAGCTTCTCGTAAGGCATCGCGGAAATGGATTGTCTCACCGGAGATGTTCCCTTTGCCGGGCGGCTGGCCGCGGACGGATGCCCGCAGGCCGCGCAAACAGAAACGCACCTCCCGGCAGTTCCACGCGAAGCTGGCCGTGCTGGGCTACGACGGGGCTCGTACCGGCGGTCTCCAATCCGGCCTCACCCGCGGGCATCTAGTGCCCTCGATACGAGTGAGGGCGGTGGACACAAGCTGGCGTAGCGGGGAACTCACCAATTTGAACCTTGGCAGCCGAGGGACGGCGCCGGTGGTGCCGAACATGCAGTTCTTTAGGATTCCACGTAGTCGATGGCCTGCATCACTCGTGCGATGGTGCGTGTCACCGCCAGGACCTTCGGATCGTCGACGCCAGTGCGGTAGGCCATGACGAGCAAGCCGTTTTCCACCCGTGGCTCGGCGGTCAGGACCTGCATGGTTCCTTCCGCCACGTAGCGCGCCGCCATTGGCATTGGCAGCAGTCCGGCGCCGATGCCGCCCGCGACCAGCTCCGCGATCACGGCAACGCTGGTGCATATGCTCAACCGCGTCGGCGTCAGCCCGCTCCCGCCGAACCAGCGCATGATCTGCCGGTGCATGGCGGAAGGCGGCGGATTGCTGATGACGGGCAAGGACCAAAGGTCGCGTGGGGAAACGGGCGTTGCCAGATCCCAGGCGGCGGGCGCCACCCAACTGGTGGGCTGCCCGCCGAGGGGCGTCAGGCGCAGCCGCTCGTCGCCGATGGGATTCAGCAGCACCGCCAGGTCGAGCGTGTCCCGCAGCAGCGCCTGCTCCAGGGTCGTGCTGGTGGACACCACCCATTCCGGCTGCAAGGCCGGGTGGTCCTCCAGCAGTCCGGCCAGCAGCGGCGGAAGGCAGGTCACGGCGAACCCTTCCGCCAGGCCGACGCGGACCGGACCGGCCACGTCGCGCGCCGGATCGGCGCCGCCGATGCCCCGCAGTTCCGCCATGATGGCCGTCACCCGCGGCAGCAGCGCCCTGCCTTCGGCGGTCAGGCGCGAGCCGCGTCCGGTACGCTCCAGCACATCATGGCCCAGCGCGCCACGCAGGTCCTTCAAGCGGAGAGACAGGGTCGGCTGCGCCAGGTTCAGGTGCTGCGCGGCGCGCTGCGCAGAGCCAAGCTGGGCAGTCCAGAAGAAGGCTTCGAGCTGCGCCAGCGTCACCCGCATCTTCAGGATTTCCAATGTTGTGAGTTTGAAACATCCGATTTGATTGGCGGAGTCAATGACTGAATAAATTAGCCAACGGAACGCGGTACAGCCCGCGACAGGGAGGGAAACCCGTTGGACAACAGACCGGACATCGTCTCCAAGGCGGCCTGGCGGATCTTGCCGATCCTGATGATCTGCTATTTCGCTGCCTTCCTGGACCGCGTGAACATCGGCTTCGCAGCGCTGACCATGAACCAGGACCTGGGCTTCTCCGCCTCGGTCTTCGGCTTCGGGGCGGGAATCTTCTTCCTGGGCTATATCCTGTGCGAGCTGCCCAGCAACCTGCTGCTGGTGCGCTTCGGCGCGCGGATCTGGATCGCCCGCATCCTCATCACCTGGGGCATCCTGTCGGCCGCCACGGCCTTCGTGTGGAACCCGGCCAGCTTCTACATCGTGCGCGTGCTGCTGGGCGCGGCGGAAGCCGGGTTCTTCCCCGGCATGATCTTCTACATGACGCTGTGGTTCCCGCGCGAATACCGCGCCCGCATGTTCGCCACCTTCAACATCGCCGTGCCGCTGTCTTCCATGATCGGCGCGCCGGTCTCCAGCCTCATCATCGAGTACATGAACGGCCTGCACGGCCTGGCCGGATGGCAGTGGATGTTCGTCATCGAGGCGGCGCCCGCGGTGATCATGGGCATCGTGGTGCTGCTGGCCCTGCCGGAGAGCCCGCGCACCGCCACCTTCCTGCGAGAAGATGAGCGGATCTGGCTGTCCGGTCGCCTGGAGGCCGAGCGCGCGAGGCAGGAAAGCAAAGAGCGCTTCACGATCGGCCGCGCCCTGACGGACCCTCGCGTGCTGCTGATGTGCCTGATCGCCGTGGGCCTCGTCATGGGCACGACGGGCATCGCGATCTGGATGCCGCAGTTCGTCAAGGCCTTCGGTCTCAGCAACCTGCAGACCGGCTTCGTGACCGCCATCCCCTCCGCCTTCATGGCGCTGGCCATGATCGTGGTGGGCCGCCACGCCGACAAGACGGGGGAGCGCGTCTGGCATGCCGCCGGTCCCTTCCTGGTCAGCGCCGCGGGCTTCGTCCTCGCGGCGCTCAGTACCAACCCGGTGGTGGGGCTGATCGGACTCACCATCGGCGCGGCCGGGATCGGCGGCGCATCGCCCAACATCTGGATCTTCCCCACCACCCTGCTGACAGGCGCGGCGGCGGCGGCGGGCATCGCGCTCATCAACTCGGTGGGCAGCACGGGCGGCTTCTTCGGCCCTACCATCATTGGCTGGGTGCGGGACGCCACGGGCGGCTTCAGCGGTGCGCAGCTGGTGCTGGCAGGCGTCATGGCGGTGACCGCCTGCGCCATCCTGGTCCTCGGCCGCTCGATGCGGGAGATGATGCAGCGCCCCGCCGCCCCCCTTTCCGCCACGCCTCGTGAGGTGCGTTCGTGACCATCGCCTCGATCCGGCTCTACCACCTGGTGGCGCCGCTGCCGGAGACCATCGGCAACGCCCTGATCTTCTTCGACCGGCGGGAGACCCTGTTGGTCGAGGTGGTGGACTCCTCCGGCCTGTCCGGCTGGGGGGAAACCTGGGCGGCTCCGGCGGCGGCGGGCGCCATCATCGAGGCGCAGTTGGCGCGCGGCGTGCTGCGCCAGGATCCGGCGCATCTCGGCCGCCTGTGGCACTGGATGTGCGACGCCGCGGGCTCGGACACCCAGGGCACCGCGATGACGGCGGTGGCCGCGCTGGACATGGCGCTGCATGACCTGGCGGCACGGCTGCGGGAGGTGCCGCTCTCCACCCTGCTCGGGGGCGCGGTACGGGACCGCGTGCCCGCCTACGCCAGCGGCCCCTTCTTCAAGCCAGGTGGCCACCCCTATCGCGAGTTCGAACGCGAGGCCGAGGGCTACCTGCGGGCCGGCTTCCGCGCCATCAAGCTCCGTAGCGGCTTCCGCCCGGCGGATGACGCGGCCACGGCCATCGCCGTGCGGCGCCTGATGGGGCGGGAGGGCACGCTGATGCTCGACTTCAACCAGTCCTACACCCCGCGCGCAGCCCTCGCCGCCGCCGAGGCCATGGGACCGGCTGACCTGCTCTGGATCGAGGAGCCAGCCTCGCCGCAGGACCTGGCGGGCTACCGGATGCTGGCGGGCCAACTCCGGCCAGCACTGGCGGGAGGCGAGACCTACGGCACCGCTGCCGAGTTCAAGCCCTTCCTGGATGCTGGCTGCATGGACGTGCTGCAGCCTGACATCGCAATCTGCGGCGGGCTGAGCGGCGTCGGCCGTGTCGCGAGCCTGGCGGAGCTGTACGACCGCCCCGTGGTGCCGCACGTGTGGGGTGGCACGGTGAACTTCCATGCGGCGCTGCACCTCGCCGCTACTCTGCCCACCCACCGTGCCGGTGGTGCCGCACCCTTTCCATATCTTGAGTTCGACGCTGGGCCCAACCCGCTCCTGGACCTGGCAGGCCGGCCGACGGTGAATGCCGACGGCACCGTGTCGGTGCCGTCCGGTCCTGGCCTTGGCATAGACATCAGAACGGAGGCGCTCATCCCCCACACCATATGGCATCGCAGCCTCGACTCCTGACGCTGCCCCAGCAAGGTCGGATCAAGCGGCCGCACAGGAGGGCCTGGCATTCAGCCCTCACCGTTCGCATCCGCTTCTGCCGCGCCCCCTCAGGCCGGCGCGTCGTATCGATCTGCCTCTATCCCTGCCAAAGCTGTCCCGGCGGCTCAACCCGTGCATCCGGCTCGCAGTGAATCAGGTCTCCCAGCAGCGGAGCCAGTTCGGCGAGCAGCTTGTTGACGGCTGCCGCAACCTGCGTCTGCGGCAGCGCCGGGCTGATCGCCTTCAGGTATCCACGCGCCTCCCCCTGACCTCGCGGGCCGTGCAGCCACCGCGGAGCGCCTGCGCCAACACCTGCTGGATGAGATGCGCTCTCACTGGATCCAGAAGCGGTGGTGGTTGGTCGATCATGGCCGCCACAAGCAGTTTGCCGGGAAGGTGGACGTCGAGTCCGAAGCCGGCCCAGTCCCTGGGGAGCCTAACCCCGCCAGCCAGGGAGACGGCCGCGCCGTGAGCCGCCGGGAAAGGTGCGGGCGAAGAAGCGGGCAGCGAACGCTCCTGGCCAGCAGGTGCGCGGATGCCATCGACGGGTGCAGCGGGGTGCATCCGCTACCCTGGCAACGAAGAACAGGTCACCTCCGCAAGCGTGATGCTGGACTCCTGGTTCCGCATCCCCCCATTCCACAGGCTCCGCTTAGTAGGAAGCGCGCCATGCCTCTGCTTGCTGCCGCGTCCCTCCCCGGTGCCTGGCGATTGGGATTCGCGCTGCTGTTGCTCCTGATGCCGGCCCAGGTGCGGGCGCAGCCGTTGCAGAACGCAAGGCCCGGGCCAGTGGAACTGCAGGCGGACCGTTGCAGTGAACCGTCAGGCGAAGCCGGCGGCCGCTTGGGCCAGCTGACACTCTCGCTGTCGGACCTCGCGCCTCTTGCGCAGGACATCCTGGCACATCACGGCATCCGCGCGACGTGGAGCGGCTCAGGGCGGCAGCTCCGGCTTGAGCTCCATCTGGATGGCATCCAGAACCTCAGGCTTCCGGAAGGCAGTGCGGCGACCCTCTACCTGCCCCGCGGCAGCACGCCCGACGTCATGAGAGACCGGAGGTCCCGCCTGCCGCAGCTCTGGCGCCTGGACGATGCCACCGTCGTGGCTGCGGATATGGCCTACGACATCCGCCTGCCAGAAACAGATGCGGCGGGCGCGCTGCCGGTGCTGCAGACCGATCTCGGCCAATTGCCCGGTTACCGTCCTGTGAAGCTCTATGGGGACATGTTCAGCGGCTTCGCGGCCGTGGCCCTGGAGCGTTTGCCGAGAGGCGGCAGTGCCCCGCACCGGATTTACGCCATAGCGGGCACGCATGTCTTCGAGCATCGCGACTTCCGCAGCTGGGCGTCCGGGCTGACCTTCGGGCGCGCGCAGTTCACCTCCACAGCGGCGCTGGAGATGATCCGCGATGCCGCCGCCTACGCACGCGACATGCGGGGCGGCGGCGAGGTCGTGCTGACCGGGCAGAGCCAGGGTGGCCTGGTGGCGCAGGGCGTCGGCTACATGCTCCAGGCATATCTGGATGCCTCGCCCGCCATGCACCACCTGGTCCAGGTCGTCTCCTGGGGCGGCACCGGGGCCCAGGAGGTGATCCAGCGCATGATCGCCGCGGCGCGGGAAACCGGCGGGCGGGGCATCTCGCCGGACCTGGAACGCCACTGGGCGGCATCGCAGGTCGGGTACGGCGAGGCCGCGGCGGTATGGTCCGTCCTGCTCCGGCAATGGCGCGGCATCCATCCCGGCAATGAGGCCGCCAGCATCCGGTCTACGGCGAGCCGGATGCGCGTGCTCGGGTACTTCTTCGAGATCGACCTCTTCGCGCGGGCCGGGACATTCCTGGGCACGGCCATGGCGTTCCCGACCGAGTTCATTCTGCCGGGTGGCTGCGACCTGACGGTGCTGGAGACGCTGATCGGCATGGATGGCGGCAGCTTCGGTGTCAGGCTGGAATCGCACTTCCTGAAGGGCTACCGCCGCGCTGTCTCGAGAGGCGCGACCGCCGTCGCACGTCCGGCCTTGCCTGCCAAATGGCCGTGGGTGACCGACCTTCTCCCCGCCACCGAGTTGGTCGGCATGGCATGGCTCAAGACCCTGTACCTGGATGGTCCGGCAGCGACGCCAGAGAACTGGCAACGCTGCCTGTCGGCCGAACGCTGGCTCACCCGTGACAACCGCTTCTGCAGCGAGTCCTTCTGGCCTGGCTGCATGCCCGATCCGGCTGAAGCCCGATGGTGCCTGATCCGGGACGCCACTGCCGCTCCGCGCTCGCAACAACTCGATGCCCCTTGGACAGCAGCAACCAAACCAAGGGGAAGAATTGATACGGTGCCCTGAAAAATTTCGGCACCGGGCCTCCTGTGCATTTCCACAATCCTGGGTCCACTTTCCGGGTGCTGCGGGTGCTGAGCGACTGACTGGCCGTTTTGAGCGCTGAGCGGAAGTTACAAAGCTGGCCGGAAGCGGTCAGTCCGCTCACGAGGCTCCGCACGGAGAAGCAGACATCCGGCGGCAGATCCCGCTCCGCCGCTGCCGGTCCAAGGCGATGTTCGAGTTCAACCGCCTTGGGCTCCCTCCAATGACATCAGACGCAGAATAAGCACGGGAGGAACCCTCTAAGCGGCGCCGCGGCAAAGGCTGGCGCTGGTGAATGCTCTAGACTCAGGCCTCATTGATCCGGAAGAGGGCGGT
Source organism: Teichococcus wenyumeiae (assembly GCF_003696345.1). Classification (GTDB taxonomy): domain Bacteria; phylum Pseudomonadota; class Alphaproteobacteria; order Acetobacterales; family Acetobacteraceae; genus Pseudoroseomonas; species Pseudoroseomonas wenyumeiae. The sequence continues at coordinate 47,416 of NZ_RFLX01000003.1, read as the reverse complement.
GACTGCGAGGCAGATGGCGGACATGAAGGTGTGGGCGCAGCGGCCATAGCGCATGGTGATGCGGCGGTCCGAGGCAGTGCCTCGAACCCTTGAGCCTGCCGAACATGTTCTCGATGCGGTGCCGCTGGCGGTAGAGCTTCCTGTTGTGCGGGATGCGCCGCTTGCGGCCACGGCGTGACGGCATGCAGGCTTCGATGCCGCGAGCGGTCAGGGCCTGACGGAAGCGGTCGCTGTTATGCCCTTTGTCGCCGATCAGGATGCGGGCGGACGCAGGGCGTCGCGCATCAGGGCTGCGCCCTTGTGGTCGCTCATCTGACCTTCGGAGAGTGGCATGACAAGGGGGACGACCCTGCCCGTCCGGGACTACGTGCGGCTTGGAGCTCAGGCCGCCCTCGGTGACCCCGCTACGGCGGGGAACAGCCCTTCTCGAGCAGGCTGGCCGCCGTGCGGTGGGCCTTGCGCTTCGTGGCGTCGATCATCAGCCGCTCCGGCTGCCCTTTGCGCCGGGCCAGCCCCGCGAAGATGCGGTTGAAGATGCCTATGCGGCTCCAGCGGATGAAGCGGTTGCAGAGGGTCTTGTGCGGCCCGCATCCGGCAGGCGCGTCGCGCCAGCGAAGGCCATATGGATAACATGGATGATGCCGCTGAAGACGCGTCGGTCGTCCACCCGCGGCGCGCCATGCGAGAGCGGGAAGGAGCGCGGGATCTGCTCGATCTGCGCCTTCGCCAGCCAGAACAGGTCGGCCATGGCAGCACCTCCGGCCACCATGGCATCACAGCAGGATCAAAGCGCAAGAGGCTCGTTAATAGATCCTGAGCCTAGGCTGGCTAATTCTCTCTATGAGCGCGCGGTTACACTGAAGGGCAGCACCCGGGCGGCTGGCGGCGTCAGCAGCACTGGGTGCGCTTCCAGTGCGATGGGGGCCACGGCCTGAGCCGGGCTGGCCTGCACCAGCCCGCTGACCACCTCCAGCTCCCAATCGCCGCCGAGACGGCGGGGGCCGGTGCGGTCGTCGGAGGCCGCCACATCGCGCCCCAGCGCGCGGGAGAGCCCCGCCACGAAGCGGGCACCCAGCGCGCCGGCGCCGATCTCGCAGCCCCAGAGCAGCAGGGCCCCACCGGGCGCCATGCCGCTGCGCAGCCGGGCGATATCGGCGGTGCGCTCCGCCAGCGCATCGGCTTCCAGCACCAGGCTGCCAAGGCGCAGCCGGCCGGGGGCGCCGTGGTCGGCGATATGGATGGCCTGCAGCGGCCCGAGTTCCTCGGCCACCTCGGCCAGTTGTGTCAGCCCGTCCCGCTTCGGGTCCAGCACCAGCACGGCCACACCGGGCTCGGCGGCGGCCAGCAGGTTCGCCCAGCCTTCAAGGCGGGGGTCAAGCACGAGAAGCTGCGTATTTTGCGACATGATGGGCATCCCATTCTGGGTCTTCGTCATCATGCGCTCGTCCTCCTTACCAAACCGTCAATCGTCACCTCTGCAATTCACGAGGAAAGCCAGGGTTGCGGTAACGGCGTGCAACGGGCATTCGGCGGCCCATGCATGACCTTCTTCAGGCCACCGGCCTTGCCATGGGTCTGATCCTCGGTGGGGATGCGGAATTGTGGCAGGTGATCCTGCTCTCCCTGCGCGTCTCCGGCACCGCGGCGGCGGTGGCCTTCGTTGTCGGGCTGCCGCTGGCCGCGCTGCTGGTCATGTCGAACTTCCGGGGGCGGGACCTGCTGCTGCTGCTGTCCAATGCCGCGCTGGGCCTGCCGCCGGTCGTGGTGGGGCTGGTCTGCTATTTGCTGCTGTCGCGCAGCGGGCTGCTGGGCGGCCTGGGGTGGCTTTTCCGGCCGGCCGGCATGGTGCTGGCGCAGACCCTGCTCGCCCTGCCCATCGTGGTTGCCCTGTCCAGCCGCGCCCTGGCCCCCTTCTGGGCCGAGTACCGCGACGTGCTGCTGATCGACGGCGCCGGCTTCCGGCAGTCCCTGCTGGAACTGGCCCGCATGGCGCGCCCGCCGCTGCTGACGGTGTTTCTCGCCGCCTTCGGCCGCGCCATCGCGGAGGTCGGTGCCATTCTGATCGTCGGCGGTAATATCCGGGGCGAGACGCGCACCATGACCACCGCCATCGCGCTGGAAACCCAGAAGGGCGACCTGCCGCTGGCCCTCGCGCTGGGGGGCCTGCTGCTGCTGATGTGCCTTGGTGTCAGCACCGTGACACTGTTGCTCGACCGGCGGGCATAGGCTGCCCAAGCAGCGGCCAAACTGCCTCCGCGTAGCGTGATTACGCTTGGCCGCTCCCCTCGCGGATCGTTGCGCGGCAAGCTAGGCTCCCGGCAGAAGCGGGCCGACTGGCCCCAAACGGAGCGTCACACCATGCTGAACCGCCGCTTGTTGCTGGCCGCCACCGCCGGCGCCGTAACCCTGCCCCTCGCCGCCCCGCATGTGGCGCAGGCGCAGGCGCTGCCCAAGATCACCATCGGCATGTCCGGCTGGACCGGCTTCGCGCCGCTGACGCTGGCCGAGCAGGCCGGGCTGTTCAAGGCCGCCGGCGTGGAGGTCGAGACCAAGTTCGTGCCGCAGCGGGAGCGCAACCTGGCGCTGGCCTCGGGCGCGCTGAACTGCGTCGTCACCACCGTGGACACCATGATCCTCTGGGGCAGCACCATGCCGCTGGTGCAGGTGCTGGTGCTGGACAAGTCCAAGGGCGGCGACGGCATCGCGGTGCGCCCCAATATCGGCGGCTGGTCGGACATGAAGGGCAAGACCTTCGCCGTCGATGGCGCCGGCACCACGCCCTACTTCGTGCTGGCCTATATGCTGCGCGAGAACGGCATCCATATCCGCGACGTGAAGACCGCCACCCTGGCGCCGCAGCCCGCCGCCCAGGCCTTCGTGGCCGGGCAGTTCGACGGCTGCTCGACCTACGAGCCCTACCTCTCCTCCATCCGCACGCTGCCGGCCGACAAGGGGCGCATCCTGGCCACCACCACCGACTACCCTTGCGTGGTGGATACCCTGGCCTTCACGCCGGATTTCGTGGCCAAGAACGAGGCTGCCGTGCGCGCCGTGGTGAAGGGCTGGAACGCCGCGCTGGAGATGATCAAGACCGATCCCGACAAGTCCTTCGAGATCATGGGCAAGCGCGTCAATCAGACCGGCGAGGCCTTCAAGGCCAGCGCCGAGTTCATCGACTGGCAGGACGCGGCCGAGAACAAGGCCTATGTCGCCGGTGGGTTGCAGGAATTCATGGGCAAGGCGCTGGACGTGCTGAAGGAGGCCGGCGTGGTGCGCAACGCGCCCGACCTCTCGAAGCTGCTGGACACGCGTTTCGTGGGCTGATCCCTTGGAACCTCTTAAGCCTGTTTCCGCCGGCGCCCGGGTCTCCCTGGGCATCGGCTTCTTCGCTGTGTTCATCGGCTTCTGGGGGCTGGTGACCTATAGCGGCCTGGTGCCGCCGCTCTTCCTCGCCTCCCCCGGGCAGGCGCTGGCCTCGGGCTGGGCGCTCTTCACCGAATACGGCTTTGTTCATGACATCGGCATGACGGTGTGGCGCGTGCTGGGCGGCTTCCTGCTGGCCGCCGTGGTCGCCGTGCCGCTGGGGCTGATGATGGGCTCCTACAAATCCGTGGAAGCCTTCTTCGAGCCCTTCATCTCCTTTGCCCGCTACCTGCCGGCCTCGGCCTTCATTCCGCTGCTGATCCTCTGGGCCGGCGTGGGGGAAGCGCAGAAGCTGTCCGTCATCTTCCTCGGCAGCGTCTTCCAGATCGTCATCATGGTCGCCGTCATCGCTGGCGCCACGCGCGTCGACCTGGTGGAAGCCGCCTATACGCTGGGCGCGCGCAGCAGCGGCATCCTGCGGCGCGTCATCATCCCCTCCGCCGCGCCGCAGGTGATGGAGGCGCTGCGCCTGGTGCTGGGCTGGGCCTGGACCTACGTGATCGTGGCGGAGCTGATCGGCGCCGAAAGCGGCATCGGCCACATGATCATGGACAGCCAGCGGCTGCTGGATACCGGGCAGATGATCTTCGGCATCGTCATCATCGGGTTGATCGGCCTCATCACCGACTTTCTCTTCAAGGCGCTGAACCGGCGCCTGTTCCGCTGGGCTTCCCTGTAATGGCGCTGACCATCCGCGGCGTGACCCGCACCTTCCCCGGCCAGGGGCGCGCAGTGCCCACCCTGGCCCTGCAACCCACGGACCTGGATGTCGCGCCAGGCGAATTCGTCTCGATCCTCGGCCCCTCCGGCTGCGGCAAGTCCACCCTGCTGCGCATCGTGGCGGGGCTGGACCGGCCCACGGGCGGCAGCGTCTCCCTCGACGGGCGCGTGGTGACCGGGCCGGGGCCGGAACGGGGCATGGTCTTCCAGTCCTACACCCTGTTCCCCTGGCTGACGGTGCGGCAGAACATCGAGTTCGGGCTGCGGGAGCGGAAGCTGCCGGAGGCCGAGATCCGCGAGATCTCGGAGAAGTTCATCGGCCGCACCGGGCTGCGCGGCTTCGAGAACCACTGGCCCCGGCAGCTTTCCGGCGGCATGCAGCAGCGCACCGCCCTGGCCCGCGCCCTGGCCAACGACCCCGCCGTGCTGCTGCTGGACGAGCCCTTCGGCGCGCTGGACCACCAGACGCGGGAGCTGATGCAGGAGCTGCTGCTGGAAGTCTGGGCCGCCGACAGCGAAAGCGCGCGCAAGACGGTGCTGTTTGTCACGCATGACATCGACGAGGCCATCTTCCTGGCCAACCGAGTGCTGGTGATGTCGGCCCGCCCCGGCCGCGTCAAGGCGGAGTTGCCGGTGCCCCTGCCCTACCCGCGCGACTGGACGGTGAAGACCACCCCGGTCTTCGCGGAACTGAAAGCCCGGCTGATGGCCGAGATTCGCGAGGAAGTGCGCAAGGCCGCGCTGGCCTGAGCGCCAAGGCCACTGGACGGCGGGCGGGGCGGCGATCACTGTCCGCCCCGTCATGCCCATTCCCGATACCATCCCCCGCGTCGCGCTGGTCACCGGCGCCGCCCGCCGCCTGGGCCGCGCCAGCGCCCTGGCCCTGGCCGGCGCCGGCTTCGACATCGCCATCCACTACAACGGCAGCGCCGAAGCCGCCGAGGCCACGGCCGATGAGGTGCGCGCCCTCGGCCGCCGCGCCGCCACCCTGCGCGCCGACCTGGCGCGGGAGGAGGAAACTGCCCGCCTGCTGCCGGAGGCCACGGCGGCGCTGGGGCCGGTGGGGGTGCTGGTCAACAATGCCTCCACCTTCGAGCGTGACGAATGGCACGATGCCACGCGCGAAAGCTGGGACCACCATATCGAGCCCAATCTGCGCGCCCCTTTCGTGCTGATGCAGGCCTTTGCCCGCGCCCTGCCGGCGGAGGCTCAGGGCGCGGTGATCAATATGCTGGACCAGCGGGTCTGGTCCCTCACCCCGCATTTCGTGTCCTACAGCGTCGCCAAGGCCGGGCTCTGGGCGCTGACGCAGAGCATGGCGCTGGCACTGGCGCCACGTATCCGGGTCAATGGCATCGGCCCCGGCCCGGCGATGCCCAGCCCGAACCAGAGCGCCGAGCATTTCGCCCGGCAGAATGCCAGCGTGCCGCTGGGCCATGGCACCAGCCCCGAGGAAGTGGCCACCGCCGTGCTGGCCATCCTGCGCCTGCCAGCCATGACGGGGCAGATGATCGCACTGGATGGCGGGCAGCACCTGCAATGGTCGCCCGCCGCCCCGAAGGGCGCGCAGGCATGAGCGGCTTCGCCCCCGATGCCGCCGCCGGACTGCGCCGCGTCTTCATCCGCCGGCTGGAGGTGCAGGCGCGGCTGGGCATCTATCCGCATGAGGCGGAACCGCAGCGCGTGCTGATCGATGTGGACCTCCTGGCGCGGGATGATGCGGCGCCGCATGGCGTTGGCGCCGACGACTTCGCCCGCGTCGTGGATTACGAGGCCGTGGTGCTCGCCGCCCGCGCCGCCGCCACGGAAGGGCATGTGCTGCTGGCCGAAACTCTGGCCGAGCGCATTGCCGTGGCGGTCCTGGCGGACAGCCGCGTGCAGGCGGCGCGCGTCACGGTAGAAAAGCCTGATATCTTTCCTGATGTCGCTGGTGTGGGGGTCACGGTCGAGCGTTTGCGGGCGCCATAATCCATCCACCGGTCGTTTCGCAGGCCGTCCGAGATAGAAGAAGCTGTTGCAACGGGTTCTCTCTTGACAGTGCTGAGCCTTTGATTTTGCAGGCTTCACTGAAAAAACAATGACTTAGGAAACCTGCTCAAAGCCTGGGCAGCAGCGCGGAAAGCCTTGAAGATCGCCGTTTTCCGGCCAGGATAGGGGGTATGTCCACATGGTTTTCCACAGCTTCGGTGGGAAACTTTGAGCTGAGCCTGGGCAGCTTTCAAAGGCTTGTGGGGTGGGCACCGCACAATGCGCCACTGCCCGGCTCCAGCCAGCCTTTGGCTGCTCAGAAGCTAGGCAATTCACCTCGTCCGGCCTTGTGCACGGCTTTGGCGGGATTGCCGGCGCCGTATCCACACAGCTGTCCACGAAAATGGTGGACAAATCCCACCCGTGCCGCCGCGTGGCTCCCCGTCTCATGAGCGTGCTTGAAATGGCCACGCTTGCCCCGGCATGGCCCACATTCTTATCCACGGGAATCGTGGATAACGATTACAGTGACCTCTGCGTTTCTCACGGGTCTGTGATGAGCAAAAGGCCCCTTCCCTGGAAATCATCCACCGGAAGTGGTGCCCGCTGAAAACTGCCCAGATGTCAATGCCGTTCATCATCTTGACATGTTTTAGCGGGAGAAATGCCTGCCAAGTGCTTGTTTTTCCATTGTGCAGCTTGAATGCCCAAATGACGGGCACCATCCTATGAACCGCAGATGACCGCCATTTTCGCACCATTCCCCCGAGTGTCTCCACAGACTTGTCCACATCTTCGGTGGAAAATCGCCATCTGTGCAGTGCCCCTTGAGCCCGCCCGGGCCTCATGATTGTTCCCGCCCATGTCGAGCTCTGACGCCCCCCAAGACGAGACCCTCGCCGAAGTCGCGCCGCTGCAAGGCGTGGCGGTGATCGAGGCCGCGCTGCTGCAGATGCCCACCGTGCCCGGCGTCTACCGGATGCTCGATGCCAAGGGGGATGCGCTCTACGTCGGCAAGGCGCGCAACCTGAAGAAGCGCGTCTATTCCTATACGCAGATCAACCGGTTGCCGGAGCGGCTGCGGCGCATGGTCGCCGGCACCCGGCGCATGGAGATCGTGACCACCGGCAGCGAGGCCGAAGCGCTTCTGCTGGAAGCCAACCTCATCAAGAAGCTGCGGCCGCGCTTCAACATCCTTCTGCGCGACGACAAGTCCTACCCCTGGCTGCTGCTGACCGAGGACCATGCCTACCCGATGATCGGCAAGCACCGGGGGGAGAAGCAGAAGGGCGCCAGCTATTTCGGCCCCTTCGCGAGTGTCTGGGCGGTGAACCAGACTATCACCGCGCTGCAGCGCGTCTTCCTGCTGCGCTCCTGCCGCGACACCGTCTTCACGTCCCGCGACCGGCCCTGCCTGCTCTACCAGATCAAGCGCTGCTCGGCGCCCTGTGTGGAGCGGATCAGCAAGGAGGATTATGCCGGGCTGGTGAAGCAGGCCAAGCAGTTCCTCTCGGGCGAGACGCCCACGATCCAGAAGAAGCTGGCGGCCGAGATGGAAGCGGCCGCCGAGGCGCTGGAATTTGAGCGCGCGGCCTCCATCCGCGACCGCATCCGTGGCCTGACGCATGTGCAGGGGCAGAACAGCATCAACCTGGAAGGCGTCGGCGATGCCGATGTGGTGGCGCTGCACCAAGCCGCCGGGCAGAGCTGCGTGCAGGTCTTCTTCTTCCGCGGCGGGCGCAACAACGGCAACCGCTCCTTCTTCCCCTCCCATGCCAAGGATGATGCCGGGCCGGAGGATGTGCTGACCGCCTTCCTTTCCCAGCTCTACGACGACCTGCCGCCGCCGCCGCTGGTGCTGCTCTCCCACAGCCTGCCCGAGGCCGGGCTGATCGCCGAGGCGCTGACGCTGAAGGCAGGCCGCAAGGTGGAGCTGCACCACCCGCAGCGTGGCGAGAAGCGCGTGGCCATCGAGCACGCCGCCACCAATGCGCGCGAGGCCCTGGAGCGCCACCTAGCCGAGAGCACGGCCCAGGCCGCGCTGCTGGACGGCGTGCAGAAGCTGTTCGACCTGCCCGAGGTGCCGAAGCGGATCGAGATCTACGACAACAGCCATATCCAGGGCAGTAATGCCTATGGCGTCATGGTGGTCGCGGGGTCCGAGGGCTTCATGAAGGGTGCCTATCGCAAATACGCCATCCGGGGCGAGACCGGGCTGGTGCGCAACGGCCGCCGCGCCGCGCCGGATGCCGGGGGCGAGATCGTCTCCGCCGATGATGGCGAGACGGTGGTGCTGCCGGGCATCGGCGAGGGCCGCTCCCCCATCCCTGGCGGACTTGGCCGGGCGCCGATGGGCGGCGGTTCCCGCGCCGCCAGCGGCGGTGGCGACGACTTCGCCATGATGCGCGAGGTCTTCGAGCGCCGCTTCGGCAAGGCGCTGAAGGAGGACCCGGAGCGGGCCGGCGAGGGCTGGCCCGACCTGGTGCTGATCGACGGCGGCGCCGGCCAGCTTTCCGCCGCCCGCGCCATCATGGCGGAGCTGGGACTGGAGGACCTGCCGATGGTCGCTGTCGCCAAGGGCCCCGACCGTGATGCCGGGCGCGAATGGTTCCACCGCGAAGGCCATGCGCCGATTCAACTGCCATCGCGCGACCCGGTGCTCTACTATCTGCAAAGGCTGCGGGACGAGGCGCACCGCTTCGCCATCACCACCCACCGTGCCGGCCGCTCCAAGAGTCTGACGCGCTCCGAGCTGGATGAGATCCCCGGAGTCGGCTCCGCCATCAAGCGGCGGCTGCTGAACCATTTCGGCTCCGCCCGGGGGGTGCGGCAGGCCGGATTGAACGACCTGAACAATTGCCCCGGCATCGGCCCGGCCATGGCGACGCGCATCCATGAGCATTTCCACCCTGGCGCGACCGCCCCGAATTCGGCAAAGGGCTGAAGCCAGACCATGAAGGTTACCGGCTTGCCGACCGATCTGCCCAACCTGCTGACACTGTCCCGCATCGCAGCCATCCCGCTGCTGGTGATCCTGGCTGCCCTGCGCACGCCCTGGGGGGACGTTGCGGCCTGCGTGGTCTTCTCGGCCGCCGCCATCACCGACTACTACGACGGCAAGATCGCGCGGGACCGCAAGCTGGTCTCCGCCTTCGGCCGCATGCTGGACCCCATCGCGGACAAGCTGCTGGTGGGCGCCGCCCTGATGCTGCTGGCGGGGCTGGAGCGGCTGTCCCCCTGGGGGCTCTTCCCCGCCATCGTGATCCTGCTGCGGGAGATCCTGGTCTCGGGCCTGCGGGAATACCTGGCGGCGCTTTCCATCAGCCTGCCGGTGACACGGCTGGCCAAGTGGAAGACCGGCTTCCAGATGGGCGCGCTGGGCACGCTGCTGGCCGGCGACACGGCGGCGCGGGTACTTGGCATCGGTTTCCTGCCCATCGGCATTATAGGGGAGACGATGCTGTGGATCGCCGCGGCGCTCACGCTGGTCACGGGCTGGGATTACCTCCGCGCCGGCCTGCGCCACGCCGAGGCCCAGGATACCGCCCGCGCCACGAAGCCGCCCGGGCACTCTTGAGGACTGAGGCGTCCATGGACATCTTCAGGGTCACTTGAGGCACGAGCAGAGCAGGAGCGTATGATGGGCGAGCCACGGATGGCGATGCGTATGGTGGCGGCGATTGGCGCGCTGGCCGCGCTGGCGGCCTGCTCGACCCAGGTGGAGGCGCCGGTGGACAGCCTCACTGTCGCCCGCGTCATGGGCCAGGATGTGGCGGTGCCACCGCTCTTGCCGATCGCCGGCAGCGTCTGGCCTGCGCAGGAACCGCCGCGCGGCACCATCGGCAATCCCAATGCCGGCCTGATGCCGTGGGATGAGACGGCCAGCCAGATACAGCAGTCCCAGCCCCTTGTGGCGCCGCCGGTGGTGCCGGGCCGCCGCGGCAGCAGCACGCCGCCGGACCTGCTGGCCCAGCCCGAGCCCACCCCGGCCCTGCGCCAGCCTGACATGCCCCCCTACCCCACTGAGCCCGCGCGGCCGCGCCGCCGCACCGATGGCCGCGTGATCCCGACGCCGCAGGGCCCGGCGGTCACCACCGGCGGCACCGGCAGCTACAGCACCTACACCAATCCCGGCGGTGGCAGCGGCATCGCCATTCCGCAGGGCGGCACCACCACGCTGTTGGATGCGGATGGCACCGTGCGGCAAGTGCCGACGCCGCGCTGACCATGCGCATCCTGTATTTCGCCTGGGTGCGCCAGAAGGTCGGCGCCGGGTCCGAGGACGTGTCGCCGCCGCCTGAGGTCGCCGATATCGGCAGCCTGATGGCCTGGCTGGCGTCCCGCAGCCCCGGCCATGCCAGCGCCTTCGCCGACCCGAAGCAGGTCCGCGCCGCCGTGAACCAGGAGTTCTGCGGGCCGGATGGTCGCGTCGGCCCGGGGGATGAGGTTGCCTTCTTCCCCCCAGTGACGGGCGGCTGAGCCGCCATGGCCACCATCCGTGTGCAGGAAGGCCCCTTTGACTTGGCGGCCGAGACGGCGGCCCTGGCTGAGGGCCGCGTGGATGTAGGTGGTATCGCCAGCTTCCAGGGCCTCTGCCGCGCCGATGGCGGGCTGACGGCCCTGGTGCTCGAACACTATCCCGGCATGACGGAAAAGGCCCTGGCGGGCATCGCGGCCGAGGCCGAGAGCCGCTGGCCGCTGACCGGCTGCACCGTCATCCACCGCGTCGGCCGCATCCTGCCCGGCGAGCCCATCGTGCTGGTGCTGACCGCCAGCCGCCACCGCACCGCCGCACTGGAAGCCTGCGCCTTCCTGATCGACTGGCTGAAGACCGGCGCGCCCTTCTGGAAGCGGGAGGAATTCCCGGATGGCCAGGAGCGCTGGGTGGAAGCCAGAAGCACGGACGACGCCGCGGCGGCGCGCTGGGGCTGATCGCCCCCGCGCGCTTCCCCCTTCACGCCACCAACGGCGCGGTGCCCAGCGGCGCTTTCGGCAGGCGGCGCGGCCGCATGAAGAGACGGGTGATCTCCGGATGCGCCTGCTCCACTGCCAGGGTCAGCTCGGCGGCGGCGCGTTCCACCTCCTCGCCCGAAAGGTCGTCGCGGAAGTCGATGGTCAAGGCCAGCAGCACCTCGCGCGGGCCAAGCTGCATGGACAGCATCTCATCCACCGCGGCGACGCGGCGGTCGGCTGCCAGCAGCGCCTTCACCTGCGACAGGGAGCGGCGGGAGGCGCTCTCGCCGGTCAGCAGGCTCAGCGTCTCCCGCGCCAGGAAGACGGCCGTGGCGACCAGCAGCAGCCCGATGACGATGGAGGCCGCGCCATCCAGCGCCGGCATATCCAGCAGCCGCGACAGGCCGACGCCCAGGATGGCCACCACCAGCCCGGCCAGCGCCGCCGAATCCTCCAGCAGCACGGCAAAGACGCTGGGGTCCTTGCTGGCGCGGATGGCCTGCCAGAAGGGCTCGCCGGCATGGGTGTCGCGGAACTCGTGCAGCGCGACGCTGAAGGAATAGCCTTCGAAGAGGATGGAGAGCCCGAGCACCACGTAGTTCACCCAGGCGTCCCTCACTGCCTCCGGGTGCAGCATCTTGTGGATGCCTTCGTAGATCGAGAAGGCGCCGCCCAGGGCGAAGATCAGCAGCGCCACCACGAAGGCCCAGAAATACAGTTCCATGCCATGGCCGAAGGGGTGGGAGGCATCGGGCGGGCGCGCAGCGCGCTTCAACCCCAGCAGCAGCAGCCCCTGGTTGCCGGTATCGACGCTGGAATGGATGGCCTCGCTGAGCATGGCCGAGGAGCCGGTATAGGCGGCGGCGGCGAATTTCGTGACGGCGATGGCCAGATTGCCCGCCAGGGCCGCGAAAATGACCTTGCGGGAACCACTGCTCGACATTCGCCCTCTCCTTTGCCCGGACCGGGGGCAGAACGGGGAGGACCGGCGGCGGTTGCCGCCTAGAGCCAGCCGACCTTGCGGAACCGCACGTAAAGCAGCCCGCAGAGCGCCGCGATCACCAGCAGCACGGTGGGGTAGCCAAAGGCCCATTTCAGCTCGGGCATGTGCTCGAAATTCATGCCGTAGAGGCCGGCAATGGCGGTGGGCACCGCCAGGATGGCCGCCCAGGCCGCCAGCTTGCGGGTGACGATGCTCTGTTGCTGCTGCTCGATCAGCATGCCGACATCGAAGACGGAGCGCAGCACTTCCCGCAGCCCGCCCACGCGCGCCTCCACGCGCCGCACATGGTCGTTCACGTCGCGGAAATAGGGCCGCATCTCCGGGTCCACGCAGGGCAGGTCCAGGTGCTCCAGCCTCGCGCTCATCTCCTGCATCGGGCCCAGCATGCGGCTGAAGCGCGTCAGGTGGCGGCGGAGGCGGAAGATGCGGTGGATCTCTTCCTTGTCCAGCGGGCAGTCGAGGGAGCGGCTTTCCAGCGCCAGCACCTCCTCCTCGATCGCGTCGATGATGGGAGCGTAGCCGTCGACAATGAAGTCCAGCACGCCGTGCAGCACGAAATCCACGCCGTGCTTCAGCCGGTCGGGTGCTGTTTCCAGATGCCTGCGCAGTTCCGTATGCGCGCGGGCGGAGCCATGGCGGACGGTGATGATGAAGTTATGGCCGACAAAGATGGCGGTCTCGCCGTAGCAGATCTCGTCATTCTCCAGCCGCGCGGTGCGCGCGACGACGAAGAGCTGATCGCCATAGATTTCCAGCTTCGGCATCTGGTGCGCCACGCGCGCATCCTCCACCGCCAGCGGGTGCAGGCCGAAGCGCTCGGCCAGGGTGAGGAGTTCCTCCTCCTCCGGCTCGAACAGCCCGATCCAGACGAATTCGCCTTTCTCCAGCCGCCAGGGGGCCTCGGGCGGGCGGGACGGGTCCGGCACGGCACGGCCGTTCCGGTAGATCGATGCCGCGACCACGCTCATCCGCCACGCTCCTCCGCTGGCGGCGGGTTCAGCCCGCCGCCATCCGCAACCGCTGCGCCGCCCGCTCGGGGCCGATCAGGGGCAGGAACAGCTTCAGCTCCGGCCCATGTTCCTCACCCGTGAGAGCAAGGCGCAGAGGCAGGAACAACGCCTTGCCCTTGCGCCCGGATGCAGCGCCCAGGGCACGGGTCCAGGTGCTCCAGGTGGTCTCGTCCCAGGGCGCGGGCGGCAGGGTGTCCAGGGCGGCGCGCAGGAACTCGGCCTGCTCCGGCTGCACCGGGATCTCCGGGTTGCCGGTGGCGGCCTCGAACCAGTCCCGTGCCTCGGAGATGAGGTCGAGGTTGCCGCGCACGGCCAGCCAGAAGGCCTCGTCCGCGCCTTCCGGCAGGCGGTCGCGCACCTGCTCGAAGGACAGGCCGTGCAGGTAGCGGCGGTTCAGCGCCAGCAGCTGCGTCGGGTCGAAGCGGGCGGAGGAGCGGGAGAGCTTCTCCAGCGAATAGCCGGCCATCAGTTCCGCCGGCGTGCCCGCCACCGGGTCGGCGGAGGAGCCCAGCGCCGCCAGGTAGCCCGCCAGCGCCGCCGGCTCGATCCCGTCGCGCCGCAACTGCCGCAGGCCCATGGAGCCGATGCGCTTGGAAAGCTGGCTGCCATCGGCATCCGTCAGCAACGGCAGATGGGCGAAGTCGATCCGCCCCGGGCGCATGCCGAGGGCTTCCATGATGTCGATCTGCACGCCGGTATTGGTGACGTGGTCCTCGCCCCGGATGATGCCGGTGACGCCGGTCTCCAGGTCATCCACCACCGAGGTGAAGGTGTAGAGGAAGGAACCATCGGCGCGGATCAGCACCGGGTCCGAGATCGGCGGCAGCTTCACCTGCCGCCGGCCCAGCACGCCGTCCTGCCATTCCACCGTGCGGGTGGAGAGCTTGAAGCGCCAATAGGGCTTCTTGCCATTGGCCAGGGCGCGCTCAAGCTGCTCCGGCGTCATCTTCAGGGCGGCGCGGTCATAAACCGGCGGGCGGCCCTGCTTCTGCCGCTGCTCGCGCTTGAAGCGGAGTTCCTCCTCGCTCTCCAGGCAGGGATAGAGGCGGCCGGCGGCCTTCAGCTTCTCGGCGGCGGCCTCGTAGGAAGCCAGCCGGTCCATCTGGCGGAAGCTCTCGTCCCAATCCAGGCCGAGCCAGCGGAGGTCTTCCTCGATCGCCGTCTCGTATTCCGGCTTGGAGCGCTCCACATCGGTATCGTCGAAGCGCAGCACAAAGGTGCCGCCAGCCTTGCGGGCCACCAGCCAATTGGCCAGGGCGACACGGGCATTGCCGACATGCAGGTAGCCCGTCGGGCTGGGGGCGAAGCGGAGCTTCATTCCTCGTCTCCTCCCTCGGCGTCGTCTTCGTGCTTGCGGGGGTCCAGCACGCGCCAGTTGCGTTCTTCCGCATCCGTCACGCGCTGGGCGGCGAAGTCGCGGATCTCGGTGCCGCTGTTCCAGGCGGCGCTGTCCTTGCCCACCACCTCGGCGTCCTCGCCGAAGGCGAACCAGGCGGCCAGCACTTCGTCGGCACTCATGCCGGGGGCGCGGCAGCGCTCGATGGAATCGCGCACATAGCGGCGGGCGAAGGCATTGGCCTGCACCAGGGTGGGGAAGCCGCGGATGGTCTCCACGGGCTCCGCGCCATTGCCGCCGGAGAGGTCACGGATGCGGACGGCGAAGCCGCCCTCGGGCGAGAACAGGGTGTCGTCGAAGGAACCGCTCATGGGACGAGGTCAGTGAATCCGTGGAAAAGGGGGTAACGGCGCTCTCGCCCGAAGGCATGGCGGCCGAGCGTCACGCCAGGGGGTGCTTGCCGGCGCTTGTATCCGGCCCGGTCCAGCAAGCGCCAGACCTGCTTGATGATGCCGGGCTCGATGCCGCGCGCCAGCAGCGGCGCGGGATCGGGCGCCGCCGCCGTCAGGGCCTGCAGGATGGGGTCGAGGTCCCGGTAGGGTGGCAGGCCCGGTGGCGCGGGGCATGGGCGCTCCAGCAGCCGCGCCGGCAGCACGGGCTTGCCCGTGTTGCGCCAGCGGGCAAGGTCCAGAACCTCGGTCTGCCACAGGTCGCGCAACGGGGCATAGCCGGTGGCGGCCTCGCCATGGCACAGGGTGAAGCCGCTGCGGTTGCCGCCGGCCAGCGGCAGGGCGCCGGAAGCCTCCGCCCGCGCCAGCAGCGCCGCCGCGCGGATATGGCCGCGCATCGCCTCCCCGGCCTCGCCCAACATGGCCTGGAAGCCAGCCAGGGCCGGGGCGATGGGCAGGGCTTCCGCCTCAATTCCCAGCAGCGCGGCGCAGGCGGCGGCATCCTCCAGCCGTTCAGGGCCGGTTTCGGGCGCTGGCAGCAGCAGTGCCCGCACCTGCGCCGCGCCCAGCGCATCCACGGCGCAGGCGGCCAGCAGCGCCGAATCCACGTCGCCGGAGAGTTCCAGCAGCACGCCGGAGAAGCCGCCCCGCCGCACATGGTCCGCCAGCGCCAGCACCAGGGCGCGCCAGAGCTGTTCCGGCGCGGGCAGGGCAAGTGGCAACGGCTGCGCGGCACAGGCCCAGCCATCCTCCCCACGCGTCCAGTCGGTGCGTGTGACGGCCTCGGAGAACATCGGCTGGCGCAGGGCGAGGCTGCGGTCGGCATTCAGCACGAAGCCGCCGCCGTCGAAGACCCATTCCCCCTGCCCGCCCACCTGGCTGGTGAAGGCGAAGGGCAGCCCGGTTTCCACCACCCGCGCCACCGCGAGGTCGATGCGCCGCTCCGGCTCGCCCTGGGTGAAAGGGTCGGCATCCACCGCCAGCAGGATCTCGGCGCCGGATTCAGCCAGGGTTTCCGGCACGGCGGGGTCGCGCCAGTCATTCCCGACCATCAGGCCGAGCCGCAACTCGCGGAACACCACCGGCCCTGGCGCCGGGCCGGGGTCGAAGACGCCATCGGGCGGCGGCAGGTGCCGGGCGCGGCGGGCCAGGATGCGGCCGCCGTCCAGCAGGAAGGCGGCGTCGAAGAGCCTGCCGCCCTCCGCCCAGGGGCCACCCAGGATCAGGCCGGGGCCACCATCCGCCGTCCCTGCCGCCAGGGCATCCAGGGCGGCCTCGCAGGCGGCGATGAAGGCGGGGACGCGGGCGAGGTCCTCGGGCGGCGCGCCGCCAAGGGAGAATTGCGGCGTCACCAGCACCTCCGCGCCCATCGCCGCCGCCTCGGCCCGGGCGGCGCGGATGCGGGCGGCATTGGCGGCGACGGCGCCGGGATGCGGATTGAGCTGGGCGAGCGCGATGCGCAGCCGGTCGGTCATGGCCGCGGACCCTAGACCGGATCGGCGGGCGCAGGAACCGGGGGCGCCTCAGCGCCGCGCCACCCCCAGCACCATTCCGGCCGAGACCAGCGCCACGCCGGCGAGGCCGGCCCAGCCCAGCGGCTCCCCCAGCAGCGGCCAGGCCAGCAGGGCGGCCAGCGCCGGGGTGATGGCCGTGACGGTGGTGGTGCGCGCCGGGCCGATGGCGATGACCGCGCGGGCGAACAGGAAGCCCGCCACCGCCACCGCGATGATGCCGTGGTAGAGCGCCTGGAAGGCGATGGCGCCCGCCGGGGCCTCCGCCATCTGGCTGGGCAGGAAGAGCCACCAGACCGGCAGGTAGAGAAAGGCCGGGTAGATGGCCAGGGCCGTGGTGGCCGTCATGGCCGGCACCCGCCAGAAGCGCAGCAGGATGGTGAAGCTGGCCCAGGAGAGGCAGCCCAGCACGAAGAGCAGGTCCCCCCGCCAGGCGCCGGGGTAGCCGCCGAAGGTATCCACCGCCAGCAGCCCCATGCCGCCGGCCACCACCGCCAGCGAAAGCAGCTTCTGCCGGTCCCACCGCTCCCCCAGGAAGAGGGTGGCGAGGGCGGTGGTCACGAAGGGCAGGCTACCGGTCATGATCACCACGCCATGCGAGGTGGGCGCGAAGCGGAAGCCCAGGTAGGAGGCCAGCGGGAAGCCGAAGGCCGCCCCCGCCATCAGCGCCAGCGCGCGGCGGAAGGACAGGCGCGGCCAGCCGAAGGCGGAAGCCAGCAGCAGCCCCACCACCAGCCCGCCGGAATAGCGCAGCGCCGCCACGTCCCAGGGCGTGAAGGGCTGCTTGGCCGACAGACGGGAGGCGAGCGAGAAGCCCGCCCAGCAGAGGGTGACACCCAGGGCGCAGAGCAGGCCCACGAGCCTTTCTCGCGGGTTGGGCAGGGACATGGCGGCGGCGTCGGGCATGCCGCAGCCTATCCGCGCCGCCCAGGCTTGCCCACAGCACAGCCGCGCGGATTTTCGGTGCCGGAAGCTGAGACTCGGGGCTTGCCCCTTGCGGTGCCATTTCGCGCCGCGATATCGATATCTTGGTGGTGGATCTCTCCGCTGGCCCTAGCTGAGGTATCCTGCACCGCTCCAACCAGGAAGGAGGTGCCACGATGTCCGGGCTGCACACCGTAGACCGAGACCGTTCCGCCAACCCGCTGGACGTCCTGGAACAGATCGTCACAGCCAATGAATGGCATTTCGACCGCCGCTCCGACGGAGAGATGGCGGCGGAAGCCCCGGGGAAATGGTGCAACTACGGCATGTTCTTCTGCTGGTCGCAGGATATCAGCGCCATGCACTTCACCTGCGCCTTCGACCTGAAGGTGCCGGCGGCACACCGGCAGAAGCTGTACGAGCTGCTGGCGCTGGCCAATGACAAGCTCTGGATCGGCCATTTCGGCATCGACCACGACGACGGCGGGCCGGTGTTCCGCCATGCCGTGCTGCTGCGCGGCGCCCGCGGCGCCAGCGCCGAGAGCCTTGAAGACATGATGGATATCGCCTTGACCGAGTGCGAGCGTTTCTACCCCGCCTTCCAGTTCGTGCTCTGGGGCGGCAAGTCGCCCGAGGAAGCCCTGCAGGCCGCCATGCTGGACTGCGTGGGCGAGGCATGAGCGAGAAGCTGATCCCGCCCCTGCTGCTGATCGGCTGCGGCAAGATGGGCGGCGCGATGCTGGAAGGCTGGCTGGAGCGCGGCGTGGAGCAGGTGGTGGTGGTGGAGCCCTATGCGCCCGCCACCGAGGCCTTCGCCGGGCGCGTGACGGTCTGCGACAGCATCGAGGCGGTGCCGGCGGGCTTCGCGCCCGCCGTCGTCATCCTGGCCACCAAGCCGCAGCAGGCGGAAGCCGCCCTGCCCGGCTGCAAGCGCTTTGCCACCGCCGGCGCCCTGATGGTCTCCATCATGGCGGGCAAGACGGTGGATGGCATCACGGCGGCGCTGGGCGGCGATGCCCGCGTGGTGCGCGCCATGCCCAATACCCCCGCCGCCGTGCGCCAGGGTTTTACCTGCTGCTTCGCCGGTCCCGGCGTTTCCGAGGCCGAGAAGGGCCTGGCGGATAGCCTGCTTTCCTCCGTGGGCGAGGTCGCCTGGGTGGAGGAGGAAGGGTTGATCGACGCCGTCACCGCCGTCTCCGGCGGCGGCCCGGCCTATGTCTTCCTGCTGGCCGAGGTGCTGGAACAGGCGGCGGTCAGCCAGGGCCTGCCGCCGGACCTCGCGCGGCGGATGGCGCGGCGCACCGTCTCCGGCTCCGGCGCCCTGCTGGCGGCCAGCGAGCTGGACGCGGCGCAGCTTCGCATCAATGTCACCAGCCCCAAGGGCACCACCGAGCGCGCGCTGAACGTGCTGATGGCGCCTGATGCCTGGCCGAAGCTGATGCAGGAAGCCATCGCCGCCGCCACCGCCCGTTCACGCGAATTGGCGGGCTGATGTTGCCAAACCGCGCCACCGCCCCAAACTGCGCCCCATGAGCGACAGCACCGACGCCCCCGAATCCCCCCTGTTCGACGCCTTCTGGAAGCTGGTGGCCCAGGAGGGCTGGCACCGCCTGACCCTTTCGGCCCTGGCCGCCGAGGCCGGCATGACCCTGGCCGAGTTGCGGGAGCATGTGCCCCACAAGGGCGCCCTGCCGCTCCGCTTCATGAAGGCGGTGGATGCGGCGGTGCTGCGGAACGTGCCCTCCACCCCCATGGGCTCGGCACGGGACCGGCTCTTCGACGTGCTGATGAGCCGCATCGACGCCCTGCAGCCGCACCGCGCCGGCGTCATCCGCATGGGCAAGGAGATGCGGACCGACCCGGCCCTGGCGCTGATGCTGGCGCCGCAGCTCGCGGCCTCGATGTCCTGGATGCTGGAAGCGGCGGGGATCGATGCCGGCGGCATCAGGGGCATGCTGCGGGTGCAGGGGCTTTGCGGCGTCTGGATCGCGACGCTGCGGGCCTGGGAGCAGGACGAGGGCGCCGATCTCGGCTCCACCATGGCGGGGCTGGACCGGGCGCTGGACCGGGCCGAGCGCGTGGCCCACACCTTGCGGCTGGACAGCAAGGAAGCGGAGCCGGCGCACGGCGCCGGCTGATCACGCCTTTGTCTATCTTCGCCGGCCGCGGTGGCGTTAAGCTGGCGGGAAGCAAGACGAGGAAATAGCCATGTCGGACAACCCGAAATCCGCCCCCGTGACGGACCTGATGCGCATGCTGTCCGACTTCCGGCTGCCTGCGGTGCCGGATGTGGAAAGCCTGGCCGCCGCCCAGCGGCGCAATTTCGAGGCTCTCTCGGCCGCCAACCGCATCGCGCTGGAAGGTGCGCAGGCGGTGGCGCGGCGGCACATGGAGATCCTGCAGCAGTCCATGGCGGAGCTGACCGACGCGGTCCGCGCCGCCTCCGCCACCGGCAGCCCGCAGGAAAAGGCGAACAACCAGGCGGAGCTGGTGAAGGCCACCTATGGCCGCGCCGTGGCCAATATGCAGGAAATCGCCGACCTCATCCAGAAGTCCAATGGCGAGGCGCTGGCCCTGCTGAACAAGCGCTTCGCCGAAGCGATGGACGAGGTGAAAGGCCTGATCGCCAAGAACGGCGGCAACGTGCCGCCGACCTGAGCCTCAGGCCGGCAGCTTCACCCGCGCGCGCAGCCCGCCCAGCGGGCTGCCTTCCAGCACCACGTCGCCGCCATGCGCCCGCGCGATGTCGCGGGCGATGGCCAGCCCCAGCCCCGTGCCGCCGGCCGAGAAGCTGGCGAAGGGCCTGAAGGCTTCCTCCCGCGCCGCTTCCGGAATGCCGGGGCCATCGTCATCCACCGTGATCTCCACCCAGCGGGTGGGCGCGCGCCCGGCCTCCATCACCGGCTTCTCCCGCAGCGCCACGACGATCTTCGCGGCATGGCGGCAGGCATTGTCCAGCAGGTTGCCCAGGCAGCGGCGCAGCGCATCCACCCGCAGCGGCAGCACCAGCGATTCCGGCGCCTGCACGGAAAGCGCCGCGCCGCCCCTCACCGCCTTGGCGGCCACGTCGCGCACCAGTTGCGCCAGATCGGCGGGCTGGGACTGCTCGGTGCCCTCCCCCCGCGCGAAGGCGAGATAGGTGGCGATCAGCCGCTCCATCTCCGCCACATCCTCGCTCATGGCCGTGGCATCTTCCTCGGCGCCGGGCGGCAGCATGGCGAGGCCAAGGCGCAGGCGCGTGAGCGGCGTGCGCAGGTCGTGGCTGATGCCGGCCAGCATCTCGGTGCGTTGGTTGATGAAGCGGCGGATGCGGCCCTGCATCTGATTGAAGGCTGCCGCCGCCTGCCGCACCTCGGCCGCGCCTTCCGGCTTGATGGGGCCGTGCTGGCGGCCGACGCCGAAGGCCTCCGCCGCGCTGGCCAGCCGCCGGATCGCCCGCACCTGGTTCTTCATGAACAGCGCCGCCACCAGGAAGAGCAGCAGCGAGGTGCCGACCATCCAGATGACGAAGAGATAGAGGGTTCCGAAGAACAGCCGCTTCCTCGGCGCTTCCACATGCAGGACGCCATCCGGCAGTTGCACGCGGATGATGACGCTGCGCGGATCGCTCTGCCAATCGGTGTCGAAGGGCAGGCGCACGCGCTCGCCCATAGCCTGCACCAAGTCGTCCTCCAGCGGCAGGATGGGCAGCCAGCTCGGGCGGTTGGCGCCACCGGCGATGCTGGCCCCCGGCTCGAAGGCCAGCGAGAGGTCGAAGCGCCAAGCGGCCTCATGGAAGATCCAGGAGCGGTCGCTCTCGCCCGGAAAGCGGGACAGCAGTTCCGCCACCATGCCGACATCGCCCGCCACGCCGCCGGCCAGCCGGCGGGAGATGACATCGAGATGCCCGCCGTAGAAGAGCTGCAGCGCCACGCCCTGCAGGATCAGCAGCGGCAGCAGGATGATGAGCAGCGCCCGGCCCAGCAGGCCACGGGGCAGGATGCCGCGGAGCAGGCGGGCGATCCTCTTCACGGCCTAGGCGCCCGGCCGCAGCACGTAGCCGCGATGCCGGATGGTTTGCAGGAAGCGCGGCTCGCGCGGGTCCGGCTCGATCTTGCGGCGCAGGCGGGTGACCTGCACATCCACCGCGCGCTCCCCGGCCTCCGGCGTGCCGAGGGCGGCAGCGATTTCCTCCCGCGTCAGCACCTCGCCGGCCCGGCGGGCCAGGGCGGTCAGCAGCGCGGCCTCGCCACCCGTCAGGCGCTGGGTGCCATCCTGGCCGCGCAGCTCCCCGCGCTCCGGGTCGAACCAGCGGGGGCCGAGCTGCACCGGGGCCATCGGCAAGGAGGCCGGCAGGGCGGGCGAGGCACGCTTCAGGATGGTGCGGATGCGCAGCGCCAGCTCGCGCGGGTCGAAGGGCTTGGCGAGGTAATCGTCGGCACCGCGCTCAAAGCCGGCGATACGGTCATCCGGCGCCCCGGCGGCGGTCAGCATCAGGATCGGCACCTCATGGCCTTCCCGCCGCAGGCTCTCGGTCAGGTCCAGCCCGTTCTCCCCCGGCATCATCACGTCCAGCACCAGCAGGTCGAAGGCCATGTTGGCCAGGGCCTGCCGGGCGGCGGCGGCATCGGCGGCGGCGCTGACGCGGAAGCCCTGCTCCGAGAGGAAGCGTTGCAGCAGGTTGCGCAGCCGGGCGTCGTCATCGACCACCAGCAGATGGGCGTTGTCCATCAGGCGGCGCTCTTCGGGCTGGCGGGGGCGGCGCGGTCGAGCTGCGCCCGCGCTTCCGGCCCCATCAGCCCGCGCATGACACGGCGGAAGCCTTCCACCGCCACCGGCCCGGCCTCCCGATAGGCGCGCATGACCCATTCCCGCTGCCGTTCAAACAGGCGGCGCTCCAGGGCCTCCCCCTTCTCGGTCAGGGACAGCAGGCGCTGGCGGCGGTCGCTGCGGCCGGGCACCTGGGTGACGTAGCCTTCCTCCACCAGCGGCGTCAGCACGCGGCCGAGCGATTGCTTGGTGATGCCCAGGATCGACAGCAGCTCCCCCACCGTGATGCCGGGGCGGCGGCCGACGAAATGCAGCACCCGGTGATGCGCCCGGCCCATGCCCATGTCGCCCAGAATGGCATCCGGCCCGGCCGTGAAGTCGCGATAGCCGAAGAACAGCAGGTCCTGCGCCAGTCTCAGTTCTTCTTCCCGCAGGAAGAGCAGCTGACGGCCGGCCCCCATGGGCTTGTTGCCGGGGACATTCTCTGGCGCTTCGGGCATGACTGGCCTGCTCGTGTTTTGTGTCAGGGTTATTGACATATAAGAAAGGAGAGTTCTACCGTCACGCCATCATACGCAATGATATTGCGCGAACAAGCAGGTGAGGATAACGGGCATGGCTCTTGTTCCTTTCGACGACCGCGACGGCTGGATCTGGCTCGACGGCACCATGGTGCCCTGGCGCGATGCCAAGCTGCACGTCCTGACGCATGGGCTGCATTATGCCAGCGGCGTCTTCGAAGGCGAACGGGCCTATTCCGGCCATGTCTTCAAACTGCGGGAGCATTCGGAGCGGCTGATCAACTCCGGCCGCATCCTGGGCTTCGAGATCCCCTATTCGGCCGAGGAGATTGATGCCGCCTGCAACGAAGTGCTGGCGCGCAACGGGCTGACCGACGCCTATCTGCGCCCGGTGGCCTGGCGGGGGTCGGAGATGCTGGCCGTCTCGGCGCAGCAGACCAGGATTCACCTCGCCATCGCCGCCTGGGCCTGGCCCAACCTGTTTGGCGAGAACCGCATGAAGGGCGTGCGCCTCGGCATGGCGCAGTGGCGCCGCCCGGCGCCGGATACCGCGCCCACCGCCAGCAAGGCTTCCGGCCTCTACATGATCGGCACCATGTCCAAGCACGCCGCCGAGGCCGAGGGCTTCGACGACGCCATGATGCTGGACTTCAAGGGCGACGTGGCGGAGGCCACCGGCGCCAATGCCTTCTTTGTCTTCGACGGGGAGGTGCATACGCCCACGCCCGTCTGCTTCCTCGACGGCATCACCCGCCGCACCGTCATGTCCCTGGCGCGCCGCCGCCAGATGAAGGTGGTGGAGCGCACCATCCGCGCCGAGGAACTGGGCCGCGCCACCGAGGTCTTCCTGGCTGGCACCGCCGCCGAGGTGACACCGGTGCGCGCCATCGGCGGGCACAGCTACACGCCGGGTGCGATCACCGAGACGCTGCTGAAGGATTACGAGGCGCTGGTCCGGATGAGCCCGGACGAGGTCGCCCGCCTCGTCGCCTAACATGGGGCGATCCGCTCGCCGGCGGATCGCCAGGGCCTGGCGCCTTGGGCCAGGCTCCTTGCATCGGAAACGGAAGACAGCGGTGATGCCAGGCACGGTCCTGCCGCGCCGCCCGTACCTATGCTCATGAATGGACTATTCGTAACGAGAACGTTATAAGGAAGTGACGCGGCGGCCGATGTAATGCAAAGCCATTGAAGAAGAAAAAGAGCGTATCGCGGAGCGGAACACGCCAGCCAATCTACCTGTGAATTTGCATTTCTTTAGAAAAATGGAGTTCTGGCCAAAGAGGGTCGTGAATACCATGGGGAGGTATTATGGCGCTCCGGGCGGCAACCATCGGCGAGGATGATGTCCTCAGGCACGTGCTGCCGAGTGCAGCCGGCAGCATGACACTTTTCCACGAAGACTGGTGGCTCCAGGCAGCCTCGGATGGCGCGGTGGAAACCATCACCGTCAACTGGGGCGGGGCCGATGTGGCCTCCCTGAGCTTCACGCGGAAGGAGCGCCCTTTCGGCATCCGCTCCCTGGTCATGCCGCCCTATACCCGCACCCTGGGGCCCGTGCTCAACCTGCCGCCTTCCATGCCCGCCCCGCGCTGCGCCAATCTCAGGCGTGCCGTCAGGGAGATCATGCTCGCCCTGCCCCGGCACGACCATTTCACCATGCGGCTGGACTGCGAGGATGATGCCGCCTTCGCCTTCTCCCTCGCAGGCTGCTCCATTGGCCAGCAGTTCACCTTCCGCGTGGCGGCGGATGCTGATCCCGCCCGCCTCATGCAGCAGGTGGACCGCTCCACCGCCCGACTGATCCGCGCCGCCCGCCGGCGGCTGGCATTGCATGAGCATACGGATTTCGACCGCTTCGTCGATGTCGCCTACCGCCACTACCCGGCCGAGCGGAACAGCCACGACTTCCAGGCCCTGCGGCGGTTATTCGCCGCCTGCAGCCAGCGCCGCCAGGCCACCATCCTCTGCCTGAGCGATGCCCAGGGCCATGATGTCGCCAGCGTCCTGCTGGTCTGGGGCCATGGCGTTCTCTATTATCTGGTGCCGCACCGGGACCGCGAGCGCTCCGGCGGCGATGCCAATGCGCTGCTGCTCTGGAGCGCCATGGAATTCGCGCTCAGCCGCGGCCTCGCCTTCGACGTGGACGGCTACCATTCGGTGGGCACCGCCAGCTTCCTGAGCAGCTTCGGCTTTCCGCGCCGTATCCGGCATGTGGTCACCCATTGCAGCCTGCGTGGCCTGATCCTCAAGGCGCTGCACGGCTGGTGGGAGAACCGCAGGACGCGGGACCTGCGGCCGGACCCGCTCTGCGGCATCCAGATGGGCAATGCACGCCTGCCGCAGCGCATTGCCCAGGAGAAGCGGCCGGAGCCGCGCGAGAGATAGAGCAGGCTTCCGCGGTGTAGCCGCGGGAAGGCAGCCAAGGCGGCGTAGACCCGGCCTGATCTCTGGCGGCGTACCGCCCCGCGCCGTTGCTGCGGCGGGAGAAGAACCGCTTTGCGGCCAAACATTGGGCGCCCCCCGCCTTTCGCCCCCTTCCCGCCCGGTTCAGAATGCCGCCGTTAAGGCAGGACGCGGGAGGATGACGGCCGACATGACCTGGGACGACACGAGCGCGCGGGCCGCCTTGCGCCACCTCTTCGACACCGCCATCCGCGCCGCCGATCCCCGGGCCATCCTGGCGGCCCATCTGCCGCAACGCCCGCGCGGGCGCGTGGTGGTGGTGGGCGCCGGCAAGTCGGCCTCAGTGATGGCGGCGGCGGTGGAAGCGGCCTGGCCGGATGGCGATCTCTCCGGCCTCGTCATCACCCGCTACGGCCATGCCGTGCCCACCACGCGCATCGAGACGGTGGAAGCCAGCCATCCGGTGCCCGATGCCGCCGGGGAAGCGACGGCGCGGCGCATCCTGGGGCTGATGCAGGGGCTATCCGCCGATGACCTAGTGCTGGCGCTGATCTCCGGCGGCGGCTCGGCCCTGATGGCACTGCCGGATGGCGGGCTGACGCTGGCGGACAAGCAGGCGGTCAACCGCGCCCTGCTGGACTCGGGCGCCACCATCGGCGAGATGAACTGCGTGCGCCGGCACCTCTCGGCCATCAAGGGCGGGCGGCTGGCCGCGGCGGCGCATCCGGCGCGGGTGGTGACGCTGGCCATTTCCGACGTGCCGGGGGACGACCCGACCGTCATCGCCTCCGGCCCCACGGTGCCGGACCCCAGCAGCTTCGCCGAAGCCCAGGCCATCGTCGCCCGCTACGGCGTGGAGGTGCCGGCCGCCGTGGCCGCCCACCTCGCCGCCGCCGCCGACGAAACGCCCAAGCCCGGCGACCCGCGCCTGGCGCGCGCCGAGTTCCACCTGATCGCCACCCCCCAGATGGCGCTGGAGGCCGTGGCCGCCGAGGCCCGCGCCATGGGCCTGCCGCCGCTGCTGCTGGGCGATTCGCTGGAAGGCGAGGCTGGCGTGGTCGGCACGGTGCTGGCCGGCATCGCCGGCAGCGTGCGGCGGCACGGGCACCCGCTGCCGGCGCCCTGCCTGCTGCTCTCGGGCGGGGAGACCACGGTGACCATCCGCCCCGGCACGCCCAAGGGCGGGCGCGGCGGGCGCAATACCGAATGCCTGCTGGGCCTGGCCCTTGCACTGGGCGGCGCCGAGCGCATCTGGGCCTTGATGGCGGATACCGACGGCATCGACGGATCGGAGGAGAATGCCGGCGCCATCGCCACGCCCGATACCCTGGCCCGCGCCAGGGGCATGGGCCTCGACGCGCGGGACGCCTTGTCTTCACACGACAGTTATGGGTTCTTCGCTAGCCTGGGCGACACGATCGTAACCGGGCCGACTTTGACCAATGTGAACGACCTGCGCCTCGTCCTGATCGCCTGACTCGCCGAAAGGATATCTGCATTGCCGCCCCGTATTCCGCTTCGCCGCCGCCGCCGCACCAAGATCGTCGCCACGCTGGGCCCGGCCAGCTCCACGCCGGAGGTGATCGAGCGGCTGTACCGCACGGGCGCGGATGTTTTCCGGCTGAACTTCAGCCACGGCAGCCACGAGGACCATGCAAGCCGCATCGGCATCATCCGCGCGCTGGAGAAGAAGGTGGGGCGCCCCATCGGCATCCTGGCCGATGTGCAGGGGCCGAAGCTGCGGGTCGGCCGCTTCCAGGCCGGGCGGGTGCAGTTGCAGGCCGGGCAGAGCTTCCGCCTGGACATGAGCGCGACACCCGGCGACGTGCGCCGCGTGCAGCTTCCGCATCCCGAGATCATCGAGGCCGCGCGCATCGGCACCACCCTGCTGCTGGACGACGGCAAGCTGCGCCTGCGCGTGGTGCACAAGCGTGACGACCACCTGGAGACCGAGATCCTGGTTGGCGGCGCGCTGTCGGACCGCAAGGGCGTCAACGTGCCGGACGTGGCGCTGAACATCCCCGCGCTGACGGAAAAGGACCGCGCCGACCTCGACTTCGTGCTGCCGCTGGGCATCGAATACATCGGCCTCTCCTTTGTGCAGCGGCCGGAGGACGTGGCGGAGGCCCAGGCCATCGCCGATGGCCGCGCCTGGGTGATGGTGAAGATGGAGAAGCCCCAGGCCGTCGAGAATCTCGACGGCATCATGGCGCTGACCGATTGCGTCATGGTGGCGCGCGGCGACCTGGGCGTGGAAATGCCGCCGGAGGAAGTGCCGCTGATCCAGAAGCGCATCGTCCGCGCGGCGCGGGAACTGGGCAAGCCAGTGGTGGTGGCGACGCAGATGCTGGAGAGCATGATCTCCACGCCCTCCCCCACCCGCGCCGAGGCCTCGGACGTCGCCACGGCGGTCTTCGACGGGGCCGATGCGGTGATGCTCTCGGCCGAAAGCGCGGCAGGCCAATACCCGTTCGAGGCGGTCAACATGATGGACCGCATCCTGTCCCGCGTGGAGCAGGACAGCGGCTGGCGGCAGTTGACCGACGCGGCGCGGCCGGCGCCGCAGAAGACCTCGGCCGGCGCCATCTCGGCCGCCGCGCGGCAGGTGGCGGAGACGATCGACGCCAAGGTCATCGCCACCTTCACCGCCACCGGCTCCACCACCCTCCGCGTGGCGCGGGAGCGGCCGGCCAGCCCCATTCTGGGCCTGACCAGCAGCGAATCCACGGCGCGGCGCATGGCGGTGGTCTGGGGCGTGCACCCGATGCTGTCGCATGAGCCGAACAGCATGACGGACATGGTGAACAAGGCGGTGCGCGCCGCCGGGTCGGAAGGCTTCGCGGAAGCGGGGGATGAGATCGTCGTCACCGCCGGTGTGCCCTTCGGCACGCCGGGCACCACCAATGCGCTGCGCGTGGCGGCGGTGAAGTAGGGCGGAAGCACTTTCTTAAGCCTGGGATGCGATCTTCCGCGCGCCGAATGGAGATGGCGATGCGGAAGAGCGTCCTGACAGCCCTGCCGGTACTGGCCGCCGGCCTTGCCGGCGCCTGTGCCCCCCAGCCCTATCCGGGCGATGCGGCGACGCAGATGGCGCGCCGCTGCGCCACCGCCGTCCATGAGCAGGGCCTGCGCCATGGCGGCATCAACCGCTTTTCCAGCCGCGAGGTGATGGAAGGCGAGATCGCGGCCTGGGGAGGCTTTTCCTCTGGCATTGTG
The DNA here is from genome assembly GCF_003696345.1 of Teichococcus wenyumeiae. Lineage (GTDB taxonomy): Bacteria > Pseudomonadota > Alphaproteobacteria > Acetobacterales > Acetobacteraceae > Pseudoroseomonas > Pseudoroseomonas wenyumeiae. Next base: position 19,227 of record NZ_RFLX01000003.1, on the reverse strand, counting down.
CCGGTGCTCAGCACAAGGACGCTGCCGGTGGCCGAGGCCTCGGCGCTGGATGGGCCGGTCATCGGCTCCGCCTGGCAAGGCTGCATGCGGCAGGGGCTCAGCGCCCTGCCCCGCTAGATCAGGTCGGCTGGCCCTCGACCTTGCCGCGCAGGCTGCGCAGCCGCGCCTCGCCATCCGCGATCTTGGGGTGGATCTTCAGCACCGCTTCCCAGGCACGCAGCGCGCCGTGCAGGTCGCCCGCCTGTTCCTGTAGGCGGGAGAGCAGCGCCAGGGCATCGAACTGTCGCGGCTCCAGCACCAGCACCTGCCGCACATCTTGCGCCGCGCCGCGCATGTCGCCCATGGCGGAGAGCGCGGCGGCGCGCATCAGCCAAGCATCGGGGAAATCCGGCTGCAGGGTCAGGGCGGCGTCGAAATCCTCCACCGCATCGGCGGCGGCCTCGACCTCCAGGTTGCGCTGGCCACGGCGGAGCAGCAGCGTCACGGCGGGCGAGGCCTGTTGCAGCCAGACCTGGCGGATGCGCATGGCCACGGCGGCGCCGGCGGTCTCGTCCGGGGCCACGGCCAGGGCGGCGAAAAGCCGGTCCAGCTCCGCCTTGCGGGCGGCGGGGGTCTGGAGGGCAGGCTGCGCCGCCGCCGGCAAGGGCGAGGCACAGGCCAGGGCAGCCAGGAGGCAGATTGCGGCGCGCATCCCTGGAAGTTTGGGGGGCGGCGCGCCGCGCGCAAGGGACATTGCCGTCAGCGGGCCTCGCTGCGAGGGTCCAGGGCATCGCGCAGCCCGTCGCCCACCAGGTTGAAGGCCAGCACCACCAGGAAGATGGCAAGGCCGGGATAGATCGACATCCAGGGCGCCTGGGTCAGGAAGCGTTGCGCCCCGTTGAGCATGGAACCCCAGGAGGGGTTCGGCGGCTGCTGCCCCAGGCCCAGGAAGGAGAGCGAGGCCTCGGCGATGATGGCCTCCGCAATGGCGAGCGTCGCCTGCACCAGCAGCGGCGGCAGGATGTTCGGCAGCACGTGCCGGGTGGCCGTGACGAACATCGGGTTGCCGATGGCGCGGGAGGCATCGACCCATTCCGCACCCTTGGCATCCAGCGCCATGCCACGCGCCAGCCGCACGAAGATCGGCGTGGCGGAGATGGCGATGGCCAGCATCGCATTCTCCAGCGCCGGGCCCAGGAAGGCGGCGAGCGCGATGGCCAGGATCAGGAAGGGCACGGAGAGCATGGCATCCGCGACGCGGGAAACGAGGCCATCCACCCAGCCTCCCGCCATGCCCGCCAGCAGTCCCAGCGGCACGCCGAAGCAGCCGGCGGCGAAGACCGAGATGACGCCCGCCATCAGCGAGGCCCGCGCGCCCCAGAGTACGCGGGAGAAGACATCGCGCCCATTCTCATCCGTGCCGAACCAGTAGAGTTCGGAAGGCGGCTTGCGGATGCGGGACCAGGAGGTGGCGATGGGGTCGTAGGGCGCGATCCAGGGCGCCAGCAGCGCGGCGATGACGAAGATGGCGATGACCACCAAGCCGGCCATGGCCAGGCGGTGGCGGGTGAAGCGGCGGGCGGCGCGCCAGCCGGGGGATTGGAAGCGGCCCTCGGTCACGATGCGCGCAGCCGCGGGTTGATGGCCATGTAGAGCAGGTCCGCCAGCAGGGAGAGCAGCACGAAGATCAGCGCCGTCGCCAGCACCACCCCCTGCACCACCGGATAATCGCGGTTGAAGACGGCATCGACGATCAGCTTGCCGAAGCCGGGGATGGTGAAGATCTGCTCGGTCAGCACCGCGCCGGCCAGCAGCCGGCCGAGTTCGATGGTGCCGAGCGTCACCACCGGGATCAGCGCGTTGCGCAGCGCGTGGCGCAGGATGACCCAGACCGGCGCCACGCCCTTGGCGCGGGCGGTGCGGACATAGTCCTGAGACAGCGTGGAGAGCATGGCGGCGCGGGTATGGCGCATCAGCACGCCCGCCACGCCCGTGCCCAGCACGATGGCCGGCATGATGGTGGTGGCCAGCGACTGCCGCCAGTCCTCGCTCAGCGGCACATAGCCGGAAGGCGGCAGCCAGCCGAGATTCACGCTGAACAGCAGGATCATCATGATCCCCAGCCAGAAATTCGGCGTGGAGATACCGGCGAGTGCGATGCCATTGGCAGCCCAGTCCGCCGGCCTGTCCCGCCACACGGCAGAGATCACGCCCATCGGCACGCCGATGACCACGGCGACGATGAAGGCCATGACGCCGAGTTGCAGCGTCACCGGCAGCTTATCGAGGATCAGCTGCGCCACCGGCAGGCGGATGCGCCAGGAGAAGCCGAAATCCCCCACCAGCACCCGGCCCAGCCAGGCGAGGTATTGTTCCCAGAGCGGCCGGTCGAGCATCAGCTCGGCCCGGATCTCGGCCAGGACCTGCGGGTCACCACGCTCCTCACCGGCCATGATCACGGCAGGGTCGCCCGGCATGAGTTGTTGCAGGGCGAAGATCAGCACGGAAAGGATCAGCAGGGTGGGGATGATCTGCCCCACCCGCCTCAGAAGCCAACGGAGCATGGCGTCAGTTCAGCTTCATGTCCTGCACGCGGATGATGCCGTCCGGCATCAGCGTGAAGCCCTGGATCTTGGCGTTGTAGGCCTGGATGATCTTGCGGTGCCACAGGTAGGCGCGCACGTGGTCCTGCTTCAGCGCCACCTGATAAATCCTGGCATAGATCGCGCGGCGCTTTTCCTCGTCATTCTCGGCGCGGGCGTCGTCCAGCAGCTTGTCCACCTCGGGGTTGCTGTAGCGGCCGTCGTTGTTGCCGCCCTTGGTGTGAATAAAAGTCCAGATATTGCCGTCTGGGTCGGGGCGGCCGGACCAGGCGGAGAGATAGGTCTCGAAATCGCCCCGCTGCGCCGCTTGCAGGGAGGAGGCGAACTCCTGGCTGGCGATCTTCAGCTCGATCCCGGCCTCCTTGACCATGGCCTGGATCACCTCGGCCGCCTGCCGCAGCTCGGGGTTGGTCGGCACGGTCATCTCCACCTGCAGGGGCAGCGTGACACCGGCTTCCTTCAGCAGCGCCTGGGCGCGGGCGACATTGCGCGGTTCCGGCTTGAACTCGGCATCGTGGAAGGGGCTGGCGGGGGGCACGGGCTGGGCCGTCGGCGTCATCAGCCCCTCGAAGACCACCTGGTTCAGCGCCTCGCGGTCGATGGCCAGTTCGAAGGCGGCGCGGATGCGCGGGTCGCTGCCGATGGGCGTCTTGGCGCGGGCGCCGTTGCCGATGTTGTAGACGATGCTCTGGTAGCCCAGGTCGTCACGCAGGATGGTCTTGATGTTGCGGTTGTTCTTGACGCTGTTGAGGTCGCTCGGCGCGATCTCCACCAAGTCGAGGGAGCCGGATTGCAGATTGGCCAGCCGCACCGAACTGTCCGGAATGGGCAGATAGGTGATGCGGTTGATGTGGATGCGCGCCGCGTCCCAGTATTGCGGGAACTTCTCCACCACGATGCGGTCCTGCGCCACGCGCTCCGCCAGCCGGAAGGGTCCGGCGCAGACGGGCTTCAGGCCGAAATCCTTGCCCGCCGCCTCCGCCGCCTTGGGGCTGACAACCATGCCGGCACGGTCGGTGAGCTGGGACAGGAAGGGCGCGGAAGGCGCCGAGAGATGCAGCCGCAGCGTCAGCGGGTCCACCACCTCCATGCGCTCCAGCGTGCTGATCTCGCCGCGGCGGAAGGAGCCGGACATGGTGAGGTGGCGGTTCAGCGAGTACTTCACCGCCTCCGCGTCCATCTTCTCCCCGTCATGGAAGAGCACGCCGTCACGCAGCGTGATGCGCAGCGTCTTCGGGTCCTCCCAGCTGTAGCCGGAGGCAAGCTGGGGCACGATGCGCAGCTTGTCGTCGATGTCGAAGAGCTTGTCGCAAAGGCTGGCGAAGACGATGCGGCCGACAAAGGTGCGCGCCAGCGTCGGGTCCAGGATATCCGGGTCCTCCCGCAGGCCAATGCGCAGGTTCTGGGCCTGGGCCGTCGCGGAGAGCAGTCCGGCACCAAAGGCGAGCGCCACAAGGGTCGTCTTCTTCATATGCAGCTTCCCGGTACTGAAGGAGGCAGAGTTCGCAGCCGCGCGGCCGTCGCCACGCGGATGGGCAGGCTGCCCGCGCCGATGCGTCCGGGCGATGCAATTCCGAGCATGGAACGTACGGTCTTGGCAACATGAGGCCGGCGGCAGGCAGGGCATGGCGTGTTGGAAGCAGGAACCGGGCCAGGAGCGCCCCCCCCTTCCCGCCACCGCCGCTTTCCGCCACCTTGCCTGCCCTATCGCGCAGGAGAGCCGCAGCATGAGCACCCCCGACAACCGCATCACCGAATGGCTGGCCGGCCAGCAGGACGCCATGCTGGCGGAGCTGGAGGCAATGGTGAACATCGACGGCTGCAGCTACGACAAGGCCGGCGTCGATGCGGTGGGCGAGCAGGTGTGCGCCTTCCTGACCCGTCACGGCGTGCCGGTGGACGTGCTGCCGCAGCAGAAGCACGGCGACTGCCTGCGCGCCACGGTGGAGAGCAGCGAGGGCGCCGGCACCGGCAATGCCCGCCGCAACATCGTGCTGATGGGCCACCGCGACACCGTCTTCCCCAAGGGCGAGCCGCAGCGCCGCCCCTTCCGGGTCGAGAACGGCATCGCCTATGGCCCGGGTGTCGCCGACATGAAGGCGGGCATCGTGATGAACATGTTCGTCCTGGCCGCTTTCCAGAAGTTCGGTGGCGCACCGGGGCCGGTGGTCGGGCTGTTCACGGGCGACGAGGAAATCGGCTCCCCTGAAGGCCGCCCGGTGATCGAGACCGAGGCCCGCGCCGCCCGCGTGGTCTTCAATTCCGAGCCCGGCCGGCCCACCGGCAATGTGGTGACGGGCCGCAAGGGCGGCGTCTTCTCCGTCCTCGACATCACCGGCAAGGCGGCGCATTCCGGCGCCAATTTCGAGGCCGGCATCAGCGCCATCGAGGAACTGGCGCGCAAGGTGCAGGCGCTGCATGCGCTGACGGACCTGAAGCGCGGCATCACGCTGAATGTCGGCCTCGTCTCCGGCGGGCAGAGCGTGAACACCGTGGCGCCTTCCGCCCAGGCGCAGATCGACCTGCGCTACGTGGACCCGGCGGACCGTGACGAACTGATGGCCGCCATCCACGACATCACCGCCCGCAGCTACGTCCCCGGCACCAGCGCCACCCTGACCATCCGGGGCGAATTCGTGCCGCTGAAGCAGAACCCGGGCACCGACGCGGTCTTCAAGCTCTACCAGCAGGTGGCGGGCTTCAAGACCGATGGTGAATTCGCCGGCGGCTGCGCCGATAGCGGCTTCACGGCGCTGATGGGCGCGCCAACGCTTTGCGCCGTGGGCCCGGTGGGCGGCAAGGCGCATAGCCCGGAGGAATACCTGGAAGTCTCCAGCCTCGTGCCGCGCGCCCAGGCCGTCGCCCGCGCCATCCTGAAGCTGGATGAAGCGGGCGTCTGATCACTCGTTGTTCTCGACGGGCGGCGAGGTCGCACAGCCCTCGCCGTCCCGCTTGAAGACCTGCAGCCCGTCCAGCGTCGCGATCTGCTGGTAGCGGGCCCAGACCTCGGCGAAGCCGGCATCGGCCTGGGCCAATACGCTGGGGTAGTTGATGTCCTCGGCACCCCGGCGGCGGTCCACCACCACGAGGTCCGGGCAGCCCCGGATGAAGTCCTGCGCCACCCAGAGGCGCATCGGCCATTCCGCCGGCGGCTTGCCGTCCATGCGGGCGCGCCACAGCTCGCCCCGCAGCGCCCACATGGAATCGAAGCGGCTGGCCCAGGTGACGCCGGTATCGTCCACCACCGGGAAGCCCAACCCGATCCATTCGGAGAAGGCGACATAGGTCCGCACCTTCTCCCGCTTGATCAGCCGCTCCAGCTTCACCTCGGTCGACTGCTCAGGCTCCACCGCCAGCACGAGGCGGTCGTGCAGCCGCGCGCCCAGCTTGTCCGCCTGCATGGCCAGGGGCACCAGGGCGGCCAGCATCAGCACCGCGCCACGGCGGCCGCTGAAGCCGCTGCGCCGCCAGGTCAGCGCGGCCTCGGCGCACCACAGCAGCAGGCCCAGCACCACGGCCGTGCTGGCCGGGATGCGGTGGTAGAACCAGTTCTTGCCGTCCAGGAACATGGCGATGGTGGCGGCGGCGGCGAAGCCGGCGAGAACCGCCAGCACGGTGCGGGCGGCGGATTCGCGCGGCAGGGTGAAGCAGAGCGCCGCCAGCACGCCGACGCCCAGAATCAGCCGCCAGGATTCCAGCATCAGTTCCGGCAGGCTGGTATCGGTGCCGCCATAGAGCGTGACCGCCAGCGGCACCGCGCGGTCGATGAAGCTGGGGTAGAAGACCAGGATGGCCAGGGCATAGAGCCCGGCCACCCCGAAGGCGATGACCGGCGAAAGGCGGATGCGGAAGCCGCGCCGCACCCAGCCCACCAGTTCCACGGTGGCGAGGCAGAGCAGGTAGCGCGGCTTCAGCGCCACCCCCAGCCCGGCCCCCACCGCCGCGCCACCGGCGAGGCGCAGGCTGGTGCGCTGCCCTTCCAGCCCACGGGCCAGGATGGCCAGATGCGGCAGCACCGCCACGGTCAGCAGGTGCTCCCGCTGGCCGAATTCGACACCGGGCATCAGCAGCAGCACGCAGGCAATGACGGCGAAGGTGACGGGCAGCCGCGCGAAGGCCGGCGCCAGCCCGTGCAGCAGTTTGGCCGAAAGCCAGGAGGACCAGAGCGTGCAGGCCGCGAAGAGCAGCACCGCCACCGTCTTGGCCGAAACGCCGATGGCATCGCCGATCAGCACCGGAATGGCGCTGATCCAGATGATCAGGGGTGGGTTGACCTCGACCACGTCGATGTAGAGGCGCTGGCCCTTCAGCCATTGCCGGGCCACCCAGAGCAGCCAGGCGATGTCGTCCTTCATCGGCGCGCGCAGCAGCACGAAGAGCACCAGGGCCAGCGCGGCCAGGACAATGCCGCCGCATATCAGGCTGGTGCGGGTGCCCGTCCGCAATGCGGCCGGGCGTGGGGCCATGCCATCAGGCAGGCCAGGAAGGCTATAGCTCAAGCCGCTCGATCCCCCCACGGGCCTTCCCGTTCAGAGGAAGGCTTCCGGCTGCTCCAGTGTAAGGAACAGTATCCTCTCATTTTGGTTAGATTAGGGCGGAAATTGCAACAAGGCTGAGGGTTACGCCGCGCGCTCCATTTCCGTCGGCAGGCCGAGCAGGCTGCGCGCCACCGCCTCGGCCGTCTTGATGCCGTCCACGCCGGCCGAGAGGATGCCGCCGGCATAGCCCGCGCCCTCGCCGGCCGGGAAGAGGCCCAGGGTGTTCAGGCTGTGCCCGGCCGCCCCGCGGCGCACCCGCACCGGGGAGGAGGTGCGCGTTTCCACCCCCGTCATCACCGCATCCGGCCGCGCATAGCCGCGGATCTGGCGGTCGAAGGCCGGCAGGGCTTCCCGGATCGCGGCGGCGGCGAAGTCGGGGATGCAGGGCGCGAGATCGGTGGGCGTGACGCCGGGCTTGTAGGAGGGAATCACCTCGCCCAACGTGGTGGAGGGCCGGCCGGCCAGGAAGTCGCCCACGGTCTGGGCGGGGGCGCGGTAATCGCCGCCGCCGGCGCGGAAAGCGCGCTCCTCCAGTTCCCGCTGGAAGTCGATGCCGGCCAGCACGCCGCCGGGATAGTCCTCCGGCGTCACGCTGACGACGATGGCGGCATTGGCGTTGCGCTCGGCGCGGGAATACTGGCTCATGCCGTTTGTCACCACGCGGCCGGGCTCGCTGGTCGCGGCCACCACGGTGCCACCGGGGCACATGCAGAAGCTGTAGACGGTGCGGCCTTCCAGCCCCTTGCCCTTGCAATGGTGCGCCAGCTTGTAGTCGGCGGCGCCCAGGGTCTTGTTGCCAGCGAAATCGCCGAAGCGGCAGGTGTCGATCATCCCCTGCGGATGCTCGATGCGGAAGCCGACGGAGAAGGGCTTGGCCTCCATATAGACGCCGCGTTCCAGCAGCATCTGGAAGGTGTCGCGCGCGCTGTGGCCCACCGCCAGCACCACATGGCTGGCTTCCAGGTAGCCGCCGCCTTCCAGGTGCAGGCCGCGCATGCGGCGGGTGCCGTCCGAAGCCACGTCGACATCAAGGTCCACCACCTTGGTGCTGAAGCGGTATTCGCCGCCCAGTTCCTCGATGGTGCGGCGCATGCTCTCCACCATCGTCACCAACCGGAAGGTGCCGATATGCGGCTTGGAGACGTAGAGGATTTCCTCCGGCGCGCCCGCCTTCACGAACTCTTCCAGCAGCTTGCGGGAATGGTGCTGCGGGTCCTTGATCTGGCTGTAGAGCTTGCCGTCCGAGAAGGTGCCGGCGCCCCCTTCCCCGAACTGCACGTTCGATTCCGGGTTCAGCTCGGACCGGCGCCAGAGGCCCCAGGTGTCCTTGGTGCGTTCCCGCACCACCTTGCCGCGCTCCAGGATGATGGGGCGAAAGCCCATCTGCGCCAGGATCAGCGCCGCCATCAGGCCGCAGGGGCCGGCGCCGATCACCACCGGACGGTCGTTGAAGCCTTCCGGCGCGCGGCCGACAAAGCGATAGGCCATGTCGGGCGAAGGGTTCACATGCGGGTCCTGCGCGAAGCGGCGCAGCACGGCGGCCTCGTTCCGCAGCGTCAGGTCCAGCGTATAGATCAGGTGGATGGCGGTGCGCTTCCGCGCGTCATAGCCGCGGCGGAAGACATGCAGGTCCAGCAGGTCTGGCTCCTGCAGGCCCAGGCGGGCCAGCGCGGCGGCGCGCAGAGCCTCCGGCGTGTGGTCGAGCGGCAGCTTCAGTTCGGTCAGGCGCAGCATGGCAAGGGCTTCCGGATGGGCGGTGGTGATCCGCCGGGGCGGGCACGCAGGGCGTGCTCGGGAATGGGCGCGATATAGCGACTGCTTTCCCGTTTCGCCAGAAATCCAGGCGGGCGGGAAAGCGCCTTCTATCATCCGATGGAATGACCTATTGGTTCTTCAGAACCGCCGGCACGTGAGACCGGCGGAGCCGGAGGAACAACGACCATGACGCATCCGCATGCCACCGGGCGCCGCACGGTGATGGGCAGCGCCCTGGCGGGGCTCGGCCTCGCCGCCACCAGCGCCGGCGCCGTGGCGCAGGTCGCCGCGCCGCCCATGCCGGCCCAGCCGGTGGCCGACCCCACCCGCGCCATGCTGCAGCCGCTGCCGCAACAGCGCCCGGCCACCAAGGGCAGCATCGACCTCGGCGGCGGGGCGAAGCTGGGCTACTGGGATACCGGCGCGCCGACGCCGGATGCGCAGACCATCATCCTGCTGCACCCGGGCACCGGCAGCCATGCCATCTGGGGCTACCAGCAGCCGGTGCTGGCGCAGGCGGGCTATCGCGTCATCGGCTATTCCCGGCGCGGCTACCTGGATTCCCCGGCGGGCGAAGGCCCCACCGGCACCGCCGCGGGAGACCTGCTGACGCTGGTGGACCAGTTGAAGATCGACCGCTTCCACATGGTCGGCTCGGCCGCCGGCGCCATTGTCGGCGTGGATTTCGCCCTGTCCCATCCGGGGCGGCTGCGCAGCGCGGTCTTCGCCTGTACCCACATGGGCATCACGGACCCTGAATACCTGGCCATGAGCAATGGGCTGCGCCCCAAGGGCTTTGCCGAGATGCCGGCGGAATTCCGCGAGGTCGGCCCATCCTACCGCGCCGTGAACCCGGAAGGCGTGAAGCAGTGGGTGGAGCTGGAGCACAAGGCGCTGGAGGGCGGCAAGCGGGTGTTCCAGGGCACGCTGAACACCATCACCTGGGCTGCACTGCGGCAGATGAAGGTGCCTTCCCTGCTGATCGGCGGCGATGCCGACCTCTGGGCGCCGCCATCCGTCTTCCGCCAGTTCGCCGCCGCCATTCCGGACAGCGCGCTGCTGATCCTGCCCGAGACCGGCCATTCCGGCTACTGGGAGCAGCCCAAGGCCTTCAACCAGGCAGTGCTAGGCTTCATCGGCCAGCACCGGTAGCGGTTGCCGGCGCGGGGTGGCGGCGGCAGTCTCGCCGCCATGCGCCTCACCGCCGCCACGCTTGCCGATCTTGCCCTCGCCAATCCGGTCAATGCCGAGATCCTGCAGCGGCTGCCGGCACTGGGCGCGCCGCAGGCGCATCTGGTGGCCGGCTGCCTCTTCCAGGCTGTCTGGAACCACCGCAGCGGCCATGAGCCCGGCTGGGGCGTGAAGGACTACGACGTCTTCTATTTCGACGGTGCCGATCTTTCCTGGGAGGCCGAGGACCGGGTGATCCGCCGCGCGGAAGCCCTCTTCGCCGATCTCGGCGTCACGGTGGAGGTGCGCAACCAGGCCCGCGTCCATCTCTGGTACCCGGAACACTTCGGCGAGCCCTATCCGCGCCTCACCTCGGCGCGGGATGGCATCGACCGCTACCTGATCGCCTGCACCTGCCTGGGCATCACGCCGGATGGCGAGGTCTATGCGCCGGACAGCCTGGAAGACCTGTGGGAAGGGCGGCTGCGGATGAACCCGCGCCACCCGCAACCCCGCCTCTTCCCCGCCAAGGCCGAGAGCTACCGCGCCCGCTGGCCCTGGCTGAGCATCCTCGGCTGAGCTAGCCCGCCACCTGCCGCAAAGCGGTGCAGACGCGCGCCACCTGCTCATCCGTCAGTTCCGGGAACATCGGCAGGCTCAGCACCTCGCGCGAAGCCACCTCGGTCTCGCTGCAACCAGCAGGGCCGAGGGCGACGCGGTTCAGATAGGCGGGCTGCAGATGCACCGGCACCGGGTAATGGATGCCGGTGCCGACGCCGAGTTCCTTCAGCATTGAGGCCATGGCATCGCGCTCGGCGCTGCGGACCACATACTGGTGGAAGACATGCGTAGTACCCGCCCGCCGCGCCGGCGGCGCCAGCGAAGTGCCGGCCAGCGCGGCGTCATAGGCCTCGGCGATGGCGTTGCGGCGGGCATTCATGCCCTCCAGCAGCGGCAGGCGCACGCGCAGCACGGCGGCCTGCAATTCATCCAGCCGGCTGTTCACGCCGACCATGTCGGAGATGTAGCGCGACTTCCAGCCATACTGCCGGATGGCGGCGATCCGCTCCGCCAGTGCCTCATCGGCCGTGGCCAGGATGCCGGCATCGCCCAGGGCGCCCAGGTTCTTGGTGGGGTAAAGGCTGAAGGCCGCCGCAGCGCCCAGCGTGCCCAGCTTGCGGCCATCCAGCGTGGCGCCATGCGCCTGGGCGCAATCCTCGATCAACGGGATGCCGGCGGCCTCGCAGGCGGCCAGCATGGGCCGGAGGTCGCAGGCCTGGCCATAGAGATGCACGGCGATAACGGCCCGCACAGGCGGCAGGCCCGGCGGCGGGTCCTCCAGCACGGCGGCCAGCTCATCGGCATCCATGGTGTAGGTATCGGGGTCGATGTCGAGCAGCAGCGGCGTCGCGCCCACCATCTCGATGGCGGCGACGGTGGCGACGGCGGTGTGGGAGACGGTGCAGACCGTCATGCCCGGCCCGATGCCCATGCCGCGCAGGATCAGCACCAGCGCATCCGTGCCATTGGCGCAGCCGACGGCGCGCGGCAGGCCGAGCCAGGCGGCGAATTCCCGCTCAAAGGCCGCCCCTTCCCCGCCCAGGATGTACCAGCCGGAATCCAGGGCGCGGCCCAGCGCGTCGTCCAGCGCATCGCGCTGCGCGCGATAGGCGGCGCCGGGATCGGCCAGCGGGATCATCGGCAGCTTCGTGGCAGTCTCGGGCAGGGTCATCTTGCCCTTCTCCTCAGGGTACGCGGCGCGCGTCAGAGATAGGTGGAAAGCCGTGGGCGGAACCAGTCGAGGCTGCGGCGCAGCCCTTCCGGCAGGGAAACCTTGGGCTCCCAGCCGGTGGTGGCGCGGAAGGCACCGTCATCGGCGTAATAGCTGCCGATATCGATGGCCACGCGGTCGGCGGGGAATTCCTTGGCGATCAGGCGGCCGCCGCCATGGGCGGCAATGGCGGCCTCGGCCAGCTTGAAGAGCGAGACCGGCGGGGCGCCGCCGAGGTTATAGGCGAAGCCGGCGCAGCGGGGCGTTTCGGCCGCCAGCAGGAAGGCATCCACCACGTCGTCGAGATAAGCGAGGTCGCGCAGCTGCGCGCCGCCCCAGACCTCGATCGGCTCGCCTTCCAGCAGCCGGCGGAACCAGATGCCCAGGAAGGTCTGGCGCGCATCCTTCACCCGCAGCCGGGGGCCGTAGCAATTGGTCAGGCGCAGCGAGACCACCCGGCGGCCGCGTACCTTGTGCTCCAGCAGCCAGTATTGCTCCCCGGCCAGCTTCGAAACGCCATTGGCATCGGGCGGCGAGAGCGGATGCGCCTCATCCACCGGCAGGTAGCGGGGCGTGCCGTAGAACTGCCGGGTGGAGGCATGCACCACCACCGCATCCGGCGAGCTTTCCCGCAGCGCCGTGATCAGCCGCAACTGCGCCGTGGCATTGATGGCGAGGTCGGAGAATGGGTCGGCCATGCTGCCGGCATGGCTGGTATAGGCTGCCATGTTGAAGACGGCATCGAGGTTCTGGACATGCGGCGCCAGCTCGGCATCCCGCAGGTCGGCGGTGACGAGCGTGGCGCCGGAGCCTTCCAGATTGGCCTCATGCGCGCCGGAGCCATCGAGCATGGCATCCAGCGCCGTCACTTCCGCCCCCAGGGCGCCCAGCGCGTGACACAGCCCGCTGCCGAGGAAGCCGGCGCCGCCGGTGACCAGCACGCGCTTTCCGCGCCAGAATTCCGCCCTGCTCATGCCACGGGCAGCCGGCCGCGGCGAGTGCCAGGCACCCGAAAACGGCGCCCTGTGGCGCCTGAGCCCTCGCTGACGAGGTCATGCATGATGGCGGAACCATTCCCGACGGCAGAAGGCACTTCTGTGCCCCGTGATTGCGGCGGAACGGCGACGGTTCCGGGGCAGGCGCGGGGCGGCAGAGCCTTCAGCATGCCGTGCGGCGCGGCCCCGGTGAAGGGGCAGCGTGGCGATTATCTCAGTGTTTTTCTACTTCGGCGCCAGGGCGATGCCGATGATCTCGACCTTGTACTGCGGCCCGACCAGCTTGCCCTCACTGGTCATGCGCGCGGGCTTGGCGGAGGGGTCCAGCCAGCGGTCCCAGGCGCGGTTCATGGCGGGGGCATCGGCGATATCGGCCAGGGTGATCTGCACCTGCAGCAGCGAGCGCTTGTCGGTGCCGGCCATGGCCAGCAGCGCGTCGATCTGCGCCAGGATATCGGCGGTCTGCCCCTCGGCATCCAGGCTCGGGTCGTCGGCGATCTGGCCGGCCAGAAAGATGAAGCCGTTGGCTACGGTGGCGCCCGAGAGGCGCTCCTCTTCCAGCAGTCGGGTGATGGTCATGGTGCTTCCAAGTCCTTGTGGCGAAGGCCAACCTTGTCGGATGCCCGGGCCGCCAAGGCAACGCCGCGCAAGGCCGCGCATTAGCTTCCGGCAACTTTTTTCCGCGAGAGCCAGATGACCGCCCTGATCGACAAGGCCATGCTGGCCAGCCGCTACATCCTGGCCGTCTTTTTCCTGGGGCTGATGCTGGGGCTGCTGCTCTACGCCATCCGTTTCCTGACCAAGCTCTGGGAATACGCCACGCAGCTCTTCATCCTGCCGGAGAACGAGGACCTGCTGGGGCTGCTCTATCTGACGGATTCCGCCCTGGTGGCCTCGATGGTGGTGATGGTCGCCATCTCCTCCTACGACAGCCTGGTCTCCCGGCTGCAGGATGAGGCGGCGACGAAGCGGATGCACTGGGTGGGCGGGCTGGATACCGGCGACCTGAAGCTGAAGCTGGCCACCAGCATCGTGGCCATCTCCTCCATCCACCTGCTGCAGATCTTCCTGAAGCCCGGCAGCTACGATGCGGGCGAGACGATGTGGGCGCTGATCATCCACGGCACCTTCGTGCTCGGCGCCCTGGCGCTGGGGCTGCTGGAATGGATGAGCCACAAGGGAGAGCCAAGCGAGGTCTCGCCGGACGTGAAGGAGGTGCATGACACCACCCCCAAGGAACAGCGGCAGGAGAAGGAGTGAGCCCCCCTCTCCCGCCGCCCCGTCAGAGCCGCACCTTCAGCCAGCGGGCGATCTCGCCCACGATGCCGGCACGGAAGGCGATGACGCAGATCACGAAGATGGCGCCCTGGATGATGGTGACCCAGGCGCCGAACTCGGCCAGGTAGTTCTGCATGGTGACGATGACGGCAGCCCCCACGGCCGGGCCGAAGACGGTGCCGAGGCCGCCCAGCAGCGTCATCAGCACCACCTCACCCGACATGGCCCAATAGACATCCGTCAGGGTGGCGATGCCGAAGACCAGCGCCTTGGTGCCGCCCGCGACGCCCGCCAGGGTGGCGGAGAGCACGAAGGCCAGCAGCTTGTAGTTCTCGGCCTTGTAACCGAGCGAGACGGCGCGCGGCTCATTCTCACGGATCGCGGTCAGCACCTGGCCGAAGGGGGAATGGATGACGCGGTTGATCAGCAGGAAGCCGATCAGGAAGATCGCCGCCACCAGCCAGTACATCGACATATCGGGGGACATGTCGAAGAGGCCAAAGAGCCGCCCACGCGGTACGGACTGGATGCCGTCCTCGCCCCCCGTGAAGCGCATCTGCAGGCAGAGGAAATAGATCATCTGCGCCAGCGCCAGGGTGATCATGGCGAAGTAGATGCCCTGCCGCCGGATGGCCAGCCAGCCGGACAGCAACCCCAGCACCGCACCCATGGCACCGCCGGTCAGGATCGCCAGTTCCGGCGAGAAGCCCCAGACCTTGGCGGCATGGGCGGCGAGGTAGCCCCCCATGCCGAAGAACATGGCATGGCCGAAGGAGAGCAGCCCGACATAGCCGATCAGCAGGTTGAAGGCGCAGGCGAAGAGCGCGAAGCACAGCAGCTTCATCAGGAAGACGGGGTAGAGGAAGAAGGGCCCCACCACCAGGAAAGCCAGCAGCAGCAGGAAGGCGATGGACTGCGCCCGGTTGAAGCCCAGCATCTCCAGCCCCGGCAGGCCCCGCGCGCGGGAGGTCTCGGGTGGTGCGGTCAGGGTATCGGCGGCCATGGCTCACGCCCTCCCGAAAAGGCCGGCGGGGCGCGCCAGCAGCACGATGGCCATGATGACGAAAATCACGGTGGAGGATGCCTCGGGGTAGAAGACCTTCGTCAGCCCCTCGACCAGCCCGAGGCCGAAGCCGGTGAGGACGGAGCCCAGGATGGAGCCCATGCCGCCGATCACCACCACCGCGAAGACGGTGATGATCAGGCTCGACCCCATCTGCGGGTTCACGGAATAGATCGGTGCCGCCAGCACGCCCGCGAAGGCGGCCAGCGCGACACCCGCCGCATAGGTCAGCGTCACCATGCGCGGCACGTTGACGCCGAAGGCCTGCACCAGCGCCGCATTTTCCGTCGCCGCGCGCAGATAGGCGCCGAGGCGTGTCTTCTCGATCACCAGCCAGGTCGCGAGGCTCATCACCACTGCGGCCGCGACCACCCAGAGCCGGTACTTCGGCAGGAACATGAAGCCAAGGTCGACCGGGGCGCCGGCCAGCGCCTCCGGCGGCGCGTAAGGCAGGCCGGAGGAGCCGAACTGATTGCGGAAGAGCCCCTCGATGATCAGCGCCAGCCCGAAGGTCAGCAGCAGGCCGTAGAGATGGTCCAGCTTGTAGAGGCGGCTGATCAGCGTTTTTTCCAGCACCACGCCGAAGGCACCCACGATCAGTGGCGAGAGCACCAGCGCCGGCCAGTAGCCGATGCCGCCCCAGGCCATCAGCATCCAGGCCACGAAGGCGCCCATCATGAACTGGGCACCATGGGCGAAGTTGATGACGTTCAGCATGCCGAAGATGACGGCCAGGCCCAGCGACAGCAGCGCGTAGAAGGCGCCATTGACCAGCCCCAGCACCACCTGCGGCAGGCCCAGCTCCAATTGGAAAAGCAGATCCTCAAGCACCGGCATGCGGCCCCTTGCAAGGAAACTCAGGTGGCGGGGCCGTGCGGCCCCGCCATTGGGTCAGGTGCGCACCAGGCTGCAGCCGCCTTCGGAGGTCGGGCGCCAGGCATTGTCGACCGAGGTGGTCTGCAGCAGCTTGTAGTAATCCCAGGCGCCCTTGGACTCGCCGGGCGCCTTGACCTCGAACAGATAGGCCGGGTGCAGCTTGCGGCCATCGGCGCGGATGGTGCCCTGGCCGAAGCAGTCGTCATCCGTCGGCATCGCCTTCATGCGGTTGACGGCCTCGACACCGCTGGCCTTGGCGGCAGCGGCGCCCATGTCGCCCACCGCCTTCAGGTAATGCAGCACGGAGGCGTAGCAGCCAGCGTGACCCATGCCGGGGCGGGCGCCGTTCAGCGCACCCTTCACCCGCTCCGCAAAGGCGCGGGTGCGGTCGTTCAGGTCCCAGTAGTAGCTTTCGGTGCAGACCAGGCCCTGGGCGGTGTTCAGCCCCAGCGCATGCACGTCGCTGATGAACATCAGCAGCACCGCGATCTTGGTGCCACGGCGCGTGATGCCGAACTCGGCCGCCTGCTTCACGCTGTTGATGGTATCCGTGCCGGCATTGGCGAGGCCGATGACCTTGGCGCGGCTCTGCTGCGCCTGCAGCAGGTAGGAGGAGAAGTCGGTGGACTGCAGCGGGTGGCGCACATTGCCCAGCACCTTGCCGCCGGCTTCCTGCACGAACTTGGTCGTGTTGCGCTCCAGGTCATGGCCGAAGGCATAGTCGGCCGTGATAAAGAACCAGGAATCGCCGCCCGTCTTCACCATGGCGCCGCCGGTGGACTTGGCGAGCATATAGGTGTCGTAGGTCCAGTGGACGGTATTGGGGCTGCACTGGCCGCCCGTCAGCTCCGCGGTGCCGCCGCCGGAATTGAAATAGGCCTTGTTCTTTTCCTTGACGATGGAGCTCACCGCCAGGGCCACGGCAGAATTCGGCACGTCCACGATGACATCCACGCCATCACGGTCGATCCACTGCCGCGCGATGGTGGCGCCGACATCGGGCTTGTTCTGGTGGTCGGCGGCCAGCACCTCGACCGTCACGCCCTTGGCGGCGATGCCGGAATCCTGCACCGCCTGCCGCACGCAGGCGACGGAATTTGGACCGGAGATCTCACGGTACACGCCGGACTGGTCGTTCAGCACGCCGATCTTGATGGTGTTGGACTGCGCGCGGGCACGGGCGGGCACCAGGCCGACCGCCGGCACCAGCGAGGCCGCGGCGGCAGTCTTGAGGACGGTACGACGATCCTGAATCATTCCTGCTTTCCCTGGTTCTTCTTGAAGTTCAGACGCCGAGATACTGGTGCAGCCGCTCGGCCGAGCCAGCCATTTCGTCATTGCGCAGGTGGTCCACCACCTGGCCGTGGTCGACCACGTAGTGGCGGTCCGCCACGGTCTGCGCGAAGCGGAAGTTCTGCTCCACCAGCAGCACCGTGAAGCCGCGCTGCTTGATCTCGCGGATGGTATGCCCGATCTGCTGCACGATCACCGGCGCCAGCCCTTCCGTGGGCTCGTCCAGCATCAACAGCTTGGCGCCGGTGCGCAGGATGCGCGCGATGGCCAGCATCTGCTGCTCGCCGCCCGAAAGCTTGGTGCCGGGGCTGCGCGCGCGCTCCTTCAGGTTGGGAAAGAGCGTGTAGATCTCTGGCACCGTCATGCCGCCCGGGCGCACCACCGGCGGCAGCATCAGGTTCTCGGTCACGTCAAGGCTGGCGAAGATGCCCCGCTCCTCCGGGCATAGTGCGATGCCGGAGCGGGCGATGGTGTCGCTGCGGGCAGAGATCAGTTCCTGGCCCTCGAAGCGGATGCTGCCCTGGCGGCGGCCGATCAGCCCCATGATGGCGCGCAGCGTGCTGGTCTTGCCGGCGCCGTTGCGGCCCAGCAGCGTCACCACCTCGCCTTCCCGCACTTCCAGATCGACGCCGTGCAGCACATGGCTTTCGCCATACCACGCCTGGAGCCCAGCAACTTTCAGAAGTGGCTCAGCCATGCGTCGTGGCTCCGGCGATGGAAGGATCGGTACCCAGGTAAGCCGCCACCACCTCAGGGTTGCGGGATACGGCGGCGTAGTCGCCTTCCGCGAGCACGCGGCCACGCGTCAGCACGGTGATGATGTCGCAGAGGCCTTCCACCACCTTCAGGTTGTGCTCCACCATCAGCACCGTGCGGCCGGCGGCAACGCGGCGGATCAGCTTGACGACACGGTCCACGTCCTCGGCGGTCATGCCGGCGGTCGGCTCGTCCAGCAGCATCATCACCGGGTCCAGCGCCAGGGTGGTGGCGATCTCCAGCGCGCGCTTGCGGCCATAGGGCAATTCGCCGGCCGGGCGATGCGTGAAGCCGATCAGCCCCACATCTTCCAGCAGTTCCATGGCACGTTCGTCAAAGCCTCGCAGCACGCGGTCGGAGCGCCAGAAGTCAAAGGAGCCGCCGCGCGTGCGTTGCAGGGCCACGCGCACATTCTCCAGCACCGTCAGGTGCGGGAAAACGGCCGAGATCTGGAAGGAACGCACCAGGCCCAGCCGCGCGACCTCGGCCGGCTGCATGCGGGTGATGTCGCGGCCGTCGAAATGGATGCTGCCGCGCGTCGGTTGCAGGAATTTCGTCAGAAGATTGAAACAGGTGGTCTTGCCGGCACCATTGGGCCCGATGAGCCCATGGATGCTGCCGCGCCGCACCCGAAGCGATACGTCGCCCACGGCCACAAAGCCGAGGAATTCCTTGCTCAGGCCATCCGTCTGCAGGATGCAACCCGAGTCGAGGCTGGTGTCGCCCACCATTGGCACCCCGCTGTCTTGAACGTTCCGGTCAGGCCTTGTCGTGGCCTATTGCTGCGGAGCATGACGGGGCGTTGTCGCCGATGCAAGGATGCTTTGCGGGTGACGCGCAGGCCGGTTCAGATCGCGAAGTTGAGGGCTTCTGGGGTGGGGCGTTGCAGGCCGCGGGCGGCGGCGCGGCGCAGCAGGTCGGCGACCGTGAGCTGTTCCAGCGCCGCCAGCAGCTGCGCCTCCAGCTCCTCCCACAGCGGCTGCACCACCGCCTCGCCCAGCGCCGAGGCCGCCGGCGGGTCGGCGGCCTCCTCGCCGCCTTCCGGCCCGCGCACCGCCGCCACCACCTCCGCCAGCCGCATGTCGCGCGCCGCCCGCCCCAGCCGGTAGCCGCCCTTCGGCCCCCGCGTGCTGCCCAAGAGCCCGGCGCG
>NZ_RFLX01000029.1 GCF_003696345.1 Teichococcus wenyumeiae | reverse complement strand
AACGTTATGGCGCCCGGATCGCTAAAGGCCTGATTGCCGATCTTCAGAAACAATCTGGGAGCTTCATCGCGACCGTGGAATCGAAGGACAGCGGGAGGCAGCAGATCAGAGCGCGTCGGGTCTTGCTTGCAACAGGCGCACAGGACATCGAGCCGAACTTTCCGGAGCTGCCTGATGCTGTGCAGCGTGGTTTGGTCCGCTACTGTCCCATCTGTGACGGTTACGAGGCTCGTGACCAAAAGATTGCGATTATCGGACATGGAACTCACGGTCTTGGCGAGGCCATCTTCATTGCGCGGACCTACTCTGACGACGTCACCCTGCTGACTTTAGGGAAGCGGATGGAGCTTGATCAGAAGCAAAGACAACGAGTGGAAGAACACAGAATAAAGGTTGTTGAAAGCCCCATTGATGCGCTGGAGATCCGAGACGACCGGATTGCGGCGCTGCGTATTGATGGGGCTAATATGAGCTTTGACGTTCTCTACTCGGCACTCGGCCTCAGATTTCGTACCGGCCTTGCATTAGCCCTGGGTGCTCAGCACGATGACACCGGCGCGCTTATCGTTGATCACCACAATCAAACCACTGTTCCGGGGCTTTACGCGGCCGGAGCGATTGTGCGCGGCCTTGACCAGATCGTAGTGGCCATGGGCCATTCCGCCATCGCTGCGACTCACATCCACAATCACTGCGAACTACCGACTGAGGAAGAACCTGGTGGAGCAGAGGAGTGAGAAGGCACAGCAACCTGTTCCGACGCTGGATTGTAGCCTATTCTGCGGCCTCGCGCGCTGGCGCAGATCTGCTGCGACGACTGCTGAGCTGACATGGAGGCTGGTGCTGGCCGGTATAGACCGAGATCAGTCGTGCTTTAGACCAGTCGACATTGTGGGCGAACGTCATTGGAAGCGCGCTCGCGTCGCTCAAGAAGGCAGACGATGACGCAGTTCAGCTATCATATCTCGCACGAGCAGTTCTCTCCAGGTGATCTCCTCGACCTGGTTCGGCGTGCCGAGGACGCAGGGTTCGACGCAGCGTTCTCGTCCGACCACCTGCAGCCCTGGGCACCAGCACAGGGCCATTCCGGCTTTGCCTGGGCTTGGCTAGGCGCCGCACTCCAGGCCACGAAGCGGCTGAGCTTCGGCGTCATCAGTGTGCCAGGAGGCTGGCGCTACAGCCCCGTTGTCCTGGCGCAGGCCATTGCGACACTCGGCCAGATGTTCCCCGGCAGGGTTCCCTGGGTGGCTCTGGGCAGCGGCCAGGCAGTCAACGAGGCGACTACCGGGCAGCTTTGGCCCGAGAAGGCCGAGCGAAACGCCCGTCTAAAGGAAGGCGCGGAGATCATCCGTGCTCTGCTGGCTGGCGAGACGGTCACCCATCGCGGCCGCGTCTCGGTGGTCGACGCTCGCATCTGGTCACGGCCAGAGCAACCCACTCGTCTTGTTGGCGCCGCCACCAGCGAGGCAACAGCGGAATGGCTTGGTGGCTGGGCCGATGGGCTGTTGACAGTTGGAACCCGCCCCGCGGCGCTCAGGCGAACCATTGAGGCGTTCCGTCGCGGTGGTGGCGAAGGCAAGCCCATCTATCTGAAGGCAGATGTCAGCTGGGCCGCCTCGGAGGAGGAGGCGTTACGGCAGGCTCATGAGCAATGGCGCTTCAATCTGCTAGGCGGCGATGTAAATTGGGAGCTCCGTACGCCACAACAGTTTGAGACCGCCGCGCGATTCGTGCGGCCAGAGGACATGCGAGAAGCCGTCCTGATCTCGGCCGATCCAGCTCGCCATGCGAGCTGGCTTGCTGAATGTGTTGAGCTCGGATTCGATAGTATCGACCTGCACCAAGTCGGTACGGATCAGCGCGGCTTCATCGACACCTTCGGCGAGAAGGTCCTGCCGGCGCTGCGAGACTGAGGTCCGGGAGGCGGGACGCGTCGTATCGGTCGCGGTGACCATCGCGTTGGGCGTCAACACGGATGGCCGCCGCGAGGTGCTGGGCATGGCGGTGGGGGCCTCGGAGGCGGAAGCCTTCTGGCTCGAGTTTCTGCGTTCCCTGACCCGCCGCGGTTTGCGAGGCGTGAAGCTCGTCGTGTTGATTGCCACTGAGAGCCGGGAATTCCCGCACTTTCCGTGCTGCTGGATGGCAGGTGCAGCGTCGGGGACGCAGATGAGGCACTGGTTGTCCCTCACTCTTGAGATCTGTCATGCTCAAGCATCTGCTGCCCCTGATCCCGGAGGGGCTGCTGGTCCGGCAGATCCTGCCGGCGCCGGGCGGCCTCGTCATCGTGGCCGCCTCTCGCGACGGCAAGGCGGCCTGCCCAGACTGCGGCGCCCCGTCAACGGTGGTGCACAGCCGGCATGAGCGCCACCTGCAGGATCTGCCTTGGCAGGGCCGCCCGGTGACCCTGCAGATCCAGGCGCGCAGGCTGCGATGCCAGAACCCAGCTTGTCAGCGTCAAACCTTTGCCGAGCGCCTGGTCGAAGGTGCGGCCGTTGCGGCACGCCGCACCCGCCGGCTGGACGATCTCCAGCGGCACCTTGGTCTGGCCCTGGGCGGCGAAGCCGGCGCGCGCCTCGCGATGCGACTGGCTGTTCCCATCAGCGCAGACACGTTGCTCCGCATGCCTCGCCGGCAGAACCCGTCCTCGGAGCCCAGTCCACCGCCGCGGGTGCTCGGGGTCGATGACTGGGCCTGGCGCCGCGGCCGTCGGTACGGCAGCATTCTCGTTGATCTGGAGCGGAACCGGGTGCTCGATCTCCTGCCAGACCGGCAGGCGGAGACGCTGAGGGACTGGCTGCGGCGGCATCCTGGCATCACGATCGTCGCCCGTGATCGGGCCTGCGCCTATGCCGACGGTGCTCGCCAGGGCGCGCCCGATGCGGTGCAGGTCGCCGACCGCTGGCACCTGCTCCGCAACCTTGGCGGTGCCGTCGAGGCGGTGGTGGAGCGCCATCATGCTGTGATCCGGCAGATCGGCAAGGACGTGGCGGCCGATGTTGCCGTCCCGGCCATGCCCTCAGCAGCCCGGCAATGCCAGGAGGCGAGACATCCTTGACGGCAGGCACGCTACAAGGAGGCCGCCCGCCTGCACGCGGCGGGCACTTCCATCAGTCAGGTGGCCCGCCAGCTCGGTGCCGATCGCAAGACGCTGCATCGCTGGCTGCGGGCTGGAGCTGCCCCAAGCTGGCCTATGCCGCGGCGCGGCAGCATCCTGGATCGCCATCGCGCCGTTCTGGAGCGGCGCTGGACCGAGGGTTGCCATAACGCTGCCCGGCTGTGGCGGGAACTGGTGCGCAGTGGCTTTGCAGGTCGCCCCTCGGTGGTCAGGGCCTGGGCCACCGAGAGACGCAGGACCGAGCCCGTCGCATGCCCACGCCCTGCACTAACCGGAGATCCTACCTGGCGGCCACCCACGCCTCGCCGCGCCACGCGCTTGCTGATGGCGAACGGCGAAATACCCACTGAACTGGACCGCGCCTTCGTCATGCGCCTGCTGGGCGAAGTACCCGTGCTGCAAGCAACAGTGGCTGTCGCGAAGCGCATCGCCCGCCTGCTGCGGCGGCAGAGCGACGACAGGCTCAATGCGGTATCGGACGAGGCCGTTGCCACCCCTCTCGCGAGCTTTGTCGCCGAGTTGCGCAAAGACATCGCGGCTGTGCAAGCCGCACTCGAGTTGCCCTGGAGTACCAGCCCTGTCGAGGGCCAGATCAACCGGCTCAAGATGATCAAGCGCACCATGTACGGCCGCGCGGGCTTTGCACTCCTCCGTGCCCGCGCCCTCCAGGCGCATGACCCTCATCCAGCGGAACAAGATATGCGGGAGAGCCCAATTCCCAACGGCCATCAACACGCCCGGCTGAACGCCTTGCCAAGCCGTCCCGACAGCCGGAGCGCGATCTGCTGTCCTGGAACCTTCGTCCGTGACCCGCCTGCGCGTCAGGAATAGGCTGTGCCTGCAGACACCGGAGGGGAGCCATGGCAGAAGCGCCGCCGCCGTCGGGGACCGGGTCGCCGCAGCTCGACCTGCTTGAGGCCTGGCTCAACTCGGATCATGCGCCTGAGGATGCGATGGGCTTGTCGGAACTCGATGGGTTCCTGACCGGCATTGTGGCCGGCCCGCACATGATCATGCCCAGCGAATGGCTGCCTGTCATCTGGGGAGGCGAGGAGCCGGTGTTCGCGGACGCTGCCGAGGCGGAGACCGTGCTCGGGGCCATCATGGCGCGCTACAACGGGATCATCCACACGCTGCGGGATGAGGCAGGCCCCCTCGAGCCGCTGTTCCTGACGGACACCGCAGGAGAGGTGATCGCCGACTTCTGGGCCAAAGGGTTCCTGGAAGCCATCAGCCTCCGACCCGCCGCCTGGGATCCGCTGTTCAGCCACCGGGACGCCAGCCCGCTGATGATGCCGATCCTCATCCTGGCGCAGGATCCAGACAATCTTGATCTCGAAATTGATGATGAACGTCTCGACGCGTTGCTTGTCGAAGCGCCGGATATGATTGCCCCCTGCATTGCCGCCATCACCCAGTTCTGGAAAGCCAGGCGCACCTATGGCCGCGTTCCGAAAATCGGGCGCAACGCACCTTGTCCCTGTGGCTCAGGCCGCAAGTTCAAGTTCTGCTGTGGCAAAGGCTGATCCCCAGCGCGAGCCGAAGCCCGACGTGATCAGGGACAGCAGATACTTGAGCATAGGCAAGCCTTAACAGCGAGGAACAACCTGTGCCTCAGGCGCTGTGCCTGCCACCCCAGCAGCACGGGAAATGCGGGAGATCCCAGGTCTCAGTGGCAATCAACACACTGGTCAATGTCCGCGACGACGGCCTCCATCATTTCCTCCTTCCCGCCGGGAAAGAAGTTGTAGAGGCTGCCCTCACGGAGCCCGGTCGCCTTGGAAAGGATCGACAAGCTCGCACCCTCGAAGCCAGGCTCGCGAAACGCCTCCGCCAGAGATGGCAGGGCGTCAGCACGATCAGTAAGGGCACGCCTCGCGTTCAGAGGCCGAGATCGCTGAGCGAGGGGTGATCGTCCGGACGACGGCCGAGCGGCCAGTGAAATTTGCGCTCGCTCTCCGCGATCGGAAGGTCGTTGATGGAGGCGATGCGCAGTGCCATCAGCCCGGCGTCATCGAACTCCCAGTTCTCGTTGCCGTAGGATCGAAACCACCCGCCGCTAGCGTCGCGCCACTCGTAAGCGAACCGCACTGCGATCCGGTTGCCGGCGTGCGCCCAGACCTCCTTTAGAAGGCGGTAGTCCAGCTCCTTCGTCCATTTGCGCGTCAGGAAGGCAACGATCGCGTCTCGGCCGGACAGGAACTCACTCCGGTTCCTCCAAATGCTATCGGGCGTGTAAGCCAGCGACACCTTCTCCGCGTGGCGGCTGTTCCAGGCATCTTCAGCCATACGGGCTTTCTGCGCCGCTGTTTCAGAGGAGAAGGGAGGAAATGGCGGTCGAGACATAGTTGCACCTGCAAGCTGGCTTGTACTGATCGGTCGCTTAGCTGTTGAAGCATCAACGCCGCTTACCGCACAGTGGAGCGGCCGGTATGGCCGGCCGATCTTTTCTCAAAACTCGTTGACGTGCTCCCCTTATCCTTCAGCGTTGGCACGATCCGGCGCCTAAGCGAACTGGCAAGGTCTGGACTGCATCAGAAATCCTCCAATCAAAGAAGAATAAAATGACCAAGAAGCCAAGCCGGGTGCGTGTCCTGATGATGCCGTATCAGGATGACGAAGATACAGACCCGGTGGGTTAGGCCGGCCCCGATACGTGTCGCCGTTCGTACTACTATAGAACCGTTGGATACCGCCATGCTCCACCTCTTATCGCCCGCCCGGGCCGTTGGCGCTACGGCTTGGTCGAGAGCTATCCATCCACCATCGGTTTCTCGACGGCTTAGGAGGCCCACTTGTGGAGGAGCGGCACCAAGTGCGCGAGAACGAGTTCAGGAGCCTGACGGTGGGGGAAGTGACCCAGACCTGGAAGCGCGACCCGGCCATAAGGTCCGCCGAACAGCCCCTCCTTACCCTCGGATGTCGATGGGGCGTTGCAGGGGTCACTCTTGCCATGCAGTACAAGCGTTGGCACCCGGATCGTCGGTGTTTCGGCGAGCTGTCGCTCAATGTCGCGGCAGCTGGGGTCCTCGTCGGCCAGCCCCCAGCGCACACGATATGAGTGGAGCACCACATCGGCCCAGTCGGGGTTGTCGAACGATGCTGCCGTCGCGGCGAATTCCGCGTCAGCGACGGTCCAACCGGGGTTCCAGATGTCCCAAATGTAGCGCGTGAGCGTGACCCGTTCCGCGCGGACCATGGCTTCACCGCGTGGAAGCGCCATGAGCCAGTGGTACCAGTAGTTCTGCGCCTGCAATAGGGAGAGCGGCTGGTCCGGCCCATTGGTGCCCCACCCCACCGACATGGCGGCACAGCAGTCGATGCGCTCCGGCGCTAGGTTGGCTGCTATGTAGGCCGCTCGCGCACCCCAGTCGTGACCAACGACCGAGAAACGCTCAAGTCCGAGCGCGTCGGCAGCCTCGAGTACGTCCCGGCCGAGTGCCGACAGCTGGCCTGATCGCATCATGGCCTCGCTGCGGAAACGGGTCGGCCCGCAGCCGCGCAGATATGGAGCGAAGGTGCGGAAGCCGTTCATGTGCAAGGTGGGCAGCATCCGATCCCACGTTCGCGGGCTGTCAGGCCAGCCATGCAGCAGGAGAACCGCCGGCCCGTTCGCCGGCCCCGCCATCTCCACTGCCAGCTCGAGCGAGTTCGTGTGGACACTCCGCAGCTCTACCGCTTCCTGGTTGATCACCTGAACCTCCGGGCTCTCGTCTCGTGTGGCTACGAACTTCATCCATCTCGGGAATATCAGAGCCCCAGAGGCCGATTGGGGCTGTCCAGAAACTCGACCGTCACGAATGCGATTGGAGTGTCGCCAATATTGGTCAGGTCATGCGCCATCGACGATCCGCCGGGAAAGTGCAGGTGAAGGGTCTCACCACGCTCATATTCATACAGCCGGACACTGCCGTCGCCGTAACGCGATCGCGCTCGGCCGGGTAGCAGTGCCGTCCAGAAGTAGTTGAGGACATGCCGGTGAAACGGGAGACGCTCCCCCGGCTCCAAGTTGATCATCCAGACCCGCACGAGCGGCGTTTCCGACACAAGCTGCTGGCCGACACGACCGTTATCTTGGTTCGCCTCGAGTTCTCGAAGCGCTTCCTTAGTCCAGTCATCCGGCGCGTCGGCGAACCCGTGCACCTTCACAGCAGTCAGTGGCATGGCAGTATCTCCGCCCAGAGGTAGACGAGACAAGCACAATCCAGCGGTAGCTCGGGGTTGGTCGCGATGACGCGGGAATGGCGACCTCGATCTCCAAGCACCCGGTTGAACAGATGAGAGGCGCCGTCCAGTACCCGGGGCGTCTCGATGAAGCCGGGCGCGACGTTCAACACGCCCTCGACGCGCACCAGCCGCACGATCCTGTCCGGCGATCCTGCCGCCTTCGCAACCTGAGCGAGCCCGAACAGCGCGGACAGCTGGCACGCGGCATAACCCTGCTCCAAGGTGAGTTCCTGCCCGATCTTCCCGCGGTAGGCGAGCCTACCATCCGGGGCCCAAGGAAGCTGGCCGGAGGTGTAGACCATGGTGCCCACGATCGAGAAGGGCTCGTAGTCCGCGACTGCCGGCGGCGCCTCGGGTAACGTTAGGCCGAGCGCAGCGAGTTCGCGTTCCACCGTGCCGGGAGATATGGCGCTTAAATGGTTCATGCTGCCGTCTGCGGGTGCGGCGCGGTCGAGCCGTGCTGAAGATCGTCGTCAAGCTGGCTGACCCGTTCGTTGCCAAGGTGGAGCCGCGACAGCGCTTCAAGGGCGGCTTCACCAATGCGGTGCTCGGCGTCCCGACGAACGAGCACCGTGGCCCGATCCTGTCCGCCCAAAAGACCTCTGGGTTCACGAAGAGCGCGTATCCGGTAGCGAGCGTGCAACCATTGTGGATGCCAGAGCGGGATAACGATCCAGCGCTTCACCTCGACCGCCTGTATGAACCGCCGGAAACAGGCACCCTCTGTACCGGTGCGGAATTCATAGCCTGCCGCCGCCAACCCGTATTGGTCCACGATCGCCTGTGAAAAGCGGCTGATGCCCGCTCCCGGATTAATGCCCTGGATCAGCCGCTCCATACGATCGAGGACCGATGGGCTGAGGAGGTCGGCGATTTCGGCTACGGCCCCCTCGGGAACATAGTCGGGCACTCCCCAGATGCAGTAGGGCTCGTAGATAGTTGCAAGCTCGCGGACATCCCCCTCGATGGGTGCAAGGTAAGCGCCGTGACTTGCGGGTAGCCAAGCTGAGACAAGCAAGTCCACCTCGCCACAGCCGAGGCGGCGGAACATCTCCTCGTGCGGGGCTGCGCTTCGAGTGATCGCGTGGCCATGAGCGGAAAGCACCCGCTCCACCTCGTGGGCTGAAGCGGCATGGAAGCTCAGGTCGATGTGACCGACGCGTATGGGTCCATTCATGCGATGGTCTCCTCAAGCGCCAAGATTGGCGCACAGGGTCTGCAGGGCCACAGTCAGCTTCGCATGTTCGGCATGCGATTATGAATGACTGAGTAGGCGGGGAGCGCGGGTCAGTTGTGGAGGCCACCCGGCGTGCACGAGGGGATTTCGAGTAGCCCCTCGGAGCGGGAGATGCTCCTGAGAAGCGCAGCGAAGGACCGCGTGAGATCACGCTTCGGCTGGAGGAGCATATGCGAAACCGCATTAGCTCCCATCGCCTGATCACCAACTTCAGGCGGGCGCCGAAGCTACACGAACCCGCGACACCCGCGTGAGACCTAGGCGATCAGATCGATGGTCAGCTTGCCGCGTGCGGTCCGCTCCTCGATGGCGGCATGGGCGTCGGCGACCTCAGCGAGCGTGTAGCGGCGTTCATCGAGTTGCGGGACCAGTAGCCCAGCCTCCACCAGTTGGGCCGCCTCGCGCAGTATCTCACCATGATGCGCGCGTCCCTCACCTGTGAGGAGCGGCAGCAGCGTGAACACGCCGGAATAGGTGCCGGCACGGAACGATAGCGGGGCGAGCGCATGCGTGCCCCAGCCGAGCGAGCTCACCACATGGCCGAAGCGCGCAACCGCGCGGAAGGACGCGTCCAGCACCGGACCGCCCACCGTGTCATAGACGAGATCGAAGCCCTTCCCGCCGGTGTGGTGCGCCACATAGTCCTCGACCGGCATGTCGCGGTCGATCGGCGTGGCGCCGAGGCCCGCCAGGAACTCGGCACGCTCTGCAATATCCGTCGCATAGACCTCGGCTCCGCGCGCCTTGGCGATCTGGACGGCCAAGTGTCCGACGCCTCCGGCGCCGCCCTGGACCAGCACGGTCTGCCCAGGCTGGACGTCAGCGCGATCGACCAAACCCTCCCATGCGGTGATGAAGACCAGCGGCACCGCGGCGGCCTCGCGCATCGACAGGCGCGCGGGCTTGGGGGCGAGAAGCGCGGCATCCACCGACGCGAACTCGGCCAGGCTGCCCTGATGGCCACCGACGCCGCCCGTCATACCAAAGACCTCGTCGCCGGCCTCAAACTGAGACACGCCGGCGCCGACGGCTTCGACTGTCCCGGCGAGATCGATGCCCAGCACGGCAGGGAGCGGGTGGCGGGCGTGATCGGCGCGGCCGGCGCGGATCTTGGTGTCGAGCGGGTTCACGCCACTCGCATAAATCCGCACCAGCACCTCGCCCGCCCGCGCCACGGGGACGGGCAGGTTCTTGATGCGGAAGGGACCGTCATGCTCCTCGACGACGGCGGCGCGCATGTTCTCAGCCATACTATTTTTCTCCTTGGATGGGTCATGGTGAAGGGGGCGAGTCACGGCCTAGCCGCGACGGAGGGCGCGCCGTCCGCCCAGTCCTGTCGGGCGGGGGCGAAGAAATCGATATCGATGCTGTCTTCGGTGCAGCGGAACTCGTGCGGCACGTTCGGCGGGATGATCAGCACCGAGCCGGCGGTGAGCACATATCTGTTCTCCTGCGAGAAGACTTCGCACCGGCCTTGGGTGATCCAGGTGATCTGCTCGTTGGCGTGGTGGTGGAGCGGAAAGACCGCGCCGGCCTCCACCGTCCATTTGACGATCGTCGACTGACTCCCACTGAGATATTGCCGCTGGATCAGCGGCGACACCTGCTCGATCGGCTGCGCACCGACATCGTAGAGCATCGGCGCGGCCGCATTATGGGCGCTGACGCTGGGGATGACGCCCCGGCCCGGCGCAGGCGTGACCGCCGGCGGGGTGGATTGGGCCGGCGCAAGCTGCGCGAAGGCGGGCGCTGCCGAACATGCCGCGAGGGCGATCGGTAAAAGGGCGAGCAATCGATTTCGCATCGGCTTCTCCACGGATCCGGAGGACCTCTCCAGCTGCGAAGAATCTCAGCGCTTCACCTATGATTAGCTACCGCCAGTTTCGCACGGATGCTATTCATCAGCGCATGAACCATGCACGCCTGGACTGGGACGACCTGCGCCTCTTCCTCGCGATCGCACGCGCAGGCACGCTCACCGCCGCTGCGCCGCAACTCCGCCTCAGCCAGCCCACCGCCGGGCGGCGGCTCCGATCGCTCGAGGAGGTATGCGGTTGCGCCCTGTTCCAGCGGACGCCCACCGGCTTTCGCCTGACGGACGAGGGCGAAGCCATGCTCCGGCATGCCGAGCGCATGGAGGAGGAAGCGCTCGCGCTGCAGCGGCAGTTCGCCGGCAATGACGGCGAGTTACAGGGCCAACTCCGCATCTCCTCGTCCGACTGGTTCGCCAATCTTGTGCTGGCGCCGGCCACTGCCGCCTTCAGCCTCCTGCATCCGTTGGTCACGATCGAGATCGTCGCCGACTTCCGCCTGCTCAGCCTCGACCGGCGGGAGGCGGACCTGGTGTTCCGCTTGCTGCCCTTCGACGCGCCGGATGTTGTCCAGCGGCGCTTCACGCATATCGGTTACGATCTCTTCGCCTCGCCCGCCTATCTGGCGGAGCGCGGCGCGCCCGAAGCGGCAGACGACGGTGACGGACATGCGTTGGTGGGCATGGATACGCAGTTCGACGCGCTGGCCGACGTTGCTTGGCTGCGTCGGCGCTTTCCGCGGGCGCGCTTCGCTGTCCGCAGCAACAGTCGTGAGGTGCAGGCGACCGCCTGCGCCCGCGGGGCCGGACTGGCGGTGCTGCCGAGCCTTATGGGACAGCAGCTCGGCTTGACTCGCCTTGAAGTGGACGAGCCTTTGCCCGGGCGGGAAATCTGGCTGGGCTACCACACCGACCTGAAGCGGCTGCGGCGGCTGCGCGCGCTTGTGGATCATCTGTCCGAGGCCGTCAGCGACCCGCTCTAGCCGTCCCGATTATGCATTCAGAATTGAATGACGGTCATGCCATGTTGGCCGTGGCCGATCGAAATTGAAGCGACGATCTTTGCTCCCGTCAGACGAGGAGCCCGATCATGCCGTTTCCGACACCCGCCCGGATTCGCCGAAGCTTCGCTCACCGTAGCGCCCTCCTGTCGATGGCTTCCGCCGCCGCGATGCTGTTCTCGGCGGCGGCCATGGCGCAGCAATCCGCTCCGGCGCCTGCGCTGACGGTCGCTGCCGAGAGCGCCTCGATGGTCTGGAACGGAGTTGCCGTAGCGGGTGAGCGCGTGTTCGTGGCCGGGCCGCGCTGGACCGGCTCCAGCGGACCGGCCGTCGGGATCGTCAGCGGCGAGGCCGTGCGCCCCTATCCGGATGCCGCCTCGAACCGCTGGCGCCCCGGCAGCGACCCGGCACGTGCCTTCGTCAACGTTAACGCGATCCATTTCGATCGCCACGGCACGCTGTGGGTGGTCGATACCGGTGCGCCGGATTTCGGCGGCGATCCGATCCCAGGCGGCGCGAAGCTGGTGAAGATCGACCTGGCCACCGACCGCGTCGTGCGCATCTATCCCTTCGCGTCGCACGTCGCGCTGCCCGGCAGCTATGTCGACGATGTCCGGCTTAACGGGCGCCACGCCTATCTCACCGATGCGGGCCGACCGGGGCTGATCGTTCTGGACCTCGAGACCGGCGCTGCCCGCCGCGTGCTCGACGGCCATCTTTCGGTGACCGCACCTGCCGACCGAGATATTGTGCTGTCCGGCCAGGTGCTACGCACTGCCGACAGCACGCCGCTGCGGGTCCATTCCGACCCGTTTGAGCTTAGCCCTGATGGCCGCTGGCTCCATTATGCGCCGCTGGAAGGGCCGTGGTCGAGGATCGAGACGCGCTACCTCGACGACGCCGCGCTCACTGCCACCGACCTCGCCGCGCATGTCGAGCCCTGGGCCGATCTTCCGCCTGTCGGCGGCACGGCGATGGACGCGGACGGCAGCCTCTATTTCAGCGATCTCGGCTCCGACGCGATCAAGCGCCGCGCGCCCGACGGGACGATCACCACCATCGTTCAGGACCCGCGTCTCCACTGGGTCGACGCTCCATTCATCGACGAACGCCGCCGGCTCTGGCTGCCGGTCCCGCAAATGGATCGCTCGCCGAATTTCGTAGGCGCCGATCGCCCGCGCGAATGGCCGGTGCGGCTCTACCGCATCGACCTGCCCGACTAATTTCCCCGGCCCAACATCTCGACAGGAATGACTATCATGAAGAAGCTCGTACCTACCGTTGCGCTGACTGCCCTTGCGCTCACCGCCAGCACTGCCGCCCTGGCCCAGACCACGGGGGCCGCACCCGCCAAGCCCACGGTCATCCTTATCCACGGCGCGTTCGGCGACCCCGAAAGCTGGGACAAGGTGATCCCCCTCCTGCAGAAGCAGGGCGTGCCGGTGGTCAGCGTGTCGATCCCGCTCACCTCGCTTGCCGATGACGCGTCCGCGACGCAGCGCGCGATCGATCGCGTAGCCGGTCCGGTGGTGCTCGTCGGGCATAGCTGGGGCGGAACCGTGATCACCGAGGCCGGCAACGATCCCAAGGTGCGCGCACTGGTCTATGTCGCAGCCTTCGCCAACCGGCCGGGCGAGAGCGTGGCCGATATGAGCAAGGGCTTTCCGCAGGCGCTTGGTCTTTCCGCACTCGAAGTCGATGGCCAGGGCTATGCCCGCATGAGTGACACGGGGTTCGCCAAGTTCTTCGCACCGGGCGCTACGCAGGCCGAGCGCGGGCTGATGTCGGCGGTGCAGGGTCCGATCAACACCGCGTCCTTTGGGCAGCCCGTGACGCACGCCGGCTGGCAGGGTAAGCCAAGCTGGTTCGCGCTCACCACCCATGACCAAATGATCGTGCCTGCCATGCAGGAAGCGATGGCGAAGCAGATCGGCGCCCATGTGACCCGGATCGCAGGCGATCACGGCGCGATGGTCTCGCATCCGACCGAAGTGGCTGATGTGATCCTCGCGGCCGAGGCTGCCGTCGACTGATTTATGGCGGCACCACGTGCCGCCATTCACCCGTGCATGGTGCTCATACGAAGCTGGTGCTGGAGCAAGGCAGCCGCGTGGGCGACCACAAGCACATCGATCCAACGAGGAGCTTTTCCATGAAGGCCGTCGGTTATTACACTTCAGGCAGCATCGACCGAGCAGACGCGCTGCTGGATCTCGAACTGCCTGCGCCCGAGCCGGGGCCGCGCGACCTGATCGTCCGCGTGAAGGCGATCTCGGTCAATCCGGCCGACACCAAGTTTCGCGGCGGCGCGACCCCGCCTGAAGGCGCCGCCAAGGTCCTCGGCTGGGATGCCGCAGGCGTGGTTGCGGCGGTCGGCTCCGAAGTGACCCTGTTCGGGGTCGGAGACGAGGTCTTCTATGCCGGCGACATGACCCGGCCCGGCGCCAATGCCGAGCTTCACACAGTCGACGAGCGGATCGTCGGACACAAGCCGCGCTCGCTCGGCTGGGCCGAGGCCGCGGCGATGCCGCTGACCGCGCTCACTGCTTGGGAGCTGCTGTTCGACCGGCTACGCGTGCCCTATGGCGAGGGACGCAGCCAGGGCACTTTGCTGGTCATCAACGGCGCCGGTGGGGTCGGCTCGATCCTGACCCAGATCGCCCGCAAGCTAACCGGCTTGACCGTGATCGCCACCGCCTCACGCCCGGAGACGATCGCCTGGGTGCAGGAGATGGGCGCACATCATGTGATCGACCATCACAAGCCGCTCGACGAGGAACTCGCCCGCATCGCCATCCCGGAGGTCGACTATGTCGCGAGCCTCACGGGAAGCGAGCGCTACCTGCCGCTCTTCCCCAAGATCATCGCGCCCCAAGGCCATCTGGCGCTGATCGACGATCCCGAGCAGTTCGACATTGCCAAGCTGAAGCGTAAGTCGATCACCGTCGCCTGGGAGCTGATGTTCACTCGCGCCGCCTTCCAAACGCCCGACATGATCGCGCAGCATGAGATCCTTGAGGAGGTCTCCGCACTGCTGGATCGCGGCGTGCTGCGGACGACGATGACGCAGCAGGACTCGCCGATCAACGCCGCCAACCTCAAGCGCCTGCACGCCACCGCCGAAAGCGGCCGCGCGGTCGGCAAGCTCGTGCTCGCCGGTTTCTGAGCCCACCGGGGAAAGAAGAACAATCAAGCACTTCGGCAGTCTGTGACGCGTGGCACAGCACCGCCGTTCGATGCAGTTCGTATCCGCCTGCTTTCTTTTCCCGATCGATAGGACCTGACCAATGACCAAGACTTGGCTAATCACAGGCTGTTCAAGCGGCTTCGGCCGAATCCTTGCAGAAGCAGTGCTCGCCCGCGGTGACCAGGCGATCATCACCGCCCGCGATCCCGAGAGCCTTCGTGACCTCGTGGCGCGCTATCCGGACGCGGCCCACGCAATGACGCTGGACGTGACCAAGGCCGGAGATGCGGCGGCAGCGGCGGCGGAGGTGGAAGCACGTTTCGGCGGCCTCGACATCCTGGTGAACAATGCTGGCTTCGGTTTCGTCGGCGCCGTCGAGGAAAGCGAGCCCGCTGAATACCGACCGATGTTCGAGACGAATGTGTTTGGTCTCATTGAGACTACGCGCGCGGTGCTGCCAGCGCTGCGCCGGAGCGGCGGTGGACGCATCGTCAACTTCTCGTCGGTGGGCGGCATCACTGGTCGAATGGGATTTGGGCTCTACAATGCAACCAAGTTCGCAGTCGAAGGACTGTCCGAAGCGCTGGCCGAAGAGGTGGAGCCGTTCGGCATCAAGGTCGTCATCGTCGAGCCGGGAGCGTTTCGTACCGATTTCTTGGGCCGGTCGATCGCCAGCGCAGCGAACGTCCTGCCGGCCTATGCCGAGACCGCTGGTTGGACGCGCCAATATCGCGAAGACGACGACGGCAGCCAGGCGGGCGATCCGCAAAAAGCGATCGCGGTGCTGTTAAAGGCGGTCGACGAGGCTTCGCCGCCACTGCACCTGCCGCTGGGCAAGGACGCCTATGCCCGCGCTCGCGCCAAATTCGCTGCCTTTCAGGCCGACATGGCGGCATGGGAGGCGCAAGCGACCGACACCGGGTTTGAGGCCTGAGCCCGAGTCGCAGATGCGCCACCAGCTCAGGTTGCTGGCGGAGCAGATCATCGTGCAGGGGCTGCTGTCCGGCATCGTCGCGCTGTTCGCCTTATAGCGCGCGGGGGAGTGTATCAAGCGACATCAGGAACCCGGCCACCGGCGACACTGAGAACCCAGCCGCCTCCGCTACTGTGATGCCCCGGCGGGTTCCGGTGCGGGTGTTGCCTTGAGCAGCCCCGAGCGGCGTTTCTCTCGCAGCCGATAACTGTCGCCGCGGATGGTCAGCACGTGGCTGGCGAGGGTGGTGAAGGCAACAGCCGCAATGGCTATGGCCAGAAGTCGGTGGTGACCGACAGCGGCAAGCTGACCCTGGAGATCCCGCGAGACCGGCAGGCGAGCTGCGATCCGCAGCTGATCGCCAAGTACCCGCGGCGCTTCCCCGGCTTCGATGACAAGGTCATCTCGCTGTATGCCGGCGGCATGAGCGCACGGGCGATCGTGGGCCATCTGCGCGAGCTCTACGGCATCGAGGTGTCGCCGGACCTGATCAGCGCTGTCACCGACGCTGTGAATAGACGTCCAAATGTGACCCCGTGAAAACTGCTCCTATACCTTTGAGGTTTCTGCTGATTTCGCTCAGAGGGCGGGGTCCCAATCGGCGCCGACCGGGACCCCGGCACACAACCTAATCTGCAAGCGGATCCAACAGGTTATGAGTTATTCAGGGTGGGGTCCGATTGGGCTCTGTCGCTGAATGCGTGCTCGTTCCACGTTTCTGGGGAGGCTTGCTTCCGCGGAGACTCCCTCGATGCCCGACCTCGACCCGAGTGCCTTGTTGCCTCCCGGCTTGGTGGTGGATGAGGTCGCAGTCGGCCCCGATCTGATCAGCATCCCGGCCCATCCTGTGCAGACCTGCGGAACCTGCCCTACGTGCGGCCTTCGCTCTGATCGCGCCCACTATGTGGAGATCCTGCGCGCGGAAGGCTTCGTGGTGGAGGAAGGTTCCGGTGATATGCCCACCGCCTTCATGGCCAGCTGGGGGCAGGGGGAGGGGCCGGTGCTCGCCAGCTTCTCTGAGTACGACGCGGTGCCTGGTAATTCGCAGCAGGTCGTACCTTACCGGGCGCCGCGCGAAGGACTGCATCCCTATGCCGCGGGGCATACCGATCCGCACTCTGTTCTCGGAACCGCCTCGCTGACCGCCATCCTTGCGGCGAAGGCCGCGATGCAAGCGCATGGCGTCTCTGGCACCTTGAAGCTGTTCGGCGAGCCGGCTGAGAAGGTGTGCGGCTCCAAGCCGATCCATGCCGCCAAGGGCTATTTCGATGGCCTGGACGCCGCCGTGGTCTGGCACCCCTGGCCCAGCAACACCGTGACTGGAGAGACGCATTTCGGCGCCTACTGGAGCGCCATTATCAGCTTCGAGGCTGAGGCACCCGAGAAATGGGTCGACCCGCGCCTGATGCCGATTGACGCCTCGCATGCCATCGCGCGTTGTCCGGGTGCGGTTGATGCGCTGTGCCTGATGTATACCACAACAAAGTACACAAAAGAGGCAATGTTCCCGCACAGCGGATCCTGGACGCTGAACGAGTTCATTCTAGGCGACGGCGGCGCCACCTCGGACAATCTCACCCCACGCTTCAGCCAGATCCAATATTCCTGGCGATCCTCGTCGCTCGGAATTCAGGAGCAGATCTGGAAGGTGCTGGCCAACAATGCTCGGCACGTAGCGGCCACAACGGGCTGCGGTGCCTTTGTGCGATGGGTGACGAAGACGCGGGTCGGCCTGCCCAACACGGCAATGACCGAGCTAACCTGGGCCAATCTGCAGGCCGTGGGCGCGCCATCCTATTCTGAGGAGGCATTGAAATTCGGTCGGGCCATCCAACGCGAGTTGGGCCTGGAGCCGATGGCCGATCCGTTCATCCCAGGCGTTACGCGCCTCACCTCGCCCGAGGAGAATGAAGCGAAGCTGCGCGATGGCCTTCCGCCCTGGCAGAAGCACCTCTCAGCTGACGACTATGTCGAGTATTCCTGGCATTGCCCAACGGTGCGGCTGCTGGCCGCTCGGCCCCGGCTGCGCCCGCCGACGCCAGGCTATGCCTATCCAGCATGGGCTTACAACGCGCTGGGTGGACTGCCGGCCGCGGTTGATCCGGGCATGTTTGTGGCTGGCCGCACCATGGCGCTGACCCTCCTGGATCTCGCTGCGAAGCCCGGCGCGCTGCAAGCAGCGCAGGCCGAGTTCCGGGAACGTACAGGTGGCGGCGTGGGCGGCACGCAATGGGTCGGACCACTTCTCCCTAAAGATTTCGAGCCGCCGGTCGACTTGCGCTGGCCGGAATACGTCTCCACTCCGCGGGGAGAGGAATGGTGCATTCCGACACCACGGGAAGGTACCGGCGCCGGGGAGGCCCTTTAGCGTAGAGCGCCATCCCGCTCTAGGAGGCCTCCGGCCGCGCTTGTTGGTCGGCCGCCGTCATCCGGCGCAGCACCATCAGGCCCTGGTCGCGCGCCAGGGCCTCCACCGCCTCGGGCGAGACGGGAGGTTCTGCTGTATCGTTTGCAGGTCGAGGTGTTCGCAGCCATGCTGGGGGCATTGTCACGTTGTTTGGTGACCGGGCGCGCAGGCTGCGTCGCGCCACCAAACTCGCCTGGTCACCAAACAACGTGACAATGCCGCCGCGGTGGTTGCTGTGCTCTTCGCCATGAATCGGCTTGGCGTGCGCCACCTGGCACCTTACCTTCTTCTCGGGCTTCTGCTCTGGGTGCTGGTGCTCCGCTCCGGCGTCCATGCCACGCTCGCCGGGGTGATCCTTGCCTTCACGATCTCCTTGCAAGGTACGCCCGGGCGGCCGGACGCGGGGCACGGCAGCCCTCTGCACCGGCTGGAGCAGCTGCATCTGCCTGTCGGCTTCCTCATCGTGCCGATCTTCGGGCTTGCCGATGCCGGTGTGCCTTTCCTGGGCCTGCCTGCCGAAGCGCTGGCGGCGCCTGTTACGCTTGGTGTCGGATTGGGGCTGCTGGTCGGCAGGGTGGTCGGCGTAATGGGCTTTTTCATGCTGGCCATCCGCCTCGGACGGGCGGACATGCCAGCTTATGCGAGGCGGCTCCAGCTGGCAGGGACGGCGCTGCTCTGCGGAAGCGGCTTCACCATGAGCCTGTTCATGACTCTTCTGGCCTTTCCCGGTCACCCGCTGTGCAGGCGGAGGCGAAGATTGGCATCCTCGGCGGCTCCTTCCTCGCAGGGCTCCTGGGCTATGCCCTGCTGCGCGTGGCGCCGCAGGATTGGCCAGGAACTCCGTCATGCTGAGCCCAAGGTTGGGAAGGCGTGCCGGCCCTGCTCTTCTGCTGCGGTGGGGCGGGATGCCGGTTCTGACAACTCCTGCCGGGTCTGCCTCCTCGAATATGGGGGCAGGGCTTACGGCGCAGTTCTGCGCAGGAACCGGAACAGGTGCCAAGCGACCAGGGCTGTACCCACTATAGCCAGGCTGGCGAGCAGCGCATTCGGCCAGCCTTCCATTTCGCTGAACAGTCCCATAGCCCAGCCTGCAACCCGACCAGGCATCAACAGTAACGGTGCCCAAACCATGGCGGATGAGATGTTGGCAAGTTGGAAGTGCCAGTGCCGCATACCTGACAGTCCGGCCACTACCGGAATGAAGGCGCGCAGCGGGGCAAAGAAGCGGCTGAGGAACACCGCCCACAATCCCCAACGCCGAAAGCCAATTCGCGCCCGGGCATAAAGCCGCCGATAGCGCCGCGGCAGGCGGCGGCGCACCATCCCTGGCCCCCAGCGGCGCGCCATGATGTAGCCGGTGCTGTCGCCCAGAGCTGCGCCAAGGCCAGCGCCCAGCAGCACCTGCCATGCCGGCAGCGTACCGCTGACGATCAGCATGCCCGCCGCGAAGAGCAGTGCCGAGCCGGGAATGAAGAGCCCCACTACCGGCAGGGATTCGGTGAAGGCCAGCAGGAAGGCCACCGGCCCCGCCCAGTCCTGGTAGTAGGAGACCCAGTCCAGGAAGGGGCCGATGATCCGCTCCTGCATCGTGCCGCCTTGGCTACAGGCTGGTTGCCAGGGCCGCGCGGCGCTGGGCGCGCTGCTGCCGCAACAGGGCGAAGATGGCCCAGGCGAGCAGCGCGAAGGTAACGGCCAGGAAGCTGGCGCTGATCGGCCGCTCCAGGAACACCATCGGGTCGCCACGTGAGAGGAGCATGGCACGCCGCAGGTGCTCCTCCATCAGCGGGCCCAGGATGAAGCCCAGGATCAATGGCGCTGGCTCGAACTTCAGCAGCATCATGCCATAGCCGACGATGCCGAAGATCAGGACCAGCAGGATGTCGAAGGCGCTGTTGTTGACGCTGTACACGCCGATGCAGATGAACAGCAGGATGGCTGGGTAGAGGATGCGGTAGGGGATGGAGAGCATCTTCACCCAGATACCGATCAGCGGCAGGTTCAGGATCACCAGCATGACGTTGCCGATCCAGAAGCTGGCGATCAGCCCCCAGAACAGCTCCGGATGCTCGGTCACGAGGCGCGGTCCGGGCTGAATGCCCTGAATGATCATGGCCCCCAGCATCAGCGCCATCACCGCGTCGCCAGGAATGCCCAGGGTCAGCGTCGGGATGAAGGCCGTCTGGGCGGCGGCATTGTTGGCGGATTCCGGAGCCGTCACACCCTCGATCGCGCCCTTGCCGAACCGGCTCGGATCACGCGCCACCTTCTTCTCGATGGCATAGGACATGAAGGAGGCGATGGTGGCGCCCGCACCTGGCAGCGCGCCAAAGATGGCGCCAACGCCCGTGCCGCGCAGCATCGGCAGGGCGGAGTCCTTCATGTCGCGCGCGGTCGGCACCATGGAGCGCAGCGTGATCTTTTCCTTTGCCTTCTGTCCAACAAGCATGCGGTTGATCGAGGCAATGACCTCGGCCACTCCGAAGAGCCCCATGGCAAGTGCCACCAGACTGATGCCGTCGGACAACTGCGGGATGCCGAAGGTGAAGCGCTGCTGGCCGGTCTGCACGTCGGTGCCCACCATGCCGAGCGCCAAGCCCAGCAGCACCATCGAGATGCCCTTCACCGGCGATCCCTGCGCCAGGGTCGCCGCAGCCACCAGGCCGAGCAGCATCATGGCGAAGTAGTCGGCCGGGCCGAAGGAGAGTGCCACATCCGCCAGCAGCGGCGAGAAGGCCGTCAGGATGATGATGCCCAGGCTGCTGCCGACAAAGGAAGCCACCGTGGTCATCAGCAGCGCCACACCAGCGCGGCCCTGCTGCCCCATCGGATAGCCGTCGAGGCAGGCGACGGCAGCCGAAGGTGTGCCTGGCAGGTTCAGCAGGATGGAAGCAGTGGAGCCGCCATACTGCGCGCCATAGTAGATGCCAGCCAGCATCACCAGCGCCGCGGTGGGCGGCACATGGAAGGTGAGCGGCAGCAGCATCGAGATGGTGGCCAGTGCGCCAATTCCCGGCAGCACACCGATGAAGGTACCGAGAAAGACACCGATGAAGCAGTAGAGCAGAGTCTGCGGTGCGAAGGCCTCGCTGAAGCCCAGCGCGAGGTTTGCGAACATATCCATCAGTGATTCCAACGGAAGGCAGGAATGGGAATACCCAACCCCTGCGTGAACATGGCCACGGCAATGGCGCTGAGCGCCACGGCAAGGACGGCGGTGAGGCGCAGATTGGGGCGCAACTCAGCCAAGGCCGCGAGAGCGGTCAGAACAAAGGTGGCTGGCACCAAGCCGAAGCGCTCCACCGTCAGCGCAAAAGCAAGAACCGCAGTGCAGATGGCCAGGAATGGCCGCCACTCGGGAAGTGGCATGCTGCCTGGCCGGCGGAGGGCAGGCAGCAGCAGCAGCAGGCCGAAAAGCATCACCAGCAGGCCGATGCAGAGCGGGAAGTAAGCGGGCCCCATGCGGCGCAGCGTGCCAAGATTGTAGTTCATCGCGTAGAGCGAGAACCACGCGCCTCCCGCCATCATCAGCGCACCGCCGATGATATCATTATAGTCTCTTGTGCCTTTCAACGGCGCTCCTCCTTTGAACTCGGAAATTTCAGCCCTTGATGCCGAGGCGCCTCATCCGCTCCCACAACGTGGTGCGGGAGACGCCGAGCAACTGGGCTGCCTCGCCCACGCGGCTGCCGGCACGGGCCAGCACGCGCCGGATATGCTCGCGCTCTGCGGCATCGCGGGCCTCGGCCAGCGAGAGTGGCGGAGCCTCCTGCGCCTGGGATTCGGGAAACAGGTCGGCTGCTTCCAGCCGCGTGCCCTCCGCCAGCACCATGGCGCGTTCGATACGGTTGCGCAGTTCGCGCACATTGCCAGGCCAGGGATGTGCCAGCATGGCATCGAAAGACGGCGCTGAAAGCTGAGGCTCTTCCTGCCCAAAGGCCGAGGCGAAGTGGCGCAGGAAATGCGCTGCCAGCGCGCCGAGGTCTTCTGGCCGTTCACGCAGTGGCGGCACCGTCAGTTCCACCACGGCGAGGCGATAGAACAGGTCCTCCCGGAAGCGGCCCTCTGCCACGCGCTCACGAAGGTCGGCATTGGTCGCAGCAACAATACGCGCCTGGAGCGGCAGCTCCTCCCGTCCGCCGAGGCGCGTGAAGCGCCGCTCCTGCAGCAAGCGCAGCAGCTTGGCCTGTGGGGCTGGCCCCAGTTCCGCTACCTCGTCGAGGAACAGTGTGCCTCCGGCGGCATGCTCGGCGAGGCCCGTCTGCCGCTCCATCGCACCTGTGAAGGCCCCGCGCTCATGGCCAAAGATCTGGCTTTCCAGC
The DNA here is from genome assembly GCF_003696345.1 of Teichococcus wenyumeiae. Taxonomy (GTDB): domain Bacteria; phylum Pseudomonadota; class Alphaproteobacteria; order Acetobacterales; family Acetobacteraceae; genus Pseudoroseomonas; species Pseudoroseomonas wenyumeiae. Next base: position 19,392 of record NZ_RFLX01000029.1, on the reverse strand, counting down.
AGTTCGGCGGGAATGGCCGCGCAATTGATGGCAACGAACGGGCCTGCGGCACGGCTGCCATTGTCGTGCAGCGCACGTGCCGCCACCTCCTTGCCGGCTCCGCTTTCGCCGCCGAGCAACACGGTGGTATCCACGAGGCCAAGCTTCAGCAGGTGGCGGCGCAGCGTGCGCATGGCCGGCGACGACCAGCCGGCCATGTCCGCGGCGGGCGGGGCGGGCGCCGCCCAGCCGGCGTAGGCCGCCAGCTTGTCGATCAGGAGCTGCGCCGAGAAGGGTTTCTCCACATAGTCATCGGCGCCGGCACGCAGCAGGCGCACCGCCTGTGCCACGTCACCATAGGCGGTGACAACGATGATGGGCGTGCCGCCCAGTTCCGGCATCAGCCGGGTGAGCAGCGCCTCGCCATTGCCGTCGGGCAGGCGGATGTCGCAAACGATCAGGGTAGGCCGCTGGCGGCGGAGCAGCGCTTCGCCTTCATGCGCGGTGCGTGCCCAGAAGGTGGCAATGCCCTCCAGCGTCAGCCGCTGCACCAGGCTTTCGCCCAGCACCGTGTCGTCCTCGATCAACACCACGGAATGCGGGGTGGCAACCCGGCTCATGGCATCTCCTCCTCGCGGGCCGGCAGGTCCAGCGTGATACGGCTGCCTCGTGTCACATTCTCCACCCTGATGCGGGCGCCCAGGCTGGCGGCGAGCTGCGCCGCGATTTCCAACCCCAGTCCACCGGAGACGCCGCCAGTGGCGCCCGGGCCGCTGCCTGCGAGGCGCTGCTCCGCCTCTGCGGGCAGACCGCCCGCCTCGTCCTCAACGCGGACCGTCAGGAGTGCATCCGCTGCACGGTCCACACGCAGCCGGACCTGTCGGCCCGGCGGTGTGGCGGCCACGGCATTCAGCAGCAGGTTGAGGAGGAGCTGGCGCAGGCGCAGCGCATCAGTGGGGAAGGGCTCCGGCAGAGAAACGTGCCAGTCCAGCCCGACCTGGCCGCGTCGCGCCTCCGGCATGACCAGCAGGCGCAGATCTTCCAGGTCCTCGGCCGAGAGGGGACGGCGTTCGCCATCCTGCCGGTAGGTGGCGAGAGTGCTGCGAACCACCGCCTCGATCTGTCGCAGCCCTCGCTCTACGAGGTCAAGCGCCCGGCTGCGCACTTCTGAGTCGTCACCGAAACGACGCGCGGTTTCCAGGGCCGTCAACATGCCGGCGAGCGGATTGCGCACCTCGTGCGCCACGCTGGCGGCAAGGCGGCCGAGCATGGCGGCACGTTCTCGTTCGGCCAAGCGGCCAGACAGCTCCTCCCGCTCACGCAGACGAGCGGCCATCAGGTTGAAGGCTTCTGCCAACTGGTTGGCTTCGGCGTCACGCGGGGCTAGAGGGAGGGGTTCGAATCGCCCGGCACCGGCACGGTGCAGTGCCACCCTCAGGGCCAGGAAGGGCTGCATCAGCCGGCGCGCCACCAACATGGCGAGGCCAGCGGCCAGCGTGGCCAGCACGAGGTCGGCCACCGCCAGCATCCAGGTCACGTGGCGCTGCCGGCTGGCCTGCTCGGGGAAAGCGAGTTGCGCCGCCACCAGCGCCACAACCTCCTCATCCAGCATCAGCTCCCGCTGTACCCAAGCTGTGTCGTTGGCGGAGTTGAGCGACCAGTGCGAGCCGCCCTGCCCAAGGCCTACAGGCGGGCGGCCCTGCGGCTCACCAACATGGGCCAAGGCGCGACCGCTCGGATCAGCCACGATGATGGCCAGGTCGCTGACGCCACGTTGGAAGCCCATGCTGCGCTCCAGCGCAGCCTCCAGCCCCGCGATGTCGCCAGCGCGCAGCCAGGGCAGGGCGGTGCCAGCCAGGCTGTCGATGTAGACATCAGCCATGTGGGCCACACTGCTGTTTAGCTCCCGCTGCATGAAGTTCAGGGCGAGGTGTGTGGTTCCAACAGAGGAGATGAACACCGCCAGCCCTGCCAGGAGCGGCAGCCGCACGGCCAGGGGAAGCGAACGAAGGTGAGGAATCATGGACGTCAGGCATGCTCCGGCGGGTCCGTGTCCAACCGGCGCAGCAAAGCTCTGCCGGTCAGTCGCAGCTTGTGCACCTGCCGCCTGTTGGGGGGCAGCTGACATGCATAACTGCGGTAGGGCCTTGGCGTCGTACATCGGCGGCCACTGTGCAAGACCTTTGCCAGAGCAGAGAGCAAGCAAAGTCAACAACTTCGGCGCTAGGGGTCAGGAGAGATGTTGAGATCTACGAACGCTTCCACCAGTATTTGTTCAGAATCCTGAACATCATCAGCGAACGTTAGCCCTGCCTCCCGCCGCGCCTTTGCGTTCAGCAGGTGGATTGGCACCGTCAGGTTGGCCGGCCGCCAGCTTGCCCGAGCGTTCCACCTCCGGGTAGTCGGGTGGGATGACCGCACCTGCCTGCCCCAGCTTCGCCGGATATCGCTTCCCGTCCGAGATCATCAGCCAGGCGGTGTGGCTCTATTTCCGCTTTCCCCTCAGCTTGCGGATGGTGGAGGAAATGCTGGCCTTCCGCGGCATCGTCGTCAGCCATGAGACACTGCGGCAGTGGGGCCGTAAGTTCGGCCAGGCTTTTGCCAACCAGATCCGCCGTCGGCTGCGACTGCGTTGCATGGATCAGCTTGCAAGCGCAGTGATCCGCGGCGCATGCGCGGTCACGCGATACGGACATACTCCGGTCGCCCAAGCTCAAGCATACGGTTCAGCGCCCTGACAGTGACGGCCACCTCGGTTGCACGGCGCTCGTCGGTGCGTGAACGCAGCGCGCCGCCGATGATGCGCTTGAACCTGCTGATGTCAGCCTCGACCAAGGCGCGTGTGTGCGTATTCCGGCGATCATGATCGGCTGTTCCAGCCGAAGGTGATCACGTAATCCGGTGATCATGATCACCTGCCGCGCGTTGGGCGTGGCAGGGGATGGGGCCGGGAGCGGTACGGCCGGCGGTTGTAGATCTCACTCGCCAGCTTTGTCGGTCAAGGCATCATTGCCGGCTTGGCGCTGACGCAAGCTGGCGCCCTTGAGTTCGATGCGGTGGGCACGGTGGATGATGCGGTCGACGATGGCATCTCCGAGGGTCAGATCGCCCACGAGGTCGTGCCAGCGGTTCGCGGGCACCTGGCTGGTGATCAGCAGGGAGCCGCGGTCGTAGCGGTCGTCGACGATCTCGAGCAGGTCCCGGCGCTGCTCGGCACTGAGCGGTTCCGGGCCCCAGTCATCGATGATGAGCAGGCGGGTGCGCTCGATCGCCGCCATCATCCTGGGCAGCCGTCCCTCGCCCCGGGCGGTTGCCAGATCGGCGAACAGCCGCGGCGCCCGCTTGTAGAGGACGGAGTAGCCCTCCCGGCAGGCCTTGTGGCCGAGCGCGCAGGCCAGCCACGACTTGCCGACCCCGGTTGGACCGGTGATCACCACATGGCTGTGCTCGCGGATCCAGCCGCAACCGGCCAGGCGGAGGAACATCGCCCGATCCAGGCCGCGCGGGGTGCGGAAATCCGTGTCCTCGATCACCGCCGCCTGGCGCAGCCGGGCCTCACGCAGCCTGCGGGCAAGGCGGCTGTTCTCCCGGCTGGTTGCCTCGCGATCGACCAGCAGGCCCAGCCAGTCCTCGCGGGAAAGCGCCGCCGCCTCGGAGACGCCGAGGAGTTCGGTAAAAGCCTGGGCCATGGCGTTCAGGCCGAGCCCGCGCAGGCGCTCGGCCGTGGGATGGATCAGCATCGGATCGCCTTTCAATGGTAATAGCCGGGGCCGCGGATATTCTCGTGCAGCAGCATGGCCGGCTCGTCCGGCATGGTCCGCTGCTCCTGGCGGTTGTTGAGGATGGCGGCGACCGAGCTGTAGGAGCGCGTCCCCAAGGCGAGCGCCCGGGCGCAAGCGGCATCGACCCGCTCGGCGCCGTGGCGTTTCACCAGGCCGAGAATACCGATGCAGGAGCGGAACCCCTGCTCCGGATGCGGCCTGGAGCGCAGGATGATCTCCACCAGCGCCGCCGTGTCGTGCCCGATGGTGCCTGCCTCACGATGAATGCGCTCGAGGCTCCACTCCCGGTAGCGGCGATGGGAGCTGGGCATGTGCTCGGCCAGGTTGCGGGGCTGATGGCGGCGGAGACTGCGGAGATGGCTGGCCACGCGCTGGCCACGGTGAAAGATCTCCACCGTCGCGGTGGTGATCCGCGCCTCCACCTCCTGGCGCACCAGGGCGTGCGGCACCGAGTAGAAGTGCCGCTCGACCTCCACATGGTAGTCGAGCCCCACTCGGCAGCGTTTCCAGGCCGCATACTCATAGGCGGACTCCGGCAAGGGGCAGAGGGCCGGCCGGTCAAGGGCCTCGAACAGCGCTCGCCGGGTCGTGCCCAGGGCGCGCATCGGCCGCTCGTTGAGCTGCGCCACCAGGGCCTGGATCGCCGCATCGAGCTCGGCCAGGGAGAAAAACTTCTGGTTCCGCAGCCGCGCCAGGATCCATCGCTGCACCACCTGCACACCAACTTCGGCCTTGGCCTTGTCGCGTGGCTTGTAGGGCCGCGCCGGCAGCACGGCCGTGCCGTAATGCGCCGCCATCTCCGCATAGGTCCGGTTCACCGCCGGCTCATGGAAGCAGGCCCGGCTGATCCCGGCGCGCAGATTGTCGCTGACCAATTGCCGCGCCACACCCCCGAAATGCGCGAAAGCCCGCACATGGCAGTCAATCCAGTCCGGCAGCGCCTGGCTCCAGACGGCGCAGGCGAAGGTGTAGCTCGACGCCCCCAGCACGGCGACGAAGATCTCCGCCCGCCGTGCCTCCCCGCTCACCCCCTCCAGCACCGGCATGGTGCTGCCGGCGAAGTCGACGAAGATCCGCTCCCCGGCCGGGTGGACCTGCCGCAGCGTCGGTTTCAGCCGGCCCGCCCAGGACCGGTAGAGGTCGCAGAACCAGGAATAACCAAACCCATCCGGCGCTCCCGCCCGGTATTCCTCCCACAGGAGCGACAGCGTCACGTTTGGACGCCGCAGTTCCCGGTGCACCCAGGCCCAGTCGGGCTGCGGCCGCTCCTCGGCCGCGGCGCCGCTGGCCGGTGGAAACAGCAGCGCCTCCAGCCCCGCATCGCTCAGCCCCTCTGGCAGTGGCCAGGTCAGCCCAGCGCTGCGGGCCCGCCTCAGATAGGCGTGCACCACTCCCTGGCTCAGCCCGAGGCTGCGAGCCATCATCCGCTGGGACAGACCCTGACCCCAGCCAAGCCGTAGAACATCCCGGATCTTGCGCATCGGCACCCTCTCGCCTGGCATCCCGTCCCCCTGCTCAGCACCGGGACGAAACTACCGTTGGTTGAGACTTGCCGGCCGCGTCACTCCTCCATCCCACCCCAATTCCAGTGATCATGATCACCGGAATCGCTGATCAGCATCCACCGGATCCACTGATCACGATCAAACGGAATCGCTGATCACGATCCACCGGATTACGCAGCGTGTGTTGTACCCTGAAGCCTTCTGCCAACCCATGCGTCCGCGCTCCGCGATGATCCGGAGGTGCTGGTCACGTTGAGTTGGCGCTGTTTCGGCTGTCTCGCTCAGCACGGCACTGGATCGTGGTGGGACGATCACGGCAGCATCGGGGTGCCGCGCCGCCACCGCACGGTAGACGCCGTCCTCGTCGTAGGCGCCATCGGCGGTGAACGAGGCGATCGGGGCCGCGACCTGATCGAGCAAGGGGCCAACCTGTGAGGCGTCATCGACGTCGTGCGCTGTCAATTTGGCCGTGACGATCCGTCCGCTGTCGGTGTCCACACCAATGTGCAGCTTGCGCCATGACCGGCGTGCCCTGCTCCCGTGCTTTTCGGCCAGCCACTCGCCCGGTCCACAGAGCCGCAGCCCTGTGCTGTCCACCAGCAGGTGCACGGGGCGGGTGCCAGACCGAAGCTGCTGCACCTCCAACGTCTCTGCACGGCGGCTGAGGGTGCTGTGGTCTGGCACGGCCAGGTCGAGACCAAGCAGGGCGATGATGGAGCCGATCAGGCCTTCCGTCTGGCGCAAAGCCAAGCGGAACACGGCCCGAAGCGTCAGGGATATGGTGATGGCCAGCTCCGAATAGCGTGGCTGGCCGCCCCGCGTGATCCGGGGCTCGGCCTTCCAGGCCACGATTGCTGCATCCGTGAACCACACCGTCAGGCTGCCGCGCCCGCGGAGAGCCGCATCGTACTCTGCCCAGTTCGTCGCTCGGAACCGCTGCTTCGGAATGTGGTGCCGGCGGTCTGTGTTGGCCTTGAATGGCAAGCTGAACTCTCCCGGGACGACGCTGGGCTGTCGCCCCCCAGGACCCTAGCCCACACGGATCGGTAGGCCGATCCATGCAACACAGCCGGTTGGCGGCGCAGTTTTCAGAGGCAAGCGGTGGGATTTTGTGATTCCATCCTCGCCGTGGTCAGACCCTCCGATGCCCTGCCGGACGATATCGATGCGCTAAAGGCGGCGCTGCTGTCAGCGACGGCGCACGCCCTGCAGGTTGAGGCGGATCTGGCGATTGCCACTGCCCGGGCATCCGATGACCAGGCCATGATCGCACACCAGCAGCTGCAGATCGCCAAGCTGCGGCATCAACTCTATGGCCAGCGGTCGGAGCGCAGCGCGCGGCTGCTCGATCAGTTGGCCCTGAGGTTCGATGAACTGGAGAGCTCCGCGACCGCGGACGAGATGGCTGCCGAGCAAGCGACCGCGCGGACCACGGATGTTGCACCCTTCACCCGCAGGCGCCCGGCACGCCAGCCGTTTCCCGCCCATCTGCCGCGCGAGCGCGTGGTCGAGCCCGCGCCCACCACCTGCCTGTGCTGCGGTAGCGCACGGCTGCACAAACTGGGCGAGGATATCGCCGAGACCTTGGAGGTGATCCCGCGCAGCTGGAAGGTCATCCAGCACGTGCGGGAGAAGTTCTCCTGCCGGGCCTGCGAGAAGGTGAGCCAGGCGCCGGCGCCGTTCCATGTGATTGCGCGCGGCTGGGCCGGCCCCAACCTGCTGGCGATGGTGCTGTTCGAGAAGTTCGGCCAGCACCAGCCACTGAACCGCCAGGCCGAGCGCTACGCCAGGGAGAGCGTACCGCTCAGCCTCTCGACCCTGGCCGACCGGGTGGGGGCCTGCTGCGCGATGCTGTCGCCCCTGTCGCAGCGTCTCGAGGCGCATGTCCTGGCCGCCGGGCGTCTGCACGGCGACGATACGACCGTGCCGGTGCTGGCCAGCGGCAAGACCGACACGGGGCGATGTTGGGTCTATGTGCGCGACGATCGGCCATTTGGCGGCACGGCGGCGCCGGCGGCCATGTTCTACTACTCGCGCGATCGCGGCGGCACGCATCCGCAGGCGCATCTGGCCAACTATGCCGGGCTGTTTCAGGCCGACGCCTATAGCGGTTATGGCAAGCTCTACGAGGCCAATCGCCAGCCGGGACCGATCCTGGAGGCGGCCTGCTGGGTGCATGCACGGCGGCCGTTCTTTGCGCTGGCGGATCTGGCGCAGAACGCCTGGCGTGTTGCCGAGGGCAAGTCGCCCGGGGTGATCTCGCCCATCGCGTTGGAGGCGGTTCGGCGGATCGACGCCCTGTTCGATATCGAGCGTGACATCAACGGCGAGAGTGCCGAGCGGCGCCGTGCCGTAAGACAGACGTTGAGCGCCCCCTGGCGGCCGATCTCGAGCTCTGGATGCGCGAACTGCGTGCGAGGCTGTCACGCACGAACGACCTGGCGCGCGCCATGGACTACATGCTCAAGCGCTGGGTGGCATTCACCCGCTTTCTCGACGACGGCCGGATATGCCTGTCGAACAACGCGGCCGAGCGCGCCCTGCGCGGTATCGCCCTGGGCAGAAAGTCATGGCTGTTCGCAGGTTCGGACCGCGGGGGACAGCGTGCCGCGGCGATGTACTCGCTGATCATCACCGCCAAGCTGAACGATGTCGACCCCCAGGCCTGGCTGGCCGATGTGCTGGACCGAATCGCAGAGCACCCGGCCAGCAAGCTCGACGAGCTGCTGCCCTGGAACTGGCAGGCCCGCCAGGCGCGGCGCGACCAGGCAGCCTGAGGTGGCTGCCATCTCGGCCGTATTCACGATCAGCCATGTCGCCGCCTTGCTCGGTGAAGACGAAGACTGGCTGCACGACCTTTCCATCGACATGTTCCCCGAAGACGGCTGCCTGCACGTCTACGGCGTCGGCGAGGATGGCGTGACCGCATTCACCCAGGACGGCATCGATAACCTGAAACAGATCATCAAGGATGAACGGGTAGCGGGGAAAGCCCCTCCTCAGCCCTGCGATACCAAATAGGCAGGACCGCGGTGCTCACCGGATGCATACACGGAAGAGGACTTCGCCCGAGCGCGGCCAGCCGCCGAGGTGTTGGGGGAGCGCGTAGTAGCCTCATTGGTGCGGCGCCGCGGGCGACAGAAGACCGCCGTGAAGGAGGCGGTGTCGCTGCGGTTAGACGCAGACTTGGTGCGGGCTTTGCGCGACAGTGGGCCAGGCTGGCAGAGCCGCGTCAATGACACGCTGCGGAAGGCGGTGTTGGGAAAGCTTTGCTGAGGAACACTTATCACTCGAAACTGCCTCAGGCTGACGATGCTGAGAAGGACAGTCGCCGTCCTCCTACGCGGCCTTCCGGGCTTGAGATCGTAGGGATCTTGCGATCAGGACAATGGCCGGCCACGCGGCGAAAGAGCAGGTCCGCCATCTCGAAGTCATACCTTTGCAGTGGCGCTGGCGCGGCTTGGTGCTTCCGGTCGATATAGAAGGCGCCGTCATAGGCATTTGCGATCTCGAATGGCTTGAAGCCGGCCTCGGCGAAGATGTTGAGGAATTCCTGCAGGGAACTGCCCAGGGCCGCCAGGGCGGCCGTCTTCACCTCCACCAGGATCTCCACGTCCTGCCGCAGCAGCGGCAGCAGACCGCGCATGCCCTTCACCACCATGATCTCGGCACCCTCGACGTCGATCTTGATCAGCCGGGCGGCGCGTAGCACCTCGACGGGCAGGATATCGCCCAGGGAGCGGCCTTCCACGAGTTCCTGCCGCTGCGTCTTGGAGGCCTCGGCCGCCACGATGGTAGTGCCACCCAGGTTGGTGTCGTCGTGCACGAAGACCGGCACCATGCCTGGTACTTCCGTCACCGCCATGTTGTAGGTGGCAACGTTGTAGATGCCATTGGTCCGCAGGTTCTGGCGCAGGCGCTCATGAATCCAGGACGAGGCTTCGATGGCATGCACCTGGCCGTCCGGACCGACGAGATGGGCAGCGAGCAGCGCATGCATGCCGACATTGGCGCCGATATCCACCACCACGTCGCCCGGCCGTAGGGCTTGGTGGTAGAAGGCGGTGACGGCGGGTTCCCAGACTCCGAAGAAATAGGCGTAGCTATGGACCGCATCGGGAAAGCTGCCGGCGAAGCGGGCGCCGAAGCGTGTGCGTGCCTCGATCTCCAGCCGCCGCCAAGCGATGTAGCGCTGCACCACCTGGTCCCAGAGTCGCTGCTTCCCGAAGGCGAAAGGTGCATGCTGGAAATACATCCGCAGCCCAGCGCAGGCGGCACGCAACGCGGTCTCACGCATCGTGGTGGGGATCATGCGGCGGCTCCCACATGAAAACGCTCGGCGCCGCTATAGCAGTCGCCGCTTTCCATCGCCGTGGCCCGCGCAGCAGCGAGTCCGTGGCCGCCATGCTGACTATCCGCACCGAATGCCCCGCCTGCTGCGCGGGAGGTGGTGAGGTCGCCCATACCACGCCGCCAGCCATAAACAGGCTGCGGCAGGTAATGCAGCGGCGCGAACACCGAGAGCTTCGCCATCATCAGGAAGCCCTCATAATAGCTTAGCCTGTCCGCGACCCGCCTGCGCGCAGGAGCAGATCGCATCGGGCGCTGCATTGAGAGCAGGGCGTAGGACGCTGAGATCCACCTGTACATCCCTCTCCCGACCAGGGCTCGGCAGGCTGCCGCCCCGACATGGCCACAAAATTTCTTTCCTTTAATGTCCATTTTTGAGTCTGCGTTCGTCAATCTCTGATCACACTGTTCATGTAACGCTCGTGTGATGAGAGGCGGAGGGCTGTCAGCTACGGCCTTTCACCGTTGCGGCCTCTTTGAGGCGGACGCCTTTGCTGACGAGCGGTCGATAATCCCCCTTATCGTGTTGGGCGAGCGAGCAGGGGAGGCGCTCCGAGAGGCCTGGCCATTCCAGCTAATAAGTACCGTTGTGACTCATGCCTATGGTAGGAAGCGCAGCATTTCGTTGCCCGCTCGCCACCGCTCCTGAAGCGGCTGCCTGGATCTTTATGCCCAAACTTACGCTTCGCCTGCACAAGCTGTTGATTGCCGCTTCTCTGATCGTGCCGGCTGGCCTCTTCACTGCAGCGGCGCTCCATAATCGGGCAGAAACCCTCCGCGAGGGACAAGACGCCATCATTCGCACGACAGCGGTGATGGATGAGCATGCCCAAAAGGTCTTCGAGACAGGGGAACTCGCGCTTGGGCGCTTGGACGACCGTATCCACCACCTAAGCTGGGATGAAATCTCCGCACCAGAAACCAGCGCGTTCCTGGCCCAGCTCAAGGCTCCGCTGGAGCAGGTCGTCTCGATCTGGGTCGCAGATGCTCAGGGTGTGGTACGCGCAGGCAGTCAGAACTGGGATCCAAGAGTAACCATCGAGGGCCGTGATTTCTTCCAGGCTCAGCGCGAGCGCGACGTCGGCACCTATATCAGCGCGCCGTTCCGCGGCAAGGCCACGCAGATCGCCAGCTTTGCTGTCAGCCGGCGTCGCTCAACGTCCGACGGACACTTCGATGGCATCATCCATATCGCCCTCAGCCCGGACTATTTTACACAATACTATGCAACCACAATCCTTGAACCTGGCCAAATAGCAACTTTGCTGCGGGCCGATGGCCTCGTTATCGCGCGCACATCCCCGCATGATATCAATGTCCCCTTACCAACGAGAGATCGTTTCAAGCGTCGGATCGAGCAAGCGCCGCAAGGTGGCTTCTTCGTCAGCGATGCGGGCGAGGGAGGAAAAGAACAGGCCTATGCCTATCGTGCAGTGGGAACGTACCCGCTTTATGTGGTCTTCAGCGCGGACATGGCGGCACTGCTGAATCGCTGGTACGCCAATCTGATCTCGTTCGGCGCTGTTGCAGGCGTGGCATCGCTCATGTTGTTGCTGATGTCTTGGATGGCACTTCGCGGCGTCAAGTCAACAGCGATGGCGATGACGCGCCTGACTGCGACCATGAATGAGCTCCAACGCGAAACAGCGCAGCGTGAGGCGGCCGAGCAACGCGTGCGCCAGGCGCAGAAGATGGAGGCCGTGGGTCAGCTGACAGGCGGGATCGCGCACGACTTCAACAACCTCCTCACTGTCATACTCGCCAGCCTGTCGCTGCTGCGTAAGCGCGTTCCAGCAGGCGATGAACGTGCCCTGCGACTGGTGGACAATGCGGTGCAGGGCGCAGAACGTGGGGCGTCGCTCACCCAACGTCTGCTAGCCTTCAGCCGCGGTCAAGCGCTCAAGCCGGGCGTGGTGGACATCCCAGAGTTGGTGCGGGGTATGGCAGATCTGTTGCGCAGTTCATCGGGCCCGGTTGTGCAAGTTGAGACCCGCTTTCCACTCGCCCTGGCGCCAGCCTACGTTGATGCCAACCAGTTGGAATTGGCACTCCTGAACCTGGTCGTGAACGCACGGGATGCGATGCCGGAAGGCGGCCAACTGACGATCTCCGGCCGCGAGGAGCAGGTTAGTGTCCGGCAGGTCAGCGACCTGCCGCCGGGAGACTACGTGGTGCTGTCTGTCATAGACAATGGGGAGGGCATGGATGAGGCGACACTCGCCCGTTGCCTGGACCCGTTCTTCACGACCAAGGGGGTTGGAAAGGGAACCGGGCTCGGCCTTTCCATGGTGTACGGGCTCGCTGCGCAGACTGGTGGCCGGCTTGTCCTCCACAGCCACAAGGCCGAAGGCACGACTGCCGAACTGTGGTTGCCACGCGCCGAAGCAAGACCGGCTATTGTGCTGCAGCCAGACGGCGGTCCGAGTGAAGCGCGCGCAGCGCTGTAGGCGCAGGGTGAATACTGGATCTCCCGCACTTTCCGTGTTCGCAGATCCGGAAAAGGCAGCGCAAACCACTGATTGCGGACGGGAATTCGGCAAATGGTGGCCATTCCCGAAAGTTGAGCGGTTGATGCGGATTGAGTATGGGGTTTCCGAGCAGCTCCAAGCACTTGCAGATAAGTTTGCCCTAGGCGCAGCACGGAAAGTGCGGGAGATCCCGGCTCTCAGTGGCAATCAACAGGATAAAAGATATTATCCGCTTTCGGGGTGCGGACTGCACCTCGGGGATGGCCGAGATAAGCGTACACCCCCCCCCTCGGAGACCGTCCTGTCTCTGCCTGCTGTCCACCACGACGGTCATTCATGACAACGGTCAAAATGATTGCCCATCCTCGGCCAGCACTCTGCAATCCTGGAAATCTGGAAAGGATCTCTATGGGGAGAGGGGTGACGCCCTTCGCGCCACCTCCACCGCAAGATGGTCGATCAGGGCCCGTACCGCGGGGACGAGTCCCTTCCGGCTCGCGAACACGGCATAGATGGTTCCATGCGTCGTATGCCAGTCCGGCAGGACGTGCACGAGTTCTCCTGAGACGAAGGCGGACCGGCAGATGTGCTCGGGGAGCAGTGCCACACCGAGGCCGTCGGTCGCCGCCGCCAGCAGCAGGTCGAAGTTGCTGCATTGCAGCCGCGGCCGGTGGCGGATCGTGCGCGCCTCATCTGCCGGGCCCGCCACATTCCAGGTGTCTTCGTCGGCATCCTCTGTCATCGACAGTGTCGGCAGTTCGGTGAGATGCTCGATACTGAGTTCAGCGCCAAGCCTGTCCCGCAGCAGCGGACTTATTGCAAACACCAGATGGGTCCGTCCGAGGGGCCGCACGATCTGCGACGCGTCACCCTCAAGCAGCGTTCGGGCCCTGAGTGCAATGTCGACCCCGTCCTCGATCAGGTCAGCGCGCCGGTTTAGCACCTTCATTTGCACCCGCACCCGCGGGTAGGCCCGCATGAAGGTCGGCAGGATGTCAGCGACCAAGTTCTGGATAAGCCCCTGCGGGCAACTCATGCGAACGATGCCGTTCGGCTCCGCCTGGGCCTGCGCCGCGACTGCCTCGGCGGCCTCCACTCCCGCGAGCATCGTCTGGCAGTGCTCAAGAAACGCGCGACCGACCTCGGTGGTGCGCAGGCTCCGGGTAGTTCTCTCGAGCAGGCGCACCTGCAGGCGCTCCTCCAATCTTGCAACACCCTTGCTGAGCGTTGCTTTAGGAACACCGATGTGCCGGGACGCGGCGGAGAAGCCCTGATGGGTCGCCACAGCATGAAAATAATACAGGTCGTTTAGGTCGTTCATCGCTCGGAGCTGCGTTGTGCGCGTTGATTGTCTCCGTACGGAAACGCCGTGTCCAGAAATGGCGTCCTAATCGCCCAACTATCCACAGCCTAGATTGAGAAGTGAAGCCAATGTTGGTTGCCCGGCCGGGGTGGCCAAGCACGTCATCTCATCTTCCCCACTTACATCTAGAGGCCGTCGGGACATGATCTCTTCACGCAGAAACGTTTTTCAGATCGCTGGTGCTGGTCTGGCATCTGCAGTGGCGTTGTCGACAGCGGGGTCGGCCCGCGCCCAGGTGCGGGAAGAAGCCAGCCGTCCATCGGTAACGATCATCCGGAAGGGCATCGACAAGGATCTCGCGGTCATCAACGTCGACCTTCTGGAGGAGGAGGCAAAGCGGAAGCTGCCCGAGGGCGTCCACGTGTTCATCGCCAACGGAAACGGCGAGCAGTGGACCTTGCGGGAGAACCGGCGCGCCTTCGGGGACTACGCCTTCGCTCCGCACCGGATGGGTGGCGTCGTGCGAGACAGGATCGACACAGCCGTAACGCTTCTCGGCGAGAGCCTGCCCTTCCCGATCTTCGTCTCGCCCATGGGTAGCCATGGTCTCGTACATCCGGAAGGGGAGGTCGCCACTGCGCGGGGCATGGGGAAGTCGGGCGGCTTGGTGGCCGTCTCGAGCGCTTCGACAATCCCCATGGAGGACATCGCCCGGGCCTCTGACGGGCCGAAGTGGTTCCAGATGTATCTCGACCAGGACGAGGGCCGCTCGAGGGAGATCCTCCAGCGTGCGCGTGCCGCCGGGTTCAAGGCGATCGTACTTACCGTGGACGCCATCGGCCAAGGCTCGTCGGATCAATATGCGAACATGGGGCGCCCGAGACCCTGGCTTCCCTACGGGAATTATCCGGAAGGCAGGGCACCCTCTTTCAAGACGGATCTATCCTGGCGGGAACTGGAGATGGTCCGGAGCGTCACCGGGTTGCCGGTCGTCATAAAAGGACTCACGAGGCCGGAAGACGCCGCCGAGGCGGTCAGAGCCGGTGCGGGGGCGATCCAGGTTTCGAACCATGGCGGCCGGGCGCTTGATGGCACCCCCGCATCCATCAGTGTCCTCCCCAAGATCGTGGACGCTGTGCAGGGCGCGGTGCCGGTCATGCTCGACAGCGGCATACGCCGGGGCACGGATGTGGCGAAGGCGCTCGCGCTTGGCGCCAGCGCCGTCGCGGTCGGTCGGCCGGTATGGTGGGCACTCACCCTGGGAGGAGCCGGAGGCGTCTCCGGACTCATGGACTACTTCCAGCGGGAACTCGTCGAAACGATGTTGCATCTGGGCGTGGATAAGGTTGCGTCGCTCGGGCGTGAGCATGTTTTGCCGCTTCACCACCGGATCGCCGCACAGGATGGTTGAGGCGCAGCAAAGCCTTAGTCGCGCCCAAAAAGCTCAGCCAGCGGTCACTAAGTGCATCGGCGAGCGGACGGGATATTGATTGCCTTCTGCCGGAACGCCCAGTCCGGAAGCTCCGATCTAATCGGCACACTGTCCCCGGCTTACGTAGGTGTGGTGGGCAGGCCCCTGTCGCCGACCTTGGGGCCCTGCCCAGCAATATCCTCTCACCAACGGAGAACAGACCTTGGTCAAGATCGCGATCGTCTATTACAGCAGCACCGGTGGCACCCACCGCATCGCCATGGCGGCTGCCGAGGGTGCAGCGTCGGTCGGCGGTGAGGTCCGGGTTCGCAAGGCCGCCGAACTGGCTCCTGAAGCTGCAATCGATGGCAACCCGTTGTGGCGGGCGCATGTCGAAGCCACCCAAGATGTCCCCGTAGCGACGCCGGACGACCTGGAATGGGCGGACGGTTTCCTGCTCGGAACGCCGACGCGCTTCGGCCTGCCAGCGGCCCAGCTGAAGCAGTTCATCGACCTGTGTGGCGGCAAGTGGTTCACCGGCAAGTTGCAGGACAAGGCGGCCGGGGCATTCGGTGGCGCTGGCAATATCCATGGCGGCCAGGAAGCAACGCTGCTCGCGCTGCAGAACGTCTTCTATCACTGGGGCGCTGTGATCGTTCCGGTCGGCTACACCGACCCGTCCCTCTACGCCGCTGGCGGTAATCCCTACGGCGTGAGCTTCACGGATCCCAAAGGTGGTGAGATGCCTGCCGCCCAACTCGCAGCGGCGCGCTTCCAAGGGGAGCGCATTGCCAGGTACGCGGCGGTTCTGTCGGCAAATCGCGAAGCTTTGTCACCCATGCCCGCGAAGGCGTGAATTCCACTTAGGCTCGCATCTAGCCACGCCTTCCAGGTCAGAATCCTGGTCAAGCGCAGCCCGGCCAGACCTTGAAAGAGACAATCCATGGAGGCCACCATGACAACCACCCTCGTGTCGCGCGACGTCGCACGGATCGACAGCCCTTCTATCGGACGTGGGGCATTGGCAAGTTGTTTGACAAGAAGGCGAGTTTGGCCGCGTGACTGAGGGTGCGGCAGGATCAGGATGCCGCCTGGGCGCACATTTCCTGCCGCCAGATACGGAAAGCCTTGTTCCGAGCATGGCGGTACTTGCCGGCCGTCATGAGGTGCCGGCGAGGACGGGAATGGCCGTAGATCATGCTGTGCGCCGAGAGGAACCGCTGGGCCTGCCCGGCTGACTTAAACCGTTGCATCTGCCGCTCTCGCCGTCGGGTCGGCCGATGCGAGTTCTCCGCCCGGTTATTCAGATAGCGGCAGCTCCGATGTTGGGCTTCGGGCAGGAACTCGCGCTGCGCCACGCCATAGCTCTTCAGCCTGTCTGTAACCAGCCGACGTGGCTTGTACTTGAGGCCTGCCAGGAGGCGCTTGAAGAACCGCTTGGCCGCATTGCCGTTTCGCCGATCCTGAACGAGGATGTCCAGCACCACGCCGTGCTGGTCCACCGCTCGCCAGAGATAGTGGAGCACGCCATTGATGCGCAGAAACACTTCATCGAGGTGCCAGGTGTCGCCCGGCTTCGGCCGGCGTCGCCGCAGCTTGGCCGCAAACTCCGAACCGAACTTCCGGCACCAGCTCCGGATGCTCTCATGCGTGACGGTGATGCCCCGCTCCGCCAGGATCAGCTCCACATCACGCAGGCTCAGGCTGAACACGTGATACAGCCAAACGGCGTGGCTGATGATCTCCGCAGGGAAGCGGTATCCAGGGTAGGTAGCGGGGTCTTGCCTCATCCCACCAGCCTCGCCCAGCCAGCCAGCCAGCCCCGGCTACTGCCGCTCAACTTGGCAATGCCTCAGGCGCCGCGGATGACGTCTCTGATGCGGGTGGCCAGGGCATCCAGGGCGAAGGGCTTGGTCATCACATGCATGCCGGGTTCCAGGTAGCCATTGCCGACCACCGCATTCTCGGCATAGCCGGTGATGAAGAGAACCTTCAGGTCCGGCCGCACCTCGCGCGCGGCATTGGCCATCTGGCGGCCGTTCATGCCGCCGGGCAGGCCGACATCGCTCACCAGCAGGTCGATGGGAGCATCGGATTGCAGCAGCCGCAGCCCGGCGGGGCCATCGGCGGCTTCCAACGCGGCATAGCCCAGCTCCTCCAGCACCTCCGTCACCAGCATACGGACCGTTGGCTCGTCATCCACAACCAGCACCGTCTCACCCTGGCCGAAGCGGCGCGCGGTGGAGCGCTCTGGCGGTGCCTCGGCGGCCTCGGCCTCGCCGCGATGGCGGGGGAGATAAATGCATACATTGGCGCCTTGGCCGGGCTCGGAATAGATGCGCACCTGCCCGCCCGACTGCCGCGCGAAGCCATAGATCATGGACAGGCCGAGCCCGGTGCCCTGGCCCAGCGGCTTGGTGGTGAAGAAGGGGTCGAAGGCCTTGGCCGCCACCTCCGGCGTCATGCCCGTGCCGGTGTCGGAGACGCAGAGCGAGATATACTGGCCGGGCGGCAGGTCCTGGTCCCGCGCCGCTTGGCTGTCCAGCCAGCGGTTGGCGGTCTCGATGGTCAGCCGGCCGCCGGCGGGCATGACGTCGCGCGCGTTGATGCAGAGGTTTAGCAACGCGTTCTCCAGCTGATGCGGGTCCACCAGCGTCGGCCAGAGCCCGCCGGCCGTCACCATCTCCACCGTGATGGCGGGTCCCATGGTGCGACGCACCAATTCCTCCATCCCGGCCACCAGCCTGTTGGCATCGGTGGGCTTCGGGTCCAATGTCTGGCGACGGGAGAAGGCGAGCAGCCGGTGCGTCAGCGCCGCGGCCCGCTTCGCCGCCCCCTGGGCGGCATTGACGTAGCGGTCCAGGTCCTTGACCCGGCCTTGGGCCACCCGGGCGCTCAGCAATTCCAGGTTGCCACTGATGCCGGTGAGTAGGTTGTTGAAGTCATGCGCCAGCCCGCCGGTGAGCTGGCCCACCGCCTCCATCTTCTGCGCCTGGAACAGCTGTTCACGCGACTGTTCTAGCTGGAGCTGGACCTCCCTCCGCTCGGTCAGATCTCGGGTTATCTTGGCGAAGCCAATCAGCTTGCCACCATCGCGAATGGCATCGATGACCACGCTGGCCCAGAAGCGGCTGCCATCCTTCCGAGCCCGCCATCCTTCCGCTTCAAACCGTCCATCTCGGCGCGCCGTATCGAATGCTTTTGCGGGCAGGCCCGCAGCGATATCTTCAGGGGTGTAGAAACGAGAGAAGTGGCTGCCGACAATCTCGGAAGCGGCGTAGCCCTTGATGCGCTCTGCACCCGAGTTCCAGTTGCTGACACGGCCGTCCAGGTCGAGCATAAAGATGGCATAGTCAGTGACACTCTGGATGAGAAGGCGGAAGCGGCTCTCAGTCTCAAGAGCTGCAAGCTGCGCTTCACGCTGCTCCGTGATGTCTCGGGTGATCATCGCGAAGCCCACCAGCTCGCCATCCTGGCGAATGGGTTCAACCGCTACCATGGCCCAGAAGCGGCTACCATCTTTGCGAACTTGCCAGGCTTCGGCCGTAAACTGGCCTGTCTCGGCCGCGGTCTTCAGCGACCTCTCAGGAGCAGCAGATCTACGTTCTTCGTCTGTATAGAACCGGGAGAAGTGCTCGCCGATGATCTCGCCCGCCGTATAGCCTTTGATCCGCTCGGCACCAGGGTTCCAGCTGATTACCCGCCCATCTAGGTCAAGCATATAGATGGCGGAACCTGCCGTAGCCTGGATAAGGAGCTCGTAGGCGCTTTTGCGGAGTTTTTGATTTGGAGTATTCATTGGGCCATCGCGATAGTTTAGCTGGCCGGCCTTTCACCGGAGCAGCGTGCGAATAACTCTACAGCTTAATCCAGCCTGCGCTAGTGTCCTGATTCTGTAGTTCCTCTGATCTGCTGGGTGCCCTGGCAAAAGCGCTGTATGGCAGCGAGGATGTCATCGGCGGAATTGGTCCAGCGGAACGGTCTGGGATCGACGTTATGGGCTTCGATGAAGGCACGGATGTCGCGCTCGAGCGCCTGGGTGGAACGATGGACGCCGCGCCGGATCTGCTTGTCGGTGATCAGGGCGAAGAAGCGTTCGACCTGGTTGATCCAGGAGGCGCCGGTGGGCGTGAAATGGACATGCCAGCGCGGGCGCTTGAGCAGCCAGTCGCGGATCGGCTTGGTCTTGTGGGTGGCGTAGTTGTCCATCACGAGATGGACGTCGAGATTTGGGGGCACGGCTTTCTCCACCTGATCCAGGAACTTCCGGAACTCGGTGGAGCGATGCTTCGGATCGCAGCGGCCGATCACCGCCCCGGTCGCGATGTCCAGCGCCGCAAACAGCGAAGTGGTGCCATGGCGGGTATAGTCATGCGTGCGCCGCTCCGCCTGGCCGGGACGCATCGGCACCAGGGGCGGGGTGCGGTCGAGTGCCTGGATCTGGGACTTCTCATCCACGCAGACCTTGTTGCACGGACTGGCGGCTTGGAGGTGGAGGCCCGGGAAGTTATGGGTCGGGTCTCTGTCCCTGCAGTTTGGATGCCGGCATGCCGTTCAAGACCAACTCTGACCGCCGGCACCACATCCCGAAGCA
>NZ_RFLX01000028.1 GCF_003696345.1 Teichococcus wenyumeiae | reverse complement strand
TACGACGGGGAACAGCCCCTTTTTAAGCAGACCGGCCGCCGTGCGGTGCGCCTTGAGGTGGGTGGCGTCGATCATCAGCCGGTGTCAACGGCGGAGCAAAACCAGGCCAGCGCGACGGAGTAAAACAAGGCCACTGACGGCTTGGCGGCGCCAGACCTGACTGGCCCCCGATCGGGGGCCAGTCAGGTCTGCGGCTGGTTTCTTCAGTGATTATACGGGCCGGATCTCGCCGGTATCCGGGTCGATTTGCTCGCCTGCGACGGCTTCAGCTGGCGCGGCCTTTGTGGATAGGCGCCGGTGAGACGTTCCGAGCCGAGCACCGCGGTCCATTCCTCGAACGGCAGGTTCGAGGTGACGATGGTGGAGCCGTGTTCGTAGCGCTGGCTGAACACCTCGAATAACAGCTCGGCGCCGGTCGGCGACAGCGGCACATAGCCGAGCTCGTCGATGATCAGCAGCCTGGCCGCCTGCAACTCCCGCTGCAGCTTGAGCAGGCGCTTCTCGTCACGTGCTTCCATCAGCTGGTGCACCAGTTGGGCCGACGTGGTGAACACGACGCTGAACCCCCTCTGGCAGGCGGCCAGGCCGAGGCCCAGGGCGACGTGGCTCTTGCCGGTGCCGCTGTTGCCGAGCGCGATGATGTTCTCGCGCCGCAGGATGTACTCGCAGCGTGCCAGCTCGAGGACGAGCATCTTGTTGAGCCCGGGGATGGCGGTGAATACGAAGCTGTCCAGGCTCTTGGTTGCCGGGAACCGCGCCTGGCGGATCCGCCGCTCGACCAGGCGTCGCTCGCGGTCGATCAGTTCCAGCTCAAGCAGCCGCAGCAGGTAACGGGGATGGTCGACGCCGTCGCGGGCGCATTCGCGGGCCACCTTGTCGTACTCGCGCAGCACCGTCGGCAGCCGGAGCTGCTTGAGGTGATGTGCCAGCAGGATCTGTGGCGTTCCCTGGTTGGTGCCGTGCGGCATGGCATCAGCCTCGCTCATGCCGCCCCCTCCTGCAGCAGGGCGGCATAGTCCGCGCCGCGGGTCATCCGCACATCGGTACCCGGCAGATAGGGGTAGGCCGTCAGGTCGAGCTTGGCCGGGCGCCGCTCGATCCGCGCCAGGACGATCTGCCGGACCGCGTCGTAGCCAATGGCACCGAAATGGATAGCATCGGCCACCGCGGCCGCCACCACCTCCTTAGCGGCGATCTCCAGCAGCCGCAGGACCTGGATGAACTCCCGCTTGCCGCGGTTGCCCATACGGGCCTCCAGCAGGTGGCGCAGGTGCTGAAAGACCGGCGGCAAGGCCCAGCCCTGCAGCGCCGCCGCCTGGTCCAGCGCGCCCGGCTTGGTCTCGAGCAGCGCCAGGTAGTGCAAGGGGTCGTAGACGAACTCGCCATGCCCATAGGAGCGGGCGTGGCAGGCGACCGGCGCCCCGTCGCACAGGATCACCACCCGATCGACGAAGCCCTTCACCAGCACCGCCTGGAACCCATAGGCGGTCGGCACCGAGTAGTCATTGCCGCGGTAGCGGACCAGGGCCGTGGACGACACCCGGGCGCTGATCGTCTCGCAGGGCTCGAGCGCGACGTCGGGCAGGCGCTGCATCTCCGCCAGATCCGCCGCAAGGCGCGCGCCGATCGTCTCGGCGTGACGTCCCGCCCGCTCGGACTGCCGCAGGCGGCAACGCTCCGCCAGCATGGTGTTGAGCGCCTCATGGCTGGGCGCAATCGGAACCGGGGTCATGAAGTTGGACCGGGAGAATTTCACCAGCCCCTCCACCTTGCCCTTGTCGTTCCCCTTGCCGGGACGGCCGAACCGGTCCTGGAACAGGTAGTGGCTGACCAGGCCTGTAAAGGCTCGCGTCCGCTCGCGCTTGCCATCGCCACAGATCCGGGCCACCGCCAACTTGAGGTTGTCGTAGAGGATCGATCGCGGCACGCCGCCAAAGAAGGCAAAGGACGAGACGTGCCCGTCCAGGAAGGCCTCAGTCGTCTCCCGCGGATAGGCCTTCACGAAACAGGCGTCCGACTGCGGCAGGTCCATGCAGAAAAAGTGAACCTTCTGACGAACCCCGCCGATCACCGCCTCCGCCTCTCCGAAATCCACCTGGGCATGACCCGGCGGGTGTGACAGCGGCACGAAGACCTCCCGCCCACGCGCCCGCTGCCGTCGCACGTGATCCTTGACCACCGTGTAGCCGCCGCCATAGCCGTGCTCGTCGCGCAGCCGCTCAAAGATGCGCTTGGCTGTGTGCCGCTGCTTGGGCGGCGCGGCCCGGTCTGCCTCCAGGATCGCCTCGATCACCGACGTCAGCGCGCCCAGCTTGGGCTTGTCGGGCGGCCGCGTCCGCACATACCCAGGTGGCGCTGAATACCGGCACATCTTGGCTACCGTATCCCGGCTCAACCCGAAAACCCGGGCCGCCTCCCGCCGACTATGACCCTCCACAAACACGAACCGCCGGACCGCCGCGTAGCTCTCCACCACGAACATCCCCCAGCGCCCCACCCTGATCCCTCAAGGTAGGGCGCCCGCCTCTGGCCGGATTTTACTCCGCCCGCAGCCGCATCACGCCGCCGCTCCAGTGGCCGACTTTCTCTCCGCCGTGCACAGGTAGGCCCGTACCAGGAAGATCCGGCTGTGGCAGAGCTTGAGATGGGCGACCTGCAGCTTGGTTCGCTCGCCGCCGATGACGGCATGCTCCTCGCTCCAGTCGAACTGGAACGCCTCGCCCGGGCCAAAGGCCAGCGGCACGAAGACACCGCGGCCGGAGGTCTGCTGCTGGCGGAGCCAGTCGTCCCGCCAGGCCCGCACGAAGGCGGCGACCCGCCGGTACGAGCCGTCGTAGCCGAGCCCGGCCAGCTCCGCGTGGAACTGTCGCGCGGTGCGTTTCTGTTTGCGCGGCCTGCGGGCATCCGTCCGCAGCCAGGCGGCCAGCCGCTCGGCAAAAGGATCCAGCTTGCTGGGCCGATCGGGTGTCCTGAACACAGGCTCCACCGCCTTGGACCGCAGGTACTTGCGGATGGTGTTCCGCGACAGGCCAGTCCGGCGGGCAATCGCGCGGATCGACAGGTGCTCCCGGAAATGCCAGCGCCGGATCACGCTCAACAACGCCATGTCCAACACTCCCGCCGCCCCCCACCCAGAAGGCCGAGGCTAGCGCCCGAACATGGGTCGACTCTCAGTGGCAACCTCACCCCAAACCGGGTCAGCTCTCAGTGGCAATCAACAGGCCATAACAACCTCTAGGTTCAGTCCAGGTTTTCTGCCGGACTTCACGCCCGTCGCCCGCTCAACCGCAGCCATCGTAGCTTTGAATACGCTACTGGCGAAGACGCCCGGTGAATGAGTCCCCCGGCTTGCCTATCCTTGCACGCGCTACAACCAGCCTTAGCAGAGCAAGAGCAGGTTCAGGTACACCGCGAGCCCATTCCTGCCCCTCCCTCATCCACGACCTCATGATTTTTGGATCTCCGCCAAAAGGTTCAACGGCGCAGAACAGCCTCTGTGCTGCCGCCTATGCACCCTTCCCAGTAGGCCCTGAGGTGCAGCCCTTAGCAGGAGATCGGACAAGGTCCGTTATCCTTCTCCTGCCCAAGACCGATGCCGCCTCTCAAGCGCCCGATCACCTCATCGTTGAAGGCCAGCCGGCAGGCATGGGAACATCCGACTGATTGGCCACCTCAGCGAGGTCCGCCAGGGTTTTCTGCGGCAGCGACAACCCTTCGCGGCGGTGTCGTTCCTCGTTCTGTGCCTCGATCTCGCCGGGGTAGAACACCTCCTCGCAACCAGGCGCGCGCGGAACGGCCTTGATCTGCTCGACCATCTGTTCCATGCGTTCGGTGAAGACCTTCTCGGGACCGAAGGCCGCAATGTTGAGGGCCAGGAACATATGGCCGCAACGACTGCGCCGTTCCGCCTGATAAGGTCCGCTTACCTCGTCCAGAATGCCGCTGCCTGACAGCACGCCGGAGAGCACATCCATCATCACCGAAATCGCGTAGCCCTTGTGCTCCGCCATGGGCTGAATGACGCCGTTCAGCGCCGCTACAGGGTCCGTCGTCGCCATGCCGGCCTCGTCGATGGCCCAGTGTCCGGGTATCGGCTGCCCCTTCTGCCGGGCCAGGAAGATCTTGCCGCGCGCGACCACGGTATTAGCGATGTCGAGCATCATCGGCGCGTGCCGTCCGGCCGGCGCGGCGACTGACCACGGATTGTTGCCGACCAGCTTCTTCCGCCCGCCCCAGGGCGCCATGGCCGGGCTGCCGTTGGTGGTGAGCATGCCGATGCAGCCCTTCGCGGCGGCCATACGGGTGAAGTAGCCAAGGGCGCCGTGGTGATTGGAGTTCCGCACCGAGACGACGCCGACGCCGTGCGCCTTGGCGCGGCGCACCGCGTCCTGCATGGCCTGCACCGCGATCACCTGCCCGACACCATCCTCGGCATCCAGCACCGAGATAGCACCGGCATCCACCAGCAGGCGCGGCTGCGTCACCGGCCGCATCACGCCGCTGCGCAGGCGGTCGATGTACCAGGGCGCTCGCATGACCCCATGGGAGGAATGCCCCCAGAGATCGGCGGTCACCAGCGTCTCCGCCACCAGTTGCGCGTCTCCGTCAGGCAGGCCGTTGGCCCGGTAGAGGTCAGCGACGAAGTCCCGCAGGGTCTTGGCGGACAGGAGTGTCATGGAATATCCTTGGTCAGCATCAGGGTGCCGGAGCGGCATGGTTGCGATCACGCGGCCGGTTGTCTTCCGCGCAGCCCGGCCTGGATGTACTCATGCCACATGAGCATAAATTTCGAAGTGCTGGACCTGCGGGCACTCATGGCGGTGCTCGACCTGAGGAGCTTCAGCCTGGCAGCGGTGCGGCTGAACATGTCGCAACCGGCGCTGAGCCGCCGGATCCAGAGGCTGGAGGACAGGCTGGGCGGCCCTTTGCTGGAGCGGACGACGCGCCATGTCGCGCCTTCCGCCCTCGGCCAGCAGGTTCTGCCGCTGCTGCGGCACGCGCTGAACGAGATGGAGAACGCGCTGGACGGCATCGAGGACCTGGGCGGCACCGACCGCGGCTGGGTGGTGGTGGCCTGTCTGCAGACGGCGGTGCCGTACTTCATGCCGCCGGCGCTGACCGCCTTCCGCGCCCTGCATCCGCGAGTCCGCGTGCGAATCCTCGACATGACGGCCCAGGAGGCCCTTCAAAGCGTGGCGCAGGGCGAGGCCGACTTCGCCATCACGGTGGCCAACACGGCCCAGGACACCGACCTGCACGCTCAGCCGTTGCTGGAAGACCCGTTCGTGCTGGCCTGCGATGCCGGGCACGAACTGGCGCGGCGCGACCAACTGCTGTGGCGGGAGTTGGTGGACTATCCCGTGATCGTCGCGGCACGCACCAGCGTGCACCGGCCCCTGATCCAGGAGGCCCTGGCCCGCAGCGGGCTGCGCCTGTCCTGGAGCTACGAAGTGCTGCATATGTCGAGCGCCTTCCACCTGATCCGGGCCGGGCTGGGCGTCTCGGTGCTGCCGCGCATCGCCATGACGTCCGCCGGACAGGCCGACCTGCGGGCGATCCCGCTGCTGGAACCCGTTATCCACCGGCCGCTCTCCATCGTTCATCGCCGCTCGCGCCCCTTGTCGCCGGCGGCGAGCTGCCTTGCCGCCCTGGTGCGCCGACAACGCGACCAGGACGGCGAAGGAAACTGAGGCGCCACGCCCGTCCGGCTCAGGCGAGGCCGATTTCCGTCAGCACCGCGGCCGTGCTGGCAACCTCCTTTTCCAGGAAGCGACCAAAGGCCTCGCCCGGCAGCCAGGCGTCGTCCCAGCCGCGCTGCGACAGCACCTCGCGCCATTCAGGCGTGTCGCGCATCCGCTCCATCAGCGTCACTAGGGCCGCCTTCTGCGGCACGGTCAGGCTGGGCGCACAGAAGACGCCGCGCCAGGTGGGCAGCGCCACATTCAACCCGATCTCCTTCAAGGTGGGCACGTCCGGGCCGGCGCGCCGCTCGCCCGTGGTGGCCAGCGCGCGCAGCCGGCCGGCGCGCACCTGCTCCCCGAATTCCGAGATGCCAGAAATGGCCGCCACCACCTGGCCACCCAGCACCGCCGCCTGGGCGGGGCCGCCGCCGGAATACGCGACATAGGACGCCTCCCGCGCGGATCGCCCCAACGCCTTCAGCATCAGGCCCAGGGTGATATGCTCTGTGCCACCGGCCGAGCCGCCGGCCACCGATACCGCGCCGGGGTTCTCCTTCAGGCGGGCCAGCAGGTCCTGAATGGTCTTGAGGGGCGAATCCGGCGGCACAACGAAGACGCTGACCTCCTCAGTTAGGCGGGCGACCGGCGCCACGTCCAGCACGCCGGCCGGGGACTTGTTGGCGATGGCTGCCCCGACCATGACGCTGCCGGCCACCATCAGACCCTCCGGCCGATTGCGGTACTGCGCCAGGAAGCGAGGCAGGCCGACGGTGCCGCCAGCGCCGCCGACATTCTCCACCTGCACGCCGCCGGCCAGCCCGGCTTGACGCACCACGTGCTCGATGGCCCGCCCCAGCCCGTCCCAGCCGCCGCCGGGATTGGCCGGAATGAACAGGCGGAGAGCGGGGTAAAGCGGCTCAGCCTGCGCCGGCGGACCGCTTATGGTGTAAGCCATCGTGGGGAGAGCAAGGGCAGACTGCAGCACGTGCCTGCGGTTCATCATGGAGGTTCCCAACCTTGTTTCTGCCGCCCCTTGCGACTGGACCTGCTGCCAAGTGGAGGCAGCGGGTGCTTTCAGGGTTCTGGAGCAGACCTAAGCCGGTTTGATGAGCACGATAAATGCATGCATTCACGAATTTATGCGCCAAGTGCATGAGGGCCTGCGGTGTAGGCTGCTGCCACGCCAACAAGTGAGGCAGCCGATCAAGGCCGAGACTGCCTCGTCGGCGAAAGGGTTCCCACATCTCACTTGATGATGAGGTATTGAGCTTCTGCCGGTCTGGTGGACGTAGTGTTTATTCCGCCTGGGCAGCCTGTTCGAACTTCATGGGGCTGAGATAGCCTATGGCCGAGTGGCGCCGTCCCGGATTGTAGAAGGCTCAATGGAGTCGAACACGTCAGCCCTGGCTGCGTCGCGCGTGCGGTAAGCCTTCCGGGCGGACGTTCGGCTTTCAGCGAGGAGAAGAAGCTCTCCATCGCGGCGTTATTCCAGACGGTGCCGGACCGGCTCATGGAACAGGTGATGCCATGGTCAGCCATCAGGCGCTGAAACTGCTCACTGCTGTACTGGCTGCCCTGCTCGGAGTGGTGCAGCAGGGCCTTTGGCTTGCCGCGCCGCCAGATCGCCGTTCCCAGGATGTCGGTGACAAGCTGCGCGGTCATCGTGGCGCTCATCGACCAGCCGACAACACGGCGGGAGAAGAGGTCGATCACGGCGGCGACGTAGAGCCAGCCTTCGGCCGTCCAGATGTGGGTGAAGTCTGCGATCCACTTCTGGTTCGGCTGCTCCGCTTCGAACCGGCGGTCAAGAATGTTGGCCGACACGAGGCCTTGCCGCTCGCCCTTGTCGAGCGGCAAGCCGCGCCGCCGCGGCCTGACACGTAGACCCTGCTGCCGCATCAGTCGCTCGATCCTGCAGACCGCAGTGGATGCCTTTGGCCAACACGTCGTGCCATACCCGCCGGGCGTCATAGGTCCGGTCGCTGGTCAAGAAACTGGCGCGGACCCTGCGCGCGATCCGCTCATCCTCAACGGCATGCGGGCTGGGGCGCCGGGTCAGCCAGGCATGAAAGCCGGAACGAGAAACGCCCAGCGCTGAGCAGAGCCAGGACAGCGGCCAAACCGACCGGTGCTTCGCGATGAAGGCGAACTTCATGTCGCATCCCTGGCGAAGTACGCCGCGGCCTTTTCGGGATGTCACGCGCCGCCTTGAGCTTGGCGATCTCCCGCCGGGTCCGCTCAATCTCCTGCTGCTCGGGCCGCATCTGGTCATAGCCAGGGAAGGCTGGCTGCGGCTCAGCCTGCACCTCCCGCAGCCAGCGCCGCAAGACGATCTCGGCAAGCTCCAGGTCTCGGCAAGCCTGGGCAACCGATGCCCCACGCTCCCGGACCAACTTCACCGCCAAGAGCTTGAACTCGCGGCCAAATGTCCTTCGCCCGATCCTAGGCCTCCGATCGGGTGAAAACCTTATCCAGGTGTCCACCAGACCGGCAGCAACTTAGATTGTCTGTAGCTCGCCAGGGGCTGGTCCAGGGCGGACTGCTCGATGAACCGCCCACTCCGAGCCGCGTCAGTTGGCCTGAAAGGCGCCGATCATGTAGCTCTCATTGCCGATCTCTGTGACTCGGCCCTTCACTTCATAGCTTTGCAGGTCAACGATCCAGACCACGCTGGAATTGGATTGCCCCTTGGGCGCACCGGTGATCGCCGCATGCCGTCCATCGGCGGTGATGGCGATGCCGCGCGGGCGGGAGGGCTGGCCGTCCGGCGTTTGCAGCGCGATGCGCTTCAGCGTGGCGGCCCCCCCGGCCAGTGCTTTACCCACATCGATGATGTCGATGTTATTGCTGCGGAAATGGGTCGAGATAATCCGCTGGCCGTCCGGGGTGAAGGCCGCTACGAAGGGCCGGGTGGCCACCGCCGGATCGTCCGTGCCCACCAGCACCCGCGCCACCTCGGCCCGCGCCGGGTCACTCAGCGCCTTCTCCACGTCAATGATGGAAACCGTATTGCCTTCCTTGCCGTCGCGCGCATTCTCGCGGGAGGCATGGGCGATCAGCCGGCCGTCAGGACTGGTGGAGATGCCGAAGCCGCCGGTCTGCACAGGGATACGGGCCAGTTCGGCGCCAGCGTCTCCGGCGACGGCCTTGCGCAGGCTGATGACTGAGATGTCGTTGGTGCCGCCATTGGCCGTGAAGATCGTGCCGCCGCCGAGCGGGCTGATGGCCACACCATTGGTGTCGGGAAAGCAGCCGAAGTCAGCATGCGGTGCGGCATGCGGCACCACCTTCGGCGGGCAGGAGAAGCCGGGGTCGCCATAAGCCTGCTCGACCTTATGGATCACCTTGTTGCTGCGCAGGTCGATGATGTTGATATGGCGGCCGCCATCCTCATTGCCCGCCGCTTCCGCATGAGCAAGGGCGGCGTACCGGCCGTCGGGAGCAATGGCAAAGCCGGTGGCGCCGAAGCCCTCGGAATCGATCCAGGTCTCGACGGCGGCGAGGGTATTGTTGGCGGCAGGGTCGGTCGCCCTGGACAGGTCGAGGACCGTGACGGAACCGGCGTGGCCATGCTGGAAGGCAGCAGCCGCCTCCGGGCTGGTCTTCCCGGAATGATTCGAGATGTAGGCGCGCTTCCCATCCGGCGCGATGGCGACGATGATGGGCTGGCCGCTGGCGACCGTGTCGGCCTTGCCGGTGCCTTTCGCGTCGATATCGGGCGTCACGCGCAGGCGGTTGACCACCGCGTTCGGCGTGCCGTCATTGGCGGGGTCCAGCGCGCGCTGCAGGTCGATCACCAGCACCACATTGTCCCACCGCCCGCTGGCCAGGAAGTAATCCTTGGCCGCGGCGGGCTGCACGCACGCCAACAGCGCCAGGGCGCAGCCGCCCGTCGATAAGCCTGTTCTCATCGCATCCTCCTTTGCCGCCCGGTGGACCGGGCCTGGTCAGGCACGCCGAAGAACTGTCAGGTGAGCGAAGCTCGACTTTCAACCAGACTTGAGCTCTGGCGCCACCCTAGATTCGCCGCAACGGCAGGGTCCAGGCGAGCAGGGCGTTGATGGCGGCGAAAGCTGCCACGGCCATAAAGGCAAAGCTGAAGCCGGCATCGATCTGTGCCGTCGTCGTGGTGCGCGCTGCGTCCGGCAGGGCCTCCAGGACAGCGGGACCATGCCGAACCATGTCGGCGAAGACCGCGGCGGCAGCGCCATCCTGGCTCAGGATCGCGAACAAGGCGCCGACCACAAGCGTAACGCCCGCGGCCGAGCCGACCGAACGCGACAGCTGCACCGAAGCTGCCGCCGCGCCCAGCATGGCAGGCGGTGCCAGCGCCTGCGCCACGACCTGCGCCACCGGCATTGCCGAGCCCTGGAACACCGCGACAAGGGCGAGCATCGCTGGCAACCCCCAGGGCCCCAGCACCGCCCCGGCCTGATGATGCCCGAAGGCAACCAGCAACAGGCCCAGCGCCGCCACCGTCTGCCCGATCGCGGGGAAGATCGCCAGGCGCCCGGTATGGGTCGCCAGCCACCCTGTCACCAGCGAGCCCATGCCAACTGTGGCCGTCAGAGGCAGCATCAGCAAGCCGATCTGAGCCGCCGAAGCGCCGTCCACCGCCTGAAGGTGGATCGGCAGCAGTGTCACCTCGCTGACCAGCAAGGCACCGGAGCAGGCGGCCATGGCATTGGCCCGCCACATGGCCGGACGCCGCAGCATCTCCAGCGGGAACAGGGGCTGCTTCGCGCGCCGTTCCTGCCGGAGGAGAAGCACGAGGCAGAGCAGCGACACCCCGAGGCTGGCGGCAGCACCGACGAGCGTGGCGGCACCTGCACGCTGCATCTGCTCCATTGCCAGCAGCAGCGGCACAACGAAGCCGGTGAACAGCAGCAGGCCCGGCCAGTCGAATCTGCCGCGATGGCTGCTGATGGCCCGGGCAGGCAGGCGCAGCGCCAACAGCATGGCCAATACGCCTAATGGCAGGTTGATCAGGAACACCGAAGGCCAGCCGAAGAACTGAGTCAGCACCCCGCCCGCCACCGGTCCGAAGGTGGAGGAGGCCACAATCACGGCGGCCAGGATGCCCTGGGCGCGGCCGAGCTGGCGCCGTGGCACGTTCTCGCCGAGCAGTGCCTGGGACAGCACCATGAGGCCCCCGCCGCCGAAGCCCTGCAACGTCCGCGCCGCAGTCAAAGACAGGATGCCCTGAGCCAGGGCGCACAGCACCGAGGCCGCGACGAACAGCACCAGCGCCACAAGCAGCAGGCGCCGCCGCCCGAAAGCATCGCCTAGCCGTCCATACACTGGGGCCGCCACCGTGCTGGCCACCAGGTAGGATGCCACCACCCAGGACACCCGCTCCACATCGCCGAAGGCTCCGGCCATGGCAGGAAGGGCTGACGCCACGATGGTGCCATCCACCACGGCAAGGAAGATGGGCAGCAGAATCGGTGGGAAGATCCGCCACAAGGAAGGCCATGCCGGCTCCACGACGGGGCCTGGCGTGTCGGAGACAGCTTCGGACGTCATCAGGGCAAGGTGGACCAGACCCGAACGTCTGGCTAGCAGCCCCGTATGGCCGCCTGCCCGTATCCACCGACGGAGCGGATGCACTTCGCTTCCTTCAACCAGGAACCGAACTTCCAGGCTGTGGCCAGAATGGCTTGGCCGGGCCACCATGAGCGACGTTCCGCAGGGTAGCCTATCCGCGAGGCCATCCTGACCATGGCTGAGCCGGAACATCGGTAAGGGGAGGAGGAAGGCCGTGTCCATCGAGATCGACACGAGGCTGGGCTTTGCGCCAGAGCACGATAGTCCTGTGCCCTACATGAAACGCACACTCGACTACTACCAGGCCTTGGGCCATGCGCCATACCGCTGGGCGCATTATGCCGAGGTGCCGTTCCAGCCTCTCCGCAAGCCTTTGGCCGAGAGCCGTGTGGCGCTGATCACCACGGCCGCGCCCTACGATCCGGCCAAGGGCGAGCAGGGGCCGGGCGCGGCTTACAATGCCTCGGCCAAGTTCTACCAGGTTTATTCCGGCGCCGGTTCCGCCGACCATGACCTGCGCATCTCGCACATTGCCTATGACCGCAAGCACAGCCCGGCCACGGATCCGAATAGCTGGTTCCCGCTGCCGGCGCTGCGCCGTGCGGCCGCCGCAGGCCGGATCGGTGGCTTGACGACGCGTTTTCATGGCGCGCCTACCAACCGCAGCCAACGCCACACAATAGAGATCGACGCCCCGGAACTTCTGCGCCGGCTGCGGGAGGACCTGGCTGACGCGGTGGTTCTTGTGCCCAACTGCCCCATCTGCCACCAGACCTGCAGCCTTGTGGCCAGGCACCTGGAGGCGCACGGCATTCCAACCGTGGCGATGGGCTGCGCCAAGGACATTGTCGAGCATTGCGGCGTGCCGCGCTTCCTGTTCAGCGACTTTCCGCTCGGCAACAGCGCAGGCCTGCCGCACGACACGGCCAGCCAGGACGCCGCGCTGGAATTGGCTTTGCGCGTGCTGGAGATGGCGCCGGCGCCGCGCACCACCGTGCAGTCGCCACAGCGTTGGCCCGCGGACCCGGCCTGGAAACTCGACTATTCCAACATCGAGCGCATCGCACCCGCAGAGGTGGCGCGGCTGCGGCAAGAGTTCACGCGCCAGAAGGAAATTGCCAAAGAGCTTCGGGTTCGAGAGCAGATCTGAAGGGTTTATTCACGGCTCATCAGCGAGCGCCGCATCGCCAATGAACCGGAACAGCGGTTAGCGCACCGATCATGGCAGCCGATGGGCATCAACCGGGAAGGGAGAGCAGGGGCCTTGAGGCGGCTGCCTCCGGTTAAAGCGGCCCCTGGACGGCGCGCGGCGCTCAGCGTCGCCTCAACGCCCGTTCATACTCGCCCCCGAAGGTCTTGAGTGAAGAGGCCAGCACCGTCGCGGCCCCGTCCACCAGTCCGCAGCGGCCGCTACCTGGGAGAAGCTCCGCCAGGTTCTCGAGTGCCTGCAGGTCGCCAGGCCGGCCGGCCCCAGCCTCGATCCGCTCCAGGATGCGCGACACCTGATGCGTGCCGATCTTGCAGGGCGGGCACTGGCCGCAGGAATTGGCCGCGAAGAAGCCGACGTATTCCGCCGTCTTGCGGAGAATGCTGGTGCCCTCCCCCACCACGATCATTGCCCCCGTGCCGAGGCGGGAGCCGCGTGCCCGCAGGCTGTCGAAATCGAGTGGCGCATCGAGGTCATCAGCCGTCAGCAAGGTATTCGATGGGCCACCGGTGAAGACCGCCTTGAAGGCCTTGCCGCCCAGCATGCCCTCCCCGTGCTCGAAGACGAGGCTGCGGAGCGAGGTGCCCATGGGCAGCTCGTGCAGCCCCGGGCGCAGCACGTCGCCCGAAAGCGAGAAGAGCTTGGTGCCCGGCGCGCCGCCGAGGCCGAGGCCACGATACCATTCCGGCCCGCCCCGCAGGATCTGCCCGGCATGGGCCAGGGTCTCGACATTGTTCACCAGGGTCGGCGCGCCATTCACGCCTCGCTCCGCCGGGTAGGGCGGCTTCAGCGTGGGGAACGGGAAGCCGCCCATGACGCTGGCCACCGCCGCAGTTTCCTCGCCCCCGACATAAAGGCCCGAGCCGGTGACGACGAGGAGGCGCAGGTTTTCCCCGATGGCCTCAGAAAGCTGCGCGAGGAGCGGATGCGCCTCCCATTGCGCCACGGCCTCCCGCAGCACCCGCACCGCCGCTTCCTCACGCGGATTGACATAGAGCGCGACCGTGGCGGCGCCGACGGCCAGCGCCGCGACCAATGCGCCTTCGATCACCTGATGTGGCGTGCGGGAGAGCAGGAAGCGGTCCTTGAAGGTCCCTGGCTCGTCCTCATTGCCGTTGCAGATGACCCATTTGCCGGGGCCAGGCTGTGCCGCCACCGCAGCCCATTTGCGGTGGGTGGGGAAGCCAGCGCCACCCAGGCCGCGCAGGCCGGCGGCCTCAATGGCCGGAATGATCCCGGCGGGGTCGGCCAGGGCGCGCTCCAGCCCCTCGCCTCCCCCCAACGCCACCCAGGCGGCGAGATCGGCGCCGACGCAGCGGCGCTCATCGGTCAGAACCTTCATGCCGCCCTTCCCCTCTCGGTGGCCATGTCGAAATTGCCGTAGGGCGGAAAGACCAGCGGCGCCTTGCGGGTGAGCGGCAGGCCCTGGGCGATCAGCGCGCGGCGCCAGTCGGCCAGATGCGCCAGGCCGATGTTGCGCGGGCGCTCGGCCCGCGCATCGGCGGCGGCGGCGGACCCGGCGCGGCGGCCGAAGGCGACCAGCTCCAGCAGGGCATTGCCCATCATGCGGTTACGGCCATGCAGCCCGCCTGTCACCTCGCCGGCGCAGAGCAGGCCGGGCACGCCGCTCCATCCATCGTGGTCGATGGCAACGCCGCCATTCTGGTAGTGCAGCGTCGGGCGGATCAGGAAGGGCTCGTCTGCCGCATCGAAGCCGCCGCGGCGCGCCAGATGGGTCAGCGTCACCAGGCTCTTGCCGAGGATGCCGGGCTTCGTCTGCTCCAGCCCCGGCGTGTCGAGGAAAACCCCGGCCCGGCCATCGCGCAGGATGCCGCGCCCCTCGGCGATCTCGCGCAGAATGGCGGCAGCCACGATGTCGCGCGTGTTCAATTCGTCCACGAAGCGCTCGCCCAGGCCATTGACCAGCGCGGCGCCGGAGGCGCGGGCGGCCTCGCTGACCAGTTGTCCCTCCATGTGCGGCGGCCAGGCGATGCCGGTCGGGTGGTACTGGAAGCTGTCCACCTCGCGCAGCGCGGCGCCGAGGCGATAGGCCAGCACCAGCCCGTCTGCCGTGGCGCCATAATGATTGGAAGTGGGGAAGCCTGCGATGTGCAACCGCCCGGCGCCGCCCGTGGCGAGCACCGTGGCACCGGCGCAGGCCAGCACCGTGCGACCCTGGGCGAGGTCGTGCAGCGCGGCGCCGGCACAGCGGCCGCGGTCATCGGTCAGCAGTTCCAGCGCCGGGTGGCGGTCCAGCACGGTAATGCCCGGCTGCAGCAGCACGGCCTCGCGCAGCGCCCGCATCATCTCGAGGCCGGTGAAGTCGCGATAGGAGAGCAGCCGCGCCGCCGTAGCGCCGCCCGGCTTCTTGCGCAGCAGGGTGCCGCCCATGCGGCCGCTGCCTTCCGCGAGGTCGAAGCCCATGCCCTCCTGGATCAGCCAGCGGATCACGCCCGGGCCATCGGACACCAGCGCGGCCACCAGCGCCTTGTCTGCGGTGAAATGGCCGGCGCGCAGCGTGTCCTCGAAATGGCGCTGGAGGCTGTCCTCGGGCCCGACGGCGGCCTGGATGCCGCCCTCGGCCATCACCGTGTTGCTGTCGCCGAGGCGCAGCTTGGTGGCCAGGATCACCCGCGCGCCTGTCCGCGCCGCCGTCAGCGCCGCGACGCAGCCGGCACCGCCGCCGCCGATCACCAGCACGTCTGCGTTCAGCATGGAGGCGCCGGCGATGTCCACATCCTCAATCAGGGAATCGGATTGCAGCAACGCGGCCAGTTCCACCCGGCACGGCAGGCCGGCGCTGGCCCCGACGCAGAGCGGCACCATCGCGCCGGGTTGCCGGTCAGGATGGAAGCGTTCCAGCAGTTCTGCCGCCGACAGCGCCAGAGGCTGCGCCGGCGCAGGTATCTTGGCGCGCCAGGCAGCCAATGCTTCAGCGTACGGGATACCGCCGTTCATGGCCGCACCGGCGGATTGGCGCCAGGCGCATCGAAATCCACTGGCTGCCCGCCCTGGTCGATCTCGCGCAGCCGCGTGATCAGGTCGGCGGGGCGCAGGGTGAGAGAGGCGCTCATGCGACGGACGAACTGGCCCAGATGCGCCGGGTCGATATGTTCCGGGCAGGCGGCCACGCACAGGTTGCACATCACGCAATGGTCGAAGAGCGCCGCCGCGTCAAAGGCCTGCCCTGCCGCGGCAAGGTTCACCATGCGCTGCACCTCGATGCCCTTTGGGCAGGCGCGGTCGCAGCCGTCGCAATGGCGGCAGTTCTTGGCCTCCGGAAAGACAGTGTCGATCTGCTCCAACGCAGTCCAGCTGTCAGTCAGCGTGCGCAGGTCATAAGTATGCGAGCGGTGGGCCGGGAAATGGTCGATGAAGGAAATTTGCATGCCTTCCTCCACCTGCGTTTCGCAGGCCAGGGCCGTGCCGGCGAGCCTCTCGCCCTGCCGCCGCACCAGCACGCGGCAGGCGCCGCAGACACCCTGCCCCATGCAGCCGATGTTCTCGGTCAGCGGCAGTCCCGCGGCGCCCCAGGCCTGCAGCAGGGAGGCTCCGGCTTCCGCCAGGATCGGATGGCCATCGAAGACGAGGCTCACCTTCAGCCCGGCCTCGGTCCCGCTTTCAGTCAAAAACGCGTCCTCCACAGTGCATGCTTCATAAGCACATAGCACGCCACTTACATAATCTCATTTGGGTAAAATCGTTCCACGGCCACGATGCGCGACCAGCAGCGGGGGGAGAACAAACTCCGCCAGCAGACGGAGCCGCTGACCATCGCGCGATGTCCTCGGCCTCTGGGCTGAGGCCGCACCTCATTTCCTGAGCGAGAACAAGGTGCACAGGCTGCCGGAAAGGCTGCCATCTCAGTGCCCCGGTGCGGCAGGAGCCGCGATGCCGGCGATCTTACGAACTGCAATGCCGACAGGGCAAGCTTTACGTGTTACGCAAGTTGGCATCCCGGCGGCGCTGATCTGCCGCGGGGCACCGCCGCCGCTTCGCCGCGTTATACCCATGGCCTCCGCGATGCGCTGCGGCCTTATCCGTCTGCCGCAGACAGGGCTCCTTGATTCTCCGGAGATTATCATGATCCTGATGTCACCCGCTGAACCAACATCGAACCGCAAGTTGATGTGGTTCGCCGTGGCGCTGCTGGCCTATCTGGCGGTGCTGATGCTGCCGGCGCCTTCTGGGCTGAGCTCGTCGGGACAGGTAGCGCTCGGGCTACTCGTGTTAGTGATCATCCTCTGGATCAGCGAGTGTGTTTCCCCGGCGGCCAGCGCGGTCGTGCTGATCGGCATGGCGGTGCTGGGCCTGATGGGCAAGCCGCTCACCGAAGGCGGCAACGCGATGAGTTCGTCGCAGGCGCTGGGGCAGATGCTCTCCGGCTTTTCCTCCTCCGCCGTGTTGCTTGTGGCGGGGGCGCTGTTCCTGGCCGTGGCCCTGAAGCTGACAGGGCTGGACCGGCGCGTGGCGCTGCTGGTGATGTCGCGTGTCGGCATCTCACCGGCGCGGCTGACACTGGGCGCCATGATCGTCGGCTTTGTCCTGGCGCTGTTCATTCCCTCCGCCACGGCGCGTGTCGGCGCGGTCATTCCGATCATGGTGGGGATCACCACCGCCCTCGGCCTGCCCGTGACGAGCAGCCTTGGCGCCACATTGATGATCGTGACAGCCCAGGCCTGCTCCATCTTCAACATGGCGATCAAGACCGGCGCGGCGCAGAACCTGATCAGCCTGAACTTCATGCAGGCCTCCTTCGGCCGCACCTTGACCTGGGGCGAATGGTTCATCACCGCGCTGCCCTTCACCCTGTCCATGTGCGTCGTGCTCTTCATTGTCTCGCTGGTGCTGCTGCGCCCGCATGTGCCGCCGGCGGAGGAAGCGAAGCAGCGCCTGGCGGATGAGGTCGCGCAGCTCGGGCCCGTGACACCTGCGGAGTGGCGGCTGATGCTGGTGGCCCTGCTGCTGCTGGTGCTGTGGTCCACCGAGGGCGTACTGCACCCGCTGGACACCACCACGACGACCCAGCTGGGCATCGCGCTGCTGCTGATGCCACGTATCGGCGTCATGACCTGGTCACAGGCCGAGAAGCAGGTTCCCTGGGGCACGATCGTGCTCTTCGCCGCGGGCATCTCGCTCGGCATCCTGCTCTCGCGCACTGGCGCCGCTTCCTGGCTGGCGGGCGTGACGCTGGGGAAACTCGGCCTCGATACGATGCCGGTCGCGGTGGTGGTGGGGGCGCTCTCCCTCTTCAGTATCCTGTTGCATCTGGGTTTCGCCTCGGCCACCGGGCTCGCGAGCACGCTGATCCCGATCATGATCGCCTTCGCCCAGACCCTGCCCTATGGCCAGGAGACGATCTTCGGCATCGTGATGATCCAGGCCATGGTCGTATCCTTCGGCTTCATCCTGCCCACCAACGCGCCGCAGAACATGCTGTGCTACGCGACGGGTGCCTTCTCGACGCTGCAGTTCGCGAAGGTCGGGATTGTGGTCACACTGGCCGGGCTGGCGCTGCTGGTCCTGTTTTCCGCGACGATCTGGCCGATGATGGGAGTGCTGTGATGCAGGGCAAGGTCGCCATCATCGGTGCCGGTCTGGTGGGCGCCGCCGCCGGCTATCTGCTGGCCAATGTGCCGGGGGTCAGCGAGATCGTGCTGCTGGACATGGACCAGGCGCGCGCCAGGTCCGAGGCCGCGGATATCGCCCATGCCGCCGCCTTCGGCAGCCCCGCCGTCATCAAGGCCGGGGACTATGCGGATCTGGCCGGCACGCAGGTGGTGGTGGTGACGGCCGGCACCAGCCTGAAGCCCGGCCAGACCCGGCTGGACCTGCTGGCGGCGAACGTGGGTGTCGTGGCCTCGGTGCTGGAGCGGGTGCTGGCGGTGGTGCCGGACGCGGTGCTGCTCTTCGCCACCAACCCGGTGGACGTGATGCCGGCGGTAGCCGTGCGGCGCTTCGGGGTGCCGCGCGGGCGCGCCATCGGCACCGGCTGCACGCTGGATTCGGCACGGTTCCGCGACCGGCTGGCGCAGCACCTCGGCGTCTCGCCCAGCTCGGTCCATGCCAATGTCCTGGGCGAGCATGGCGATTCCGAGGTGCTGCACTGGAGCGGCGCACAGATCGCCGGCATGCCGTTGACCGATTTCGCGGAAAAGCTGGGCCGCCCGCTGCCGCCCGAGATGCGGGAGGCGATGACCAAGGAAGTCAGGACCTCGGCCTACCGGATCAAGGAAGGCAAGGGCGTCTCCAACTTCGGCATCGGCGGCTGCATCGCGCGCCTCACCCGGGCTGTCGTGAACGATGAGCATGTGATCTTCAGCGTCTCCACCTTCATGGAGGAACTGATGGGTGTGCAGGAGACCTGCGTCTCCTTGCCGCATGTGCTCTCGGCCAAGGGGGCGTCGGCGCCATTCCTGCCACCGCTCGACATGGCCGAGGAGAAGGCGCTGCGACATAGCGCCGAGGTGCTGCGAGAGGCGATCCAGGCAGGGCTGGAGGCGCTCCCGCTCCGGACTGCGTCCTGAGCTTCCCGGCTTGAAGGGGTCATTGAGGCCGCCCTGCTGCCTGTCCTCTGGCGGCAGGGCGGGCCTGTCAGCCGAGGATGGGCAGCGGACATGATGGATATAGGCGCAGGGCAAAACGGGGCGCCGCCCTACCGGCAGGCAGCGGCTGAGGTGTTGGAGGGCCTGGGCACGGACCCGCAACGCGGACTATCCGTGGAGGAGGCGCAGCTGCGGCTGTCCCGCCACGGCCGCAATGAGCTGACCGGCGAGAAGCCGGTCCCGGCCTGGCGGAAGTTCCTGGCTCAGTTCCAGGACATGCTGGTGATCCTGCTGCTGGTCGCCGCCCTGGTCTCCGCCACCCTCTGGCTGCTCGAACGTGACGCGGCGCTGCCCTATGAGGCCATGGCGATCCTGGCCGTGGTGCTGCTCAATGCCCTCATGGGCTATGTCCAGCAGGCGCGGGCCGAGCAGGCGGTGGCCGCCCTTCGCCAGATGTCGGCTGCCCATGCCAGGGTCATCCGCGATGGCGAGCAGCGAAGCATCCCCGCGGCCGAGCTGGTGCCCGGCGACCTCATCCTGGTCGAGGAAGGGGATACCATTCCGGCGGATGCCCGGATCATCCACTCCGCCGCCTTGCAGACCGCCGAGGCCACGCTGACAGGCGAAAGCCTGCCCGTCCCGAAGCAGGCTGGTGCCCTCGCGGCCGAAGTAGGGCTGGGTGACTGCTCCAACATGCTCTTCAGCGGCACGGCCGTGGTTTATGGCCATGGCCGCGCGGTGGTCACGGCCACCGCCATGCAAACAGAGATGGGCCGCATCGCGGGCATGCTGCAATCGGCACCTGAGGAGCGGACGCCGCTGCAGCGGGAACTGGACCGCGTCGGCCGCATGCTCGGGATCATCGTCATCGCCATCGCCGTGGTGATGGTGGGCACCATCCTGTTGGTGGAGGATGTGCAGGGCGTCCGGGCCATTTTCGACGTGCTGATCCTTGGCGTCGCCCTGGCTGTCGCGGCGGTGCCGGAAGGGCTGCCGGCGGTGATCACGGCCGTGCTGTCCATCGGCGTGCAGCGCATGGCCCGGCGCAAGGCCATCGTGCGCCACCTCGCCGCGGTGGAGACCCTTGGCGCGGCCAACGTCATCGCCTCCGACAAGACCGGCACGCTGACCAGGAACGAGATGACAGTGCGCCGGGTGGTCACGGCAAGCGGCGACGTGGAGCTGGAAGGCGCTGGCTACGCGCCCCTGGGCGAGGTACGGCGGGCGGGCGGTGGAGGCATTGACGGCAGCCTGCGCACCGAACTCCTGCGCACGCTCTCGGCGGCGGAGCGCGCCAACAACGCCGCGCTGCAGGAGGCCGAGGACGGGCGCTGGATCGTGCAGGGTGATCCGACCGAGGGCGCGCTGATCGTCGCCGCGCGCAAGGTGGGGCTGGAGGGTGAGATGCTGGAGGCCCGCTTTCCCCGCGTTGGGGAGGTGCCCTTTTCCTCCGAGCGCAAGCTCATGAGCACCTTGCACAGCGACGCCCAGTGCCAGGACCACCTGACCGCCTTCACCAAGGGCGCGCCGGACGTGCTGCTGGAGCGCTGCACGCATGAGCTCGTGGGAGAGGAGACGCGCGCCCTGAGCGCCCAGCGCCGGGCGGCCATCATGAGCGCCCATGAAGAGCTTGCCGGCCAAGCCCTGCGCACCCTCGGAATCGCGTTCCGCTCGCTGCCGCAGGGCATGGCGGCGCAGGATCATCCTGACGAGGCGCTGGAGCAAGGTCTCGTCTTTCTCGGGCTGGTCGGCATGATCGACCCGCCGCGCGAGGAGGTGAAGCTGGCCGTGGCGCAGGCCCGCAGCGCCGGCATCCGCCCGATCATGATCACCGGCGACCATCCCAGCACAGCCGTGGCGATCGCCCGCGAGCTCGGCATCGCCCATGACGGCGGCGTGGTGACAGGGGCTGAGTTGCAGGCGATGCCGGATGACGCGCTGCGCCGTACCCTCCGCGACGTCTCGGTTTATGCGCGCGTCAATCCCGAGCACAAGCTGCGCATCGTCAGGACCTTGCAGAGCCAGGGCGCGACCATGGCCATGACAGGGGATGGCGTGAATGACGCCCCCGCGCTGAAAGCGGCCGATATCGGCGTGGCCATGGGCATCACCGGCACCGATGTCTCCAAGGAGGCGGCGGACATCGTGCTGGCCGATGACAACTTCGCCACGATCGTCGCCGCCGTGGAGGAAGGCCGTGCCATTTTCGCCAATATCCGCAAGTTCCTCCGCTACCTGCTGTCATCGAATATCGGCGAGGTCGCGACGATGTTCTTCGGTGTGTTGCTGGCCGATGCCATCGGCCTGACGGCCATGGCGGGCGGCGGCGTGGCGCTGCCACTGCTGGCGACGCAGATCCTGTGGATCAACCTCGTCACGGATGGTGCGCCGGCCCTGGCACTCGGCATGGACCCGGTGGACGCGGGCACCATGGTCCAGCCACCGCGCCCCCGGAGCGAGGCGGTCATCACCTACCGCATGTGGGCCGGCATATTCTTCGTCGGCGCCATCATGGCGGCGGGGACGCTGTTCATACTCGACCTGTCGCTGCCGGGCGGGATGATCGAGGGTTCCGGCGACCTGCGCTACGGGCAGACGATGGCTTTCACGACGCTGACGCTGTTCCAGCTCTTCAATGTCCTGAACGCCAGGTCCGACGAGGAGAGCGCCTTCCGCAACCTCTTCGTCAATCCCTGGCTCTGGGCTGCCATCCTGTTCTCCGTGGCGCTGCAGGCCGTGGTGATTTACCTGCCCCTGCTTCAGCAGGCCTTCTCCACCGTGCCGCTAAGCCTGAGCGACTGGCTGAGCTGCGTCGCCGTCGCGAGTTCGGTGCTCTGGCTGCGCGAATTGAGCAAGCTGATCGGCCGGGCTGTCAGGGCTTCGCACCAAGCCGGGTAGCGGGAGGCCAAGGGCCATGCCGGCCGCCTTGCCTCCCGCCCCGGAACCCGCCGAAGCGACGCGCCATCCTGCCGAGGGGAGCCGGCTGCCTGCGTGCGGCAGAACGGCGCCTTCATGCCGCCCGATGCAGGGCCGCACCGAGCAGCCCGGAATGGGGCCGCGTGACCTGGTCGACCGGCACCGTCTCCAGATAACCCGCCAGACGCCCTTTGGCCGTGAAGCCCTGCACCATGGCCTCCACATCCAACAGTGGCCCAAGGTTGCGGCAAAGCCCGCCTGTGACATGCACACCGCCATCGGCCAGCAAGGTCAGCACCAGATCCCCTGCCGTGGCACCTAGGATGGCGGAGAACATCCGTACTGCTTCCAGGCAGAGCGCGCATCCTTCCGCCGCCCCCTGGCTCACCTCGGGCGGAGCGCCGAACCGCTCCTTCCGCTCTTCCAACTCTGCCAACCCATTCGCCATACGCATAAGTCCAGGCCCGGAGAGCAGCCGCTCCGTCGAGACATGCCCGAACTCCCGCCGCAGCTTGGCTAGGATCTCGGCCTGCCGCTCGTCCTGGGGCGAGAAGGAGCTGTGCCCCGCCTCGCTTGCCAGCACCATCGGCCGCTCCCCATCCCGCAGCAGAAAGGCGACGCCCAGTCCGGTGCCCGGACCGATCACCACGCGCGGACGTCCCGGCTTCGCGACGCCGGGCTTCAGCGGATGGAAATCCGCCGAAGCCATTCCGTGCACAGCCCAGGCCTGAGCCACGAAGTCGTTGATCACGGTCAGGCTCCGCAGGCCCAGACGCTCCCTGGCCTCAGGAACGGTGAAGCGCCAGGAACTGTTCGTGAAGTCCGCCGCACCCCCGACAACGGGCGCGGCCACGGCGAAGACCGCCTCCTCCACCTCCCGCCCCGCCAGATAAGCCTGCGCCGCCTCGACAAGCCCGGAATATTCCCTCACCGGCAGCTTCCGCTCATCCTTGGGGGTTCCGTCAGGCCCGCAGAGCGCGAAACGCGCATTCGTTCCGCCGATGTCGCCAACAAGCCGCACGGTCAGTGCCCCTCACCCAGCATGACGCCCATGGGAATGTCTCTGACCTGCCGCCGCAGGGCTTCGACTTCCGCCCTTGATGGATGCGCCGTGCCGGCGTTGGACACCGCTGCCGCCCCCGCCGCGACGCCCCAGGCGAAGGCATCCGCCGCCGTGGCGCCCCGGGCCAGGGCCAGCGTCATCGCGGCCAGGAAGCTGTCCCCCGCCCCGACCGCGCCCCGCACCTGCACATCCAGCGCGGGCAGCCGCAGCGCCCCTTCCGCCGTGGCCAGCACGGCCCCGTCCCCGCCGAGGGTGACGGCAACATGGGCGACCCGGCCGGAGCGGACCAGCTCCACGGCCGCCTGTTCCAGCTCGCCATTCCCGCGCAGCGGGCGGCCGACCAGGCTCTCGAACTCGCCCCGGCTGGGTTTCACCAGTTCGATGCCGCCCTGCTCCAGCGCGAGGCGCAGTGCCTCGCCCGAGGTATCGACCACCAGATGCAACCCGCGCTCCCTGCCGATGACGGCCGCGCGGGTGTAGAAGTCTTTCGGCACGCCTGTCGGCAGGCTGCCGCTGGCGACGAGCCACCCTCCCCCGACGTCCCTGAGGGCCTCAAGGGCTGCGCCCCATTCCGCCTCGCTGACGGTGGGCCCCTCCGGGACGAAGCGGTATTCCTGCCCGCTGCTGCGGTCGAGCACCGTCTGGCTGATCCGTGTCCGTCCGGCGATGGGGATGCTGCGCCTGGCAACGCCAGCGCTGTCCAGCAGCTCCTCCAAAAGGCGCCCCGTCACCCCGCCTGCCAGGATGATCGCCAGGGTCTCGCCGCCCAGTTCCCACACCACCCGCGAGACGTTCACGCCGCCCCCGCCGGGGTCCTGCCGCTCATTGAAGGTCCGCACCTTGCGGACCGGATGCACCGCCTCGGCCTCGCTGGCCACGTCGATGGTCGGGTTCAGCGTCAGCGTGGTAATTCGGGATGACATCGTCGAGGCAACTCCGGAGCCGGTGTTCGGAACCTCCTCTAGAACATCGGGCGGCGCTCGTCCCGCGCATAAACGGTAAATTGCGGCGGGCAGTCCAGCCCCGGGGTGCCGGCTCACCCGCCACGGCTTCAGCCGCAGCTGCCCGCCAGCAGCCTGGACCTGGCCTCGAGCAGGGGCATGCGCCGCATGTCGGTGATGTAGATCAGGATCAGCGACACCCAGGTCACTCCCTACAGCAGCAGGAAGCCATCCGGACGCCCGTCAGCCCGACGATGCCAGGACGAACAGCAGCATGGTAGCTGCCCGGGCCGGGAGGCCAAGGCGGCAGGTCGCCGGCCCCTGTGTAGTCTGCACCATGCAGCCGGGCTGGGGATAGAAGAGCAGGAACAGGCTCATTGAGGCCGCCCACAAAACCCATCAGGCAACGCTGTCGGCGCCGAACTGGTTCGACAATCCGCTGCCTGAAGCCTCTGGATATCGCCAGGCAAGAAGAAGCAGTATCCAGAAGTGCAGCTTTCCCGATGGATATCCCGTAATCATTGACAGCCGTGTTGCGGCATCCAAACCCATAGCGCGTTGAACTAAGCGTGACTCGTTTCAATCTCTTTCTTATCCAGTCAAGGATCTGGCAAAGAAGGTGGTGGCGCCAGCCTGCTGCGGTTGATTTCAGTCATGGTCATGGCCACAATTCTCCGCACCACGGTGCCGTCTCGAGAAGAGGACGGAGACGCACATGCCCGAGGCACAAGCCGCATCGGCATCGCCATCTGAGGCGCAGTCTCGCGCCTTGTGGCTATCCACCCTTGCCTTCACTATCTGTTTTGCGGCCTGGACAATATTCTCGATCATCGGGATCCAGATCAAACGCGATCTCGGCCTCAACGAATTCCAGTTCGGCCTTCTGGTTGGCACGCCGATCCTGACAGGAAGCCTGATCCGCGTCGTACTCGGTGTCTGGTCTGACCAGTATGGCGGGCGCGTGGTGTACACCGCTGTGATGGTCGCAGCAGCGGTCGCCACCGGCCTGCTGGTCTTCGCCTACGACTATCCCACCTTCCTGCTCGCGGCACTTGGTGTCGGCATTTCCGGCGGGTCCTTCTCGGTCGGCGTGGCTTATGTCTCGAAGTGGTTCCCGAAGGAAAAGCAGGGCACCGCCCTGGGAATCTTCGGCGCCGGCAATGTCGGGGCCGCCGTCACCAAGTTCCTCGCGCCGATGATCATGGTGGCGATGGGCTGGGAGGCGGTCGCCCTGATCTGGGCCGCCGCGTTGCTGGTGATGGCCGTGGCGTTCTTCCTGTTCACGCAGGACGACCCGGACCTCGCCGCCCGTCGCGCCACCGGCACGAAGCCGGAGAGCTTCGCGGCGATGATGGAGCCGCTGAAGAATGTTCAGGTGTGGCGCTTCAGCCTGTACTACTTCTTCGTCTTTGGCGCCTTTGTCGCGCTGGCCCTCTGGCTGCCGCGCTATATCATCGACGCCTATGGCTTCTCGATTACGACCGCCGGCATGATCGGCGCGGCCTATTCGGTGCCGGCAAGCATCTTCCGTGCCTATGGAGGCGTGCTCTCGGACCGATACGGCGCGCGGCGGGTGATG
Source organism: Teichococcus wenyumeiae (assembly GCF_003696345.1). Taxonomy (GTDB): domain Bacteria; phylum Pseudomonadota; class Alphaproteobacteria; order Acetobacterales; family Acetobacteraceae; genus Pseudoroseomonas; species Pseudoroseomonas wenyumeiae. The sequence goes on along the minus strand of NZ_RFLX01000028.1, from coordinate 16,823 downwards.
TATTGGACCTTCGGCGTCTCGGTGGTGGTGACATTCCTGCTGTCCTATCCGCCGACCGATTTCGTGATCGCTGGCATCAACGGCCCGATCTCCTTCCATATCGGCATCGGCGTGATTCCCTTCATCGTGCTGGTCTTCGTGCTGGGCTTCTTCATGAGCCTGGGCAAGGCGGCGGTGTACAAGCATATCCCTGTCTACTACCCGAACCGCGTGGGCGCGGTGGGCGGCGTTGTCGGACTGATGGGCGGGCTTGGCGGCTTCCTGCTGCCCATGGCCTTCGGCCTGCTGAATGACCTGACGGGCATCCGGCAATCCTGCTTCATGCTCCTCTTCCTGCTCAGCGCAGTATCCCTGGTGTGGATGCATGTCTCGATCCTGCAGATGGAGCGCCAGGCGACGACGCCGGCCTTGGAACGCCTGCCGGAGCTACCCGAGATGCAGCCGATCCACGGCCCCGCGCAGGAAGGCGCGCTGCGCGGCGGAGCCATCCGGGACTGGCGCCCAGACGACCCGGTGTTCTGGGAACAGACCGGCAAGGCCATCGCGCATCGTAATCTGTGGGCCTCCATCGCCTGCCTGCTGCTGTCATTCGCGGTGTGGATGGTGTGGTCCGTGGTGGTTGCGAAGCTGCCTGCCGTCGGCTTCAACTTCACGACCGACCAGCTCTTCTGGCTGGCGGCGCTGCCGGGGCTTTCGGGGGCGACCTTCCGTATCTTCTACACCTTCATGCCGCCCATCTTCGGCGGACGGCTGTGGACCACGCTGTCCACCTGGTCGCTGATCCTGCCGGCGCTCGGCATCGGCTTCGCGGTGCAGAACCCCACCACGCCCTACTGGGTCTTCCTGCTGCTGGCGCTGCTCTGTGGTTTCGGGGGTGGCAATTTCTCCTCTTCCATGGCGAACATCGCGTTCTTCTTCCCGAAACATGAGAAGGGGAATGCGCTCGGCCTCAACGCGGGGCTCGGCAACCTCGGCGTCAGCGTGGTACAACTGGCCGTTCCGCTGGTGATCACCGTCGGCGTGTTCGGATGGCTTGGCGGGGAGCCTCAAGCGGTGAGTGGCGGCGGCGTCCTGTGGCTACAGAACGCCGGCTTCATCTGGGTCCCGTTCATCATCGCAGCGGCCTTTGCGGCATGGTTCCGCATGGACGACCTTGCCGAGATGAAATCCTCCTTCGCTGACCAGGCCGTGATCTTCCGGCGCAAGCACAACTGGATCATGTGCTTCCTCTACACCGGCACCTTCGGTTCCTTCATCGGCTATTCCGCAGGCTTTCCGCTGCTGTCCACCACCCAGTTCCCTGAGGTCAACGCACTGCAGTTCGCCTTCTTGGGACCCTTGCTGGGCGCGCTCTCACGCTCATTCAGCGGCTGGATTTCCGACCGCTGGGGCGGAGGCCGCGTGACATTGCTGGCATTCATCGCAATGGCCATCGGCGTCTACGGAGTCATCCACTTCATCGGCATCAAGGACCAGCCGGGTGCCTTCTGGGGCTTCTTCGCAAGCTTCATGTTCCTGTTCCTCGCGAGTGGCGTCGGCAACTCCTCCACCTTCCAGATGATCCCCGCGATCATGGGCAAGGACATCGTGCGGCTGATGCCGGATGCCGAGCCAGCCGAGCAAAGACTGCACGCGGAGAAGGAAAGCGCCGCGATCATCGGCTTCACCGGAGGCATCGCGGCCTATGGCGCATTCTTCATCCCTAAGAGCTACGGCTCCTCGATCGCCATGACGGGTGGGCCTGAGGCAGCACTATGGGGCTTCTTTGTCTTCTATCTCGTCTGCATCGCTGTCACCTGGGCCGTCTATACGCGCCGCGGTGGCCTGCTTTACGATCTCGAGCGCGCCCCAAAATCGGGCTCCGCCACAATCCGAACTTCCCCATGAACTCCACCCAAGCCATGGTGCCTTTGGGAGCACCTCGGCCGCCTGTTCATAAAGGCTGCCACAGCGGGGTCTCCCTTCGACCCGGACAGACGCCCCCCAGCCAGACCCGTACCGCAGAGGCCAGTAGCAGCGCAGCCATGACGATGTGGCCGCCGAACCAGTCTGTGTGGAGATGCCGAGTGGCAGGCGGAGATGGCGCGGGCCAGCAAGGGCGTGGACTTCAGCAGAGGCCGGAAGCACCCAGCCCCGGCTCCGAACATCATCCAGATCGCAAAGCGAACCATGAAGGCAGGGTGCTGACCAGCAGCATCCGCAAGGACTATGGGTTGCCTATGGGGGCAGAGGGCGGGGCAATCACCCGCAGCCCCCCGCGTTCGCGAGGCCGGCGCCGCGCCCTGGCTGGGGGCCGGCGGGCAGGTCCGCCGAGGTGCAGGACGATCCGGCCGGCCAGGCGGAGGGACGGGGCGGCGCCTTCTCCCCCTCGAACAGGTCGAAGCCCTGGATGCGCGCGCGCGCGGCCAGCGCGGCGATATAGCCCTGCACCGCCTGGCGCCAGCTGGCCTCCTGGAGGAACTCAACGATGCGCCCGCGCATGGCCGCGAAGGGCGGCACGCGCCCGGCTTCCCGCGCCAGGACACGGATGACGTGCACGCCGTAGCGGCTCCTCACCACCGTGGGGCAGACCTGGCCGGCCTCCAGCACGGCGAGATGCGCCTCGAACTCCGGCACCGTGCTGCCGCGTTCGATGAGGCCGAGGTCGCCGCCCTGCGCCTTCGAGGGACAGTCCGAGAACTGGCGGGCCAGCACCGGCAGGCGGTCGGGGTCTTCCAGCACCTCGGCCAGCAGAGCCTCGGCCCTCGCCTGCGCCGCCTGTGTTGCCTTCTGGTCCTTGGGGTCCGCGGCCACCAGGAGGTGCTGCACCTGCCAGAGGTCGGGTAGCCGCAGCCGTTCCTGGTTGCGGGCGAACCAGCGTTGCAACTCATCCTCCGTGGGTTCCGGGAGGTTCAGTTCCGTCTCAAGCAGCCGGCGGATCGCCGCCTCGTCCGGCTCCTCCCCCGGTTCGGGATCGCGGTCGCTGATGCCGCGCGCGGCGGCCTCCGCCAGCAGGACCTGGCGAACAACCAGGGCGCGGGCGGCGGATTCCCAGGCGGCGGCCGGGTCCTCCGCATCCTGCAACTGCACCTCGAGGGCGATCAGTTCCTCAGGGATCACTACTCCGTCCACCTTGATCATGGCTGCCCTCCCTGCGTGCGTGCCCTTTCAGCCAGCCTGGCCTGCACGGCGGGGCCGCTGGCCTGGAGCCCCGCTGTCGCGCCATCCTCGAAAGCAATGGCCACCGGCACGCCGAGCGAAGCCCGGTAGAGCGCCCACATGGCGCCGGACTGGTCGATACTCGCCCCGTGCAGCAGCAGGGGCAGGTTGCTGGGTTCTGCCACAAGCTCTGCGAACTGCTTCACCTGCTCATCCGTGGGCACACCCTGGATGGGGATGTTGACGTAGCGGATGCGGGAGAACTCGGCATGCTGCTTTTCCGAGGCCGTGTCGGCACTGGGAGGCCGGAGATCCACGATCATCGCGAAGCCCACGCGCTTGGCCTCGATCACCCCAGGATCGTTGATCGGCGCCGATGTAGCGATCATCGTTGTCACGCGATGATAGAGCGGCAGGCGCTGCTCGCTAACCTGATCGCCGAAGGGGGCGAAGCCGGGCGTGGGCGCCACATCGGTGGCGGAGCCCGCCGCCATGAGCAGCACAGCCAAGGCCGGCAGCAAGGCTGCCTGGCCGCGCATCACACGCCCTCCTTGGCAATGTTCGCGTTCTTACGGACAATCTGCCAGCCCCGCCGCCCCACGAACCAGACCGGCGCGGACCACACATGCACCAAGCGGGTAAAGGGGACGAGCAGGAACAGGGTCATGCCGCAGACCAGGTGGAGCTTGTAGACCCAGGGAACATCGCTGACGAGCTGGGCAGAGCCCGGCTGGAACAGCAGGATGCTCCGGGACCATTCGGCCAGCACCAGCATGTAGGTCCCATCCAGGTTCTGCGCGGATTCCGGCAGCGTCGCGATACCGAGGCAGAGCTGAAAGAAAATGAACAACAGGATGAAAATATCAGTCGGCTTGCTGGTCTGGCGGATACGTGAATCCGTCAGGCGCCTGTGGATCAGCATGGCCCCGCCAACGGCGCCCATCGCGGCCAGAAGGCCGCCGGTGACAATCGCCAGGATCTGCTTGGCTTTCACCGTCAGGCCCAGGGCGTGGTAGACCTCCGGCGGCGTCAGCAGCCCCGCGGTATGGCCGACGAACAGGCCGAGAATAGAAATGTGGAACAGGTTGCTGCCCCAGACCAGCTGCTGCCGGCGCAGGAACTGGCTGGACTGGCTGCGCCAGGAGAACTGGCTGCGGTCGAAGCGCGCCCAGCTTCCCAGGAAAAAGCAGATCATGCAGAGGTAGGGATAAAACCCGAACAGGAACTGGTTCAGCCAATCCATGACACGGTCTCCTAGCTGCCGTCAGACGGGTTCAGAGGGCGGGAACGTGGCGGTGGGTCGCGGCTGAATTGCGCGACGAGCGAGGCGGCTTTGGAGCAGGCACTGTCCTCGACCGCCGGCTCCATGAAGTTCACCGGTGCTTCCTCGTAGCGCGCGTCGATCGCCTCGGGCGTGTCCTCAGGCTCGCCTTCAGCAAGGCGCGCCTCCACGACCTCGCGGTCAGCCTGTCGTGCGCTCAGGGCCTCGATCGCGCGCAGCACGGCCGCATAGGAGGCGCCACGCCGCTCCAGCCGCGCTGCCAGTAGAGACACAACCTCCGCAACCTCTCCGAGCAGCAGACGCGCCTGCGGGGCCTCGTGAAGAGACGCATATTCAAGAAAGACCGGAAGGAAATCGGGAAGCTCGTCCGCCGTCATGTCGAGCCCCATGCGGTGGTAATCCTCCAGCAGGTCAACCATGGCCTGCCCGCGCTCGCGGGAATCGCCGTAGACATGACCGAAAAGGTAGAGGGAGAGCGAGGGCGCGCTGTCGAAAAGCGCCACGTACTCGCTTTGGGCCTCCATCAAATCAGTAGCGGCAAGACGATTGCAGAACTGGAGAAGCGCCTCCGTCTCGGCAGGCGGAAGAGCTGCTTGGCGCAGGATGTCACCGATCTCCGGCAGGGAGTCGATCAGCGCTTCGTCAGGATAAAGCAGCAGCCCAGCCAGGGCTTTGCAGGCGAGCATGGCGTTACTTCCTGTCCAGCGGAAAGCGTTCGCCGCGCGTCTTGCGGGTATCCTGTCCCCACAGCATGAAGCGGCTATTGCCTTCGGATGTCATCTGGCCGAAGTGGAAGCCAGCGATGCCGCGCTGGTCATAGGCGTTCTCCGCCACTTCCTTATGTGCCGTCGGAATCACGAAACGGTCCTCGTAGTTCGCGATTGCCATCACCCGGTACATCTCCTCCGCCTGACGTTCCGTCAGCCCAACGGAGTCAAGCGCGGAGGTGTCTCGCACATCCTCGATGCTCCGCCGGCGCATATAGGCCCGGAGCGCCAGCAGCTTGCGCAGCGTGTGGCGTACTGGCTCCTCCTTGCCCGCCGTCAGGAGGTTGGCGAGATACCGGACCGGAATGCGCAGACCGTCCACGTCGGGAATGCCATCCAGCGTGCCAAGCACGCCAGCATCCGCTGCCTCCTGAATCGGGGAAAGCGGCGGGATGTACCAGACCATCGGGACCGTGCGGTATTCCGGATGCAGCGGAAAGGCCACTTTCCAGTCGCAGGCCATCTTGTAGACAGGCGAACGCTGCGCTGCCTCGATCCAGGTGTCCGGTACGCCGTCCTTCTGCGCCTGGGAAATCACCGCCGGGTCATGCGGGTCCAGGAAGATGTCGAGTTGGGCCTGGTAGCAATCCTGCACATCAGGCTGGGCCGCGACCTCCAGGATGCGGTCGGCATCATAGAGCATCACGCCAAGATAGCGGATGCGGCCGACACAGGTCTCGGAACACACCGTTGGTTGCCCGCTCTCGATTCGCGGATAGCAGAAGATGCATTTCTCCGACTTCCCTGTATGCCAGTTGTAATAGACCTTCTTGTATGGGCATCCGGTCACACACATGCGCCAGCCGCGGCATTTCTCCTGGTCGATAAGGACGATACCATCCTCCTCCCGCTTGTAGATGGCGCCGGAAGGACAGGATGCCACACAGGAAGGATTCAGGCAGTGCTCGCACAAGCGTGGCAGGAACATCAGGAAGCTGTTCTCGAACTCCCCGTAAATCGTCTTCTCGACATCCTTGAAGTTGTAGTCATGGGAGCGCTTGTGGAACTCCGTGCCGAGGGATTCCTCCCAGTTCGGTCCCCAGTTCACCGTCATGCGTTCGCCGGTAACGATGGAGACAGGCTGCGCCGTCGGTGCCGCCTCGCTCTCCGACACGCCGTGGATATAGGAATACTCGTAGTCGAAGGGCTCGTAATAGTCGTCGATCTCAGGAAGTTCCGGATTGGCGAAGATCTTCGACAGGATACGCCACTTGCCACCCGTCTTGGGGCGTAGCGCGCCGCCCTTTCCTAACACCCAGCCACCGCGCCAGCGTTCCTGGTTCTCCCAGTCCTGCGGGTACCCGACGCCTGGCTTGCTCTCGACGTTGTTCCACCAGGCGTATTCGATACCCTGACGCGTGGTCCAGACCTGCTTACAGGTGACGCTGCAGGTGTGGCACCCGATGCATTTGTCGAGGTTCAGAACCTTGCCGATCTGTGCCCGGATCTTCATGCCCGATGTCCTTCGAGACGGGTGGATTCTTCAGCTTTCATGATGGGCCGCTTCTCCGACAAGGGGCGGTCGCGCCAGTCTACCTTGACCATCTTGCGCAGGATGACGAACTCATCACGGTTCGACCCCACGGTGCCGTAGTAGTTGAACCCGTAGGAAAGCTGGGCATAGCCGCCGATCATGTGGGTGGGCTTCAGCACCACGCGCGTGACGGAGTTATGGATGCCACCCCGGTTCTGCGTGACTTCACTGCCGGGCACATTGGCTGTCCGCTCGGCCGCGTGATACATGAAGGCCGCGCCCTGCGGGATGCGCTGGCTGACAACGGCACGCGCAACCAGGGCGCCATTGCGGTTGAAAGCCTCGATCCAGTCATTGTCCTCAATGCCGGCGGAAGCGGCATCCCTCTCGCTGATCCAGACAATGGGGCCGCCACGGCCCAGCGTCAGCATGATCAGGTTCTCCGTGAAGGTGCTGTGGATGCCCCACTTCTGGTGCGGCGTCAGGAAGTTCAGCACCAGCGGCTTGTTGCCGTTGTCATGCAACCGCGTCAGATCCTCAGAGGCCGAGCGTGTGTCGATCGGCGGACGATAGGTCGCGAAGCACTCGCCGAAATCACGGAGCCAGGGGTGGTCCTGGTAGATTTGCTGCCGCCCGGTCAGGGTGCGCCAGGGGATCAGCTCATGCACATTGGTCCAGCCGGCGTTGTAGCAGACCTCATGGCTTTCGATCCCTGACCAGACCGGCGAGGTCAGGATCGGGCGCGGCTGGGATGCGATGTTGCGGAACTCGATCTTCTCGTCCACACGGCGGGCAATCAGATGCGTGTGGTCCCGCCCCGTGGCCTTTGAAAGAGCCTGCCAAGCCTTCAGCGCGACATGGCCATTGGTCTCCGGCGCCAGCGACAGAACCGCCTCAATCGCGTCCATATCGTCGCGCATGCGCGGGCGATCATCGTGCTCAGGTGGATTGACCAAGCGAAGATGCGCCACCTCCTCCTTCGTGTCCCAGACCATTCCCTTCGTGCCGTTGCCACGTTCTTCCAGCAGCGGGCCCACACTGGTGAAGCGGTCGTAGGTGGCGGGATAGTCGCGTGACACGAGGGTAATCGCCGGCATGGTGCGGCCTGGCTCACCCCTCGCCGCTCCGTGGCGCCAGTCTTCCGCTGCCCCATACGGCTGCGACAGTTCGGAGGGCGTGTCCTTCAGTGTCGGGGTCAGCACCAAGTCTTCCTCGACACCCAGTTCTCCCAGTACGAGACGCTGGAAGGTCTTCGCGATCTCGCGAAAGATCGCCCAGTCAGCGCGCGCACCCCAGACCGGGTCCACCGCCGCTTGCAGGGGGTGGATGAAGGGGTGCATGTCGGTTGTATTGAGGTCTGATTTCTCATACCAGGTGGCTGTCGGCAGCACGATGTCGCTGAACAGCGTAGTGGTGTTCATGCGGAAGTCGATCGTGACCAGCAGGTCCAGCTTGCCCTCGGGCGCGACATCGCCGCGCACCACTTCCTCAGGGCGCTGATCGCTCTCCTCGTTCAGCACGTTGTTGCGGGCTCCGAGGAGATGCTTGAGGAAGTACTCATGCCCCTTGCCGCTGGCGCCGAGCAGGTTGGAGCGCCAGACGAACAGGTTGCGAGGCCAGTTCTCCGGCGCATCCGGGTCCTCGCAGGCCATCTGCAGCGTGCCGTCATTCAACCCGTCCGCGACATAAGCCACAGGCTCCTTGCCTGCCTTACGTGCTTCTCGGGCGACCTGCAGAGGATTGCGCTTCAACTGCGGCGAACTCGGCAGCCATCCCGCACGCTCCGCCCGGACATTGCAGTCGATCATGGTGCCGGACCACCGAGCTGGGTCAGCCAGTGGCGAGATCTGCTCGCGCAGTTCCATGCGCTCGTAGCGCCATTGATCGGTATGCGCGTAGAAATAGCTGGTGCCGTTCATCTGGCGTGGCGGCCGTACCCAGTCAGACGCGAAGGCGACCGGCAGCCAGCCCGCTTGTGGGCGCAACTTTTCCTGGCCGACGTAGTGCGCCCAGCCCCCGCCGGACTGGCCGATGCAACCGCAGAGAGTCAGCATTGCAATGATAGCCCGGTACGACATGTCCATGTGGTACCAGTGGTTCAGACCAGCCCCGAGGATGACCATTGAGCGGCCTTTTGTCGCCTCGGCGTTGGCTGCGAAGCCACGGGCAACGGCGATGCACCGATCCCGCGGTACGCCGGTGATCCGTTCTTGCCAAGCAGGCGTGCCTGGAACGTCGTCGTCGAAGCTGTTGGCCGCCTTGTCGCCCAGGCCCCGGCTAATGCCATAGCTAGCCAGCATCAGGTCGAAGACAGTCGCCACCTGGACGCGGCTCCCATCCTTCAGAGTCAGCATACGGGCCGGAACGCTGCGGTGCTGAACTGGCGCGTGATCGGTGAGTCCAAAGCGCCCGGCATTGCCGAAATAAGGGAAAGAGACAGTCGCAACCTCCTCACCCACCAGCGACAGGCGGGGCGAAATGTCATGCCCGTCACGGCCATCCCTTGGTTCCAGATTCCACTTGCCCTGCTCGCCCCAGCGGAAGCCGGCAGTGCCTTGCGGTGCCACGACATCGTCGCTGGCTTGGTCAATGTAAACCGGCTTCCAATCGGGGTTGTTCTCTTGCCCAAGCGCATCGGGAAAGTCGGCAGCCCGCAGCATCCGGCCTGGCACCAAGCCCTCCTCGCGCGGCTCCAGAATCACAAGGAAGGGGAGATCGGAGTACTTTCGGACATAGTCCTGAAAGTAGGGGACCTGCCGGTCGATGAAGAACTCTTTCAGGATCACATGGCCCATGGCCAGTGCCAGGGCTGCGTCGGTCCCCTGCTTCGGGTGCAGCCAAAGATCGGCAAACCGCGCAACCTCAACGAAATCCGGCGCAATCACAACGCTCTTGGCGCCCCGATAGCGGGCTTCGGTATAGAAGTGCGCATCCGGCGTCCGTGTCATGGAGACATTCGAGCCCCACAACAGCAGATAGCCCGAATTATACCAGTCGGCGCTCTCCGGTACGTCCGTCTGCTCACCAAAGGTTTGCGGTGACGACGGTGGCAGGTCGCAGTACCAGTCGTAGAAGGAGAGGCAGGTTCCGCCAATCAGGCTGAGATAACGCGTACCTGCGGCGTAGCTGATCATCGACATGGCAGGAATAGGCGAGAAGCCGGCGACGCGATCCGGGCCCCATTGCTTGATGGTGTGGATGTTGGCGGCTGCGATCAGCTCGTTGACCTCATCCCAGTCCGCTCGCACAAAACCGCCCAGCCCACGCACCCGCTGATAATCGCGCCGCTTGGCTGCATCGTCCTGGATGGCTTTCCAGGCTGCCACAGGCGCCAAGGTCCGGCGGGCTTCGCGCCACATGGTCAGAAGCCGCCCGCGCACCAGCGGATACTTGATGCGATTGCTGCTGTAGAGGTACCACGAATAGCTTGCCCCGCGTGGGCAACCACGAGGCTCGTGGTTCGGCAGGTCCGGACGTGTCCGCGGATAATCGGTCTGCTGGGTTTCCCAGGTCACAAGGCCATTCTTGACGTAGATCTTCCAGCTACAGCTGCCGGTACAGTTCACGCCGTGGGTAGAGCGGACGATCTTCTCGCTTTGCCAGCGGGAGCGATAATTATCCTCCCATGCCCGGTTCTCGTCCGTGACCACGCCATGGCCGCTGGCGAAGGTCCCCTTGTATTTCCGAAAGAACAGAAGCCGATCGACGAACTGGCTCACTGGCGGGGCCCTCGGCCTGTGTGCGATTTCGCACGTTGGTTGGCCAGCGACTATGTGGGAGCGGCAGTGGATATTCGTTGCGTTAGCGCAAATGGGCCAGCCCGCGTGTGTAAAAAAAAAGTGTGGCTGGACACCACTCATCTACCCTCGGTAGCAATCTGTTCGATCCGCTCTCTGTCGCAGAGGATGATCCGAAGGCGTCCCGCCATGATGAAGCCGCGATCTGTCCAGTCATGCAGAACACGACTAACGACATAAAGATCGGTTCCCACAATCTCGGCGATATCCTGCCGGGACAACGGATAGCCGATCTCAACGCCGCCCGAAGCCGCCAGTCCGATATGATCTGCAAGCCGGAGAAGGGATCTGGCGATGCGCTGCTCGACCCGTTCAGTAGCCATTTCGCCGAGACGCTGCACCAGTTCCTCAGCGTGGAGACTGACATAACCTAGGGCATTGAGCCTGATCACAGGGAAACGCTCCATCAGATCGTGGGTCAGCGCCACAGCCCAAGATAGCAAGACGCAATCTGTTACCGTTGTCGCTGTTGCCAGAAGCGGAAGTCGGCCAAATACCGCGGTAGCGCCAATAAGATCGCCCGGTCCTAGAACATGGATGGTGGCGGTGGCCCCTCCACTGCGCATTTGCCATACCTTTACGATTCCATTGCCAAGCGCCACCATCTCCTTCGGAATGTCCCCCTGATGGAAGATGGTGGTTTTCGCCGGGATCTTCCGTAGCTTGCTGGCAAAAAGAACCTCGTCGAGCGCAGCGTCTGGTAGGCTCATGAAAAGAGGATTGCGCCACAGCAGCTCCTTGACATCTGCCTCGCTCATGACACCACAGCTCCAGAGATTGCCGACAAGGTAGAGCTGTCCACTCGGTCCGAATCTGATCGGGGCAGCCTGAATGCTACCTCACATGTAATCATATGTAATGAAATTTCCGCCTTCAACGGAGAAACTGGCGAAACCGTCTCAATGACAAGGCGAAGAGCGCTGCCCCGATAGCCAGCATCGCAAGGAGCTGCGGCCAGACGACGTCTAGGCCGGCTCCCCGGAATAGAACGGCCTGCGCCAACATGACAAAATGGGTGTTAGGGGCAGCCAGCATGATCGTCTGGATGATCTCGGGCATACTCTCGCGTGGTGAGGTACCGCCGGATAGTACTTGCATCGGCAACAAGACAAGCATCAGCAGCATGCCGAACTGCGGCATCGATCCTGCTACCGTGGCAAGGAAAATGCCAAGCGACGTCGTCGCAAACAGCTGCAGAGCTCCCCCTGCCAAAAACAGTGTGACAGACCCAGAAATCGGAACGGACAGAAGGCCTTGTACAACAAAGATCATCGAAAAGGCTGTAGCGGCGAGCACCACCAGCCCCATGGACCATATCTTGCTGAGCATGATCTCTGTTGCTGTTACAGGCATGACCAGCAGATGCTCGATGGTCCCATGCTCGCGTTCCCGGATCAGCGCCGCGCCAGTCAGGATGATGGAAAGCATCGTAACGGAGGAGATGACATTGTTGATGGCGCCGAACCAGCCCTTGTTAAGCTCCTGGTTGAACCGGGAGCGCAGAACGAGGTCTACTGGCATCGTGGTGCCTCCACGATAGCCAGCCAGGAACTCTTCAACCTCATTCAAGGTGATGGACTGAACATAGCCGCCGCCCGAGAACGCCTGTGTCATGCGTGTGGCATCGATATTGAGCTGGATCGTGGGCGAGCGTCCTGCCAGGAGGTCGCGTTGGAAGTTCGGTGGAATATCCAAGGCGAAGGTGTCCAGGCCGGCGTCCATTCGGCGGTCCATCTCAGACTGGGAGATGATGCGTGGCACGCTGAAGTAGGGTGGATTGAAGGCGGTAATGATGCGTGCGGATACCGGCGACTGATCCTCGTCTACAATGGCTATCGCCGCCTGGTTCAATGTCTCCGGCATTGCTCTTGATGCGGTATAGATCGAGAGTGTGAAGGCATAGACGATCAGCACCAGGAGCATCGGGTCCCGCGCCAACCCCCGCAGTTCCTTGATGCCAAGCTGGAGGATGTTCCTGCCCCGCATCGTCATCCTGCCTGTTTCTTGAGAAGCAGGGTGCCCAAGAGGAGCAGCACCGGAATGGCGATCAGCAGCGGCACGAAGTCGGTCCAAAGATCGCTGAAACCCAGCCCCTTGGAGAAGGTCCCGCGTGAAATCGTCACGAAATAAGTCGTGGGATAGATCCGGCCGATCACCGCTCCCGCGCCCTGCAGGGACGAAACGGGATCGATGATGCCGGAATACTGTACAGCCGGTATCAAGGTCAGCAATGCCGTGCCGAAAATGGCTGCGATCTGGCTCTTCATGAAAGCCGATATCACCAGTCCTAACGCGGTCGTGGCAGTGACATAGAGGAAGGCTGCGGCGGTCAAAGTCACCAGGCTGCCGGTAAAAGGGACACGAAAGACGAAGATGGCGAATGCGGTCAGCATAACGAAATTGATCATCGCCAGCGCGATGTAGGGGAGCTGCTTTCCCAGCAAAAACTCAAGGGGCGTGACGGGCGTCACGTAGAAGTTGATGATCGAGCCCAGCTCTTTTTCACGGACGACGCTAAGGACAGCCAACATGGCGGGAATCATCAGCAGCAGCAGCGGGATCACAGCCGGCACCATGGCCACGATGCTCTGGATGTCCGGATTGTAGCGGTAGCGGACGGCCAGCTGGAAGTTGCCCGTAACCGCCGCATCTCCATAGCGCTGCCTGGCCTTCTGGGTCAGCCAGTCCTGATGTATACCCTGGACATACCCGCGAACCGTTTCCGCCCTGGCCGGCATTGCACCATCGATCCAGGCGCCGATCTCAACAGCCTTGCCGCGGGCCACATCGCGAGCAAAACCTGGCGGAATCTCAATGGCCAGGTTCAGCTCGCCGTTGCGCATGCGCCGGTCCAGATCGGCATAGTCGGTAATCGGAGGTTTCTCGGTGAAGTAGCGCGAGCCGGCGATCTGCAGCGCATAGTCACGGCTCGTCGTCGTATCGTCACGATCAAGCACGGCGAAGGTCAGGTTACCGACATCCATATTGATGCCATAGCCGATCACGAACATCAGGATCACGCTGCCAAGAAGCGCCAGGGTTGCCCGGATGGGGTCGCGTCGCAGTTCCAGGGATTCGCGCTGGGTATAGGCGAAGAGCCGGCGAAGGTCGAAAAAGCGCTTCGACATCGCCTGCGGTGCAGGTTGCGCTGGCTTTGGAGCGACGGCCTGGACTGGCATGCTTTCCGACTCTGCGGGTTCGCTGTCTGCCGATTCCTGTATGGCGTCCTCGAGATAGCCGATGAAGGCCTCTTCCAGTGTTCTCGCGCCGCGCTTCTCCATGATGACACTGGGCTTCTCGCTGACCAGCACCTTCCCCGCGTGCATGAGCGAGATGCGGTCGCAAAGCTGTGCCTCATTCATGAAATGGGTGGAGACAAAGATCGTGACATGGTCCTGCCGTGACAAGTCCGAGAGGATGCGCCAGAAGCTGTCACGCGCGATCGGGTCCACGCCCGACGTCGGCTCGTCGAGGATCAGGATCTCCGGCGAATGAACCAGTGCCACGGCCAGCGAAAGCCGCTGGCGAATACCGAGCGGTAAGGCATCGGGCCAAGCATCCAGCACTTCGTTGAGGCCAAAACGGGAGACCATCTCCTCGATCCGCGCGGGAATTGCTGCCGCCTTCATGCCGAAGAGCCGGGCATGCAAATCGAGATTCTGCCGCACCGTCAGTTCGGTATAGAGGGAAAAGGCCTGCGACATGTAGCCCACGCGCTGGCGAACTTTCATATCGCCTGGCTCAACCTCCTGACCAAAGAGGCGCGCCTGACCTTCGCTCGGGACCAGAAGGCCTGTGAGCATCTTCATGGTGGTGGTTTTGCCGCAGCCATTGGAGCCCAGGAAGCCGAAGATCTCTCCTTTATCGATACGAAAGCTCACGTCATCGACTGCAGTGAAGTTGCCGAACCGCATCGTCAGATGCTCGGCCTCAATGGCAACCTCGCCCTCCACATCACGCCTTGGCGGAATGACAACGTCTTGGTGCCCTCGCCGTCTCTCCTCTGGCAGCAGAGCGATGAAAGCGGCGTCCAGGCTTTGCGCCCCTGTTCGTTGGCGCAGCTCGTCAGGCGTTCCGGTTGCGAGCACCTGGCCGGCATCCATCGCCACGAGCCAGTCGAAGCGCTCAGCCTCCTCCATATAGGCGGTCGCGACAACCACGCTCATGTCAGGCCGGCCTTGGCGGATATCGTCGATCAGTTCCCAGAACTGGCGGCGCGACAAAGGGTCGACGCCGGTTGTTGGTTCGTCGAGAATCAGCAGGTCCGGGTCATGAATCAATGCGCAGCAGAGACCAAGCTTCTGCTTCATGCCTCCTGAGAGCTTGCCCGCCGGCCGGTCGGCAAAGGGAGAAAGACCCGTGCTGCGCAGCAGTTCGGCAATGCGCTTCGCACGTTCCTGCTTGTTATGTCCGAACAACCGGCCAAAAAAGTCCACATTCTCGAAGACCGACAAAGTGGGATAGAGGTTCCTGCCCAGCCCCTGCGGCATATAGGCGATCCGAGCATAGATGCATTCCCGGTGCTCCTTGTTCGCGATATCCCCTTCCAGAACCTCAATCTTGCCTTGCTGGACAGCGCGGGCGCCCGAGATCAGGGACAGCAGGCTGGACTTGCCCACTCCGTCGGGCCCGATCAGTCCTGTCATGATGCCTGACGGAAGCTCTAGGTTGATTTCTTTGAGAGCCAGGGTCTTGCCATAGCTGAGGGAGGCAGCCTTGATCCGCGCGGCGACTGGTCGCTTGCCAAGCTCCTCAGCAACAGGTGCGCGTTCAGTCATTGCACCAGCGGGCCGCTCAGGCTTGCCGGCCATTCGGCCTGCGGATTAAGCCGAACATAAGCCACTCCGGGCAGTCCGGTCTTCACCAGGCGGATATGCCGCTCCAGCAACTCGGGCGAGATCTGCGCCCGGACGCGGAACATCAGCTTCTGCCGCTCTTCAGCAGTCTCCACGGTTTTAGGGGTGAACTGCGCGACATCGGCCACGAAGCTTACCTTGGCTGGGATGACGTACTGGGGCGCTGCATCGAGCACAATGCGAACCTCTTCCCCGATCTCGACGCGCCCTGCCTGCGCAGTCGGCAGGAAGAAGGTCATGTAGACATCGCTTAGATCAACGAGGTTGAGCAGCCGGCCACCAGCCGGCAGCACCTCCCCCGGCTCGGCGATGCGGTATTGAACGCGACCTGCCCGCGGTGCGACCAACGTGCTGTCGTTGATGTCAGCCACGATGCTCTCGATCGTTGCCTGCGCGGCATCTACCGAGGCCTCTGCATCCACGACCTGTGCCTTGGCAGCGCTGATCGCTGCGTCCGAGGCAGCTAGCTGCGCCTGCGCAGCGCTCACTGCGGCGCGAGCACTTTCATGAGCGGCGCGGTTGTCATCCAGCGTCTGTATGGACACTGTATTGCTTGCCGCCAGCCGCTCGGACCGCGCCAAACGCTTGGCCGCACCGTCGAGTTCTGCCTGCCGCTGCGCAACAACAGCGGTGGCTGCGGTCCTCTCAGCCTCACGCTGCGCAACAAGGCTCCGCGCTGTCTCGACAGCAATCTTTGCCCGTTGCAGCTGTGCCTCGGCCTCTCTCTTCCGGGCCTCAAGCTGCGCGGTATCCATGTAGGCAAGAACCTGTCCTGCCTCAACGAATTCGCCTTCCCGAACCAGGATTTCCTTGACGCGTCCAGCAGTTTTGGTCGAGACATCAATTTCAGTTGCCTCGATGCGCCCGTTTCCGCTGGCAAACCCTTCAGGAAGGCCGCTGCTATTGAACTGCTTCCACGCATAAGATCCGCCCACAGCAATGAACAGGGCAAGCACTATGAGAAGCAGCAGCCTGCGGCGCGCTTTCATCGCCATCCGATTTTGGCCTCGTTGGCCAGCTGGTCAGACAATGAAGTGCTCATCGCGACCCTTCTTGTGGGGTTCCGGCAGGTGCCTGAGTTTTGCGGGCCGGAGTCCTAAGTCTCTCAGGCAGGCCTTTCGTTCTATGTTGATGTTGCCGTCCGCCGAGCAGCAACAGCAAGTCGCTTTAATGTGTTCGAGTTCACGAAGCGCACTGAGTAATGCTTCGAGAGTTTCTTTCAGATTAGGCTCAGGACTCCTTGATCCAGAAGAGGACGGTGGCGGCGAGGCAGATGGCGGACATGAAGGTGTGGGCGCAGCGATCATAGCGCATGGCGATGCGGCGCCAGTCCTTGAGCCTGCCGAACATGTTCTCGATACGGTGCCGCTGGCGATACAGCATCCTGCCATGCGGGATGCGCTGCTTGCGGCCACGGCATGACGGCATGCAGGGCTCAATGCTGCGAGCGGCCAGGGCCTGGCGGAAGCGGTTGCTGTCATAGCCTTTGTCGCCGATCAGAACGCGGGC
>NZ_RFLX01000027.1 GCF_003696345.1 Teichococcus wenyumeiae | reverse complement strand
GGATCCGACCCCATGGCCCGTCTCCACGAACCAATATGCCGTCACGCACCTGGGGAAGCCTCAACCCAAACTCAACTGTAGAACTAGTCAGATCAACGGCGCCGCCTTCCACAGGACAGCGGCAGCATCGGCGATCGGGGTGGCCGCCCCTCTAGGAGTTCAGCCGGTCAAGTCGCCTGGGATTTTTCCGTCGGCACCTCCGGGGAGCACTCACCCGGCATCTACACATCGCTGGGCTGGCGGGTGCAGTTATCCCAATCTCTACCCGGCGGGGCCGCCCAGGCGAGCTGCCGGCCGGCCAACTTGGCGGTGCCGTTCGAATGCAGCGGGCGCATCCTGGACGTCAGCCTGATCCGGCTTCGCTGCGGACCACCAAATCTTCCCATCGGCGCAGGTCGGGGAGGCGGTGGCTTGCACAACGAATATGAACCGCTTTGCCTCCGGGCCTAGCGCTCGTGGGGCTGATGCTGTGCAGGAGCACCGCCAGAGCGTTCGGGGCCTCAGGACGAAGCCCGATGCAAGAGCCACTGCGCGGCAGCATTCACATAGACAGCAACGATCGAGATTGCGCAGCCTATGGAAATGTCGATCAGGCGGTCTGCTGGAGCGTGCGAAGGATGACCAGTGAGATGAGCAACCAACTGCAGCAGCAAGACGATGAACACAGCCATGGCTGCGAACCCGAGCGACCCCTTTCGCTGCTGCACAGGCCAACGGATGATGGCCGCAACCGTCATTCCGAAAATAAGGGCGGATGGCGATTCAAACAAAGTGCCGTAAAGCCAAGCCACAGCCACGCCTAGCAGCGTCCCACTGAACAGGTTCCTAGCCGTCCGGCGGCTTGCCTCGGCATCGCTGTGGAGGACGAGGATCAAGGCGAGGATCGCCCAGTTTAGGTGCTCGAGCCCGAGTGACCTTGCGAGGAGGAATGATCCTGCAACTGTCATCCCTGTAACGGAAGCGAACACCAGGCGCGCTGCCTGATCCTTCTTTAGATAGGCGGATATCTGCTCGAGCTTCAGGCCAGCCGAGGGGCGCCAAATCCCTGTTGCGGCGTCCCAAGACACCGAAAGTACCCAGCCATAGAGCGCGCATCCT
Organism: Teichococcus wenyumeiae; assembly: GCF_003696345.1. Lineage (GTDB taxonomy): Bacteria > Pseudomonadota > Alphaproteobacteria > Acetobacterales > Acetobacteraceae > Pseudoroseomonas > Pseudoroseomonas wenyumeiae. Next base: position 45,701 of record NZ_RFLX01000027.1, on the reverse strand, counting down.
CCGACTACGGCTATGTCAAACACATGCACGGGGGAATAGAGAGCGGCGATAGTGACAGCTAGGCAGAGGAAGCGCGAGGCAGCGGCAGCACTGGGGTGAAGCCCTTCGACAATACCATACAACATGGCGGTGCCGCCGAGCGCGAGGGCCGTCAGCCTGGGGTCTCCGTACGCCAAGGTGCCGATGCCGGCGCCCGCGATCACTATAAGGGCGGCAACGGCGAAGTTCGGCACGCGCGAAAGCGCTGTGCCACCGGTGTCGAGCATGTAGCTGAGGATGCAGGTTAGAATGGCGTAGGCAACCCAGCCACTGGCCCCGACCATGAGCCCTACAACAATGGGCGCCATCAGAGCAAAGGTAAAGCGGACAGACCTTCCGAGCAGGCCGTCACCATGCCAGAACGTAAGCGGCAGGTCGGACGGCAGCGATGTCGTCCCTGTCTGCTTCTCGCTCAGAATACCCTCCACTCTTGTCGGATTGCAGCGGTTATTAAGAAGCCGGTCTGATGCAAGTCCTAACATGCGAGTGGCAGCTTCGCGTTGAACTAAGTGTAGGGAGGGCATGTTTGCCGATAGCGTTCTTTCCATCAACCGGGCAGGCGGCTGACCAGCGATGAACCCACGGTCTGGGCTGTAGAGTATGGACTTGATGTGACGGCCACCTGACCGGCGGTCGGGCGTGTCCGATCCGGTGCGTATGTCTGACGCTACTGTGCCTGCAGCGTCTTCTTCTGGGCAAGTGGCGAGGCAGCCAGGAAGGTCTGCATGGGCGTTTTGCCGTAGCACCACCTGCCTTGGTGTGACCGCGCCTCGTTGTGCTCGGCAAGCTAGGCATCGCGGTCGCGTTGCAGCTCGTCGATCGCGCGGCAGAGCTTCTTACGAAAGGCTATCTGATGGAACTCGTGCAGCATGGTCTCGTGGAGACGCGCCACGATGCCATTCGTTTGCGGGCTTTTCGTCCTGGTGCGGGAGTGATCCAGGTCCTCGACAGCCAGGTAGCGTTCATATTCGTGCCGCCCGGGGCTGCCGCAGAATTCGGTTCCTCGATCAGTCAGGATTCGCAGCAGCGGGATAGCATGAGGTCGTTCAACAAGTCGGCGGCGGTGATCGGGGTCTTGCGGTCATACAGCTTGGCAAAGGCCACCTTGGAGGCAGTGTGGACAAAGGTCTGCTGGTAAATCCGGCCCACGCCCTTCATGTTGCCGACATGGAAGGTGTCCTGTGCGCCATCCGGGCCTCCAGCGCCTTCAGCCGCGCCTTCATGCTGGTGAGATCGTGGCGCAGCCAGATGTTCCTCACCCCAAAGGAGGAGACGGGGACACCCTGCTTGCGGAGTTCGTTGGACACCCGGAGCTGCCCCAGGCGGGCTGGTCCACGGCCATCTCGGCCACGGCTGCCTCAATGGCTGGGTCGACCCGGTTCTTCAGGTTCGGCTTGCGCCGGGAGAGTTCCTGAAGCGCAACCTCGCCGCCCTTCTCGTACAGGTCCTTGAACCGGTAAAAGCTGTCCCGGCTGTCGCCCATGATCTTGCAGGCCTGGCTGACGCTGCCGGGCTGCCTGGCCAGCTCCTGCACCCCGACCTTGCCGCGGATGATCTTCTGCTCCCGCATCATCGTGACCTCCGTCCTCAAGGACGCCTGCCAGCTCCAGCCAGCAGGTCAGGTGCCCACCACTTCACCACTGCCTATCAGATTAAGCCGATACCTTTGCAGATCGGGTCTATCAACAAGCCTCTTGCTCCTTGATCCTGCTGTGATGCCATGGTGGCCGGAGGTGCTGCCATGGCCGACCTGTTCTGGCTGACGAAGGCGCAGATCGAGCGGATCCCGCGCTCCTTCCCGCTCTCGCACGGCGGGCCGCGGGTGGACGACCGACGCGTCGTCAGCGGCATCATCCATGTCATCCGCAATGGACTTCGCTGGCGCGACGCGCCTGCCGAATACGGGCCGCACAAGACCCTCTGCAACCGCTTCATCCGCTGGCGCCGCATGGGCATCTTCAACCGCATCTTCGCGGGGCTGGCCCGGCGCAACGGGCAGCCGGAGCGGCTGATGATCGACGCCACGCAGCGCAAGGTCCACCGCGCGGCGGCCAGCCTGCTCGGAAAGGGCTGTTCCCCGCCGTAGCGGGCGCACCAAGGGCGGCCCGAGTTCCAAGCCGCACGTGGTCCCGGACGGGCAGGGTCGTCCCCCTTGTCATGCTGCTCTCTGAAGGTCAGATGAGCGACCACAAGGGCGCAGCCCTGATGCGCGACGCCCCGGCGTCCACCAGCATCCTGATCGGCAACAAAGGCCATAACAGCGACCGCTTCCGCCAAGCCCTGGCCGCCCGCGGTATCGAACCCTGCATGCCGTCATGCCGTGGCCGCAAGCGGCGCATCCCGCATGACAGGAAGCTCTACCGCCAGCGGCACCGCATCGAGAACATGTTCGGCAGGCTCAAGGGTTCGAGGCACTGCCTCGGACCGCCGCATCGCCATGCGCTATGGCCGATGCGCCCACACCTTCATGTCCGCCATCTGCCTCGCAGCCACCGCCCTCTTCCGCATCGATGAGGCCTGAACTTAAACTGCGCATCAGCTGAACAAACATTTTACGATGAAGAAACAACTTATAGTTATCGCTTCAAAAAGGAATCTCCTAGTACATCCAATAAGACAGATTTATACGTCGTTCAGGCAGCTCACCTATAAGGAAGCTTCTTCTCTGAAGCTGGAACATTCCGGAGGCTTTGTCGGAGCGGTTAACCAGCGCAAAGCAAGCGAACAGTGCTGCTTCGCTAAGTACAAGTCTCCGAAATTGATCAGGTGCGTGCTGAACGGCCTATCGCTGATCAGCAGACCATGAGGAGGTGGTGAATGCATTTCACTCCGCGGGAAATTGATAAGCTCATGATCTACATGGTCGCCCTTATTGCACAGAAGCGTAAGGACGCTGGGCTGAAGCTCAACCACCCGGAAACGGTATCTCTCATCTCGGCTGCTGCACTCGATGGTGCGCGGGCTGGCAAGACCGTTGAGGAGGTCATGGAGTTGGCTGGGAAGGCGATCACCCGAAGTGATGTCATGGACGGCGTGGCAGAAATGATTCCGTACGTCCAGCTGGAGGCCGTTTTCACTGACGGCAGCCGCCTCGTCACTGTCCATAACCCGATCAAGTAGCGGCGATCTAAGGAGCTATCATGAGCAAGGACCAGAACAAGAGGCCGCCGGCAGCTTCCGTCCCTGACGACGGCAACAGAAAGGCGCCGGTTGGAGGACTCGTCCTTGGTAACGGTGATATCGAGATCAATGCCGGTTATCCAACGACCCCGCTGAAAGTTCGGAATACTGGTGACCGGCCAATCCAGGTCGGATCACATTTCCACTTCTTCGAGGTAAACGCCTCCCTGGAATTCGATCGCCAGCTGGCCTTCGGCAAGCGGCTCAATATTCCCGCCACCACCGCTCTGCGCTTTGAGCCAGGGGATGAGAAGGAGGTTGTGCTCATTCCCTACCAAGGCAAGCAGCGCGTGTTTGGCTTCAACGGCCTCGTCAATGGCTGGGCGGGCGACGAGAGCTACAATGATTACCGCCCACGCCTGACAGATGCTCTCGAAAAAGCGAAGCGCTACGGTTTCAAGAGCAAGCCGTGACAAGCCGCAACAATCAGGGATCGGAGATCTGAAATGGCCAAGATCTCAAGGCAACAGTATTCGGATCTCTATGGTCCAACAACCGGCGACAAGATCCGTCTTGGTGACACCGACCTCTATGTGGAGATTGAGCAAGATCTGCGTGTTTATGGTGAGGAGGCGGTCTATGGCGGCGGTAAGACGCTGCGCGACGGGATGGGGTTCGACAATGAACTCACCAGCGCCGCCGGATCGCCCGATCTCATTATAACCAATGTCACCATCATCGATGCCAAGCTCGGTATCATCAAGGCCGATGTTGGCATCAAGAACGGCCTGATCTGCGGCATCGGCAAGGCAGGCAACCCCTCGATCATGCCGGGAGTGACAAATGGCTTGGCGCTGGGGCCCGGAGTCGACGCCATTTCGGGTGAGCATCTTATCCTCACAGCGGGCGGTATCGACGCACACGTCCATATGATCTCTCCGCAACAGGCCCAGGCCGCGCTTTCCAATGGTGTCACGACCTTGCTGGGTGGCGGCGTCGGCCCCACCGACGGGACCAACGGCACCACCATCACGCCGGGCACATGGAACATCGAGCAGATGCTCCGCTCATTTGATGGCTGGCCCGTAAATGCGGGTGTACTTGGAAAAGGCAACGCTTCCGCGCCGGTGCCCGTTGAGGAGCAGATCTATGCCGGGGCGATGGGCCTCAAGATCCATGAGGACTGGGGCAGCACACCAGCCGCTATCCGCAACTCGCTTGCGGTTGCTGACATTCAGGACATCCAGGTGTGCATCCATACCGACACCCTGAATGAGTCCGGCTTCGTCGAGAACACTATCGCCGCATTCGAAGGCCGCACGATTCATACCTATCATACGGAAGGGGCCGGTGGTGGCCATGCGCCGGACATCATCCGCGTGGCAGGTGTGTCGAACGTCATTCCAAGCTCGACCAATCCAACTCTTCCTTTTGGGATCAACTCCCAAGCAGAGTTGTTCGATATGACTATGATCTGTCACAATTTGAGCCCGAAAATCCCGACCGACGTTGCCTTTGCCGAAAGCCGGGTGCGTGTTGAGACCATTGCGGCAGAGAATGTCCTGCATGATTTGGGGGCAATCTCGATCATCTCGAGTGACAGCCAGGCCATGGGGCGGGTCGGAGAGAACTGGACCCGTGTCATTCAGCTTGCCGATCTTATGAAGCAACGCCGTGGCGCCTATGACGGGGATACCTCCGGCAACGACAATCAACGTGTGCTTCGCTTCGCTGCGAAGATCACGATCAACCCGGCCATTGCGATGGGTGTGTCGCATGTGATCGGCTCTGTAGAGGTCGGCAAGATGGCGGACCTCGTCCTCTGGGAACCGGCGTTCTTTGGTGCCAAGCCGAAGATGGTGATCAAAGGCGGGATGATTTCCTGGGCGCTGATGGGTGATCCGAACGCTTCCCTGCCCACACCGCAGCCGGTGATCTATCGTCCGACGTTCGGTGCAATGGGATCGGCACTAACAAGGACCCGGATGACCTTCACCTCCCATGCGGCCTTCGAACGCGGCATTGTCGACCGCTACGAACTGAAATCGCAGGTGGTGCCGGTATACGGAACGCGCACGATCACAAAGAGCTCGATGATCCGGAATTCCGCCCTTCCGAAGATCGAGGTCAACCCTGAGACCTTCGCCGTTATGGTTGATGGCACGCACGCCACGATAGAGCCTGCCAAGCGGCTTCCTCTCGCGCAGCTTCATTTCTTCAGCTGAACCTCGAGACGAGGTCTGGCTAATGATGCGTTCTTGCGCAACATATCAACGGCTCGTAGGTGATGAAAGCAATCGACATACTGTGGGTTGGCCTGGGAGGCGGTGCCGGGTCATTGCTGCGCTGGCAGGTCGGCCGGTTCATCGACAAACGCATCACCACGCCGTTCAAGTTCGGCACCTTCCTCATCAATGTGTCGGGCGCCTTCGTTATTGCATATATTTCTACTTTGCTTGCACTGGGGTGGGAAGATCGTTATGGAAACGTGATCTCCTCCCTTGTGCTGACAGGCGTGCTCGGTGGGTACACCACATTCAGCACCATGCAACTTGACGCGGTTCAGATGGCAACTGCGCGCCGCCACGGGCTCGCGGTCATCTACCTGGTGACCTCCGTGTGCGCCGGCCTAGTGGCTGCGGCGGCGGGCGTCGCCTTCGCACGGATATAGGAGGCGTCGTTGTGGATGTCAGCAGTAGTTGTCTTTGTGGGTGGCGGCCTTGGCGCGATTGTCCGCGAGCTCTTCATGCTCATGCTGGGACGCTACAGTACGGCCTTTCCGCTCGACATCTTCATGGCGAATATTCTTGCCTGCTTTCTTCTGGGTATAGTTTCAAGTCTTCATCAGGAACGCCGTGCGTCCGACGGTGCCAATCTTCTACTCGCAACAGGCTTCTGTGGCGGGATGTCCACTTTCTCAAGTTTCGTGTTTGGCGCTTTCTCGGAGACGATGACGCCCGGCCGGCTCGTGCCGTCGATCCTTTACATTATTGCCAGCCTCGTCGTCGGCTATGGCGCCGCATGGGTCGGCCTTCGCAGCGTCACACGGAAACGTCGAGCGTGAAGCCGACGTGTAGGAGAGAAACATGATTCTTGTCGAGAAAACGCTTGGCAATCTTCATGACCGTGCCTGGCAAGAGCGGGCCAGATCTGCTGATGTCGACCTTCTGGTGCTCGAACAATGGGAAGCTCCCAAGAGCCGCCTGCGCAAGGCAAGCAAGGGCGGTGTAGAACTTGCCATTTCTCTGCCGCGCTCTGACCATCTGCACGACGGCGATGTGCTGCATTATGATGAGGCAAAGAAGTTCATCGTCGTTGCGCAGATCACACTTAGAGATGTGTTGGTTATTGAGCTTCAAGATATCAGTAATTTGACGCCTGATGAGATTCTGCGCGTCAGTTTTGAACTTGGTCATGGCCTTGGGAATCAACACTGGCCGGCGGTGATCAAGGGATCAACGGTCTATGTTCCGCTCTCGGTAGACCAGAAGGTCATGGCTTCGGTCATGCGAACGCATGCCTTCGAGCATGTGAGAACCCGCTTTGCGCCAGGTGCGGAGATCGCGGCCATGCTAGATGCGCGGGAAGTGAGGTTGCTGTTTGCCGGAGCCGACGCGACGCCGCATCACCACCACGGTACCGATGCGCCGGGTCATGCACACGGCGGCGACCACCGTCACTCAGATGGCCACGATGAACATCATGACCATAACCATAGCCATTCCCGCGGCCACGGACACTCTTCGGTGGCATGATGGACGACGGAGGCATAGGAGGGCATGGCGTTCCGTCCAGCATGGTGCATCTCGCGCGCCTGCTGCAATTCTCGGACTCGACGCTACCGATCGGATCTTTTGCTTTCTCGAACGGTCTTGAATCTGCGTTGCAGACTCGTATCGTCTCTGACCCCGCGAGTCTGTTAAACTATGTTACCCTCATCTTGCGCCAGTCGGCACGGATCGACGGGATCGCCTTGCTACATGCCCACCGTTCTGCATGCTCTGGTAGTCATCCGGAAATTCTTAGGGCTGATAGCGAGCTTTACTGTCGGCGCGTGGGTGAGGAGCAACAACTGATGCTTACCCGCGTTGGCAAGAAGTTCTCCGAGCTGGTGCTGAGCATCATGCCGTCTCCAATGCTCGAACGCTGGCTTAACGATATCAAGGTTGGTGCGACCCCGGGCTGCCTTCCAGTCGGCCAAGCGGTAGCGCTGGCTTACATGGGCGTCGACGAGGTTGAAGCCTTTGTCATGCACCAATATGGCATCGCCTCGATGATCCTGAGCGCCGCGTTGCGGTTGATGCGGATCGACCACATGGATACGCAGCGGATCCTTTTCGCAGCCCAGGCGCGTGTTGAAGAGGATTATCTAGCGGTGCGTGACCTTTCGCTCGACGAAATGGCGTCGTTTTCACCGGTCTTCGACGTCCTTGTTGCACACCATACGACGACCCATGTCCGCCTGTTTATGAACTGAACAGGACACCGGAAAAGGAGGCGATCCATGAAGAAGATCACCCGTATCGGCATTGGTGGCCCTGTCGGCTCAGGGAAGACCGCCGTCATCGAGGCTATAACTCCACGGCTCATCGAGCTTGGAATCAAGCCCTTGATTATTACCAACGATGTGGTGACGACCGAGGACGCCAAACAGGTTCGCCGTACCCTGAACGGGATTCTGATCGAGGAAAAGATCGTCGGGGTCGAGACAGGTGCCTGCCCCCACACTGCCGTTCGTGAGGACCCCTCGATGAACATCGCGGCAGTCGAGGAACTCGAGACCAAGTATCCAGATAGCGACCTGATCCTGATCGAGTCAGGCGGCGATAACCTCACCTTGACCTTTAGTCCTGCTCTGGCGGATTTTTATATCTACGTGATTGATGTCGCTGCAGGAGACAAGATTCCACGCAAGAACGGCGCCGGGGTTTGTCAGTCCGACATTCTTGTTATCAACAAGAAGGATCTTGCTCCTTATGTTGGTGCGAGCCTGGAAGTCATGGAGCGGGATTCGAAGCTGATGCGCGGCACAAAGCCGTTTATCTTCACGAATTGCAAGACAGGAGAAGGCATCGACGAGCTGATCCGCCTTGTACTGGATATGGCGTTGTTCGATGTGAAGGTCACGTTGCCCGCGACAGTGGGTGCCTGATTCCATGGCGCTGCACGGGCAACTCGGCCTCCTCGACGCGGCGCGTGAACTGCGCGGGTTCAAATCTGAGCCGGCCCAGATGCGTGCTGCCGCACCTGGGAAGGTCGGAGAGCTCCGCCTTGGCTTCCACTTGCGTGACGGACGTTCTGTCCTGCATGACCTCTATCGCGTGACGCCGCTACTCGTGCAGCAGGCGCTCTACTGGGATGAGGCGATGCCGGAACTGCCGATTTGCTCCATCATATCGATAGGCGGCGGTATCCTCCAGGGCGACCGCTACAAGATCGACATCCATCTCGGCGAAGGTTCCTGCGCTCATGTCACCTCGCAAAGCGCCAATCGCATCCACCGGATGGACGCGAATTATGCGTCCCAGCACCAGACTGTAACACTTGAGAGCGGGACCTATCTCGAGTACCTGCCGGACTTTACCATCGCCTATCGTGGCTCTCGCTTCATCAACCGCACCGACATCGTTCTCGCGGAAGATGCGACCCTGCTATACGGGGAGATGATGCTGGCCGGGCGTAAGCATCATCACGCCGACGAACGTTTTGGTCTTGATCTCCTCTCGGTCGCGGTCACGGTTCGCCGGCCCGATGGCCGTAAGCTCTTTGCTGAGAAGATCCTGATCGAGAAGGATGATCCAACGGTGGATTATCCGGCTGTGATGCGGGGCTACGACGCATTCGCCAACATCATGTGCCTGACGCCGCCGGCTGTTGCCACCCGTATCAAGGAGCGGTTCGAGACCCGGTTCTCGCCCGAAGCGCCGCGGGCGATCGCGGGCGTCTGCCGTCTGCCAAACGACGCTGGACTCATGCTGCGGGCCGTGGGTGTGGAAACCTATGACCTGCGGAAGGAAGTGCGCCGTTTCTGGCACATCGTCCGCGAGGAAGCGCGTGGAAGAACCTTGCCGGAAGAGTTCCTGTGGCGCTGAACCGTGGAGGTATGCATGTCCAAGGAAAAGCCGAACTTTATGGTCGAGGTGCTGCGCGGTACGAGCCAGGTCTTCTTCATGGAGAACGCCCTGACCGGGGTGCTGTTCTTCGTGGCGATGGCCTACGCCTCCTTTGCATCAGGCGTATGGGCGACGACCATCGGCGCGGCTATCGGCGTTGTCGTGGCCACGCTCACGGCCAGGCTGTTGGGATTCAGTGAGGAGTCGATCTGGTCGGGCCTCTATGGGTTCAACGGTGTGCTGGTCGGGGCGGCGCTGCCCACCTTCATCGCTCCGTCGCCTCAGCTTTGGGTTTATCTTGTCGTGGGCGCCGCCGTCAGCACGGTCTTTACCGCCGCCTTCAGCGCGACGTTGACCGCCAGATGGGACATCCCCGGCTCGACCGGCCCCTTCGTCCTCACCGGATGGTTGATGGTTGCGGGCGCGTATTCCTTTGGCGGGCTGCGGGTCATCGGAGATGCACCGGCGCTCCCAAGCGACTATGTGCAGGGCCTCTCCCCAGTGCCCGCGCCGGTCGAACTCATAGAGATTTTCTTCCGCAATATTGGCCAGGTTTATCTGCTCGGTAGCTGGGTGAGCGGCGTCATCATCCTTGCCGGTATCTTCATTGCCTCGATACGCGCGGGCGTCGCCGCGGTGGCCGGGTCCGTCATCGCCATGGTGGTTTCCATCGCCATGGGCGCCAATCCCGGCCCGGTCAGCCAGGGTCTCTATGGTTTCAGTCCGGTCCTGACGGCGATGGCGGTTGGCGTTGTCTTCCTCTCACCTTCACCGAAGGTTGTCGTCTATGCGCTACTGGCGACGGTGATGACCGTGTTCGTTCAAGGTGCGCTTGACGTGATCGTTGCTCCCGCCGGCATCCCGTCCTTCACGGCGCCTTACGTGCTGACGATGTATCTGTTCATGGCGCCCAAGAAGCACCTGCTTCCGCAACCGCATGTGCCGGTCGCCGACCATTTCCTGATGATCGGCTCGAAGAAGGTGGAGGTTGTCCAGACGTCAGCGCGACCTGCCGCGTGATGAAGCTGATCCATGACCGGGCGGGGCCGCATCCTGCTCTGTCCGGTTTCCCGGCTCCGCGCCCCATGCGCCGCATCAGATGGCCTGGCTCCTGCTTGCCTCGCCGAGACCTGTTCCTGTTCATCCAGACCGGGTCGCACCGGCACTTACCAGAGGAACTGCCATGCAAAGTATAAATGCAGGCGACACTGCCTTCATCCTCCTGTGCACAGCGCTCGTGTGCATGATGACCCCGGCACTGGCATTGTTCTACGGCGGCCTTGTGAAGCAGCGAGACATGCTGTCGATCATGATCCAGAACTTCGTCTGTATCGGCGTGGTCGGACTGATCTGGGTATTCGGCGGCTTCAGCCTGGTCTTCGGGCCTGACATCGGCGGCGTTATCGGCAGCATCGTACCCTACTTCGGCATGTACCATGTTGGCATCGACCCGCATCCGTCCATCGCGCCGAACATCCCCTTCATCATGGTCTTCGCCTATCAGATGATGTTTGCCATCATCACGCCGGCACTGATGACGGGGGCCTTCGTCGGGAGGTTTCGCTTCGGCGCCTATCTGATCTTCATCGCCGCCTGGACCATCCTGATCTACCTGCCAGCCGCACATTGGATCTGGGGCGGCGGCTTCATGGCCAGTCTCGGAGTTGTTGATTTCGCCGGTGGCATTGTCATTCACACGACGGCGGGCTTCTCAGCCCTCACGACGGCCGCCTTCCTCGGCAAGCGCAGGCTCGCTCCGGGCGAGAGCGAGTCCGCGCCGGCCAGCCTGCCACTGGTCGCTCTGGGCGCGGGACTGCTGTGGTTTGGGTGGTTCGGTTTCAATGCTGGCGGTGCTTACGCCGCCGATGCGCTGGCGGCCTATGCCTTCACCAACACAATGCTGGCGGGCTCCATCGCCATGCTCGTGTGGATGTTCTGGGAATGGCGGGAGAACGGCCGCCCGTCCTTCTCTGGTGTGCTGGTCGGCGCCGTGGCTGGCCTCGCCACCATTACCCCGGCCTCTGGTTACGTCGAACCCATGTCCGCGCTGGTCATCGGCGCGGTCGGCGCGACCACCTGCTACTACGCCAAGTACGTCCAGAGGGCGTTGCGGATCGATGATTCCCTGGAAGTCTGGCGGGCGCATGGCGTCGGTGGCATGACAGGGGCGATACTGATCGGCGTCCTCGCCAGCTCGCACATCAATCAGGTGTCGGCAGGCATTCACCAGTTGGGCATCCAGATCCTTGCCGTGGCCATCGTGGCAGCCTGGTCCTGCGTCATTACCTACGTCCTCCTGAAGATGCTGGATGCGATGAAGATACTTCGTGTGCCTGAGGACATTCAGGAACGGGGCCTCGACGCCCCCTTCTACGGCGAGCATGCTTACAATCTCTGGGACATGGATCGCGACGAGACGAAGTGACCTGGAGGTGACCAACCATACTCCGCTGTCAGCGCCGCCTCGCCGCCCTGCCGGGCGGCGGATATCCTCCTTCGCGGGGCTTCCTGTGCCGCCCCGCGCCTGTCTGCAGGTCGTCGGCAATTGGACCTGACGCTCGCCATATTCTTCCTGGTCTACGTCGCCATGGGTGTAGGCTATCTGCCGGGCTTTCGCCTCCACAGGACTGGGGCGGCGTTGGTGGGCGCGATGCTGATGATAGCGCTGGGCAGGATCTCGCCGCCGGCCGCCTGGGGGGCGATTGACTACAATGTCATCGGCCTCCTGTTTGGGCTCATGATCGTTTCCTCCGCATTCGGTATCGCCGGCTTCTACGACTGGATGGCAAGGAAGGTGGGCGCGGTGAAGGTGGGGCCGAAAGCCCTGCTGGCCATCTTCATAGTGGTTTCTGGCATCTTGTCGGCGGTGCTCACCAATGATGTGGTGTCTGCCGCCATGACGGCAGTCTTGTGCCAGATATGCCTGGCGCGGCGCCTCAACCCTGTTCCGTTCCTGCTGGGATTCTGTTTCGCCGCCAATGTCGGATCAGCGGCGACCCTGATCGGTAGCCCGAAGAGCATGATCGTGGCCGAAACCCTGCATGTCTCCTTCGCAAGATTCACAGCCGTCACCTCACCTCCTTCGCTTCTTGGCCTTCTGTTGACCTGGCTTGTGCTGGTCATCATCTATCGCGGCAAGTGGGGTCTTCCGGCGGCCTCGCCGAAAGCCGCCGTGGATGCTGCTATCGCCCCGGCCGCGCTGGACCGGGCCGAGACCATCAAGGCTGCCATTGTCGTCGTGGCCGTGATCATGGCTTTCGTGTTCACGGACTGGCCGCGAATGCTGATCGCGCTTCTGGGCGCCAGCTTTCTGCTCGTCAGCCGCCGTGTTGATTCGGACAAGGTCCTCGGAGCGGTAGACGGATCCCTGCTGGTGCTGCTGATCGGCCTCTTCATCGTCAATGCCGCGCTGGGCGCCACCGGCCTGCCGGAGAAGCTGGTAAACTGGCTGTCCTCGGCTGGGCTCGATCTGCACGACCCCGTCGCCGTGCTCGTCGTCATGGCCGTGCTCTGCAACATCGTCGGGGCGACGCCGGCCGTGATGCTGGCGCTGCCCTTTCTCTCCGGGGGGGAGAGGCCCGAAATCCTCGGCGCGGCCGTTGCGTTGGGCGCGAGCTTTTCCGCCAACGCCCTGCTCTTCGGTAGTCTTGCTGGGATCATTGTCGCTGAGGAGGGGCGTCGGCGCGGGGTCAGCATCAGCTTCGGAGAATTCACCAGGGCGGGCGCTCTGCTGGCGTTCCTGTGCCTGCTTCTCGCAGCCGGGTGGCTCCATTATCTGCGGTGAGCCAGGCGACGCGTCTGGCTCGACCTGCTGATCTGTTCCCGGTATCGGGAAGCACTTCCGCTAGAACCCGCTCTTGATCCGCGGATGCGTGTGTTCATGTGCTGCCCCTGGCCCGTGGCGGTGATGCACGGCGCTCTCCGCCACCGGAATGAGGCTCAGGGCGCCATGCATGACACCGCGTTCCAGGAAGAGCGCCTCGGCATAGGATGAGATGTCGGCGACATGGCCGCGCATAACGGCGACATCGATCGATGTCGTATGGTCCAGCGGAACAGAGAGTGCCGAAACCGTCTGGTCGTGGCGCTCCAGCCGCCCCTGCGGCACACGCGCGGCGAGGCCGCGAACCGACTGATCGATGGCACAGCTCACGACACCGAAACAGTGAGCCTTGGCCGGGCCCGCCGCGCGGGAGGTCAGGCCACGCCGGACCAGATCGCGGACCGCCTCGGAGCGGCTGGAAGTGCCGGATAACCGCATATGCGTGTCCAGCTCCCCGGCCAGGTCGTCGTCCATGGATATCGTTATCCGCTGCATACCGGTCCTCCGCTGGAACGCCTGAAACCAGACCATCATACCGGCGCGGGAAACAAGGCGTCGATGAGCATCCATTTCAGCTTGTGGGATTTCGGCGGCGGAGAGTAAGATTTTTCCTGACCTAATTCTTAACAGGTACTGGTATGACCTTGGAACTTCGCGCGGCTCCTCTCGTGCTTGGGCTCCTGGCATCGCCGATTTCGGCCTCACCTTTGCAGGCACATTTCCAGGAGATCATACCCTCCTCGGACGTTCTTCCCGAGGGTGGCACCGTGACCGTGGACATGGTGTTCACCCATCCGGTCGAAGGCGGCCCCGTGCTGGAAATGGCCAGGCCCGCCCAGGCGGGCGTCCTGCTCGCCGGCAGGAAGACCGACATGACAGACCGTCTCGTCATGAAGGCGTCCGGCGGCAAGAGCGCCTGGAGCTTCACCCATGATCTGCCCGAACCGGGGGCCGCGATCTTCTACGTGGCACCCAGGCCCTACTGGGAAGCGGCGGAAGGAAAGTACATCATCCATTATGCCAAGGTAATCGTCGACAGCTACGCTTCCGGCGAAGGCTGGGACACGCTGGTCGGGCTGCCGGTGGAGATCCGTCCACTGACGCGGCCGACCGGTCTGTGGACAGGAAATCTGTTCTCGGGCGTCGTGCTGAAAGCCGGCCAGCCTGTTCCTTCGGCCGAGGTCGAGGTCGAGTTCATCAATGACGGCACAGTGAAAACGCCGAATGATGCCTTCGTCACCCAGGTCGTGAAGGCCGATGCGAACGGCACCTTCACCTATGCCATCCCACGCGCGGGATGGTGGGGCTTCGCGGCCCTGCTGGAGGGTGACGAGCCAATGACCTCGCCCGAGGGCAGGCAGGTGCCGGTCGAGAATGGCGCGCTGATCTGGGTAAAGGCTACCGACATGGGCGGGAAGTAGTGTCCGATGGCGCATATCCCGGACGGCATCCTTTCCGCGCCGGTCCTGATCGGCGGCGGGGTTGTCGCGGCCGCCGGGGTGGCGCTCGGGCTGAAGCGGCTCGATGACCGGTTGATCCCGCGCACGGCAATTCTGGCGGCGGCTCTGTTCGCCGGGTCACTGATCGCTGTCCCGGTCGGCCCGTCCAGCGTGCACCTGCTGTTGTCGGGCCTGATGGGAATCATGCTGGGCACGGCCATCTTTCCCGCCGTGCTGGTCGCGCTGCTGCTCCAGGCGCTGCTCTTCGGGTTCGGCGGGCTGACGACGCTGGGCGTGAATACCGTGAACATCGCGCTTCCTGGCCTGCTGGCTGGCATGGCTCTGGGGCCCTCGATCCGCTCGACCGGAAGCCCTGGGCTGCGACTGCTGGCCGGCGCGTTGGCGGGCTTGCTGCCAGTGATCGGGACAGGGGTCCTGGTCGCGCTGGCGCTGTGGCTGTCATCGGGCGACTACACGCCGGTCGCGAGCGTTATGGCCGTCACCTACCTGCCGCTCGCCATCGGCGAGGCTTTCGTCACGGCGGCGGCCGTCGCCTTCCTGGCTCGCGTGCAGCCGGATGTCATGAGGCCGGTCGCCCCGTGAAGCGCCTCGTCTTCCATGCCCTGGCCTTCGCCGCGTGCATCGGGCCGGCCCAGGCGCACAAGCTCAAGGTCTTCGCGACGGTCGAGGGCGGTGTGGTGAAGGGCTATGCCTTCTTTATCGGCGGCGGCCGCGCCGCGGCTACGCCTTGGATGGCGCGTGGTGACGCGGGGGGCGAGATCGCCAGCGGGGAGACGGATGCCGAGGGGCGCTTCGACTTCCGGGCACCCCCGCCGGCATCGGAAGTGACCGTCACGGTCGACACGCGCGAAGGCCATGTCGCCTCGGCGTCCCTGCCTGCGGCGCGGTTCAACGGAGTTGCGTCGGCCGGCGGCATCCCCCCCGATCCGGCCGCAGGGGGGCGGCCCGCCATCCCGGCGGAGCAGCCGGTCGCCATGATGGTGGAAGAGGCCGTCCAGAATCAGCTTACTCCGCTGCTGGAGCGCATCGAGCAACTGGATGCACGCCTGCGCTACACCGACATGATCTCCGGCCTCTTCCTGATCCTCGGCCTCGCGGGCATGGCGATCTGGGCGCGTGGCCGCCGCAGATGACATTGCCACGGGATCTTCGCCTGAGGATCGTCGCAGCCTTCGCAGTGGTCGGCTGCCTCTCGCAGCTGAGGTCGCTGCCCGTCGCGGCCGGTGCGCTCGCGGCCGTCATGCTCCTCGCCTGGCTGCACCGGTCCGGCCAGCCTTCCTGGCGCCGGCTGCTGCATCTGGAGGGATTCCTGCTGCTGCTCTTCGTGACGCTTCCCTTTAGCGTCGCGGGGCAGCCGCTCTTCAGCCTCGGCCCCGTCGTCGCGAGCTTTGAAGGCGTGTCACGAGCAGCGCTCATCGTCTGCAAGGTCTCGGCCTCCATGCTGGTCATCGTGACGATGCTGCGCGAGGATGAGCCGGTCCGGCTGGCGGTCGCCCTGCGCGGCCTCCATGTGCCGGAGCCGGCCGTGCGGCTTTTCATGCTAACGGCCCGCTATCTGGAGCTGATTCGTGGCGAGGCGCAGCGTCTGCATGACGCGATGCGGATGCGCGGCTTCCGTCCGCGCGGGAACCGGCATACCTGGCGCAGCTACGGCAACCTGCTCGGCATGCTGCTGGTCCGTGCTCTCGCCCGCGCGCAGAGGGTCGAGGAGGCGATGTTGTGCCGTGGCTATGACGGGCGCTTCCCCCGTGTCGCGCAGCCTCCTCCGGCTCCCCGGGACTGGATGGGCTTCGCCCTCATTCTCGCCTTCGGCTTCGCCGTCATCCTGACGGACCGGCTATGAGCGAGCTTCTGGCCCTTGAGGATGTGAGCGTGAGCCGGGAGGGCGCGAGGGTGCTCAGTCATGCGAGCCTCAGCCTCTCGTCGGGGGAACGACTGGCGATCATCGGCCCGAACGGAGCGGGCAAGACGACATTGCTGCGAACGCTCATGGGCCTGGAGCGCGGCGTCGAGGGGCGTGTCCGGCTGTTCGGGACGGAGTGCGGCGACGAGCACGGCTTCAGCTCCCTGCGCCCGCGCATCGGCTATCTCTTCCAGGACAGCGACGACCAGCTCTTCTGCCCGACCGTGATCGAGGATGTCGCCTTCGGTCCGCTGAACCTCGGCTGCACGCAGGCAGAGGCGCTCAGCCGGGCCGCGGATGTCCTGGCCCAACTCGGCATCGGCGCGCTCGCCCCGCGCATCAGCCACCGGCTGTCGGGCGGCGAAAAGCGCCTGGTCTGCCTCGCCGGCCTCCTAACGATGAAGCCCGAGGTGCTGATCCTCGACGAACCCACCAATGGCGTCGACACCGAGAACGGCCACCGGCTACGCGCGGCGCTGCGCGGCTTTCCCGGCGCGATGCTGCTGGTATCGCATGACGATGGCTTCATCGCGGAATTGGCAACACGGGCGATGGCGATACGCGATGGCACCCTTTCTGCTGCCGCCATTCACGCGCATCGGCATATGCACAGCCACCCGCATATCCACCCCGCCTAGCTGTCCGGTTGTCGGAACTCCTTGGCATCCTCCACGATGAGGCCTGCGCGGGCGACATTGTCTGGCCCAGCACGACCTTGGGGCGTCTTGGGTTGAGGTGGGCGGGCCTGTGCCAGCTCAGAGCCCTTCCCTGATGATCCGGTCGGGTGATTTGCTGTCGTGGACCCACTGGCGGCGGAGATTGTAGGCGGCGTTGAAGCCGTGGGGCAATTGCTCCAGTTAGGCCTGGGACCAGATCGTAATGCCGAGCACCTCGCTGCCGACCCGGCCACCTAACCGCTCGACTATCCCATCTGTCTGCAGCGAGTGAGGTTTGGTGTGCTGGTATTCGGCCCCGAAATCCTCGCAGGCTTTAAAGGCTGGCGTGAAACAGCTTAGAGCTTATCCCACTAGGCATTGGGTTGAGGGCTTCCCAGATCCTCGTTCATGACGAGGAGATCTGTTCGGACGACGAAGCGGCGCATTCGAGATGACGGCTGGCGCCTGCCGGATGCGCTCTGGGCTGAGATGGAGCCGTTGCTGCCACCGCGGCCTAAACACCCGCTGGGCTGCCACAACCCACGTGTGCCGGACCGGGCGGCGATGGACGCCATCTTCTGTGTGCTGCGCACCGGCTGTCAGTGGAATGCGCTGCGGGAGACCAAGCTCTGCTCGTCCTCCTCGGCGCACCGGCGCTTTCAGGAATGGACAAAGGCCGGAGTGTTCGAGGCGTTCTGGCGCAAGGGATTGCTGGCCTATGACGGGCTGCGGGGCATCGACTGGAGTTGGCTCGCACTCGACGGCGCCATGGGCAAGGCGCCGCTGGGCGGGGGGAAAAACCGGGCCCAATCCAACGGACCGCGGCAAGCGCGGGGTCAAGCGCTCGGTGCTGACCGACGGACGCGGCGTCCCTCTGGGTGCAGTGGTCGAGGGGGCGAACCGCAACGACCACAAGCTGATGCGCCAGACCCTGCAGGCCATCCCTGTTAAGCGGCCCAAGCCGACGCGCCGCCAACCCCAGCACCTCTGCCTCCACAAAGGCTTCGACTATGACGAGCCGCGCGCACTGGCAGCCGAGTTCGGCTTCACCCTGCACCTGCGCACACGTGGCGAGGAGGTCAGGGCCAGGCGGCACGCCAGAGCCAAGGCAAGGCGCTGGGTTGTTGAACGCACGCACTCCTGGCTGAACCGCTTCCGCTCCATCCTGATCCGATGGACCAGGAAGCCTGCCAACGACCTCGCCCTGCTTCACCTTGCCTGCGGCATCATCACATGGCGTCATGCCCTACCGGGATAGGCTCTAACGTTGTTGCTCAGGAAGGGGAACGCCTTAGCGAAACCGCGCAGCAAGGCGATCGCGTGCTGTTCTGCCTCATTGTCCTTGGCGGCCAAGTGGACGGACTGGGAGCGGCGGTCAATGGTGACATAAAGATTGCGCTTGCGGCGCTCGCTGTCGGCCGTGCGCAACTTCGGCAGATGCATGATGCCAATGTGGACAGGAGACGCACCTGCTGTCCAGACCGCATGCGAATGCGGATCAGGAACTTACCCAGTTCCGCGGGAGAACGAGATTCTGTGTCAGGAGCAGGATCTGCCAAAAGAAGCGGCAGCCCTCTTCGCTCAGGAGACAAGCCTACGAGGTTTCGGCTCATTAATGCGGAAAAGCAGCGACACCCGTGTCGCGTCTGTGCAGCATGCTCGGTGTGAACGTCAGCAGGCACGATGCTTCGAGGGTCAGAAGAGCCAGCCGACGCCAACGGCGGGACCTGATCTTCATGGCTCATATTCACGGTCACTTCGCCTATTCCAACAAGACCTACGGTAGTCCCCGCGTCCTTGCGGATCTGAAGGCCTGGGGCTTCTCAATCAGAGGACATCGGGTGGCCCAGCAGAGGCAGCGGTTTAAGCGAACTACGGACAGCCAGCACAACAATCTGGTTGGCCAGAATCTGATGGAGCAGGACTTCGCGACCAAAGGGCAGCACCGGAAGTGCGGCAGCGACATCTCGTATGTCTGGTACCTGGACAACTGACGGTTGGCTCTACCCGGGCATGGACCGCTCGGGGCAAGCGGGCGGGCCGCCAAACTGACGATACCAGCCACGTGGCTTGTTCACCTGGCCCTGGTTACACGGTGCGAAGGTCAGCGCAGATAACCTTCCGTTAGCGCCACCCAATAGGCCGCTCCGATGGGCATGATCTCCTCATCGAGGACATACTCGGGATGGTGCACCATCTTGCCCGGGCCGTTACCAAGGAAGCAGTAAGTGCCCTTCTTCTTCTGTAGCATGAAGGCGAAATCCTCAGACGCCAGAAAGGACGGGCCGGGATTGACAACCTGATCCTCACCGAAAGCCGCTTGCGCGATCCTCGCGGCCTTGTCGGTTTCTTCCGCGTCATTGATCAGCACCGCACCGGGAATGCCCTCGCGAATCTCTGATGTGCAACCAAAAGACTCCGCCTGGTGGCTGACGATGCGGCGGATATTGGTTAGGATCATCTCGCGGTCCTCAGGCGTGGTAGAGCGAATGGAAAAGCGTAGAATCGCACTGCCGGCCACCACATTTCCCGCGTTGCCAGCAAGGAAGGCGCCGATGGTCACCACCGCGCGATGGGATGGCGCGACATTACGGGATACGATCGACTGGATCGCCATGACGATCGACGAGCCTGCCACCACCGGGTCAATGGTAAGTTCAGGAATGCCGCCATGGCCACCTTTGCCAATGATCTCGACTTCCCAGTTATCGACCGCCGACATCATCTCGCCGGCGTGGAAATAGAACTTCCCCTTTTCGAGGCCAGGGATGTTGTGCATGCCAAAGACGGCATCGACGGGGAAGCGCTCGAACAGACCATCGTTGATCATAGCCGGACCGCCTTCCATGGTCTCCTCAGCGGGCTGGAAGATCAGTCGGACAGTACCATTGAAATTTCGGGTCTCGGCCAGATGCTTTGCCGCGCCAAGCAGCATAGCGGTATGGCCATCATGCCCGCATAGATGCGCAACCCCCTGGACCGTGGATTTGTAGGGCAGATTGTTTTCTTCCTGGATCGGCAGTGCGTCGAAGTCGGCGCGCAGACCGATCACCTTGTCCCCGTCACCCACCTTGAGCGTGGCAACGATCCCATGCTTGCCGATTCCGGTCGCGATTTCATACCCGCCGATGGCTCGAAGTTGCTCGGCAATGTATTCGGCAGTGTGCTTCTCGTGCATGGACAGTTCGGGATGGCGATGCATGTGCTCGAACCACCCCTTCATCGCGATGCTGTCCATATGCTTCACGATGGCGTTCATGTCAGTCCTCCTGGGGAATAAATCTATGCCGCCCCGTCCTACGGCAGGGGCGGTCGCCGCCAATGCTACCGATCGCTGGTCTGCTTGCCCTTGGGTACTGTGACGACGATGGACAGGATGGCGACCGCCACCATCACCAGATTGGCGAGGAAGGCGAAGAACGCTGCCTGACGCGAGGCAAGGTTTTCCTGATTTCCGATGAAGGTGATCACACCCTCGATCCATTCCACGCTCCCGCGGTTGCCCGCTATTGCCGTATAGATCGTGGCCGAGATCGCGATTCCAAAAGACCCGCCCAGGGACGAGGCCATCTTGTAGATGCCAGCGCCCGCGCCGGCCTGATCTTCAGGCAGGTTCGACAGTGCCGCATCGGTCGACGGCGTGGCATAGAAGGCCAGCCCCAGCCCAAAAAGCGAGAAGGCGATCACGGTCAGCACCGTGTAGGTGCCCAACAAGAGGTTGGTGGGCATCAGCAGCAGGATCGAGAGCCCGACGATGAGGCAACCCCACAGCATCGGCTTGCGCGGACCATGGCGTTGGAGCAGTTTCTCACCCACCCGGATGAAAACAAGGATGGTGACGGCATAGCCGATGGTCAGAAGACCGGCCCTCTGCGCCGTCATATTGCCACCCTGTTGCAGCACCAGCATGGCGACCATGATGATTCCCGCCGTGCCGTTCAGCAGAAGGTTCGAGATGGTTGCCCCGGTGAAGGTTAGGTTCCTGAACAGCCTGAACTGCACGAAGGCGTTCGGGTTGTTGCTTTCCAACCGGTAGAAGATGATGCCGAAAACTATGGCCACCACCAGAAGCGTCAGCGAGGGCAGGCTCGTCCATCCCATTTTGGCGCCCTGTGTCGCGAAGATCTGCAATGCGACCATGGTGATCATGAACGTTAGCACGCCTGCAAGATCGAACTTGTAGTCCGCTCTCGGTGGAGCCTTGCTTTCGGGCGTGCCGCGCACCAGCAGCATGCCTACGAGTGATACCACCGCAGCAATAATGAAGATCGCGCGCCAGCCGACGTTCTGGGCCATCAACCCACCGAACAGCGCTGCGAAACCAGAGCCGCCCCATGAGCCCATCGACCACAGCGAAACCGCCCGTTGCCGGCCAGCGCCGTCCCAATAGGCTTTCACTAGAGCCAGTGAGGATGGCATGATGAAGGCCGCTGACAGACCCTGGCAGATACGGCCCAGAATCAGGAAGAAGCCGCCGCTGCCCCCCGTCGGGGCCAGCCCAATCAGAAGCGAACCAACGATAGAGAAGACGAAGCCGAACATCATGATCTTCACGCGTCCGACTCGATCGGCCAGGCCGCCAATGACAACGATGAAGATGCCTGAAAACAAAGCTGTAATCGAAACAGCGATATTCATGAAGGTCTGTTCAACCTGAAGATCGGCGGCCATGGTTGGCGCGATGTTCAGTGTTGTCATGGCGAATAGCCAGAATGCGAGGACCCCTAGAATAATCCCAAACAGCAGCCGGTCATTACCGCGGTAGGTTTCGGTTGTAGCTGCTTTTTCCATGTTCGCCTCTCTTGTTGACAATCGCCTGATCGGAACAACGGCGAAAGGAAAAGCCGCGCTGTGGCATCAAGGCGGATTCAGACAGGTTCAGAGGGATCCACGCCAAGTCCACCAGCTTAACCATGGTATCAGAACAATAACGATTATTCGATTTGGTTTCGCAATCAGCACAAAGTCACTGAGGGGGCCATTGCCAATTTGGGCGGCAGCAGCCGGATAGAGCGAGCTGGGCGAAGCTGGTCGGATGACACCAGACCCCGCCATCTATCCTGGGTATCGCTTCCCGGCGGAGATCATCAGCCACGCTGTGTGGCTGTATCACGTGTTTAGCCTGAGCCTGCGCATGGGAACATCCGGAGCTGGTGCCGAAAGCTCAGATCGGCGTTCGCCCGAAAGCTGCGGCGGCGCCGGCCGAAGCCGGGCAACACCTGGCACCTCTATGAGGTAGTTCTGCGCATCAATGGCGTGCTCCCTATCTCTGGCGAGCCGTGGGCCAGCACGGCGCGGTGCTGGACATCCTCGTTCAGAATCGACGGAACGGGAGTGCAGCCAAGCGGTTCTTCAGGCGCCTGCTCGCAGGCCTCCGGTACAAGCCGCGCCGGCTGGCCCCTGATAGGCTGAAGAGCCACAGCGTGGCTCAGCGCGAGTTCCTGCCCGAGGTTCGGCATCGCACCAGCCGGTACCTCACGGATGTCTTCGACAAGACTTTTCTGATGGCGTTGTGCTAATTTCCCGAGGCACGGGTGACCGCGTGGCCAGGAGCGGGTCTGAGGATGCGAGCCCGCCGCGCCGCCTAGGATGTGCGTCTCCCATTTGCGGCACCCGTGCGCCCTGTTGGCGGTGTGCTCTGCCAGTGCGCGACAAAGCGGGCATAGGCCTGCTCGGTCTGCTCCAGCCAGGCGCGCTCGCGGGCGCGCACCTCCTTGCTGTTGTAGGCCTGCGCCCGACCCGGCCGCGGACCCTTGGCAGGCGGCTGACCGGCGGCGAGTTCCAATCCTCAGCTTTGGTCAGGAGGTGCCAGACAAGGACGGCCAGCTTTCGTGCTGTGGCGACCGCCGCCACGGCCTTGCCGCGCCGGGCCTGGATACGCAGGAAGAAGGCGCGCAGCGGGCCCGGGGCCCGAGCCGCGGCCCAGGCGGCCTCCACCAGCATGGCGCGCGCATGCGAGCGGCCCTGCTTGGTGATCCGGCCATGATGGGCTGGAGCCTCGCCGGACTGGCGCACGGAAGGGTTCAGCCCGAGGTAGCTGACCAGCTTCTCGGACGACGCGAAGCGCGAGATGTCGCCGACGGCGGCCAGCAGCCCCATGGCGACCGTCACATGCACGCCACTGAGCGTCATCAGCCGGCGCACCCGTTCGTCCCCCAGGGCACGCCCGGCCAGGGCCTGATCAAGAAGCGCCAGGTCCGCCGTCCGTTGGTCGAGATCCGCGAGATAGCGCCGGATTGCGAGCATTTCGTCAGCGGCCAGGGGCCGGGTCTCCAGCCAGGCCCGGCCTGCCGCGCTGAACACCTCGCCCGGAAAGGGCGGGATCAGATTGGCGTGTAGGACGCCGTGGATCCGGTTCTTGGCCCGTGTCATCTGCTGGACGACCTGCGCCCGCTGGGCCACCAGGCGCCGGAGGGCCTCGGTTGCCTCGTCCGGCATCCGGACCTCTGGCAGGAAGCCGCTGGCATGCAGCTTGGCGAGCGCCGCCGCATCGATCTTGTCAGTCTTGACCTTGGCATGGGCGATCACCCGCACCTGGAGTGGATTGGCGACCACCACACGCTCCACAAAGGGCCGCAGCAGGCGCACGATCATGGCCGTGTTGACCGTTGCCTCGATCACCACCTTATCGTCCGGACGAAGCGTTCGGCCAAAGGCGATCACCGCATCGCGCGTGAGATCGACCCTCCCACCACCGCGCAGTTGCCCATCCTCAAGGATCGCCACCACCGCAAAGCTGCGGTGTACGTCCAGTCCGATCACCCGCATGTTGCCTCCCGTATGCTTGCGTTTGCCTTTGGGAGTGTGTGGGCAACACGACACTTACGGATCCGCGCTCGCAGCGCACCCGGGCTAGTCGCAGGGGCGGCCAGATAACAACGCGAGCTCGCAGCTCATGAGATACCCCGGCCTGCCCACCACGTGCTCCCGACGCCCCTGTCCCGGAAGCCCCAGGATACAGCCGGTGGACTGTCTCTCCCAGCCCGCCGGTGGCGTCGGACCAGATTCATGCCCGATAACAATCGGGCGGAGAACTCGCATCGGCCGACCCGACGGCGGGAGCGGCTGAGGCAGCGCTTCAACTCAACCGGGCAGGCCCGGCGGTTCCTCTCGGCACACAGTATAATCTACGGTCATTTCCGTCCCCGCCGACACCTGATGACGGCCGGCGAGTACCGGCGCATCCGGACCAAGGCCTTCCGGATCTGGCGGCAGGAAACCTGTGCCCAGGCGGCCGCCTGATAATGCTGCGCCTCCAGTCACACGGCCCAACTCACCTTCTCGTTAAACAACTTGCCAATCCCGGCTGGCGGGCGGGGGTCCATCTCAGACTCCTCAGTTCAGTCCCGCTGACGTACATCTCCCATCTTCCCCTCCAGGTCCTCATGATGACCTTACCTGAGCGTTCTCCACTTCTCCCGGGGTAAGTCCATTTCATCAGTGGTAGTGGTTGTAGGTGGTGGCCGCCGGGCCGCTACGCCGGCTACTGACTGCTGTACTCAAGGCCCGGTAAAGTCGTAGCCTATGCTGCGGCCACCCTTCTCATTGGCGCGTAGCAGGCCGCGCTGCAGCAGGTCGGCAATGTCGCGCTGCGCGGTATCGGCCGAGCAGCCGCAGATTGCCACCCATTTGCGCGTGGTCATCGGACCTTCCCAGTCTTCGATAAGCTTCGCTAGCACCTTCCGCTGGCGCTCATTCACGGGCCTTGGGCCGGCATCCAGCGCCGCCCAGAAACGCGCCTTGCCGACTACACGACGCGCCGTCTCCTCAGCCTCGGCAATGGCCTGCCGGTGGCAGCGCAGGAACCAGCCCAGCCATTCCGTGACGTCCAGATCGCCCTTCTGCGCTTGCTCCAGCGCGTCGTAGTAGCCCTTTCGCTGGCGCAGGATGGCAGAGGAAAGCGAGTAGAAGCGCTGCCCTGTGCCCTCGGCCTGGGCGATGGCCATGTCGGCGATGGCGCGGCCCACGCGGCCATTGCCATCATCCAGCGGATGGATGGTGACGAACCACAGATGCGCCAGCCCGGCCCGGACCAGCCCGTCCGGCGGCACGCCGTCGCCATTGAACCATGCCAGAAAGCGGCGCATCTCCCGCCCCGCCACGGCTGCCGGCGGAGCCTCGTAATGCACGCGGGGCGGCTTGCCGCCCCGGTACACGCCGGAGACGACCTGCATGCGGCCATGCGCATCCGTCCGCCAGCGGCCGATATCGATAGGGTCCGGCCCCTTGCCCGGTGCGGCGAACAGTGCCCGGTGCCAGGCGAAGATGCGCTCCTCCGTCAACGGTGCCTGGAAGTGGCGCGTGGCGTCCAGCACGACCTCGGCAATGCCTTCCACCTGACTGTCCTGCGGCAGTACGCCACCCTGCGGCAACCCGAGCCTGCGGGCCACCGAGGAGCGCACGCTGGCCGGCGGCAGCCGCTCGCCCTCGATGGCGCTGGTGGCCACCACATCCTCTGTGCTGGCGGAAAGCTCGGCTTCCTGGCGCGTCTCAAGCCCGGCCGCCGCCATAGTGCCGAGAAACCGGCCCTGCCGGAAGCGCGCCTCGGCGACCAGCGGCAGCAATGCCTCCGCATTCCAGCGGAATTCCGGCCATGCGGAGTGTTGCCAGATATACATCGCACATCGACCGCCGCAAATTCCGGTGAGTACCTAGGTGGCGGCGGAGATGCCGTCAAGCTAAACGCCGCATAAATGCGGCATTTACGGCGGGCCATGCGGCGAATAGCCCAGGGTGCGGCCCGCCGCCCTCACCCGCGCTTGTAGCTATGGGACAGCGCCTGCGCCGCCTCCATCACCAAGGGGCTGACACGCTGGCGGAAGCCTTCCTCCGTCCATTCGGAGAGCGAGGCCGCCACATGGATCGCTGCCACCGGCCGCTGGTTTATGTCGAGTACGGCGGCGGCCAGGGCGATCTCGCCCAGAAGGGATTCCTCGACCGCCGTCGCATAGCCCTGGCGACGCGCCTCCCCGATCTTCCTGACGATCTTGGGGATGTCCGTGATCGTCCTCGGCGTCAGAGGGGTGCGGTCCGAAGCTTCCAGTATCCGCATCGCCTCCTCCTCCGGCATGGCCGCCAGCATCGCCCGGCCGCCGGAGGAGCAGAAGCTCGGGATGCGGCGCCCGACCAGCGTCGCCGAGAAGGTCTCCCGCTTACTCTGCAACCGCACCACATAAACGATGTCCGGGCCGTCCAGCAGGCTAAGATCCACCCTTTCATTCACCGATTTACGCAGTTCATGCAGCACCGGCGTGGCACTTTCGACCAGGGCATTCATGCGCAGGAAGTCGAAGGCGCGGTAGAGGGTCTTCTTGCCAGGGACCAGCCCTTCGCTGGAGCGGTCCAGATACCCCATAGCCTGCAAGGTATGGACGATGCGCTGGCCGGCGCTTTTGTTGAGTCCAGCGGCGGCGGCCAGTTCGGCAATCGACAAGGGGCGGGGCTGCTGTGCGAAGACCTCCAGCACCCGCAGCGTGCGCGCTGTGGATTGCAGGAACAATGGCCCTTCCGCCGCAGGCGAGGCGTTCTTGCCCTTGTGCGTTGACATGGATGCGAGCCCTTACCTAGCATTGCAAAAATAAACCAGCCGTATCGAACAGAGATACGGCCACGGAGGGACCGCACGCAAGCCATGCTGGCATCGCAAATTAAGGGACAGTCCTGCATAGCGGCATGCCAGGGTACGTGCGGCGCCGCACCGGCCCGCGACGACGCTTCATCCCCGCTTCCACGCATCCGCAATGCCGCCCGGCAGAAGGCGCGCTGCGGCCGGTAAGCCGTGAAATACCTTCCTGCTGCCGAGAAAAGGACCTCCGCACTTGCCCCGCCACATCGCCTGCCTCTCCTATGATTTCGACACCTGGTCCGGCTTCGCCTCGCGCGGCATGCTGACTCCGACGCCGATCTCGCGCGGCGAATTCGGCGTCATTGGCGCGCGCCGCATCCTCGACCTGCTGTCCAGCCGTGGCATCAAGGGAAGCTGGTACATTCCCGGCGTGGTCATCAAGACCTATCCCGAGGCCTGCGAAAGCGTCGTGGCCGGCGGGCATGAGGTCGGGCACCACGGCTGGAGCCACATCCCGCCGGCCGAGCTTTCTGCTGATCGCGAGGCGGAGGAATTCGCCATGGGTGTCGAGGCCATTCGCGGGCTGACCGGGCAGATCCCGGCAGGCTACCGTTCTCCTGCCTGGGATCTCAGCGAGCAGAGCATAGACCTGATGGTGCAGCACGGCCTGCGCTACGACAGCAGCATGATGGGCCATGATTGCGAGCCTTATTTCGCCCGCAGGGGCGACAAGGTCGCGGCGGATGCACCGCTGGTTTTCGGCGAGACGACCGACCTTGTCGAGGTGCCCATCAGTTGGTCACTCGACGATCACCCGCATTTCGAGTTCTTTCGCACCAAGGCAGGAGTGATGCCGGGCCTCGCCAATGCCGGATCGGTGCTGGAAAACTGGTTGGCCGATTTTGAATACATGCGCCGCACAACCGACTGGGGCGTGCTGGTCTATACCTTTCACCCCTATGTCAGCGGCCGTGGCCATCGGATGATGATGATGGAGAAGCTCATCGACGCCCTCACCGCGATGGGCGCCGAATTTTGCACGCTGGATGAGGTGCAGCGGGAATTCCGCGCGCGGCAGGCCAGCTGAACTGCGGACACCGCCCTGCCATTCCAAAGGATATCTTGTGTGACGAAGGATTCTCGTTTCGCCGGGCGCATCGCCATTGTGACGGGCGCGGCCGGCGGCATCGGCGCGGCCACCGCCATCCGCCTGGCGCGGGAAGGCGCCCGCGTGCTGGCGGCCGACCGCTCGGCGGAGGTTGAGGCCGTGGCACGTGAGATCGGCGGCGCCGCGCTGCTGCTCGACGTCAATGAGAAGGGCGCGGGCACCCGCCTCGCACAGGCGGCGCTCGATGCCTTCGGTCGGCTCGACATCCTGGTGAACAACGCCGGCATCGGCGGCAGCAGCACACTGGCGGAATCGGATGACGACCTCATCGACCGGTTCGTCGACATCAACCTCAAGGCCGTGCTGCGGGTGACGCGGGATTGCCTGCCGCATCTGACGCGGCCGGGCGGGCGCATCGTCAATATCTCCTCCATCTTCGGGCTGGTGGGCTATCCGGGCACGGCGGCCTATGCGGTCGCCAAGGCCGGCGTCGCGCAGCTCACCCGCCAGCTGGCCTGCGACCTCGGCCCGGAAGGCATATTGGTCAATGCCATCGCCCCCGGCGTGATCGAGACGCCGATGACGGCGAACCACCTGCAGAACCCGCGCTACGTCGCCAATATGATGGCGCCAACGCCGCTGCGGCGCGCGGGGAAGCCGGAGGAGATCGCCGCCGCCGCCGCCTTCCTGGCCTCCGATGATGCATCCTTCATCACCGGGCAGGTTCTCGTCGTCGATGGCGGGTGGATGACCTCCCGCGCCGCGCCTGCCCCGGCGGAAGCCTGAGCCCGCGCTCCAACCCACGTACCGGAAAGACAGACTTCATGAAGCGCAGGACATTCCTGGCCACTGGAGCGGCGGCCCTCGCGGCGCCCTCCCTCGGCCTCGCGCAGCAGGCCAAGGTGCTGCGGTTCATCCCGCAGACCGACCTCAGCTTCCTCGACCCGATCTTCAGCCTGGCCTACGCCACCCGGAACCATGGCTACATGGTCTTCGATATGCTTTACGGCCAGGACAGCAACTACCGCGCCACGCCACAGATGGTGGAAGGCCATGTCACCGAGCAGGATGGCCTCCTCTGGCGCCTGACGCTGCGGGACGGGCTGAGATGGCATGATGGGGAGCGCGTGCTGGCGCGGGATTGCGTCGCCAGCATCCGCCGCTGGGGCGCGCGCGACCCCTTCGGCCAGGCGCTGCTGGCGGCGACGGACGAGCTCTCCGCGCCGGACGACAAGACCATCCAGTTCCGCATGAAGCGCCCCTTCCCGCTGCTGCCGGAGGCGTTGGGCAAGCTGCCGCCGCTGCTGCCGGTGATGATGCCGGAGCGGCTGGCCAAGACCGACGCCTTCACTCAGGTGACGGAGATGGTCGGCTCCGGCCCCTTCCGCTTCAAGGCAGATGAGCGCGTCTCCGGCGCCCGCGTCGTCTACGAGAAGTTCCAGGACTATGTGCCGCGCGGCTCCGGCACCACGGATGGCACGGCCGGGCCCAAGGTGGTGCATGTGGACCGGGTGGAGTGGACCACCATCCCCGACGCCTCCACGGCCGCCGCCGCCATGCAGGCGGGCGAGCAGGATTGGTGGGAATTCGCCGCCAACGACATGATCCCGCTGCTGAAGCGCATGCGGAGCGTCAAGGTGGCGGTGCAGGAGCAGGCGGGCATGATGTGCTTCATGCGCCTGAACCACCTGCATGCGCCCTTCAACAACCCCGGCATCCGCCGCGCGTTGCTGGGCGCCTTCGAGCAGCCCGACTTCATGATGGCAGTGGCGGGCGAGGACAAGGCGATGTGGAACGCGCCGGTCGGCTTCTTCACCCCCGGCTCCCCCATGGCCAATGACGAGGGCATGGGCGTGTTCCGCGGCCCGCGCGACTACGCCAAGGTGAAGCGGGAGCTGGAGGCCGCCGGCTACAATGGGGAGAAGGTAGTGCTGCTGGGCGCCACAGACCCGACCTTCATCCACGGCCTCAGCGAGGTGGCGGCGGACACACTGCGCAAATGCGGCATGAATGTCGATTTCCAGATGTCCGATTGGGGCACGCTGACGGCGCGCCGCTCCAGCAAGGAACCGACGGAGAAGGGTGGTTGGAGCTGCTACATGACCGCGCTGACTGGCGTGGACATGATCAACCCCGCTCTCAGCGCGCCGCTACGCGGCAATGGCCCCAACGCCATGGCCGGCTGGCCGGACCTGCCGGAAGTGGAAAGCCTGATCGGCGATTGGTTCTCCGCCTTGGGGCTGGAGGCCCAGCAGCGCGTCGCCGCGCGGCTGCAGGCACAGGCCTTCAAGGATGTGCCCTACATCCCGGCGGGGCAGTTCCTACAGGCGGCGGCCTATCGCTCCGATCTGGAAGGCGTTCTGCGTGGCTTCCCGCTGTTCTGGAACGTAAAGAAGGGGTGAGAAGCGCAGGGGAGTGACCTCCCCTGCCCCCTCCTTTTTATTCAGGTTCTATTCGTGCGGCGGGGTTAGGATCAGGACCCAGGCTGCCGCCGGCTTAAACAGCTACGCCCCGTTTCTCAGCCGAAGCGCAGGCCCAGGGCCGTGATGTCGTCCGCCTGCGGCGCACCATCGGCAAAGGCGGTGACGCTCGCGAACAGTCCGTCCACAACGGCACGGGGCGCTGCATCCCAAGCCGCCAAGCGTTCGAGTTCCGTAAGGAGATGTGTCTTTCAGCACCCAATCGGGACCCCACCCTGAATGACTCATAACTTGATGGATCTGCCTGCAGACTAGACTATGTGCCGGGGTCCTCGTCGGAGCCGATTGGAACCCCGCCATCTGAGCGAAATCAGCAGAGACCTCAAAGGTATAGGAGCAGTTTTCACGGGGTCACGGTTGCACGCCTATTCACACCGAGGCTGAGGGTGCCTAATTACCGGACCAACCTGTTCTGGTTTGGTGAACTGGGCCATGCGGGGAAGGACTTTGAAAGCCGTCACCGCGTGCCAGATGTGCGTAGTTCCTGCCAAGTGTGCTCGGCGTCGGGACCGGCCCGGCCGGAGAGCTGATAGACGGGCCAAGGCCGCCTCATTCCGTCAGCGGGTAGAAGTACTTCACCGATGACGTGAAGGCGAAGTTGTCGAAGTTGAAGGTGGAGATGCCCGGTGTGTCGACTGTTACGATGCGTGCCGCGGCCGTCTCGAAGAACGCACGGAAATGCTGGCTCGATTTGATGGCGATGACCTTGTAGCGGCCCATCGGCATGCCGTGCAGCTTCAGCATCTCGTCATCCAGCAACTGCGATTTTAGCTCCGTCACGATGACGTCGACGTTCCCGATGCGCAGCCGCGTAGACAAGCCGTAATCCCGCTCGCCGCCCTTGCCCATGGGGCTGCTCGTGATAAAGCGGCAGCGAGTGTTCATCACGACTTCGGCTTCGACGTCCAGCGGCGTCCCATGTCGCACGTCCACCTTGCCGCCGAGCCGAACCCGGATGCGCGCACCCTCGCCAGCCTGGTGCGCGGCGGCCACGGCCTCGGCATCCGCCAGATGAGCGAAGCAGGTGCCCGCGACGTTCCGGCGCAGCATCTCGGCTAGCAGCCAGGTGCCGTCGCCCGGTGCGCCCGCGCCAGGATTGTCGGAAGTCTCGTTGACGATGACCGGTGACTCCGGGCAGCTCAGCGCCGTCTCTAGTCCCTCGGCCGCACCGGGCAGCGACACTGCGAAGACCTCGCGCTGGTTCCAAATGAAGTCAGCGACGTCTCGCGTGGCTTTCTGCGCTAGGGCCTCGTCGCCATCGGCAATGGCGATGACGGAGACGCAGGTGGCGGGCGAATCCGCGTAGGGGAAGCCGTGATAGGCCGCGCAGTGGACGATGCCAGGCTTCGCCTCCCACGCAGCGCAGCGGGCATTCACCGCCTTCAGCGGGCCATGGAAGGTGGTGGTGGTCGGTATGACCATCGGCAGGCGCGTCAGCGTCATGCGGGGGTTCAGCGCGCCACGCAGCATCCGACCCAGGTTTTGGATGGCGTCTCGACCCCGGTCGTACATGTCGACGTGCGGGTATTCCTTGACGCCGAACAGCATGTCCGCGTTGTCGATCATCCGCTCGGTGATGTTGCCGTGCAGGTCCAGCGTCGCGGCGATGGGCATGGCGGTGCCGAACTCCAGCCGCAGGGTGCGCAGCAGGTCGCCCTCGATGTCGCCGGTGCTCTCGGCTACCCCGGCGCCGTGCAGTTCCAGGCATATGGCGTCGAAGGGCATGGCTGCTTTCAGCCCGTCCAACACGCGCCGCTTGATCTCGGCCCAGGTCTCGGACCGGATGTAGCCGGAGGGGCTGGTGATGGCGGCGAAGGTCGGCAGCAGTTCGATGCCGCCGAGTGCCTCCGCCTCGTCGATCATGCCGCCGATGTAGTCCCGCACGCCGCGGTGACGGCGGAGGATCTCCTCGCCTTCAATCCAGGAGCGGATGCTGAAGGCAGCCTGGTCGGTCAGCTCGCTGGAGAAGGTGTTGGTCTCGTGGGAGACCTGGGCAATGGCGATGCGCATGGGCAATCCTTCACGACACCGCTGCCGCGGCGCCGCCTAGTCGACGTGAAAGGAAAAGGAAGGGCGCAGTGATGGCGGCGCCCGGCCGGTCAGGTGAAGCGGGCGCTCCAGAAGGCGTGCAGGCCGTCGGGCACGTCCTCCAGCTTCGCCGAATAGGCGGTCATGTTGAAGTACTGGCCCGTGGGGATGTAGACGGCCTGCTTCAGGGCGAGGGCCTGGATGTCGCGCGCGAGCCGCTTCTGCTCCGCCAGGTCGGACGCGTCGATCCAGGCATTGCGCAGCGCCTCAAGTTCAGGGATGTCCGGCCAGCCGAAATAGGTCTGGCCTCCGGCCGTGCGCAGCATCTGGCTGACGCTGGGGTTGATCAGGTCCAGCCCGTACCAGGTGGTGTGGAACATGTTCCAGCCGCCTGCCTCGGGTGCGGCCTTGCTGGCGCGGCGCTGGACCAGCGTGCCCCAATCCGAGACCACGTAGTCGACGTTCATGCCCAGGCGGCGCAGCACGTCGTTGGCCACTTCGCCCAAGGCGGCCAGCACCGGGTTGTCGCTGGCCGCCATCAGCACCACCCGCTCGCCCTTGTAACCGGCGGCCTGCAGGGCCTTCTTCGACGCTTCCAGGTTGCGCGGGCCGGTGATCGCCGCCATTCCGGCGTCGTTGGCCATCGGCGTTTCCGGTGGGAACACGCCGACACCGGCGCGCCACATGCTGGGCTCCCCGGCGGCGGCGGCCATGCAGTCCTCCTGCGAGAAGGCCTCCATCACCACCCGGCGGATCTCCGGGTTGTTGAAGGGCGCGTGCAGGTGGTTGAAGATGCCCGTACCGACGATGCCGAGGGGGCTGCTGCGTCGTGCCTTCAGGCTGCGGGAACCTTCCAGCAGCGGCAGCAGGTCGTTGGGGGGGTTCTCCCACCAGTCGACCTCACCGTTCTGTAGCGCGCTCATGGCCGTGCCGGGGTCCGGCATCACCGTCCATTCGACCCGGTCCACATGCACGACCTTAGGGCCTGCCGCCCAGCTCGGCGTGCCGCCCTGACGGGGCACATAGTCGCGGTTCTTCTCGTAGACCACCTTGGCGCCTACAATCCGCTCGTCCGCCTTCCAGCGGAAGGGGCCTGAGCCGATCAACTCCTTGATCTGCTGGCTGGAGGGTGTCTGCGCGATCCGCTCGGGCATGATCATCAGCGCCGGAGGACCGAGGCGCGCCAGGGTGCTCAGGATGCCGGGGTAAGGCTTCTGGAGGCGGATCACGAAGCGGTTGTCGGCGGGCGCGGTGATCTCCGCCACGCGGGCCATCAGGGTGCCGCCTTCTGCGTTGCGCTCGGCCCAGCGGCGGATGGAGGCTACGCAGTCACGGCCCCGCACCGGCTCGCCGTCATGGAACTTCAGGCCCGGCCGCAGGGTGAAGGTCCAGAGCTTGCCATCATCCTCGACGGTATGACCCTCCACCATCTGCGGCTGCGGCTGAAGGTTGCTGTCCAGGCCATAGAGCTGGTCCCAGATCATCAAGGCATGATGGCGGGTAACGTAAGCGGTGGTGAAGACAGGGTCGATCACCGTCAGGTCGCTCTGCGGCACGAAGCGGAGCGTGTTGCGCTGCCCTTGTGCCAGGGCGGGGCGGGACAGACTGGCAACTGAACCCGCTGCGACCGCGAGAAAGGACCGACGTTGCATGCTCTACCTGCTCATCAGTGGGGTGGAAGTCCGGTAGCTGGCGTTGCGCTGCGTTATGCAATCGCGATGATTGCGAGCATGCTAGGGAACCACGCCCGGTGGAATCAACAGCACGAGAAGGTTAGTTTGTTGCCATAGAGTCAACGGTTGGTGGTCCGACGTGCTGGATGAGAGACGTGCCGAGGCGGTGTACCGCGTGGTCAAGGACGGTGGTGTCCGGGCGGCGGCGGAGGTCATGAGGGTCGACCCCGCCGCCATCAGCCGCTACCTGGCGAAGGCGGCGAGCGAGGTCGGACTGCCCCTGTTCGAGCGCCGTGGGCGGTCTCTGGTCCCGACCCCAGCTGCCCTGGCCATCCGCGACTATTTCGAGGAACGTCAGGAGAGCGCGACGTCCTTGGGGGCCAAGCTTGAGGCGATGCGGGGCGCGCAAGCCGGAATTGTGCGGATGGGGGTCGGCGAAGGCTACCTTAACGACTTCGTCTCCCATCCGGTCCACGACTTCCTGGCCACGCATCCCGGCGTCCGCGTGCAGGTCGAGGCGCTCTCGGTCGATGCGATTATTTCTGGCCTGTCGGAGGGGCAATTGGATATCGGCTTGGCCTATAACCCGACCCCCGAGGCCAGGCTGAAGCTGTGGGCGCGTCGGCCCGTGCCGGTTCAACTGGTGGCCGCGGCCGGGCACCCTTTGCTCCAGATGCACGGGGGCCTGACACTCAAAGACGTGGCCGCCCATCCTGTCGGCCTCCTGCTGCCCGGCTACGGCCTGCGGAAGCTGGTGCAGAGCGCCGAGTACTTAGAAGGGGTGAAGATCCATCCGAGCTTCGAGACCAATTCGCTCTCCGCGCTCCGGAGCTACCTGCTGTCCGGCAGCGGAGTCACCTTCCTGGCCAGGAGAAGCGTGGAGCGCGAATACGCCGAAGGCATCCTGGGATGCGCAAAGCTCAAGTCCGACCTCTTTGAGAAGTCGGAAGTGCATCTTTTCACACAGGACGGGGTGCGCCTGATGCCAGCCATCGAAGGCCTTCTCAAGCTCGTGACGCAGCACTTTCGCAGGGGAGCTGTCAGCGTCGGCTATCCTGAAATGCCGTTGAGAAAGTGATTGTTTGGCCGGAACGGGTGCTGCCTCGTGGCTGAGGCGGCAGTTTTCAGACAGCCGGACACCTCGAAGTACCGTCGCTGCGCAGGTTTCGTGAACAGGGTTGTCGCCTCAGGTCATGACGTGCCCCTGCTGACCCGGCTGGTTGCCGGCTTTGGGCAGCGGGTGCCGCTCCGGGCCAGGCGCAGGAACCAGCGGTGCACCGTGCCAGGCGGCGGCAAGTCGCGAGGCAGATGCGCTCAGGCACAGCCGGTGC
Source organism: Teichococcus wenyumeiae (assembly GCF_003696345.1). Lineage (GTDB taxonomy): Bacteria > Pseudomonadota > Alphaproteobacteria > Acetobacterales > Acetobacteraceae > Pseudoroseomonas > Pseudoroseomonas wenyumeiae. The sequence continues at coordinate 10,402 of NZ_RFLX01000027.1, read as the reverse complement.
GCAGTACATACAGAAAGGCGTCCGTGATCAGGGGCATTGGCCACTGGCGGGGGCGCCCGGTCTGGCCGGACGCCGGCATGAAGGCCGCACTAGCGCTCCATTCAGCATCAGTCAGGCAGCTTGAATAGGAGATGGTCCCACGCGCAAGCTGCACGCGGGCTGCGGGGGTCCACATGAGCAGCCTCGGAAGCTTCGAACGCTCCCGAAACGCGCAGAACCTCCGTCGCTCACCCCGCCTCAGCCGTTATGCAGTAGGTTATCAGTCACAGCCCAGCTTAGGAGCGGCCTTCATTCGCAACCTCCCGGCCTCGGCAACGTTCCCGGATAGGGAGCTAGCCGGTTGCACCGAGCAATCGATCATGCTGCTCGGCTTCGGCGCCTTTCCGGCCATTGCGATAGGACTTGTTGCCTGGCTGGCTGATCCGAATGCGACCTGGGGAGAGCGACGCCATGAATGTCATCCACCGTCAGGCGGCTGGAACCGGTGCGGACGCGCTGGTGGCCCGCTATCGCGACGTGCGGGCCAGGACGGATGCACTGACCGCGCCACTGTCACCCGAAGACCAGGTCGTGCAATCCATGCCCGATGCTAGCCCTGCCAAGTGGCACCGCGCGCATACCACCTGGTTCTTCGAAACCTTCCTGCTGCTGCCCTTCCTGCCCGGCTATCGCCGCGTGCGGGAGGAGTACGCCTTCCTGTTCAACTCCTATTACGAGGCTGCCGGGCCGCGCCATGCCCGCGCCATGCGCGGCATGGTGACGCGCCCCTCCTGCGACGAGGTGGCAGAATACCGTGCCGCCGTGGACGAGGGCATGGCCGCCCTGCTGCGCGACCCGCCGCCCGAGGTTCCGGCATTGCTCGAACTCGGATTGCAGCATGAGCAGCAGCATCAGGAACTGATGCTGACCGACATCCTCCATCTTCTCAGCGCCAATCCGCTGCGGCCAGCCTATGACGCGGCGTGGCAGCCACCGCCCGCCGCGGCCGGGCCATCCCGGATGCTTGATGGCCCGCGCGGGTTGGTGGAGATCGGCCATGGCGGGAACGGCTTTGCCTTCGACAACGAAGCGCCGCGGCACCCGGCCTATCTCTCGCCCTATTGCATCGCCGACGGACTGGTCACCAACGGCGAATGGCTGGCCTTCATGCAGGATGGCGGTTACCGCGAGCCGCTGCTGTGGATGAGTGAGGGCTGGGCCATGTGCCAAGCCGAAGGCTGGGAAGCGCCGCTTTACTGGGAAGAGCGTGACGGCGAGTGGATGCAGTTCGGCCTCGGCGGGCTCCGCGCGGTGCAGCCCGGAAGCCCGGTCTGCCACGTCTCCTGGTACGAGGCCGATGCCTTCGCCCGCTGGGCCGGCAAACGCCTGCCGACGGAGCAGGAATGGGAAGCGGCGGCTACCACCCTGCCCGGCTTCGCCAATGCGGAAGGGGTCGGTTGGCAGTGGACCGGCAGCGCCTATCGTCCCTATCCCGGCTTCCAACCCTGGGCCGGGGCGGTAGGCGAATACAACGGCAAGTTCATGATCAACCAGATGGTGCTGCGCGGCGGCTCCCTGGCGACACCGCCAGGGCATACGCGTCCAAGCTACCGCAACTTCTTCGCGGCCGGGGCGCGTTGGCAGTTCAGCACCCTGCGGCTGGCGGAGGACGCGGCATGAGTGGCGCCCTGTCCCGCGACCCGGCCGAGCCGCAGCGCGCCGCCCTGATGGCGGATGCCCTGACCGGTCTGTCGGCCATGCGCAAGACCCTGCCCTGCAAGTGGCTCTATGACGCCGAGGGCACGCGGTTATTCGAGGCGATCACCAACCTTCCAGAATACTACCCAACGCGGACCGAGGTCGGAATTCTGGAGGAATGCGGGCCGGAGATCGCCCGCGCGGTCGGGCCCGGTGCGGCGGTGGTGGAGTTCGGTCCGGGCGATGGCGCCAAGGCCGTGCAGTTGCTCCGGCAACTGGATGCACCGGTGGTCTACCTGCCCGTGGATATCGCCCCGGAATGGCTGGCCGCCGCGGCTTCCCGCGTCGCCGAGGCCCTTCCCGCACTGCGGGTGCAGCCGGTCGTGGCGGATTTCACCCAGCCCTTCGACCTCGCCGGACGGGCGGAGGGCAGCACCACGCATCTCGGCTTCTTTCCTGGCTCCACCATTGGGAACTTCGAGCCCACGGAGGCCGTCACCTTTCTGCGCCGCGCCCGCACCAGCCTGCGTGCCGGGGCGCGCATGCTGTTGGGCGCCGATCTGGTGAAGGACATCAGGGTGCTGCAGGCGGCCTATGACGATGCCGCCGGTGTGACTGCGGCCTTCAACCTCAATCTGCTGGCCCGTCTTAATCGCGAGGCGGGCGCGGATTTCGACCTCTCCGGCTTCGGCCATGAAGCACGCTGGAACGCCGCAGCCAGTCGAATCGAGATGCATCTGGTTGCGCGGCGCGCCCAGTCCGTTCGACTGGGCGGCCGCGTCTTCCGCTTCGCCGCCGGGGACAGCATCCATACCGAGAGCAGCCACAAATACCATCCCGAGCATCTGCGCGCTCTGGCAGAGGCCGCTGGATGGCAGGCAATCACCATGTGGACGGATCCTGGAGGCAAGTTCTCGGTCTGGCTGTTGGAGAGCTAGATCAAGACCTATCAACGAGCCTCTTGCGCTTTGATCCTGCTGTGATGCCATGGTGGCCGGAGGTGCTGCCATGGCCGACCTGTTCTGGCTCACGTAAGGCGCAGATCGAGCGGATCTCGCGCTCCTTCCCGCTCTCGCATGGCGTGCCGCGGGTGGACGACCAGCGGGTCGTCAGCGGCATCATCCATGCTATCCGTAATGGCCTTCGCTGGCGCGACGCGCCTGCCGAGTACGGGCCGCACAAGACCCTCTACCGCTTCATCCGCTGGAACCGCATGGGCGTCTTCAACCGCATCTTCGTGGGGCTGGCCGGGCGCAAGGGCAGCCGAAGCGGCTGATGATCGATGCCACGCAGTTCAAGGCCCACCGCACAGCGGCCAGCCGGCTCGAGAAGGGGCTGATCCCCGCCGTGGCGGGCACACCGGGGCGGCCTGAACTCCAAGCCGCACGTGGTCCCGGACGGGCAGGGTCGTCCCCTTGTCATGTTGCTCTCCGAAGGTCAGATGAGCGACCACAAGGGCGCAGCCCTGATGCTCAATGAGTTGCTGCCGGTCTGGTGGACACCTGGATAAGGTTTTCACCCGATTGGAGTCCCTAGGATGGGACGAAGGATATTTGGCCGCAAGTTCAACCTCTCGGCGGTAAAGTTGGGCCGGGAGCGTGGGGTATCGGTTGCCCAGACTTGCCGAGACCTGGAGCTTGCGACGAGCTGCAACGCGACCGCGACGCCTGGCTTGCCGAGCACAACGAGGCGCGGTCACACCAAGGCAGGTGGTGCTACGGCAAAACGCCCATGCAGACCTTCCTGGCTGCCTCGCCACTTGCCCAGGAACAGACGCTGCAGGCACAGTAGCGTCAGACACAGGCACCGGATCGGACACGCCCGACCGCCGATCAGGTGACCGTCAGATCAAGTCCATACTTCTACACATATCGGCATCGACCGGCGGCACGGGCTGATCCGCCGCTGGACGGTGACCGATGCCGCCTAGCACGACAGCCGCAGCTTTCCAGCCCTGCTCGACCCCGAGAACACCGCCAGCCACGTCTTGGCCGACACCGCCTACCGCACGAAGCGCAATCTGGAGGTGCTGGAGCGGCGCGGCCTGTCCGAGAGGATCCAGTTCCGCCGGCCACCGCGGCGTCAACTCTCTGAGCCGCAGGCGAAGGCCAATGCCTCACGCGCCCGGATCCGCTCCAGCATCGAGCATATCTTCGCCGCGCAGAAGCATCGCATGGCACTCTTCGTGGGCACCAGCGGCTTGGCCCGCGCCCAGGTGAAGATCGGCATGGCTAATCTCGCCTACAACTTCAACCGCCTGGCGTGGCTCGGCACCCGAACTGCGCCCGCATAGCGCCGCAGCCCCCACGAAGAGCGGCATCGGCTGCCCCGGGGCCGGTGACCCAGGCGGGTCAGCAGAGGCACTTCACGACCTGAGGTGGCGATCCTGTTCGGGAAAGCTGCGCAGCGATGGGTAATTCGAGGTCTCACCTGGCTTGGCCTTCGCCGGGGCAGCCTGGATGCAAAGCCCCGGCCGAACTTCAGGCACCTGCGCCGGATGCTCTCGTGCGCAACCATAACGGCTTACTCGGCCAAAATCAGCTCGACATCACGCAGGCTAAGGCTGAGGACGTGGTAGAGCCAAACGGCATGGTGGATGATCTCGGCCGGGAAGCGGTAACTGGGATAGGTCGTGCGCTCAGGCATCATTCCCCCATCTTGGCTACCGGCCGCGGTGAGCCCACAGACCGTCAATGTGACAGTGCCGACGACAGACATCATGCGCGTGGTGGACGGCTAGATCGTGGAGGACTGGCACGTTAGGGATCATGAGGCTCTACATCGCCAATCCCGCTGAGACCAGCGGGATACCATAAGACTGGCCAGAGGGCGGCGAAAGGTCTGGCCCGAACGTGTCTGGTGCGGGTGGGATGGCGCGCCTTCCAAGTCCACTCCCACCTGCTTGGCGTTTCCCATGCACCATGGCCAGTGCCTCTGCCAAGCGCCATGATGGCGGCAGCCTGGCAAGAGGCTCCTCAGTTTGCAGTGTCGTGAGAAGTCTATGCTTGCCGCCTACGGCAAGCCAGGACGAGACTACGAAGGGGACGCAGATCCTCTTTGACAATGTTCAGGGACGAACGTGATGCGGAAAGCAGCTATCCTGGCTGGGGCAGCACTGACGCTGAGCCATGCGGCCATGGCGGAGATCGCGGTCTCCGGCAACGACAACAAGCGCGCGTTGATAAATGGCGTCAACAGTGTAGTCCGGGATGCCAAGCCCGACACGCTAGCGGTGATTGAATTCGGTCAGGGTGAGCCCCGCCTGCTAGGCGAGGTCCAGGCTCCGCATTCCGTTGTTGGCCCGCCCAACTCCATCGCCTTGACGCCGGATGAAAGTCTAGCGCTGGCGACCTCGGCCGAGAAGATCGACCCTGCAGATGCCAGCAAGGTCGTGCCTGACAGCCGCGTCTCAGTGGTCGACCTGAAGGCGTCACCGCCGAAGGTGGTTGAAGTACTGGAAGTTGGGGCAGGCCCATCCGGCATTGCCATCAACCCTGCAGGCACGCTGGCATTGGTGGCCAACCGCAATGCCGGCACCGTTTCCGTGCTGCGCATCGCCGGCGGCCGCGTCAGCGTCACGAGCACCGTGCCAATCGGCGCCGCCACGACAGGTGTTTCAGCCGTCGCCTTCACCCCGGATGGAATGCATGCGCTCGTGACACGGGACAATGACAGCATTGTCTCGGTGCTGCACATCGCGGGGGACGCGGTGACCAAACTCGACCGTGACATTACGGTAGGCCTCCGGCCCTACTCCGTTTCCGTGTCCCCAGCCGGCTGGGCCGTGGTCGGCAATGTCGGCCGCAGCGTCAACAACACCGGAGATGTGGACACGGTAAGCCTGGTAGATGTGTCGCGCGAGCCGTTCCGCACCGTCGACACTGTATCCGCAGGGCCAACGCCCGAGGGCGTCCTGGCCAGTCCCGACGGGGTGCATGCTGTTGTCGTGGTGCATAACGGTTCAAGCCGGGCAGCGGGCGACCCGTTGCGAGGGCGAGCGCTGGTGAAGCTGCTCAAAGTAGAAAATGGCCGGCTCCGTGTGGTGGCCGAGGCATCAGCTGGTGACTGGGTTCAGGGCATGGCCTTCTCTCGCGACGGTCGCACGCTGCGGATTCCGGAGCAAGTCGGCACCTGATTCCGATTTGAAGTCGGCCGGTGTTTCCGAGACGAAGTCGGCCATTCCGATTTGAAGTCGGCACCCCTGAGGGGTGGGTGGTTGCTCGACCGCTGGGCGAGCTCTGGGGCTCTCTTCTCGCTGGACGCGAGGGGGATCCCGGATGCCAGCCGAGAGAGTGTCGATGCGACGAGTGCGAGAGATTTTGCGGCTGAAGTACGAGGCGGGCGCCTCTGACCGAGCGATCGGTCTTGCGGTGGGCGTGGCGCGGAGCACGGCGCGGTTGTGCCTGGATCGGGCAGCGGCGGCTGGGTTGGGCTGGCCACTGCCGGTGACGCTGACGGATGGCGCGCTGGAGGCGCTGCTGTTCGCCGGCGGCGGGGCGGTTGCCGGACAGCGGCGCAAGGCTGAGCCCGATTGGGCGGAGGTGCACCGGGAGCTGCGCCGGCCTGGCGTGACGCTGATGCTGCTGTGGGACGAGTACCGGGCCATCACCCCTGGCGGCTACCAGTACAGCCGCTGGTGCGAGCTCTACCGGGGCTGGGAGGGGCGACTGTCGCCGACCATGCGGCAGGTCCACCCGGCCGGGGAGCGGCTGTTCGTCGACTTCGCGGGGCAGACGGTGGAGGTCATCGACCCTGGCACGGGCGAGGTCCGCACGGCGCAGGTGTTCGTCGCCGTGCTGGGCGCCTCGAACTACACCTACGCCGAGGCGGTGTGGACGCAGACCCTGCCGGACTGGATTGGCGCCCATGTGCGGGCGCTGGAGTTCCTCGGCGGGGTGCCGCGGCAGATCGTGCCGGACAATCTGCGCAGCGGCGTGCTGCGGGCCAACTGGTACGAGCCCGGGCTCAACCCGACCTACAGCGACCTGGCGGCCCACTACGGCACTGCCATCCTGCCGGCACGGGTACGCCGGCCACGGGATAAAGCCAAGGTCGAGGCTGGCGTGCTGGTGGTGGAGCGCTGGATCCTGGCCCGCCTCCGGCACCAGCGGTTTGCCTCGCTCGCGGCGCTGAACGCGGCCATCTCCGGCCTGTTGGCGGATCTGAACACCCGGCCGATGCGTCGGCTCGGGGTCAGCCGCCACCAGTTGTTCGTGGAACTGGACCGGCCCGCCCTGGCGGCATTGCCAGCCGAGCCTTTCGTTTATGCCGAATGGCGCATCCGCCGTGTTGGGCTCGATTACCACGTCGATGTCGATGGCCACTATTACTCGGTGCCGCACCGGCTGCTGCGCCAGCAGGTGGAGGCCCGCGTCACCGCCCGGACAGTGGAGCTGTTCCATCAGGGCGAGCGCGTTGCGGTCCATCTCCGCGGCGGGCTGCGTGGCCGGCACACCACCCTCGCCGAGCACATGCCGCAGGCCCACCGGCGCCATGCCGAGTGGACGCTCGAGCGGATCGGCCGCGAGGCCGCCGCCATCGGCCCGGCCACCGCGGCGCTGACGGCGATCATTCTCAAAAGCCGGCCGCATCCTGAGCAGGGGTTCCGCGCCTGCCTCGGCATCCTGCGGCTGCTGCGGGCCTACGGGCGGGACCGGCTGGAGGCGGCCTGCACGCGTGGCCTGGAAATCGGCGCCCGGTCCTACGGCTCCATTCAATCGATCCTGCAGCACGGCCTTGATCGCCAGCCGGCGCCGCAGCCGACGCGCGGCAGCGAGGAACTGCCGCTGCTGCACCCCAACATCCGGGGCTCTGGCTACTACCACTGAGGAGAACCAGCCTTGCTGACCCACCCCACCCTCGACCAGCTCCACCAGCTCGGCCTCGCCGGCATGGCGCGAGCCTTCGAAGAATTGCAGGCCAATCCACAAGGCGGCGAACTCGCCCCGGCCGAATGGCTCGGCCTGCTGCTCGACCGCGAGATCGCCGAGCGGCACGACCGCCGGCTCAAGGCCCGGCTGCGGTTCGCCAAGCTGCGCCACCAGGCCAGCGTCGAGAACATCGACTGGCGGACCAGCCGCGGCCTCGACCGCGCCTTGTTCCAAAAGCTCGCCCAGGGCGGCTGGATCGAGGCCCGGGAGAACCTGATCATCGAGGGCCCGACCGGCGTCGGGAAGTCCTGGCTGGCCTGCGCCCTCGGCCAGAAGGCCTGCCGCGACAATCACTCCGTGCTCTACCAGCGGGTGCCGCGGCTGTTCGCCGAACTCGGCTTGGCCCGCGGCGACGGCCGGCATGCCCGGCTGATGCGCACCCTCGGTGCGGTGAAGCTGCTCATTCTGGATGACTGGGGCCTCGAGCCGCTCGGCCCGGAACAGCAGCGCGACCTGCTGGAACTCGCCGAGGATCGCTACGGCCGCGGCGCTACGCTGATCACCAGCCAGGTTCCCGTCACGTGCTGGACAATGTGGCAAAATACCCGCCTGGGCTGGTGCTGACCCTTTCGCGGGAGGAACTTCGTCCCCCGATTAGGCGGCTGCGTGCGACGGTCGAGGCCCCCATATTCCGGTTCCGGCAGGACAGGCCGGGCAAGGGTGGAGGCGGTGATGGCCCGGCAGCGCAGCATGGAGCCGCGGTTCAGCCTGGAGGTGAGCTTCGAGCCGCGACGAGGCGGCCGGGATGCGCTCACGCAGGGCTACCAACGGCTCCTGCCGACCCTGTCGCGCCCAGTCCGTCCTGTACCGGCGGCACACAGGAGAGAGGAGACGGGTGATGCAGCAGCGGCAAGCAACGGCCTCGGTGCGGGTCCGGCTCGTGGCGCCGATCCGGGCGGCGATCTACGCCCGGGTGTCCTCCGACCAACAGGTTGAGCGTCACACCATCGGCAGCCAGGTCGAGGCGTTGCTGGCACGCGCGGCCGCGGACGGCCACGCGGTCGCGCCCGAACTGCGCTTCCTCGATGACGGTCACAGCGGTGCCAGCCTGATCCGGCCAGCCCTGGAGCGCCTGCGCGATCTCGCGGCGATGGCGGCGGTCGACGTTGTCTACGTGCACGCGCCCGATCGCCTGGCCCGCTCCTATGCGCACCAGGCCGTGCTGGTCGAGGAGTTCGCACGTGCCGGCACCGAGATCATGTTTCTCAACCGACCCATCGGGCAGACCCCGGAGGACACCCTGCTGCTGCAGCTTCAAGGGATGTTTGCCGAATACGAACGGACGCGCATCATCGAGCGCAGCCGGCGCGGCAAGCGTCACCTTGCCCAGGCCGGCGTGGTCAGCGTGCTGGGCCGCGCTCCGTATGGCTATCACTACGTCGGTCGTGAGGCCGGCCACGCGGCGGTGCGTTTTGAGGTGGCCGAGGACGAGGCCGCGGTGGTCCGTCGCATCTTCGGCTGGGTCGGCCAGGAACGCATCAGCTTGGCCGCTGTATGCCAGCGGCTGCTCGAGGCTGGCGTGCCCAGCCCGTCCGGCAAGGCCCATTGGGGCCGCAGCATGGTCTGGACCTTGCTGTCGAACCCCACCTATGTCGGTCAGGCCCAGTTCGGCAAGACCGCCTCGGTGCTTTGGCGTCCGCCGCTGCGCCCGGCGCGCGGCCGCGCGCCTGTTCCCAAGCGCCCGTCCCGCCAGATCCCGGCTCCGCCCGAGCACCGCATCATCATTCCGGTCCCGCCCCTCATTGATGCGGCGCTGTTCGAGATCGTGCGGGAGCAGCTGGATGAGAACCGGCATCGCCGGCGCCAGCGCCTGGAAGGGGCGCGTTACTTGCTGCAGGGCCTGCTGGTCTGCCAGGAATGCGGCTACGCGCTCTGCGGCCGTCGGCAAACGCGCTATTCGCGCCAGTCCAGCAACGAGGGCAAGTATCACTACTATCGTTGCACCGGGACGGAGAGAGACCGCCTCGACGGCCAGCGCCGGTGCCGCGCCCAGGGCATCCGCGTCGAACAGCTCGATACGGCCGTCTGGCGTGAGGTTTGCGGATTGCTTGAAGATCCGGCTCGCGTCATGGGGGAGTACCAGCGGCGCCTGCAGGCCGTGCTCACCGGACCACGCCGGCCCGAGCTGGAAACGGTGGAACGCCAGCTCGCCAAGCTGCGTGGCGGCGTTGGCCGGCTGATCGACAGCTACGCCGAAGGCATGATCGACAAGACGGAGTTCGAGCCGCGACTGGCGGGGCTGCGCCAACGGGTCGCCAAGCTCGAGATCGAAGCCAAGGCGTTCCACGACACCGCCGAACAGGCCCGGTCCATCCAGCTCGTCATCGGCAAGCTGGAATCTTTCGCTGCCCTGGTCCGGGACCGGCTGGACGAGGCGGACTGGGCAACCCGACGCGACATCGTCCGCACCCTCGTGCGGCGGATTGAGGTCGATGGCCCGAGCATCCGGGTCGTGTTCCGTGTCGACCCCGGGCCAGGGGATAACCCTGCCTCGCCACGAATTTCACCACATTGTCCAGCACGTGGTGGACCGATGGCACGACCTGATCACCGGCAATCCCACGCTGGCCGACGCCATCCTCGATCGCCTGGTCCACAACGCCCATCGCATCCAGCTGCGCGGTGACAGCCTGCGGCGAAAGCAGGGCGCTCAACCAATCGAGGCTTGACCAGAAACACAGACCCGATGGAGACAACAATCAGCCCGGTGACGAGCGGCCACCCCGGCCGACATCAATCGGAATCAGGTGCCGACATCGCGTCGGAACAGGCGGCCGACATCGCCGGAATCCGCA
>NZ_RFLX01000026.1 GCF_003696345.1 Teichococcus wenyumeiae | reverse complement strand
CGTCCGGAGTGGGCCCGACTTGCCTGACCCGAGCTACCCGTAAGGCTCACCGCGCCCAAGCCGCTAGTCCGTGCAACAAGGTCGCGGCTGGTCGCTGGATCTGAGCCACGAAGCAGACCAGCTCAGCGTTCCGAAGCAGGAATCTAGCTCCATCGAAGCGCCCAAGTGGTGTTAAACTCAACTTCATGAAGTCGATTCTGGAAGATGTAGGCAGTTGTTCTGGGGGTTTGCCTCAACGCGGCTTGGTGCGCCTGCAGTGGCGCGTCCCCTCCAAATCTGACGCAATGATGCCCACGGCCTGGTGGTCCTTCCTTGATGCCGAGGAACGGGACCGAGCCGTGCGTTTCCATAACGAGGAGGATCGCCAATCCTATGTGGCTGCGCATGCCCTCAAGAGGGCGATGCTGGCGGAAGCCACCGGGCTGGAGCCTGGCGCCCTCCGCTGGATGCGGAACCATGCAGGCAAGCCGGAACTGCATCCAGCCCTCAACTTTCCACAGCTTCGCTTCAACATCAGTCATACACGCGGGCTGGTCGCCTGCGGATTGACCCTCAATGACGATATCGGGGTGGACGTCGAAGCTATCACCCGCCCAGTCAATGTGTTGGAACTCGCGGAACACAGCTTCACGCGGGAGGAATTTACGAAGATCGGGCTCCTTCCCGCCCACGAGCACGAGGCATACTTCCTGCGCCTGTGGACGCTCAAGGAGGCATTCGTGAAAGCCCTAGGAACGGGCCTGCCGTTTGGTCTGGACAGGTTCTCCATGCGGCTGGACCCTATTAGTCTGGTGCGAGCGCCCGAAGAGGCCGGATCACCTGACAGGTGGCGCTTCACGCAGCTGCACCCAACCCCGTGCCATGTGCTCTCCGTGGCCACGCGGCACGTTTCTTGCCTTGCAGCGGAACCAAACGGCATGCTGACCTTTGCCGAAGCCTGTACCAGCGTCGCCGCCACTTCTGCTTGACTAGAGCAACGGCCCCCCTTCGCTGCCTGACAGTCCGCTCATCAATACGCGGAGGCCGGATGCGTGCTGCCGACAATGCGGCTGCCGCGGGGCCCGCATCTTCCGCAGTGACCCGCGGCTGGGGAACGTCTCTTGCCCGGACGGGATGCGCGGCTTAAGCCGAAGCGTCTCCTTGGATACGTCTCCAGATGCATCGGCTCCTTGTTCTTCCCCATGCTGGCGGTGCTGCGCACGGCTATCTTCCCCTTCGCCAGGCTCTTGAACCCGCCGTACCCGTGCTGTGCCACGAGCTTCCTGGCCGCGGGAAGCGCAGCCGCGAGGCAAAGGCCAAAAACCTCAACAGTGCCGTGGACGACATCCTGCAGGCGAGCGCGGAACTGAGACAGGGTACGTGGTCGGTGTTCGGGCACAGCATGGGCGCCCTGCTGGCCCACGCGCTGGTCCGCCGCCTGCTGGAACTCGGGCAGGCGCTGCCGCAGGGCATCTATGCCTCCGGCACCATGGCACCCTCCGCCCGGCAGCGCAAATCCATCTCGCAACTGCCCCGTGATGACTTCTGGCGTGAAATCCGCGCCTACGGAGGCGTTCCGGCCGAGATTCTGGCGGTGCCCGACTTCATGGACTACTTCGAGGGAATCTTGCGCGACGACTTCCGCCTGCTGGAGGAAGCGCTGCCCCCACCCTCGCCCGTACCCGTGCCAGTTACGGTGCTTTATGGCACGGACGAGATGACTTTGACCCAGGCGGAAAGCTGGACCGCCGAAACCACGCGGCCGGTCGTCATACATGGCTTCTCCGGGCATCATTTTTTTCTGTCCACCCAGTTCGCGGCCGTCGCCAAGGTAATCCGGGACGGCATGGCCGCCTCATGAGGCATGGCACGGTGAATCCGGCACCTGTGGTGGATCGCAACAGGATATAAAAGGCGGATCGACCTCAACCTGCCTTGTTCAGCGGAATGAAATCGATATACGCTCCGTGCACGCCAACCTGCGATTGCATGGCGGTCAGATCATGTCCCAGCCAAAGGCAGACCTTGATGTCCACGACGACCCAGCACGCAGATAACGCCATGCCAGCAGTGCTGAGCCAGGGCGACCGTCTGGCGGCCGCATCCCAGATCATCTCGAATTCCTGCGGCTGGTCGGCCGCCTGCGGCATCATTCCCCTGCCGGTGGTGGATCTGGTGGCGCTGGGCGCCGTGCAGGCCACCATGATCAACCGCATCGCCAAGCTCTACGGCGAGAGCATTTCCAGCGAGAGCGCGCGCTCCCTGATCAGCGTGCTGCTCGGCACCCTGGCGCCCGGCATGGCCACCGGCGTCGCCGGCGCGGTGGTGGGCTCGGGCATCAAGGCGGTGCCCGGCGTCGGGCTGCTGCTGGGCGGGGCCGCGCTGGCGGGCTTCAGCGCCGCGGCCACCTACGCCATCGGCAAGATCTTCGTGCGACACTTCGAAGGCGGCGGCACCTTCGGCACCTTCAGCGCCGATGCGGTGCAGGCCGACCTGCAGCGCGAGTTCACCTCAGCCAAGACCCGCAACAAGGCCGGCTGAACAACGCCCATGACGCTGCTGCTCCTGCTCTACGTCCTGACGTGCCTGGCAGTGGCCTGGGCCGGGCGTGGGCGGGAGATCGGCTTCGCGGGCTTCCTTGTGCTCTCGATCCTGATCACCCCTCTCGTGACCGCGCTCATTCTACTGGTCAGCGCCCCGCGCCAGACGCGGATCTGACTCTGCATAGCGCTACGGAATAGACTTATGAACGAGGCAGCATCGCCTCTCGGCGAGCGTCTGCTCTCGCTGATCGCGCGGCTGCGCATTCGCGCACCGTCGTTGCGGACCCTGCGTACCGACCTGCTGCGGCTCGAAGCGCCGTGGCAGGTGGTGGTGATGACCGCCCTTGCCGGCCTGTGCGGCACAGGCATCGTCGCCATGCTCAACAGTTCCGCGGTCGTGGAAGGCGATGCGGACGAGGTGCTGTGGCACGGACTCATGTTCGTCGTGCTGCTGCTGCTCTACCGCGGCCTGCAACGTGGCCTGCTGCGGCGCACGGCGGCCGCGGTGGAGGCGGCGCTGGACCGGCAGCGCACCGCCATCGCCGGCAAGGTGCTGCGCCTCGACCTCCGGCGCTTCGAGACCCTGCCCAGGGAACAGCTCCAGGGCGGCCTTGCCCGCCATTACGCAACCATCTCTGAAGCCATGGTCGGCATCCTGACAGGGCTGCAGTCGCTAGTGCTGCTGGTGCTGACGCTGGGCTACCTCGCCACGCTGTCCGTGATGGCGGCGCTGCTGAGCCTGGGCGTGTTCTTTATCCTGATCCAGGCCTATCTGGGCAAGCGTGCCGAGCTGGCCCAGCGCATGCGCGCCGCCGCCGCCGCAGAATCCGGGCTGGCCGGTGCGCTGGCCGAGTTGCTGGACGGCTTCAAGGAATTGCGGCTGGACCACCGGAAGCGCGCGGCGGTGCTGGACGCGGTGGACACGCAATCCACCCGCTCCGGCATGGAACGCGCGGTCACCGCCGGCATCTTCGGCGACGTCATCGTGTTCGGCAATTCCATGGCCTACCTGATGGGGGGTGCCGTGGTGTTCCTGCTGCCCATCCTGGGCAGCGCCGACAACGCGGATCTTCCCCGCCTGGTGGCGGTGGTTCTGTTCCTGATCGGCCCCATGGGCGCCACGGTGGGCGCCGCGAAGCAGCTCGCCACCGCGCGCTTCGCCATCAATGCCTTGAAAGAATTCGAAGCGCTGCTGGACACCCTGCAGCCGCCCGAGGGGCCGCCGCCATCGCTGCCGCCCTTCCGATCCCTGCGCGCGGACGGGTTGTGCTACGCGCACCGCCCGCAGGGCGGCGATGCCGCCTACCGCGTCGGGCCCGTCAGCTTCGAGGTCGCGGCAGGCGAGGTGGTGTTCGTCACCGGCGGCAACGGTTCGGGCAAGACCACCGCGCTCCGGGTCGCGATCGGCCTTTATCCGCCCACGGCCGGGCGATTGCTGCTGAACGGCACACCGGTGTCGGATGCCGTGCAGGAGGGCGACGCCTATCGGGAACTGTTCGGCGCCGTCTTCGCCGACGCCTATCTGTTCCGTCACCCCCATGGCCTGACCGACGCCCAGCTGCCCCGCCTGCGGCGGGAGCTGGAAGGCTTCGGCATCGCCGACAAGCTGCCGGCCGACCCGCGCGATGGCTTCGACCCCCGCACCCTGTCCACGGGCCAGCGCAAGCGGCTGGCCCTGGCACTGGCACTGGCCGAGGAGCGGCCCGTGCTGGTGCTGGACGAATGGGCGGCGGACCAGGACCCGCAGTCGCGTGAGGCCTTCTACCGCGTGCTGCTGCCGCGCCTCCGGGCGGAAGGCAAGGCCGTGATCGCCATCACCCACGACGACCGCTACTTCGACGCCGCCGACCGCCGCTACCACATGGAAGACGGCCGCATGACAGAGGTTCCCGCCGCATGAGCGTGACCATGGCCACCCCTGCCCCGCGCCGCCGCAACCCCTGGTGGGCGCGTGGGGCCTTCGGCCTGCTGATCGTGGCCTTTCTGGTGATCCTGCTCTGGAACCGCATCTTCATCACCATCCCCCCCGGCCATGTGGGCGTGCTGTGGATGCGCTTCCTGGGCGGCACCATCACCAGCTTCCATTTCAGTGAGGGCACCAAGGCGGTCTTTCCGTGGGACCGGGTGTATCTCTACCCGATCCGTCTGCAGCGCATCGACCACACCATTACTTCCCTGACCCGGGAAGGTCTGCCGCTGGTGCTGGAAACCACGGTGACCTTCGTCATCGCTCCCAGTTCCGCGCCGGAGTTGCACATCTCCGTCGGCCCGGAATATGCCGCGCGCCTGATCGAGCCGCTGATCGCCGCCTCGGTGCGCGAGCGCATCGCCGACAGCCCTCCGGAGCAGCTCTACGCCGTCGCCCACCGCGCCATCGAGGACGACATCGCGGCCGGCCTTCAGCAGAAGCTCACCGCCGTTCACGTCAACCACGGTTCCACCGGCAGCCCGCTGATCGTCATCTCCGACTTCAGCGTCCGCAGCATCACCCTGCCCCCCATCGTCCGGCAGTCGATCGAGGAAAAGCTCGCCGCCGACCAGGCGGTGCGCCGCTACCGCTTCAGCATCGACCAGGAACGGCTGGAAGCCCAGCGGCGCGAGATCGAGGCCCAGGGCATCCGCCGCTTCCAGGAGATTGTCAGCCCTGCCATCTCGGACAGCTTCCTGCGCTGGCGCGGCATCGAGGCAACGGTGGCGCTGTCGCAATCCCCGAACAGCAAGATCGTGGTCATCGGCAACGGTGGCTCCGGCCTGCCGCTGATCCTGGATGGACGCGGGGATAGCGCGCCACCGGCCGCATCTCCGCCCATGTCCGACGCGGCGCCAGCCTTGCAGCCGGCGGCGCCGGTGGGCGCGCAACCCTCGGCGGCCCCGGCCGGGGCACCGCACGCGCCACAGCCGCAGCCTGACCTGCCCTCGAGCGGCGACATCCGCGTCCTGCGTCAGCCCCTGACACCGCACAACGACTTCACCGGTCACAGCCCGCAGGAAGCGGCCATCCGGCCGGGCGCCATGGCCGGCGCGCCCGGTGCCACGGAACCGGATAGCGGCGGAGCCCTGCCGGAACCGCCCCGAGGCCGGCTGCTGGCCCCTTCGGAGCGGGCAGCCGCCCTTGGCGGTATTGTCGGCCCGATGTCGCGCGACATGCCGGGCTTCCGCGGCGGGGCATTCGACATGCGCCCTGGCCTGCCGGCGCCGCGGCCTTCCCGCGCGGAACTGGACGGCAAGGCGCGCTGACAGCAACCCCGGACCTGCCTCTCTGGCAGGCCCGGGGTGGTCTTACCGCCGCAGCACGGCTGCCAGAACCTCCGCAAGCCCAGGCACATGCGGTTCCGCCAGCATGGTCAGGTGGGTGCCGGGCGTCACGTGCAGCGCCACGGGGCCGATCGCGGCCCAGGCCCGCCGCATCGCATCCCGCGCCGCGCTGGCCTGTCCAGAAGGTGAGAACAACGCCACCGGCACGGCACGGACCGGCTTCGGCCGGTAGCACAGGTGCGCCCGGGTATTGGCGCGGAACAGCGCAACCATGGCCCGGACCTGCGGCAGGCTGGCGCCTTCTGGCAGGAAGCGGTGCCGCTCCAGCGCCGCCTTGACGCGGTGCAGCCGCGCTTCCGGGTCCAGGGGCGCCAGGCTGGCGGCCAGCACGCCTTCCTCTTCCGCCTCCGCGCCACCGAACTCGGCCGCCGCCCGCATCAGCCCGGCCAGCCAGCGCGTGTCGTCCCACTGGACCGGCACCGCTTCCCCCTCGAAGAAGGGCAGGCCGTCGAACACGGCGACCACCTCCACCGTGTCTCCCGCCTCCAGCAGCCGCTGCGCCACTTCCAATGCGATCTTGGCGCCCAGGGAATGGCCGCCGAGGCGGTAAGGGCCCTGGGGCTGCACGGAACGGATCAGGCCGATGAAATGCTCGGCCATCGCCTCGATCCGCTCCAGCGGCGGGCTGTCCCCATCCACCGCGGCCGATTGCAGGGCATAGAAAGGCACCTCCGCCGGCATGTGGCGTGCCAGGTGGTACAGGTAGAGCGCGTGCCCGCCGGAGCCGGGGAAGCAGAAGAAGGGCATGTCCCCACCACCCCGCCGCATCGGCACCAGGCTGGAGCCGCCAGAGGGGCGGACATGGCCGCGCAGCAGCGCCGCCATCTCGGCCACCGTCGGGTTGTTGAAGATCTCCGTCAGCATCAGCGGGTGGCCGAAATGACGGGTCAGGCTCGCGGCCAGCCGCACGGCCAGCAGCGAGTTGCCGCCGAGGTCGAAGAAGTTGTCGTCCGTACCGAGGGGCGCGTCGCGGTCCAGCACGGCTTGCCACTGCGCCGCCAGCGCCTGTTCCAGCCAGTCGCGCGGCGCGGTGAAGCCAGTCGGTTGCAGGACAGCGGGCGGGGCCGCCTGCCGCAGGGCGGCGCGGTCCACTTTGCCATTGCCGGTCAAGGGCATGGCCGACAGCGGCAGGATCGCTGCGGGCAGCATGTAGCCCGGCAGGTGCGCCGCCAGGTGGCGGGCCAGGCGCTGTGCCGGCGGCTCCGCCGCGGCAGGCTCCTCCGGCCAGGTGGTTGCCGCTGTCGGCTCGGGCAGGCCGCCCAGCAGGCCTTGCAGCAGGGTTTGGCCATGCTCCAGCCGCAACCGGTCTCCGAGCGGGGCGAAATCCATCCGCCCCACCGGGCAGAGGCCGATGCCGTGCTCCGGCGCCTGCTGCATCAGCAATTGCATCATGGCGCCCGCTTCCAGCAGCGCGAAGCTGTCGGCGGCGTCGCCGTAGAGCGGCGCGATGGCGGCCGGGCGGCCCACCAGGAACAGCACGAAGGCGGCATCCGCTTCCACTTGGCGGTTGTAACCGCCGGCCGGGCCGAACAAGGCCGCTTCCGCCGGCGCGGAGGAGACAGGCAGCAGCCGGTGCCGCAGCGGGTGGTAATAGTAGAGACCCCCTTCCAGCCCCGCCACGCGCCCCGACTTGACCGACAGATAGGCCTGCACCGGGTAGAGCGAACCGGCGGAAGGATAGGCCCGGCGGGGCAGCGCCCCACCGGCATCCCAGGCCATCAGCCCGGTCAGCAAGCCAGCCAGGGCCTCCAGCCCCACCGCACCAGCGGCGAAGCGGCGGTGGCTGCGCCGGCGCAGCAGCGCCTCACGCTGTTCGGCATCTGGCGCCGGCAGGACCACACCGTCATGTTCCGGCAGGTCGGCGCGCAGCCCCGGGTGCGACAGCTTGAAGCGCAGCCGCTCCCCCGCATCGTGCAACACGCCGGCCGCATCCGGGTCGGCGGCATCCCCGGCGCCCGCACCCGCCTCCTCCAGCACCACATGGGCCACCAGGTGCTGGGGCCCGTGCCGCTCACCCTGGAGGGTCACCACCGCGTCGCGGACCTCCGGATGCAGCAGCAGTGCGGCCTCGACCTCGCCCAACTCGATGCGGTGGCCACGCAGCTTGATCTGGTGGTCCTCCCGGCCCAGGAACTCCAGCGTGCCGTCCGGGCGGTAGCGGCCCAGGTCGCCGGTGCGGTACAGCCGTTCTCCCGTGCGGGGGTGGCGGATGAAGCTGGCTTCCGTGCGCTCCCGGTCGCGCCAGTATCCCTGGGCCAGGCCGGCGCCGGCGATGAACAGCTCGCCCGGCACCCAGTCCGGGCGCGGCGCCAGGTTGCCGTCCAGCACATGAAACGCCTGGTTGGCCAGGGGGCGGCCGTAGGGGATGCTCTTCCAGCCGGGCTCAGGCGCCCCCGCAGGGTGGGCGACGGACCAGATGGAGGCTTCGGTTGCGCCGCCCAGGCTGACGACCTCCGCCTCCGGCCAGAAAGCGCGGATACGGTCCGGCAGGGAGAGCGGAATCCAGTCGCCGCTCAGCAGCACCAGCCGCAGGCCGGGGGGCGGTTGCAGGCCCCGCTCCTCCAGGTGGTCCAGCAACATCACCATCAGGGCGGGCACCGTGTTCCACACCGTCACCGTTGCATCGGCCATCAGCGCCAGCCAGTGGTCCGGGTCCCGCCGGCGGTCGGGGCGCGGCAGCACCACCGCGCCGCCGGCGCCCAGCAGCCCGAAGATGTCGTAGACCGAGAGGTCGAAGCCCAGGGCGGACAAGGACAGCACACGGTCGGCTGGCCCGATGCCGAAGCGGGCATTGATGTCGGCCACGGTATTCAGCGCCGCCCGATGGTCGATCATCACCCCCTTGGGCTGGCCGGTGGAGCCGGAGGTGAAGATGACATAGGCCAGGTCGTGCGCCGCCGCCGCCGCAGCATCCGGCGCGGCATCCGGTCGGGCCGGCCCTGCCTCCACCGCCATGACCCGCAGTTCCGCGGGCCAGGGCAGCCGGTCCCGCAGCCATGGCTGGGTCAGCACCACTCGGGCGTCGAGGCGCGCCAGCAGTTGCGCCAGCCGCTCCCGCGGCAGCTCGGGGTCCAGCGGCACATAGGCTCCGCCGGCCATCAGCACGCCCAGCGAGGCGGCCAGCTGCGCCCAGCCCTTCTCCATCACCACGGCCACGGGCTGGCCTGCGGGCAATGGTCCCAGTTGCGCCGCCACGGCGCGGGCGCGGGCGGCCAGGGCGTCGTGCGTCAGGGTGCCCTCCGCATCCAGCACCGCAAGGCGCGCGCCGGCTGCCGGCAGCGCATCCAGCCAGGGCTGGTGCAGCAGCCCGGCGGGCAGCGGCGCCGCCGTGGCGTTAGCCGCGTTGCGGGCCGCCATCTGCGCCGGGGGCGGCAGCCGTTCCGCGCTGTTCTCCTTCCAGGCGGTATCAGACTGCGCCAGGCGCAGCAGATGCGCCGCGTAGTCGTGGAACATCGCGTCCAGCATGCCCGGCGGAAACAGCGCCTCGATCGCGTCCCACTCGAACTTCAGCGCGCCGCCGGCCTCGGACACCTTGTGGTCCAGCCAGACCTGCGGTGTCTGAGTGATGCTGAACACCACCTCCCCCGGCGGGGCCGCGGCCTCGCTGCCCGCCGCCAGCGCCAGGGTGCTGGTGAAGACCACGGGCATCGCGACCGGGGTTCCGCCGTTGCGCCGCGCCAGTTCCCGCAGCACCGTCACGCCATTCACATAGCGGTGGTCCAGATCCTGCCACAACTGCCGCTGCAGCCGGCGCGCGCGGGCCTGGAAGGTCGCGGCCGGGCCATTGTCCACCGCCAGCAGCACCAGGGACGTAAAGTCCCCCACCACCCGATTCACCGCCGGGTGCACCGGATGCCGGTTGAACAGCGTGAGATTGATGGTGAAGCGCGGGCTCTTGCTCCAGGCCGTCAGCACATCCGCGAAGGCCGCGAGCAGCACGCCAGTGGGCGTCATGCCGGCACGGGCCGCGCGTTGCTTGAGCGCCTGCCAATCGGCGGCCTCCAGCCGGCCGGCGCGGCGATCAAAGCGCGGGTTCCGCAGCGCGGAAGGGCTGGTGGCCAGCGGCAGGTCCGGACCCGGCGGGAAATCGGCCAGCCGCTCCTGCCAGTAGCGCAGGGATTCCGCGTACCACGGCGTGTCGCGCCAGCCCTGCTCGGCCAGCACGTAGTCGCGGAAGGTCAGCTCCAGCGGCGGCAATGCCGTGGCCGGGGCGTGGTAGAGCTGGAACAGCTCGGCCATCAGCACGCGCAGGCTGTGCGCATCGCCCCACAGCGCGTCGATGCTCAGGTGCAGGCGGGTGAGATCCCCGTCCAGCAGCGAGGCGCGCAGGTCGAAGAGCGGCCCTTCCGCCGCGTCCAGCAACTGGTGCGACAGAACCGCGCGCCAGTCCGCCAGCGCCGCCTCCCGCCCGGGGGCGAGACAGCCGCGCAGGTCCTGCACCACGATGCGATAGGGCGCGGCCGGGGGGCGCACCTGCTGCATCCCGCCCGGCAGCACCACCATGCGCAGCATGTCGTGCCGCTCCACCAGGCGCTGCCAAGCCTGCTCGAAGCGCGGCAGGTCCAGGCCAGGGCAATCGGCCTCCAGGTAGCCATGGGTGGCCACGTTGCCCAACTCGAAACCGGTGTCGCGGCCGAGCCAGTAGGCCTGCTGGATCTCGGTCAGCGGAAAGGGCTCGTGCCGCGCCGCCGGGTCGGACGTCACGGCGGGCAGGGCCACGACAGGCGCGCCGCCCCGCCGGCGATGGGCGGCGAGGCAGGCCGCCAGCGCCGCCACCGTGGGATGTTCGAACACCTCGCGGATCGGCAGGTCCACGGCAAAGGCGTCCCGCACGCGGGATGCAACGCGGGTGGCCAGCAGTGAATGCCCGCCCAGCTCGAAGAAATTCTCGTCCCGGCCCAGGGGGCGGGCGGCATCCCGCCCTAGCACCTCGGCCCAGATCGCCGCCAGCAGCACCTCGTCCTCGCCGATGGGGGGCAGCGCCACCGGCGCGGCCAGTTCCGCCACTGCGTGGCGCGCCAGCGCGCGGCGGTCGACCTTGCCGTTGCCGGTGAGGGGCATGGCATCCAGCAACCGGAACTCGGCGGGCATCATGTGCGCGGGCAGCGCGCGGCCCAGGGCGTCGCGCAGGGACGCCACCAGCGCGTCCGGCCGGCTCCAGCGCTCCCCGTCCTCCTCCACGGCCGGGCGCGGCGCGCCCCGGCGGGCGTAAAGATTGACCAGGGGCACGGCACCGCCAGCGCCCATCGGCGCTTCCGCCGCCACGGTGAATCCCTGGCCCCGCAGCAGCGCGGCCACCGCCTCCGCACGGCCGCCGGCATCGTGCACCTCCACCACCACCTGGTGGATGCGCGGCCAGTCCTGCGGCGCGATGCCGCGCAGCACCTCGGCCTCACCATCCTCCACGTCGATCTTCAGGAAATCGATGCGCTCCACCCCGCGCTCGCGCATGGCGGCGGAGAGGGTCGTGAAGCGGGCCCGCAGCAGCTCGCTTTCCAGGCGGTAATCCAGCACGTCCTCGGCGACCGCGCCGGCGCCTCGGTCGCGTTCATAGGCCAGCACCGTGTCGCGGACCGCCCCTGCCTCGGCCCCGCGGCCGGACATGATGGAGAGGTGCGGGAAATAGCGCAGCGCCGCCTCGCCCTCGTGCTCGGCCAGGCCCACTGCCTCAGCAGTGCCCGCGATCCCGTGCAGGGCGAAGTTGCGCGCCAGCACGGCGTGCACGGGCTCCGCCGGCTCGAAGGCATGGATGCGCGCGCGGTGGTCGGTCTCCTCCGCCGCGAACAGCGAGAAGAGGCCGATATTGGCGCCGACATCGAACACCACGTCGCCCGGCCGCAGCGTCAGCCCGTGCCGAAGATAGCAGCGGTCCTCGAAGATCTCGCGGAACAGGAAGCTGGTCTCGTTGCCGTTCAGCTCCGCCACGCGGAGGCCGTTTGGCAGGCGGGTGGTCGCCCCGGCCGGCGCCGCGTCCCGCCGCAGCCCGCGCCGCACGGCCGCGGCCCGCACGGGATGCGGCACCACATAGGCCACCAGCCGGTTGGAGCCAGTCCCGGCTTCCGGCTCCGCCAGCACATGGCATTCCGCGACGCCCGGATGCGCCGACACATGCGCGGCGACCTCGCCGGGCTCGATGCGGTAGCCGCGGATCTTCACCTGGTGGTCCGCGCGGCCGAGATAGGCATAGCGCGGCGGCGTGCCGGGCAACCGGCGCACCAGGTCGCCGCTGCGGTAGGTGCGCCGGCCGGTAGCATCGGTCGGGAAGCGTTCCGCCGTCAGCTCCGGCCGGCCGAGATAGCCGCGCGCCACGCCCGCACCGCCGACATGCAGCTCCCCCGGCAGCCCGGGCGGCACGGGCGCGCCGAAGCGGTCCAGCACCTGCAGGCACAGGTCCGGGATCGCCTCGCCGATCAGGCTGGGGCCCGGCACGGCGTCGGCGGCGCGGATGACATGGGCGGTGACATGCACCGTGGTCTCGGTGATGCCGTACATGTTGACCAGCCGTGGCGCGTCCTCCGCATGGCGGGCGAACCAGGGTGCCAGGCTGGCGAGGTCCAGGGCCTCCCCGCCGAAGATCACCAGCCGCAGGGCCGGCAGCGGCGTGCCCAGCGCCGCATCGGCCTCCATCAGCGGGCGGAAGGCGGAGGGCGTCTGGTTCAGCACCGTGACCCCTTCCCGCCCCAGCATGGCGTGGAACTCGCGCGGGGCGCGGGAGAGCAGGTGGGGCACCGTCACGAGGCGGCCGCCATGCAGCAGCGCGCCCCAGATCTCCCAGACCGAGAAGTCGAAGGCCGCGGAATGGAACAGCACCCAGGTGTCGGACGGGCCGAAGCCGAACCACTGCGCCGTCGCGGCGAACAGCCGGGCCACCTGGGCGTGCTCCACCACCACGCCCTTGGGCCGGCCGGTGGAGCCGGAGGTGTAGATGACATAGGCGGCGGCGGAAGGGTCCAGGGCCACGCCGGGGTCGGTGTCCGGCATGCCGTCCAGCGCCGCGCCGTCATCCAGGCAGAGACATGGAAAGGTGCCTGGGCCGGGCAACGGCGGCAGGGCGGCGGCGGTCACCAGCAGGCTGACCCCGGCATCCTCCAGGATCATCGCCTGCCGTTCCTCGGGCTGCGCCGGGTCCACCGGCACATAGCAGCCGCCCGCCTTCAGGATGCCTAGCATGCCCGTCAGCAGAATCGGCCCCGGCGGCAGCCGCAGGCCCACCAGAACCTCCGGCCCCACGCCGCGTGCGCGCAGGGCGTGCGCCAGGCGGTTGGCCGCGGCGTTCAACGCCGCATAGCTCAAGGGAGCCCCGGCCCGGTGGCCGGCATCGTCCACCAACGCAACGGCGACGGCATCCGGCACGCGGGCAGCGACGGTTTCGAACAGGTGGTGCAGGCATGCGACCGGAAAGATGGCGGGGGCGGCGGCGGCGGGTGTGGCATCCGCCAGCGGCAGGCGCAGCGGCTCGGCGGCGGGGTCCGCCACCATGCGGCGCAGCACGGTTTCCAGCAGCGCCGCCAGCCAGTCCACTGTCTCCGCCGCCACGCGCGCGCCGTCATGGTAGAAGCGCAGCAGGATCTGCTCACCCGGCAGCACGGCCAGCGCCAGCGGATAGCCGGTGCGCTCCACCACGCTCAGCGTTTCCACCCGAATGCCGCCTTCCAGGCTCTGGCTCATCGCCTCGTCGGTCAGGGGAAAATTCTCGAACACCAGCAGCGTCTCGAACAGCGGCGTGCCGCCCGGCACGGCGCTGCATCGCTGGATCTCGGCCAGCGGGCTGTGGCCATAGGCATCCTGGTCGCGCTGGGCATCCTGCAGCCGGGCCAGCCAGGGCACCAGCGCCTCGCCTTCCCGGATGTCGACGCGCACGGGCAGGGTGTTGATGAACAGCCCGACCATGCCTTCGACGCCGCGCAACTCTGGCGGCCGGCCGGAGACGGTGGCGCCGAAGACCACCTCGTCCACGTCGCAGATCCGCGCCAGCAGCAGGGCCCAGGCACCCTGGAACACGGTGTTCAGCGTCAGCCGGTGCTGCCGCGCCATCTGCTCCAGGGCAGTGCCCAGATCCGTCGGCAGCCGCCGCTCGCGGTGGCCGGCTCCGGTGCTGGCGCCGGCAGCCACGGGCGGCAGGCTGGCCAGCAGCGGCGTCGGCGCGGCGAAGTCCTGCAGCAGGCGGCGCCAATAGGCTTCCGCGGCCACCGCGTCCTGCTGCTGCAGCCAGCGGATGTAATCCCGGTAGGGGCGCGTCGGCGGCAGCGCCGGCGGCTGCCCGCGCAGTGCCGCGTTGTAGAGGTCGATCAATTCGCGCACCAGGATGGGGATGCACCAGCCGTCCAGCAGCAGGTGGTGGTGCGACCACAGGAAGAACCATTCCTCTTCCCCCAGCCGCGCCAGGGTCAGCCGCATCAGCGGCGCCTGCTCGGGGGCGAAGCCGGCCGTGCGGTCGGCGTCCTGTAGCGCCCCGATCGCCGCCGCCTGCGTGGCGGCATCGCGGTCGCGCCAGTCCAGCTCGGTCCAGGGCAGCGGCAGTGCCTTGCGCACCACCTGCACCGGCTTGTCGAGCCCGTCCCAGAAGAAGGCGGTGCGCAGCGCGGCGTGGCGATCCAGCAGCGCCTGCCAGGCGGCGCGGAAGGCGGCCACCGACAGCGGCCCGCGCAGGCGGTAACCGAACTGCTCGACGTACAGCGCGTCCCGCCGCTCTCCCACCAGGGCTTCGAACAGGATACCCTGCTGCAGCGGCGACAGCGGATAGATGTCCGCGACATTGTCCAGCTTCATCGCCCTCAGTGGTCCTTGCCCATCAGTGTGGCCAGCCGCGCCAGGTCCGCGTCATCCATGCCCGCCATCTCGAAGTCGCTGGCGGTGTGGCCGCCCGTGCCATCGGCCAGGCAGTGTTCCAGCAGCAGCCGCAGCTCCGCCATGATCGCCTCCGCCCAGCCCTGCGCGGTCGCGGCGGCGTAGCGGCCGGCGGGGTAGTCCAGGGACAGCCGCAGCCGCCCGGCCAGCACCAGTGCATTCACCTCGATCGGGTAGACGCGGTGCTGGCGCGGGTCCCGCATCGGGCCGGCGCCGGTGCCGGCCTCCCCCGCCAGCAGGGTATCGGCCCCGCCATCGGAAAGACTGTCGAACTGGCCGAGGTAGTTGAACACCATGGGGGCCGCCGGCTGGGCCTGCAGCGCCGCCGCCCCGGCGCCGTAGCGCAGCAGGCCGTAGCCGATGCCCCTGCCCGGCACGCGCCGCAGCGCTTCCTTCACCGCGCGGATGTCGGCGCCGGGGTCGTCGGCCCAGCCGCGCGGCGGCAGCGTCAGGCGCAGCGGGAACAGGCTGGTGAACCAGCCCACGCTGCGCGACAGGTCGGCCGCCTCGTCCGGTGGCTCGCGCCCATGGCCTTCCAGGTCCACGCGCAGCGCCGCCTGGCCGGTGGCCGCGCGCATGGCGCGCGCGAGCGCCGCCAGCAGCAGGTCATTGACCTGGGTATTGTAGGCGGCCGGCGCCCGCTTCAGCAGCGCATCGGTTTCCGCCGCATCCAGCGCAACGGAAACACGGCGGGCCTGCAGAACGGTATCCGGCGCCAGCGCGTGGTCGGCGGGCGGCGGTGCGGCGCCGTCCGCGCTGCCGGCGGCGATCCAGTAGGGCAGCTCGGCCGCCACGGCGGCCGAGGTGGCATGGGCCTGGAGAAGCCGTGCCCAGCCCGCGAAGGACATCGTGACCGGCGGCAGCACCACCGGTTGCCCGGCGCGAAGCTGCCGGCAGGCGGTATCCAGCTCGGCCAGCAGGATGCGCCAGGACACGCCGTCCACCGCCAGATGGTGGATAGCCCAGTGCAGCAGCGGCGGCAGGCCGCCGCCGCGCCGCACCAGGGTCATCCGCATCAAGGGTCCGGCCACCGGGTCCAGCCCGCCCTGGGCCGCGGCCAGCGCTGCTTCCAGCGCCACCGCTTCCGCCCCGGGCAGGTCGAGCACGCGGAGGATGCTCCCGGCATCCTCCGCGTCCCCGAACAGCAGCTGTGCGGCGGGGCCGTAGTCGGACAGCCGCATCCGCAGTGCGTCGTGCCGCGCGATCACCGCGGCAAGCGCCGGGCGCAGCACCTCCGGCGTGGCGTCCGGCGGTGCGGCGAAGATCATGGCCTGGTTGTAGTGCGCAGGGTTGGCCAGGCCGAGTTGCAGGAAGCGGCGCTGGATCGGCGTCGGCGGCGCGGGCGCTCCGGTATCCGCAGCCGTCGCCGCCGCATCGGCGGGGCTTGCCACGAAGGCCAGCTCGGCGACGGTCTGGTGCGTGAAGATCTGCCGCGTGGTCACTACCCAGCCGGCCTGCCGCACCCGGGCGACGATCTGGATGGCCAGGATGGAATCGCCGCCCAGGTCGAAGAAGTTGTCGCTCACTCCGGCGCAGGGCGCCCGCAGCACCGCGGCGAAGGCGGGCAGCAGCGCCGCCTCCACCACATTGCGCGGCCCGGCGGCGCGGTGGGCGGCGGGCTCGGGCTGCGGCAGGCGCTGGGTGTCCAGCTTGCCATTGCCCAGCCGCGGCATGGCCGGCAGCGGCACCACGGCTGCGGGCAGCATGAACTCCGGCAGGCTGTCGCGCAGGACGGCCAGCAGCGTGTCGGCCCATCCCTCCGGCTCCGCGCCGGCGGGGACGACATAGGCCAGCAGGCGCTGCCCGCCGGCCGGCGCCGGCGACGCCACCACCGCCACGTCCCGCACGCCCGGCTGCCGGCGCAGGGCGGCGGCTAGCTCTTCCGGCTCCACGCGGTAGCCACGGATCTTCACCTGCCGGTCGGCCCGGCCGAGATAAAGCAGGGTGCCATCCGGCAGGCGCCGCGCCAGGTCCCCCGTCCGGTAGGCCGGCACCGCGCCGGGCCGGAAGCCGCCCGGTTCGGTGCCGTCCAGATAGCCCTCCGCCACCTGCACGCCGGACAGCACGATCTCCCCAGGCGCACCCGCCGGCACCGGCTGGCCGGCGCCGTTCAGCAGCGTCACCGCCATATTGGCCAGCGGCTGACCGAGCGGCGCCGTTTCCCCCGCCCGCGCATGGGCAGGCAGCGCATCCACCCGGCCGGCCACCGCGCCCACCGTGGTTTCGGTGGGTCCGTAGTGGTTGAACACCGCCGTGGAAGGAGACAAGGCGCGGGCACGGTCCACCAGCGCCCAGGGCAGTGCTTCGCCGCCGCAGATCAGGGCGCGGCGCGGCAGCAGCGCGGCCGCATCCCGCGCGGACAGCAGGGCCGCAAAATGGGAGGGCACGGTCTTCAGGTAATCCACAGGCTGTGCGCGGAAGAGGGCGGCTAGCGCGTCCGGATCGGTGGCCAGCGCTTCCTCCACCAGCAGCAGGCGGCCGCCTGTGCAGAGCGTGCCAAACAGGGCGGTGTAGCCCAGGTCCGCGGCGAAGCCGGCGGTGGTGGCGAAGCAGGGCTGCGGGCCGCCGGCCTCCAGCCCCAGCCGCTCGGCCAGGGCGTGAAGGTAGTTGTGCAGTTGCCGGTGACCGACGCGCACGCCCTTGGGGCGCCCGGTGGAGCCGGAGGTGAAGATCACATAGGCCAGCGTCCCGCCCACCACTGGGGGAGCCTGCGCCGCGTCGGCGGCGGCATCCGCGGCAAGGATGCGCCGCGTTCCCGCCAGCACCGGGATCGCGCCCCCGTCGGTGACCACATGGCCGATGCCGGCCTGCGCTGCCAGTTCCTCCAGCCGCGCGGCCGGCCAGCGCGGGTCTAGCGGCACAAACGGCGCGCCGCGCCGCCAGGCCGCCAGCACCGCCGCCACGAAGCCCGCGCCACGGTCCAGCAAGAGGCCCACCGGGCTGCCTGCCAGGTGGCCCGCCGCCGCCAGCCGCGCCGCCAAGCCTGCGGCAGCGGCGTCCAGCATGGCGTAGGTCCAGGTGGAGGCGCCGTCCAGCAGGGCGACGGCATCCGGTGCCGCGGCGCGGTGGGCGGCGAACAGCGCTGGCAGGTCGGGCGGGCCGGCCCAGATGCGGGTGGCGCCCTGCCCCGCGGACAACAGCGCCGCGCGCCCGGCCTCGTCGTAAGGCAGCAGTTCGCCGACCGTGCCCTCCAGCCCCTCGGCCAGCCGGTCCAGCAGCGCCCGCAGGCGCGCGGCGAGGGTTTCCACCCGCGCGGCGTCGAGGCAGGCCTCGTCGAAGGTCATGCGCAAGGCCAGGCGCCCGGCGCGGGCACTGGCCACCACGGTGAGAGGGAAGCTGGTCTCGCCCGTGGCGGAGAAGCCGGATACCGCAACGTCAGTATCCAGGGATGGGCGCTGCTCGGCAGCGTCAAAGGGGAAGTTCTCGAACACCAGCAGCGTGTCGAACAACGGTGTTCCGCGCGGCACGCCGGGCGCGCAGGCCAGGATGTCGCGCAGCGGCAGGCTGCCATGCTGCTCCATGGCGACCTGCGCGGCGTGGCGGGCTTCCACCCAGTCCCGCACCGGCAGGGACCAGTCCAGCCGCGTGCGCACCGGCAGGGTGTTGATGAACAACCCCACCATGTTCTCCACGCCCGGCAGGTCAGCCGGCCGGCCGGACACGGTGGTACCGTGCAGCACGTCCGTGGTTCCGGTCTCGTGGCCCAGCAGCAGGGCCCAGGCGGCCTGCAGCAGGGTGTTCAGCGTGACGCGCGCGGCGCGGGCGGTGCCTTCCAGCGCCGTCGCGGTGCGGGCCGGCAGTTCCAGCCGCAGGGTGTTGCAGCGGCGGGGCATACCGTGGCTTGCGGCGGGCAAGGCGGCCAGGCGTGTCGGCGCCTCCACATCCCCGAGTTCCGCGCCCCAGAAGGCCAGCAGCGCATCGCCGTCCCGCGCACGCCG
The DNA here is from genome assembly GCF_003696345.1 of Teichococcus wenyumeiae. GTDB lineage: Bacteria > Pseudomonadota > Alphaproteobacteria > Acetobacterales > Acetobacteraceae > Pseudoroseomonas > Pseudoroseomonas wenyumeiae. The sequence goes on along the minus strand of NZ_RFLX01000026.1, from coordinate 30,455 downwards.
CCAGCGCAGGAAGTCACGCCAGTCCGGCGCCGGCGGCAGCGCGGCGGGCGTGCCGCGCACAGCGGCCGCGTAGAGCGCGCGCAGTTCCCGCATCAGCACCGGAATGCACCAACCATCCATCAAAGCGTGGTGGGTGGTCCAGACCATGTGCCACCGGGCTTCTTCCGCCCGCAGCAGCGCCAGGCGCATCAGGGGTGGGCGGGCGGGGTCGAAGGGCGTGCGGCGGTCGGCGGCCAGCCAGTCCTCCACCCGCCGCTCCCGCACCGCCCCGGGCAGGCCGCGCCAGTCCTCGCGCAGGAAGGGCAGCGTGGCCCGCCGGCGCACCACCTGCCTCACCCGTGCCTGCGCTTCCCAGTGGAAAGCGGTTCGCAACACGGCATGGCGTTTCACCAGCTCCTGCCACGCGGCTTGCAGGGCATCCTCCCGCAGCGGGCCTTGTAGTTCCAGCACCACCTGCTCCAGGTAGCTGCCGGCTCCGGGGGATGAGAGGGATTCGAACAGCATCCCCTCCTGCAGCGGCGTGGCGTCGCAGACATCCTCCACCTCCGTGTCGAGGGGAAGCGAGGCCAGTTCGGCGCCCGTCAGCGTCGCGGCGGGATAGTCGGCGGGCGTGGGCACCGGGGCGGGCAGCGACAGGCAATGCGCCGCCAGCGCTTCCAGCCGCCGCAGCATCGCCTCCGCCAGCTTCTCGATCGTGGCCTCGGCATGCACGGCGCGGCTGTAGTGCCAGCGGAACACGAGCCGCCTGCCAGTGAAGGCGGCGTTCACCTGGATCAGGTAGGGGCGGTGCTGGCGCGGCGCGTGGATCGGGCCGCTGTCCAGCTCCGGCACGCCCGTCACCAGCTCACCATCCCGCGGCACGGTGGTCTGGCCCAGGTAGTTGAAGCACAGTTCCGACCCGCGCTGCCCCAGCAGCGCCGGGTGGCGGCGGAGGTAGCGCAGCAGCCCGAAGCCCAGGCCGTGGCGGGGCACGGCGCGCAACTGCTCCTTGGCCGCGACGATCAGCGCGGCGGCATCGTCGCCCGCCGCCGCCAGCCGCAGCGGGTACAGCGCCGTGAACCAGCCGACGGTGCGGGACAGGTCGGCCTCCGCCGGGCCGCCCTGGCGGCCATGGCCCTCCAGGTCCAGCCGCACGGCATCCGCGCCCGTCCAGTCCCGCAGGACGCCTAGGAGCGCCGCCAGCAGCAGTTCCTGCCCTTGGGTGCGGTAGGCGGCCTGGGCACGGCCCAGCAGCTCCCGGCTTGGCGCCTCCGCCAGCCGCGCCACCACCACCGCTTCCGACGCCACGGTGTTGTCGCCGGCGAAGTCCCGCGGCAGGGCGGGCGCGTCAACGGACACCGCTTCCCGCCAGTAGGGCAGCTCGGCCTGCGTGGTGGGCGCCTCGGCCTCCCGCTCCAGCATGGCCGCCCAGACGCGGGCGGAGGTGGTCTTGGGCGGCAGCGCCACGGCCTCCCCCCGCGCCAGCAGGGCGTAGGCCGCGGTGAAATCCTCCTGCAGGATGCGCCAGGACACGGCGTCCACCACCAGATGGTGCATGGTCCAGAACAGCAGCGGCGCCGCGTCCGGGCCCATGTCGAACAGCGCCAGGCGCAGCAGCGGGCCGCCGCGCGGGTCCAGGCTGGCCTGCAGGGCGGCGCAGAGGGCGCGCAGCCGCCCGGCCCGCGCGTCCTCCGGCAGCAGGGAAAGGTCGTGCCGGTCGATCAGCGCGGCGCCCCCCGCCGCGTCCATGGCCGGCAGGATCTCGGGCTCCGGGCCGGGGCCGGGGAAACGGCTGCGCAGTGCATCGTGGTGACGCAGCAGGGCGTCCAGCACGCCGGGCAGCAGGGCGGCATCGAAGTCCGGACGCAGCGTCACCAGCAGAGACTGGTTGAAGTGGTGCGGGTCCGGCGCCACGGTCTCGGCGAACCAGTGCTGGATCGGCGTGGCGGCGGCGGGGCCCACCACGGCGTCCTGCTCGGCGGTGGGGACGGCATCCTCCGTGGCCACCGCCGCCAGCCGGGCGATGGTCTGGTGCGCGAAGAGGTCGCGCGGGCTCAGCCGCAGCCCGGCGGCCCGGGCGCGGGAGATCACCTGGATGGACAGGATGGAATCGCCGCCGCACTCGAAGAAGTTGTCGTGGATGCCGACCTGGTCCAGCCGCAGCAGGTCCCGCCAGATGCCAGCCAGCACCGCCTCCGCCGGCGTGGACGGCGGCACGGTCGCGGCAACAGGCTGGCCGCCGGGCGGCGGCAGCGCGGCGCGGTCCACCTTGCCGTTGGGTGTCAGCGGCAGCCGCGCCAGCATCACGGTCGCGGCGGGCTGCATGTAGTCGGGCAACGTGTCCCGCAAGGCCTGCCGCAGCATGGGGGCCAGCCGCTGGCTGGCGCGCCCGAGCAGCGGATCATTGGCGAAGCGCAACCAGTCCCCCCTCACCCCGGCGGCGACGGGAAGGGCGGGCGGTGCGCCCCGGTGGAACACGGCGCGCATCGCGCAGGGGTCGCCGGCTGTTGTGGCCAGCTCCAGCGCCCAGCCATGCCGCGCCGCCAGGGCATGGAGCGCCTCGGGCTCGATGCCGGCAGGCACAGGCTGGCGCCGCCATTCCTCCAGCGTGGCCTCTCCCGGCTGCTGCAACCAGCGCAGCAGCTGCGCTTCCGCCGCCAGCCGCGCGTTGGGGATGCCCTCCACCGCGAAGGGTGCGGTGCCGTCTTCCAGCCGTGCCGCCAGCGCCGCCAATCCCAGGCGGTCGCGGCTCCAGTGCAGCTCCGCCGCCAGCGGCGTGCCCTCGGCGGCGGGGCCCAGCACCGCCTGGTAGCGAAAGGCGCTGAGCTCGTTGCGCGCGGCGCCACGCTTGACGCGGATGCGCGCTTCCTCCAGGCCCGGCAGGTCCGGCAGCAGCGCGGCGAAGAAGGCGGGGTCGACGTAGAGCTCCTCCTCCTCCGTCATGCGGCGGCGGACACGCTCGCGCAGCGCGGCGCGGGTGGTGTCATCCCCCGCCGCATGCACCGCGACCGAGGCCTGGAGCGCCTCCATCAGCCCGTGATGGCGCAGATCCCCCAGGAACACGCGGCCGCCCGGCGCCAGCAGCGGCACCACCGCCAGCAGAAGCCGCCGCAGGTCGTCGATGCCAGGGAAGTACTGCACCACCGAGTTCAGCACCACGAGGTCGTAGCCGCCCGGCAGGCCGCCGATCTGCTCGGCGCCGCGCTGTTCCAGCGTCACATGCGCGAGCTCCGGCCGCGCCTCGCACAGCGCCGCCACGCTCCGCAGCGCATCCGCCGCGATGTCGGTGCCATGGTAGGCGGCACAGAGCGGCGCCACCCGCGCGAGCACCAGCCCGCTGCCGCAGCCGATCTCCAGGACCCGCCGCGGGCGCAGCGCCAGGATCTCGGCCACCGTGTGGTCCAGCCATTCCCGCATCTCCCCGGCAGGGATCGGCTGGCCGTCATAGGAGCTGTTCCAGCCGGCGATGTTGAAGTCGCCCGCCGCCATGTCCCGGTAGAGGCTGTCGAACAGCGTGCGCCAGCTGTCCCGCCGTTCCGTCCCTTCCACGGCATGGTCCGGCAGCGGCTGCACATAGGCGACGAGGCGTTTCTCGCCCGGCACGTCCTCCCGCGCCACGACCACGCAGTCGGCCACGCCGTCGCAGCGGCGGATCGCCGCCTCCACCTCCCCCGGCTCCACGCGGAAGCCGCGCAGCTTGGCCTGGTGGTCGGCGCGGCCGACATAGTCCAGGCGCCCGTCCGGGCGGTGCCGCGCCAGGTCGCCGGTCTGGTACAGCCGGCCAGGGCCGTAGGGGTTGGCGATGAAGCGCTCCGCCGTCAGCTCCGGCCGCCCGAGATAGCCGCGCGCGACCCCGAGACCACCGACCGCCAATTCCCCCACCGCGCCCACCGGCAGCAACTGGTTCTGCGGCCCGAGAACCAGCGCCACGACATTGTCGATGGGTCGGCCGATCGTCACTGCCTCCCCGGCCCCGCAGGTGCCGGCCGTGGCGCAGACGGTGGTTTCGGTGGGGCCATAGGCGTTGGTCAGGCGCCGCCCGGGTGCCCAGCGCGCCAGCAGCGGCTGCGGCAGCGCCTCCCCCGCCAGCACCAGTTCCCGCAGCGCCGGCAGGGGCGCATTGGGCAGGGCGGCGAGAAAGGAGGGCGGCAGCGTCGCGTGGGTGATGCCCGCCTCGGCCATCCATTCGGCGAAAGCGCAGTCTGGCAACGGGCGGGCCGGCGGCAGCACCAGGCAGGCGCCGCTGCCCAGCGCCATGACCATCTCCCAGCTCGAGGCATCGAAGCTGAGGGACGCGAATTGCAGCACCCGGTCCCCCGGCCCGGCGCCGAACCGCCACGCCACGGCGCCGGCGAGGTTGCCGAGCCCGCCATGCGTCAGCATCACCCCCTTGGGCTGGCCCGTGGAGCCGGAGGTGTAGATCACATAGGCCAGGTCGTCCGGCGCCGGGTCATGGGGCGCCAGGGCCGGGCCTTCCGGCAGCCGCTCCAGGCACAGGGGCTGCCAGCTTCCTGGCGCCGGCAGGCGCGGCAGCAGCGCGTCGCGCGTGAGCACCAGCGGAACCCCGGCGTCCGACAGCACGAAGGACAGCCGCGCGGCGGGATAGTCGGGGTCCAGCGGCAGCCAGGCGGCCCCCGCCTTGATCAGGGCCAGAATGGCGATAAAGGCGTCCGCGCCGCGCTCCAGGCACAGCCCCACCAACATGCCGGGCGCCACGCCCGCCGCGCGCAGCCGCGCCGCGAGGGCGGCGGCGGCGGCATCGAGTTCCGCGTAACGCAGCACGCGCGGCCCTTCCGCCAGGGCGACGCCGCCGGGCGCTTCCGCCACGCGGCGCTGAAAGCGGGCGGGAAAGCTGTGCACCGTGGCTGCCGGGACCGGCGGCGCGTTCCATTCCTGTAACTGCTGGTGCCGCTCCGCCTCGGACAGCATGGGCAATGTGCCGACGGCGCCGGCGGGGTTGGCTACCGCCGCCGCCAGGATCGCCTGGAGGTGGCGCGTGAAGCGGTCGATGCTGCCGGGCTCGAACAGGTCGGTGGCGTATTCCCATACCCCGGCCAGCGCCCCGTCCTCCTCCTGCATCGACAGGAACAGGTCGAACTTCGCCGTGCCGTTGTCGAGCGGCAGCGGCTCGATCTCCAGCCCGGCCAGCCGGAGGGGCGGCCGGGGCGCATTCTGCAAGGCGAAGGCGGTCTGGAACAGCGGCGCGTGGCTCATGTCCCGCTCCGGTGCCAGTTCCTCCACCAGCCGCTCGAACGGCAGGTCCTGGTGGTCGAAGGCATCGCGGGCGGTTTCGCTCAACTGCCGCACCAGCGCCTCGAAGGGCATGGCGCCATCCACCCTGGCGCGCAGCGCCAGCGTATTGACGAAGAACCCGACCAGCGGTTCCACCTCCCGCCGGTGGCGGTTGGCGATGGGCGTGCCGGCGACGATGTCGTCCTGCCCGCTGTAGCGGTGCAGCAGCGTGAAGAACCCGGCCGCCAGCACGGTGAACAAGGTGGTGCGGAGGCGGCGCGCCAGTCCCTTCAGATCCTCCGCCAAGGCGTGCGGCAGGCGGAAGCCGGCATGGGCGCCGCGGAAGCTCTCGCGCGGCGGCCGGGGATGGTCGGTCGGCAGGTGCAGCAGCGCCGGGGCACCGGCCAGTCGGTCGCGCCAGAAGGAGAGTTGCCGCTCCAGCTCCGCGCCGCGCAGCCAGCCCCGCTGCCACAGCGCCACATCGGCGTATTGCAACGCCAGCGGCGGCAGCGGGGACGCCTCGCCACGCGCGAAGGCGGCGTAGAGCGCGCCCAGCTCATCCGTCAGAAGGCCGATCGACCAGCCATCGGCGGCGATGTGGTGCACCAGCAGCACCAGCACATGGTCCTGCTCACCCAGGCGCACCAGCGTGGCGCGCAACAGGGGTGCCTGGGCAAGGTCGAAGGACTGCGCGATAATCTCGACAATCACGGCACGAAGGGCGGCATCTCCGACATCGCCGATATCGCGCTGCGGCAGCGGCACGGGGAATGCCGGCATCACCTGCTGGAAGGGCTGGCCGTCCTCGGCCACGAAGCGGGTGCGGAGCACCTCGTGCCGCGCCACGATCCCGGACAACGCGGCCGCCATGGCGGCGGCGTCCAGCGCGCCCCGCAGGCGAAGGGCGCTGGAGATGTTGTAGGTGGGGCCCGGCCCCATCATCTGGTCCAGGAACCACAGCCGCTGCTGCGCGAAGGACAGCGGCAGCCGTGCCGGCCGGGGGTCTGCCGCGCGGATGCCCTCATTCCGGCCGAGCGCCCGCAGCAGTTCCGGCTTGCGCGCCGCGATCTCCGCCCGCAGCGCGTCGTTCAGCACGCCGGGGGCGGCGCGCAGGCGGAGGCGGTCTCCCTCCACGGCCAGCACGACGCCGGCGCGCGAAAGGACTTCGAGGAAATCCTCGATGCAGGGGCTGGTCACAGCAGAAACTCCTCCTGCTCGCCCGCGGCGGGCGGCGGGGCGGCGAGGCTGTCGAGGTGTTGCGCCAGCGCGGCGACGGTGGGCGCGGCGAAGAAGTCGCGCAGACCCAGCGGCGCGCCGAACTCGTGCCGGAGCCGGGACACGATCTGCGTGGCCAGCAGGGAATGGCCGCCGATCTCGAAGAAGTTCTCGTCGGCGCCGAGGCTGTCCAGCCCCAGCACAGCCCGCCACACGGCGGCCACGCGCTGCTGCGTGCGCCCGGCCGGCGGCGCCGTGCCCGCGGCGGGGCGGCGGACGCGGGCCGGGTCCGGCAGGGCCGCGCGGTCCACCTTCCCGTTCGGCGTCAATGGCCAGCGGCTGAGAAACACGATGGCACCGGGCACCATGTGCTCGGGCAGCGCGGCGCGCAGATGGTCCCGCAGCACCGGCCCCAGCCGCCGGCTGAGCTTGCCCAGCAGGGGATTGCTGGCCAGCGCTTCCCGCGCCGGAACCATGGCCGAATGCGGGCGGGCCAGCAGCGGCGCGGCCGGGCCGGCACGGTGGAACGCGGCGTCGAAGGCGCCATCGGCCCCTGCCCCGGACCAGGTGGTGGCGACGGCATAGCCCATCGCCTCGCCCAGCGCGTGCAGCGCCTCGGGGTCCAGCCCCTGCGACCGGGGCGGAGGCAGCGGCGCCTCCGCCGGCTCGGCCAGGGCTTCCAGCAGCGCGGCTTCCCGCCCCAGCCGGGCATTGGCGATGCCGCGCAGCACCAGCGCCGCCGGCCGCGCCGCCAGCATGGCGCGGACGGCCGGCAGGCCCGGGCGGTCCGCCGCCCATTCCACGGCATGGGCCACCGCTGGCAGGGGCGGCGGCATGTCCCGCCTGAGAACAGCCTGGTAGCGGAAGCGGGTCAGTTCGTTGTGGAACCGCCCGCGCTTCAGGCTCACCCGCTCGCAGCCCAGCCCCGGCACGTGGCGGCCGATGTCGTGCAGCAGCGCCGGGGCCACCAGCAGCTCCTCCTCATCGGCCAGCGCGTCGCGCACCTGCCGGCCCAGCTCGGCCAGCGTCGTACCCGGCTCGGCCCGCGCCGCCTGCACGGAAGCGTGGAAGGCCAGGTCGAGGTCGGCGTTGCGCAGATCACCCAGATAGATGCGCCCCCCCGGCCGCAGCCGCGTGGCGGCGGCGCGAAGCACCTGCAGCAGGTAATCCAGGCTGGGGAAGTACTGGGCGACGGAGTTGATGACCACCAGGTCGAAGCCGCCTTCCGGCAGCCCTGCCAGGTCATCCGCCATCTGGCGCGCCAGATGCACATGCGCCAGTTCCGGCCGCGCGCGGCGCAGCGCCGCGATGCCGTCCAGCGCCGCCTGGGAGAAGTCGGTGCCGACATAGGCTTCCCGCGCCGGCGCCAGCCGTGCCAGCAGCAGGCCGGTGCCGCAGCCGATCTCCAGCACCCGCGCGGGCGCCAGCGCCTCGATCTCGGCCAGCGTGTGGTCCAGCCATTCCCGCATCTCGTCGGCCGGGATGGGCGCGCCGGTGTAGCTGCTCTCCCATCCCCGGAAGTTGAGGGCGGGATCGGCGGGGGCCAGCGGGCTGGCGGTGCGGGTGGAAGTGTCCTCGCGGTATGTCGCGTCGAACAGGGTTTCCCATTGCTGCACGTGCTCGGCGCCGGCACCGTCATGCCCGGGATGGTCTGGCAGGACGTAGGCGACGAGCCGCGCATCGGCCTTCCCCGCGTCATGCACCGCCACCAGCGCGTCGCGCACGCCCGGGTGGCAGGCCAGCGCCGCCTCCACCTCCCCCGGCTCGATGCGGTACCCGCGCAGCTTGATCTGCCGGTCGAGCCGTCCGGACAGTTCCACCTGCCCGTCCGGCCGCCGCCGCGCGCGGTCCCCGCTGCGGTAGAGGCGGCCGAGCGGCGTGTCCACGAAACGCTCCGCCGTCAGTTCCGGCCGGTTCAGGTAGCCAAGGGCCAGCGCGTTCCCGCCGATCCACAGCTCGCCCCAGATGCCCGGCGGCAGCGGCTGGCCCGCGGGGTCCAGGACATGCGCCTCGGTATTGGCCAGGGGGCGCCCGATCGGAACCGCCTGCCCCTCGCTTGCCGGCAAGGAGAAGGGGCCGGAGACGGCGAAGGTGGTGGCTTCCGTGGGGCCGTAGGCGTTGCTGATGCGGCGCGGCGGCGCGCCGGATTCCATGACCCGGCGGATGGCGGCGGGGGAAACGGGTTCTCCCCCGACCAGCATCTGGGCGACACCGCCGAAGGCGTCTGGCCGCTCGGCCGCCATGCGATGGAACAGCGCCGCTGTCAGGAACAGGGTGTCTATGCCGTCCCGCCGCAACGCCGCCGTGAAGGCGTCGGGCGCCAGCAGCGTGTCCTGCGGCACGACCACCAACTCGGCCCCATGCAGCAGCGCGCCCCAGATCTCGAAGGTCGCGGCATCGAAGGCGGTGTTGGACAGGTGCGCCATGCGGCGGATGGCGGGGAAGTCCAGGTAGTCCGTGCCGCAGACCAGCCGCGCCACGGCCCGGTGCGGCACCACCACGCCCTTTGGACGGCCGGTGGAGCCCGAGGTGTACATCACGCAGGCGGGGTCCAGTGGCCCGGCCGGCGGCGGGAGGGACAGCGGCGGGGCGGCTTTCTCCGCCTCATCCAGCAACAGCAGCGTCACCGGCAGGCCGGCCAGGGCGGCCGCGTGGGCGCGGTCCGTGACCACATGGCGGATGCCGGCATCGGCCAGCATGAAGGCCAGCCGCTCCCGTGGATAGGCGGGATCGAGTGGCACATAGGCGCCACCAGCCATCAGGATGCCCAGGATGCCGCCCACCAGGGCCGCCGAGCGGCCGAGGGCGATGCCGGTGAACTCGCCGGGCCGCGCGCCATGCCGCACCAGCTGCGCCGCGATGCCGCGCGCCATGTTGTCCAGCCCGGCATAGCTGAGGCAGGCATCCGGCGCGCGGATCGCGGGCGCATCAGGCGTGCGCCTCAGCTGCCGCGCCCACAACGCCGTCAGTGCTTCGTTTCTTGGATAATCCGTCCGCGCGCCACGCCCGGCGGCCAGTGCGGCATCCCGCTCCGCGTCCGGCAGCATGGGCAAGGTGGAGAGCGGTACGTCCGGGCGCGCGGAAGCGGTAGCCAGGAGGTGACACAGGTGGCCAGCCATGCGGGCGACCGTGGCGGCGTCGAACAGGTCGGTGTTGTATTCGAAGCTGCCGGCCAGCCCGCCGTCCTGTTCGTGCAGGAACAGCAGCAGGTCGAACTTGGCGGTGCGGCAGGGCAGCGGAAGCGGCGTCACCCGCAGGCCCGGCAGCGCCAGCGGCGCCTGCGGCGCGTTGCGCAGGCTGAACATCACCTGGAACAGCGGCGCGTGGCTGAGGCTGCGGCGCGGTGCCAGCGCCTCCACCAGCTGCTCGAACGGCAATGCCTGATGCGCGAAGGCGTCCTGCGCTACCCGCCGGACCCGGTCCAGCAGTGCGCGCAAGGACGGGTCGCCCGAAAGATCGCTGCGCAGGGCAAGCGTATTGACGAAGAACCCCGCCAGCCCTTCCAGTTCCTGCCGGTCACGGTTGGCGATGGGGGTGCCCACCACCAGGTCATCCTGCCCGCTGTAGCGCTGCAGCAGCAGGTTGAAGCCGGCGGACAGCACCATGAAGGGCGTGGCCTTGCAGTCCCGCCCCAGCTGCCGCAGCGCGGTGGTGGTGGTAGCGTCCAGCATGAAGTCGTGCCGGGCGCCGCTGAAGGTTTCGCGCGCCGGGCGCGGCCGGTCCGTGGGCAGGGGGATGGTGCCGGGTGCCCCGGACAGGTGCTGCTTCCACCAGGCCAGGTCGCGGTCCAGCAGCGGGCGCCGCGCGGGGTCGCGCTGCCAGGCGGCGAAGTCAGCGTACTGGATGGGCAGGGGCGGCAGCGGGGATGGTTCCCCCTGGCGGAAAGCGGCGTAGAGCGTCGTCCATTCCCGCACCAGCACGGCGGAGGACCAGCCGTCGCAGGCGATGTGGTGCATCACCAGCACCAGCACGCCCGTTTCGGCATCCTGCCGGAACAGCGTGGCGCGCAGCATCAGGTCGCGGCCGAGATCGAAGGGGCGCGCGGCTTCCTCGGCTATCGCCTCCTCGGTCGCGGCTGCCGAAAGGTCCTGCACGCGCAGCGCCAGGGTGGCGGTGGGCGCGATGCGCTGCTGCGGAACATCGCCGGCGGCTTCGAAGCTGGTGCGGAACACGGCGTGGCGGCGTACCACCTCGCGCAGCGCCTCCTCCAGCGCGGGAAGGTCCAGCACGCCCTCCAGCCGCAGCGCCACAGCCTCGTTGTAGAGGGGGCTGTTGCCCTGCCACTGGTGCAGGAACCAGAGCCGTTGCTGGGCGAAGGACAGCGGCAGCGGCGTGGCGGGCGGGGCGGGCGGAATAGGCCGCTGGGCGGACGCGGCGGGCGCATCGCGCAACAAGGCCACCAGCGCGTCCCGCTGCGCCGCCAGCGTATCGCGCAGCACCGCGGGCAGTTCCGCCGTTGTCTTGAGGCGCAGCGCGCCGTCCTGCACAGCGATCTGCGCACCGTGGCGGCGCAGGGCCTGCAGCAGTTCAGCGACCGTCATGGACCGATCAGTTCTCCGTCATCCATCTCGGCCGGATCGGCCATCACCGCCGCCAGCGCCTGCCGCATCTCGACATGCCGCGCCAGTGCGGCCACCGTCGGGTTCTCGAACACCGCCGTCAGCGGCAGTTCCAGCCCCAGCAGCCCCCGCAGGCGCGATACCAGCTGGGTCGCGCCGAGCGAGTTGGCGCCCTGCGTGAACACGTCATCCTCCACACCCGGCGGGACGCCTGGCAGCACGTCGTGCCATGCCCGCAGCAGCAGTGCTTCCATCGCGCCACGCGGTGGCACCACCGCCACGGGCGACGCGGCCTGTGGCGGCGGCAGGGCGTGGCGATCCAGCTTGCCGTTCGGCAGCAGCGGCAGCGCGGGCAGGAGTGTCACGCATCCCGGCACGGCGGCGGCCGGCAGCCGGGCGGCCAGGAAGGCCCGCAGCGCCGCGGGGGCCGGGTCCTCATCTGCCGCCGGAACGACATAGGCGGCCAGTTCCGGCCCTGCCGCACCCGGCCAGGCCAGCACGGCCGCCTGTGCCACGGCCGGGTGTGCCTCCAGCGCCAGGCGCGCCTCGGCAGGCTCCACCCGCACGCCCCGGATCTTCACCTGCTCGTCCAGCCGGCCCAGGATCTCGACCGAACCATCCACGCGGAAGCGGCCGGTGTCGCCGCTGCGATACAGCATGTCCGCTGAACGGAAGGGGCTGGGCACGAAGGTCGCGGCCGCGCCGCCTTCCAGATAGCCGGCGCTGCGGAAAGGCGTGCGGACCACCACCTCTCCTGCTTCGCCGACGCCGCAGGGCTGGCCGTCTCGCAGCACCAGCATCTGGGTGTCAGCCATCGGCAGCACGGCGTGCAGGGGGCCGCCCTCGTCCAGCACGCGGTAGCCCTTGATCATGGTGGTCTCGGTGCTGCCGTAGAAGTTCACCACCAGCGCCTCGGCCGCGCAGGCTGCCCGCCATGCGCGGGCCAGCCCGGGGTCCAGCGCTTCCCCCGAGAAGAAGGTGCGGCGCAGTTGCGGCCAGCCGCCCACCGGGGCCGCCGCCAGCCACCCCCGTGCGCGCGATGGCACTGCATGCAGCACGGTGACGCCACTGGCTGCCAGCCATGCGGCGAGGCCGGCAGGGTCATCCGCCACGGCGGGCGGCGGGACATGCAGCGTGGCGCCCGTGGTCAATGGCAGGAACACGTCCCGCAGCAGCACGTCGAAGGACGGGGCGGCGAGTTGCGCCACATGGTCCGCCGGGCCGATGCCGAAGCGCTGGCGCTGCCAGTCCAGGAACTGCGCCACCCCCTTGTGCGTGCCCAGGATGCCGCGCGGCCGGCCCGTGGTGCCGGAGGTGAAGACGATGTAGGCCGGGTCGTCTCCGGCCGGCATCGCCGGCAACCCGGCTTCCGGCCAAACGCTGCCGGAAGGGGCGTGCAGGTGCGTCGGCCCGGCGGGCACCGTGGACGGCGTGGCATGCAGGTCCAGAACCCAACCAGCGCCGGCGGCCTCCGCCATGGCCTGCAGGCGCGCCGGCGGCAGGGCCGCGTCCAGGCAAAGGAAGACGGCGCCTGCCAGCCAGGTTCCCGCCATAGCACAGGCCAGCCGGCCATCGCGCGGCGCCAGCAGCGCCACACGGTCCCCGGGCCGCACGCCATGGGCCACCAGCATCCGGGCGATGCCCTGGGCTTCCTCCGTCACCTCCGCGTACCGCCACGCGCGTTCCGCGTCCCGGATGGCGATGGCATCGGGCGGCTGGCGCAGCAGCAGCGCCAGCACGCCAGGGTAGGACGGCTCCGCAAGCGGTGCCGCGGGGTCGGGCAGCGCCGCTTCCCCTCGCGACAGGTCGAGCGATGCCAGCGGCACCTCCAGGTCGGCCGCCACCTGGCGCAGCACCGTCTCGTATTGCCGCAACAGGGCCTGGATCCGCGCGGGGTCGAACAGGGCGGTGTGGTAGCGGCATTCCACGACGGGCCCGTCATCCAGTTCGGTGATGTTCAGCGCCAGCTCGTAGCTGGCATGATGCACCGGCGGCGGCACCACCTGCAGGGTCACGCCATCCATCGTGGCCGCTGCCGGGGGGTGGTCCAGGTTGAAGGTGGTGGACAGCAGTGGCGTGCGCGACGCGTCCCGCGGCAGGGCCAGCGCGTCCAGCAGCTCCGCGAACGGGAGATCGCCATGCGCCATGGCATCCAGCAGCGTGGCGCGGGTGGCTTCCAGCAGGTCGGCGAAACGCGCGCCGGCCAGGGGGCGGCTGCGAACGGGCAGCAGGTGCGTGCAATATCCGGCCATCGCCTCGCTGCCCGGCATGCCGCGCCCGGCGGTGGGTACGCCGACGATCAGGTCGTCATCGCCGCTGATCCGGTGCAGCAGCGCCTGCCATGCCGCCAGGCACAGCATCAGGAAGGTGGCGCGCCGCGTGCCGCCAGCCCGCCGCAGCGCCGTCGCCAGGGCGATATCCATGCGGGTGGTCGCCACAGCCGCCGCGTGCCGCCGCACCGCCGGCCGAGGATGGTCCAGCGGCATGTTCAGCACCGGCAGCGGCCCGGCAAGCTGTTGCCGCCACCATGCGAGATCCGTGGCCGAGGCAGGGCGGCGGGCTTCCAGCCAGGCTGTGTAGGCATGGAAGGGCACGGGCTCCGGCAGCCCGGCGGCGCGGCCCGCCCGCTCGCCCTCGTAGAGCTGTACCAGTTCCCGCAGCAGCAGGTTCAGGGTCACGCCGTCCCCGATGATGTGCGGCAGGGACAGCACTAGTTGCGCCGACCCCGCCCCCAGCCGCAACAGCTGTGCGCGCAGCAGCGGGCCTTCCGCCAGGTCGAAGCGGCGGGATGCCTCGCCGGCGAACCAGCCGTCCACCGCTTCCGGCGCCAGGTCGTGGCGCTGCAGCGGCACCCAGAGGAACGGCTCCGCCACGCGCGCATCCGCGCTGTCAGGGAAACGGCTGCGCAGCACTTCGTGCCGCCGCACCAGGGCCGCGACCGCCAGCTGCAACGCGTCCTCGTCCAGCGGGCCGGACAGCAGGGCCGTCAGGTGAATGTTGTAGGCCAGCGCGGCATCGGGGTCGATCCGCTCCAACAGCAGCAGTTGCGCCTGCGCGGCGGTGACGGGGTGGCGTGGCGCGGGGGGCGCCGCGTCCAGCAAGGCGTCCGCGCGCAGGGCCAGGGCACTGTCGCGCGCGGCCGCCATGATGCGCTCCACATCCGCGTCGTCATGCGCCGCGGCCAGGAAGCAGTTGCGGCCTTCCCAGATGTAGATGCCGCTCGCGATCATGTGGAAGAAGAAGAGGTCCGCCAGCCCGCCCACGCGGAAGCGGAACAGGGACGCGAAGTGGACGACCTCGAGCGCCACGCCTTCCCGCGCGAAGAACGCGTTCAGCGCGGTGGCGAGCCAGGTGGTGCGGCGGTTCAGCGCGGTGAACAGCGCCGGGCCTCGCGCGTCGATCTCCGCCAGCACCGCGCGCGCGGCGGCCATGGTCCAGGGATTCTTGTTGAAGGTGCCGGCATAGAAGATGGCGGGCTTCTCCGGATAGGTCGCATCGCCGAAGCGCCACGCACCGCCGTCCAGCCCGTCCATCCACGCAGCCTTGCCGGCGACCACGCCCACCGGCATGCCGCCGCCCACGATCTTGCCGTAGGCGGCGATGTCCGCCTCCACCCCGAACCAGGCCTGGGCGCCCCCGGCACCGATCCGGAAGCCGGTGATCATCTCGTCAAAGATCAGGGCGATGCCGTGCTGCTGCGTGATCCGCCGCAGCGCCTGCAGGAAAGCTTGCGGCTGGCGGTCCGGATGCCGGCTCTGCACCGGTTCCACCACCACCGCCGCCAGATGGGCGGCCTGCGCCTCGATGCGGTGCAGCGCATCCTCGCTGCCGTAGTCCAGAATGGTCAGGTGCTGCAGCGTGGTGGAGGGCACGCCGGCGGAGAGCGGCGCGGCGCGGCCGTCGGGCAGGCCGATGCCGAGCGTCGCATCGGCATGGCCGTGATAGGACCCCTTAAACAGCACCAACCCGTCCCGCCCGCTCCGCGCACGGGCCAGCCGCAGGGCGGTCATCACCGCTTCCGTGCCGGTGGTGAAGAAGGCGACCCGCTCCATCCCCGTCATCCGCCGCAGCAAGGCGGCGACGTCGCCGGTGTCGCGGTTCTCCGGCCCCAGCGGCGCGTCGCGGTCCAACTGGTCGCGCAACGCGGCGTCCAGGAACGCGGCGCGGTGGCCGAACAGGCGCACGCCGAAGCCCATGGTCACGTCCACGTAGTCGTTGCCGTCCACGTCGGTGACGTGCCCGCCGTCACCACGCTCCACCACGATCGGGTAGAGCATCTCCTTGATCAGCAGCTTGAAGCCCGCCGCGGCCCGCACGTCGGCCAGCCCCGCCCGCTTCTCCGCCGCCAGACGCTTGGAGGCCGCCGTGCGCGCGGTATAGCGCGCCACCAGCGCGGCGACGTGCTGCTGCTGCCGGGGGTCGTCCAGCACGGTGTCTGGCGGCGGAGCCGGGATGGAGGGCGCGGCGGCAGGCACCGGCATGGCCGCTAGAGTGGGTGGTGGTGACGCCGCCGAAACTGGAGCCGCCGCCAGCCGCGTGGCCAGGGCCCGCGCCAAGCTGGACACGGTGGTGGTGGTCTCGAACAGGTCGCGCACGGGCACGCGCAGGCCCAGCCGGCGCTCGATCTCCTGCACGGATTCCACCAGCACCAGGGAATCCGCGCCCATCTCGATGAAGTCGCGGTCAGGTGAGACCTGTTCGGGCGGCAGGTGCAGCGCATGGCCGACGATCTGCTGCAAGACCAGCCGGATGCTGCGGGCATCCGGCGCGCTGGCCGAAGTTGGCGCTGCAACGGCAGGCGGCTCCGCCACGGCGACGGGCTGTGGGGCCGCCTCCACCCAGAATCGCTGCCGCTCGAAGGGATAGGTCGGCAGGGCCACGCGGCGGGCCGACACCCCGGCCAGGGCACCCGGCAGCGGTTCCAACCCCTGGGTCCAGAGGTGCGCCACCAGTTGCAGCAGGGCATGGCGCCCCGCCCAGGCGGCACCGCCATTCAGGCGCAGTGCGGAAGGGTCGACCCAGATCCCGCCCGCCTGTTCCGGCGCCATTGCGGCGGAAGGCGGCGTACCCTTCGCACAGGCCAGCGCGGCGGCTTCGGGCAGGGTGAGGCGCCCTTCCAGGCAGGACCGCAGGGCCAGGGCCCAGGGCGTGCCGGCGGCCAGGGCGGCGGGCGGCAGCCCCCAGGCGGCCAGCAGCCTCGCCAGCCCATGGCCAGCGCAAAACGCCGCAGCGGGCGGCAGCGGGTCCTGAAAGGCGTCGGGGGTCAGGCCACAGGCCGCCAGGGCCTCGTCCGCCGCCGCGCGGAAGGTGTCGTCCTCGGCGTGCAGCGCGCGGGCCAGGGAGGGCGGCAGCGCGCCGTCCAGCACCAGGCCCAGATGAGGCGGGGGCCCGGCCTTCGGGCGGACAGCGGGCGTCGGCGTTTCCAGCAGCGTGGCCAGTTCCTCGACCGAGGCGCAGACCAGCGCTCGCCGGAGCGGCAGGCGGGCGCGCCCCGCGGCCAGGGTATGGGCCACGTCCGCCAGCCGCAGGTCGGGTTGCCGGCGCAGCTGCGCCAGCAGGGCGCGGCCGATGCGTGCCAGCGCCGTGGGCGTGCGCGCGGAGAGCAGCAGCAACTGCGGCCGGTTATCCAGGTCCGGCACGGCGCGCGGGGGCGCTTCCTCCAGCACCACATGCGCGTTGGTGCCACCCATGCCGAAGGAGCTGACGCCCGCCCGCAGCGGGCCCTCCGCCTGCCAGGGGCAGCGTGCTGCGTTCACCACGAAGGGGGTGGCGGCGAAGTCGATCTCCGGGTTCGGCGCCGCATAATGCACGCTCGGCGGCAGCTCCCGGTGTTCCAGCGCCAGCACGGTCTTGATCAGGCCGGCGACCCCGGCCGCCGTCTCCAGGTGTCCGAGGTTGCCCTTCACGGAGCCGATGCGGCAGAAGCCGCTCTCCGCCGTGTTCTGCCGGAAGGCGCGGGTCAGCGCGGCGACCTCGATGGGGTCGCCCAGCGCGGTGCCCGTGCCATGCGCCTCGATGTAGGAGATGCTGCGGGCCGGCACGCCGGCGCGGGCCAGGGCCTGCGCGACCACCGCCGCCTGCCCCTCCAGGCCCGGCGCGGTGAAGCCCGCCTTGCCGCCGCCGTCGTTGTTGATGGCGGAACCGCGGATCACCGCCCGCACCGGGTCGCCATCCGTCAGCGCATCCCCCAGCCGCTTCAGCAGCACGACGCCGACGCCGCTGCCGAAGACCGGGCCGCTGGGGGCGGCATCGAAGGGCCGGCACACGCCGTCCGGGGAGAGGATGCTGCCTTGCGTCCACTGGTACCCGGGGTCGTGCGGCACGCGCACGGTGGCGCCGCCGGCCAGCGCCATGTCGCACTGCCCCGACAACAAGGCCTCGGCCGCCATATGCACCGCCACCAGCGAGGTGGAGCAGGCGGTCTGCACCGACAGTGCCGGCCCCTTCAGGTTCAGGCGGTAGGCGACATGGGTGGCGAGGTAGTCCTTGTCATTGCCGAGGATCTGCTCCAGCCCGGGCTCCAAGCCATGCGCGCCCAGCCGCCAGTACTGGCTCATGTTGGCGCCGGCATACACGCCCACCGCGCCGCCGGGCACACGCCCGGCATTCTCGAAAGCTTCCCAGCAGCACTCCAGGAACAGCCGGATGGCGGGCGCCAGCGTCGTGGCTTCCCGGGGGCTGATGCCGAAGAAGGCGGCGTCGAAGCGGTCGATCTCTTCCAGCAGCGGCGCGGCGGGCACGAAGCCGGGCCGGTCCAGCACCGCCTGCGGCACCCCCGCCGCCAGCAGCGCCGCCCGATCGGGCCGCGTGATGCCGTCCCGCCCCTGCAGCAGGTTGTCCCAGAGCTGCGCGGTGTCGGGGGCGCCGGGGAAGCGGCCGCTCATGCCGATGATGGCGATGTCGCGCGCGCTGCTCACGATACCGCCTCCGCCCGGGGCATCGCTGGCCGCGCCGGCATGGCGGCGCCTGCTTCTTCCAGCCACTGGGCCAGCAGCCGCACGCTGCCACGCCCGAACATCTCCGCCATGGGCACGGTGAGGCCGCATTCGGCCTGCAGCCGGTTGCGCAACTGCACCAGCGTCACGGAACTCGCCCCCAGGTCAAAGAACGGCGCCGCCGGGTCCACCGGGCCGGTGCCGAGCAGCGCGCCCAGCATGGCCGCCACCTCTGCCTCCAGCGCCGAGGCCGCCGCCGGGGGTGGCGCCGCTTCCTCTCCCGCCCCGGCCTCGGCCAGCCGCCGCCGGTCGAGCTTGCCATTGGCGGTCAGCGGCAGGGCGGGCCAGCGGCGGAAGGCGGAAGGCACCATATGGGCGGGCAGCACCGCCTGCGCCGCCCGGCGCAGCGGCGCGTGCCAGGCCTCGGCCGCGCCGGGCGCGTCATTGGCCATCCAGGCGCCGGACCAGGCGGGATCGATGCCGCCGCCGGCCAGCGTATAGGCCAGCACGTGCCGGTCGCCGAGGCCGCAGGCGCGGCGGAGCGCGGCCTCCTCCACCCCCTGCCCCAGCGGGCAGAGGCCGATCTCCAGCGCCGCCGCCCGCTGCATCAGCACCTGCCCGGCATGGCCGGCCTCCAGCAGGCAGAAGTCGCGGCTGGCGCCGGGATAGGCGGGCTCCACCGCGTCCAGCGCCCCCACCAGCAGCACCACGAAGGCAGCCTCCCGCAGCAGGGCGGCGTTGCTGCCGGCGTAGGGGCCGGCTTCCTCCCCGCCCACCGGCAGCAGCGCGTGGCGGGAGGGGTCGTAATAGTGGAAGCCCGCCGGCACGCCCGCCACGCCCCCAGGCCGGACATGCAGGTAGGCCTGCAACGGGTAGAGGCTGCCGGCTGAGGGATACAGGCGCTTGGGCAGCGGCGCCCCCGGAACCGGCATCTGCCGGAGCCCAGCCAGCAGCCCGGACAGCGCCGCCGCCGGCACGGCGCGGCCGGTGAAGCGGCGGTGGCTCTGCCGCGCCAGAAAGGCGGCGGATTCTTCCGGCACGGTGGGCAGCGGCAGGGCGTCCTGCCCTGGCTCCGCGCGTCGCAGCCCAGGCTGGCCGAGCTTGAACTCCAGGCGCCACGCATCGGCGGGCGGGGCCGCTGCCGGCACCATATGCGCCACCAGCCGGCTTTCCCCGGCCGGCAGGCGCTGCAGCGTCACCACGGCGCGCGCCACGCCCGGCATCCGTTCCAGCGCGGCCTCGATCTCGCCCAGCTCAATGCGCTGGCCCTGCAGCTTCACCTGGAAGTCCTGGCGCGCCAGGATCTCGATCCGCCCGTCCGGCAGCCAGCGCCCCATGTCGCCGGAGCGGTAGAGCCGCTCGCCGGTCACGGGATGGCGGATGAAGGCGCGCGCCGTGGCCGCCTCGTCCCGCCAGTAGCCATGGGCCAGCCCGGCGCCCGCGATGCACAACTCCCCCGGCACCCAGTCCGGGCAAGGGTCCAGGTTCTCGCGCAGCACATGGTACCGTGCATTCGCCATGGGGCGGCCATAGGGGATGCTGGGCAGGCCGGCATCCACCGCGTCCAGGGGGTCGCAGATGTCCCAGACCGTGGTCTCGGTGGGCCCGCCGGCGGCCACGACCTCCAGCCCCGGCACCAGGCCGCGGATACGATCGGGCAGCGTCACCGGAATGAAGTCCCCGGACAGGATGCACCAGCGCAGGGGCGGGGCCGCGCCCCCGGTCGCTTCCAGCTCGTCCGCCAGCATGGACAGGAAAGCGGGCACCGAATTCCACAGCGTGACACCGTGCCGCGCCATCAGCGCGCGCCAGTGGGCGGGTTCCCGCAGCCCGTCCGCGTCGGGCAGCACCAGGGTTCCGCCGGCGCAGCACAGCACGCCGAAGATGTCGAACACCGAGAGATCGTGGTGCAGCGCCGTCAGGCCCAGCACGCGGTCCTGCGGCCCCAGCCCGAAGCGGCGCACCACGTCCTGCATCCGCTGCACCACGCCGCGCTGCCCGATCATCACGCCCTTGGGCTGCCCGGTGGAGCCGGAGGTGAACAGCACATAGGCCAGGCCGTCCGGCGGCGCCGGTCTGGGTTCGGCAGCGGTGGCATCGGCGGGCTGCGCGTCAACCGCCAGGCATGGCAGGCTGCCCGACAGGGCTGGCAGCAGCAAGGCGTCGCACAGCACCTGCCGCGCGCCGGCCTGTTGCAGCAGTGCGGCACGGCGGGCAGGCGGCAGGGCGGCATCCACCGGCAGGTAGGCGCAGCCGGCCATCAGCGTGCCCAGCACCGCGACCGGCTGGGCCCAGCCCTTGCGCATCACCACCGCCACCGGCGCGTCCGGCGAGGCACCCTGCGCCAGCAGCCAGCCCGCGACGCGGCGGGCGCGCAGGTCCAGCTCCCGGTAGCTGAGCGTCTCCTCGCCCGCGATCACCGCCGGCGCATCGCCGCGCGACGCCACCTGGCGGGCGAACAGCTCGCACAGCGTTTCCTCCCCCATCGGCGCGGCGGTGTTGTTGCTGGCATCACGCCGGGACTGCTGCGCGGCGGGGATGGCCGGCCCCCTCGCCTCGGCGAAAGCCTCGTCCCCCGCCGCGAGCCGTGACAGGAGGGCGGTGTAGGCGCCGAACATCGCCGTCACCATGCCTTCCGGATACCGGCCGTCCAGCACGTCCCAGTGGAACACCAGCGCGCCGTCATCCTCCATCAGCTGGTGGTCGAGATCGCATTGCGGCGTCTGGCTGATGGCGTAGCCCAATGTTCCGCCGAACAGCCGGCCCAGGCTGAAGCCCTGCGCCGTGTCCAGCACCAGCGTGCTGCTGAACACCACCGGCGCCAGTGCGCGGCCGGTGACACCCTGGCGCCGCGCCCATTCCCTCAGCGCCCGGACGCCTGGATAGGTGCGGTGATCGAGGTCTTCCCGCAGTTGCCGGTTCAGGGCCGCCGCGTGTTCCACGAAGGGGCGGCGGGCCGTGAAGTCTACTTCCAGCAGCGTGACGGAGGTGAAGTCGCCAACCACGGCGCCGATCGCCTCGCCCATCGGCAGGCGGTTGAACAGCGTCAGGTTCAGGGTGAAGCGCGGGCTCTCGCTCCAGCCTGCCAGGATCTCGGAAAAGGCCGCCAGCAGCAGGGCAGAGGGCGTGAGCCCGTGCCGCACCGCCCGCTGCTTCAACGCCGCCCATTCCGGCGCGGGCAGCCACCCCGTCATCCGCCCGAAGCGGGACGCGGCGCGGGGCTGGCGCGGTGCCAGCGGCAGCGCCGGGGCGGGGGGCAGCGCCTCGACCCGCCGCTGCCAGTAGCGCTCGGCCCGCTGGAACAGCGGGGTGCCCTGCAGGGCGCGCTCGGCCAGCACGTAGTCGCGGAACGATGTCGGCAGCGGCGGCAGCGCCGCACCGGCATCCTCGTACAGCCGCTGCCACTCGGCGAAGAGGATCATCATGCTGCCGCTGTCGAGCGTGATCAGCCCCAGGCTGACATGCACCCGCCCCAGCCCGCCGGCCCGCAGGCTGACATGCACCTCCGACAACGGCCACCGGTCCAGCGGGCGGTCGGGGTGCGACAGCGTCCGCCGCAGCGCGGCCTGCCGCTCCTCGGCCTCGTCCCCGGCCAGGCCGGACAGGTCGTGGCGGCTGACGCGGGGCGCCGGCACCTCGGGCAGGATGCGCTGGCGCCCGTCCGGCATCACCACGGCACGCAGCATCTCGTGCCGCAGCACCAGCGCGCCCCAGGCACGCTCCAGCCGTGCCACGTCCAGCCCGGGCACGTCGAATTCCAGGTAGTAATGGTAACCGCCGCCGCCTTCGAGGCCGCTGCCGACCCAGTAGGCCTCCTGGATGTCGGTCAACGGAAACGGCTCATGCCGCCGCGCCGGGTCCGGCACCACGCGGGGCAGCGCGTCTTCGGTGATGGCGTCCCGCTCCAGGTAGGCCAGCAAGGCGTCCTTGGCGGCCATGAGCCGCTGGCGCAGCGCGTCGTCCACCGCGCCACGGGGGCCGCGCACGCGCAACTGCCCGCCTTCCGCCGCCAGCCGCAGGCCACGGGCGGCCAGCTCGGCCAGAAGATCATCCAGGGGCGTTATAGGAGGATATCCTCTTCCATGGGAGCGTCGCCGGCTTCGGCCGGCACGGGGCCGGCATCCATGCGGATACGGCCCGCCAGGTCGGCGCGCGCTTCCAGCTCCGCCGCGAGCTGCCGCAGGGTGGCATCCATCAGCGTGCCCAGCGGCAGGTTCACGCCCACCTCGCGCGCGATGCGGTTGCGCAGGTTGATGCTCATCAGCGAGTCGAGCCCCAGTTCCAGCAAGGTGCTGGTGGCCGGCGGCGGCATGGCCGCGCCGGTGATCCGCTGCAGCTCAGCCACGAGGTAGCCCATCATGCCCCCTGGCGCCGGCCCGGCAGGAACAGCGGGCGCGGGCGGCGCCGGTTGGAACACCGGTTGCGGCGCCGGGCGTTCCAGCTCCGCCAGCAGCGTGGGGCGTCGCGGCAGTCCGGCCAGCAGGCGCGGCCAGTCCGCCGGCAGCACCGCCTGGTGGGCAGGGCCATCGGAGATCCGTTCCAGCAGCGCCAGACCGGCATCGGGAACAATGGCGCCATGGCCCGCAGCCTCCAGCCGCACGGCATCGGACGCCACCATGCCAACCTCCGACCACCGCCCCCAGCCGATGCTGAGAGCGGGCAGGCCCGCGGCACGGCGCCGGCGTGCCAGCGCGTCGAGCGCCGCGTTGGCGGCTGCGTAGGCACCCTGCCCCGGCAGGCCCAGCAGCGCGGCAGCCGAGGAGAACAGCACGAAATGCTCCAGCGGCGCCGCCCGCGTCAGGCGGTCCAGATGCAATGCTCCTTCGATCTTGGCGGCGGTCGCCGTGGCGAAGGCATCCGGTGACAGTTGCGCCAGGACCCCCTGGTGCAGCACGCCGGCGAGATGGAAGACGCCGCGCAGCGGCGGCTCCTCTTCCCCCTGCGCCAGCACAGCCGCCAGGGCCGCGGCATCCGCCACATCCGCCTGCGCCGTGCGGACGCGCACCCCGCGCGCGGCCAGGGCGTCGATCGCGGCCTGCGCCGCCGCGTCCGGTGCGCCGCGGCCCAGCAGCAGCAGGTGGCGCGCACCCCGCGCCACCAGCGCGGTGGCGAGGCGCAGGCCAATGCCGCCGAGGCCGCCGGTGATCAGGTATGTGCCATCGGCCCGCAGCGGCATACTGGCGGGTCGCGGCGCGGGCAGCGGCCGCAGCCGCGCGGCCAGCACGCGGCCGCCGCGCAGGGCCAGCTCGTCTTCCGCCCGCCCTTCCAGCAGCAGGGAGGCCAGAACGGCCATGGTGTCGCCCTGTTCGTCCGGATCGCGGTCGATCAGGTTGCCGGCCATGTCCGGATGCTCGGCGAAGAGCACGCGACCCAGGCCCTGCAACGTGGCTTGCGCCGGATCTTCCAGCGCGCCGCGTGTCACCAGATGCACGGGGTGCGACGTGCCGGCGCGCAACTGCGCCCGCAACAGCCGGATCGCGGCGGTACATGCCGCAGCGGCCGCCTCCCCGGGCGTCACGACCAGCACGATGCCGCGCAGCGCATCCCCGCCCACCAGGGCGGCATCCAGCGCGGCTTCGGACATCGGGCGCGCTTCGGCGCCCGCGGCCGCCAGCGCGGTGGCCAGTGCCCCCGCCGGCCCTGCCCCGCCCAGCACGGCCCATGCGCCAGGGCGTTGCGGCGCAACGCCGTCCGCCTGCGCGAGAATCACGCTCTGCAGCCCGCCCGGCGTCGGAATCTCCAGCGGCGCGGCGGCGGCCGTGGCGAAGCCCTGCGCCCGCAGCAGCGCCAGCCACTGACGGCGCGACAGCAACGGGTAGGCCGGACGCAGCGCCGTATCGCTGAAGCGCCACCAGCCTTCCAGCAGGCCGAAGGTCAGGTCCACCGGAACGGTGGGCTCGTTCACCTCCAGCAGCGCCAGGTGCCCCCCGGGCCGCAGCATGCGACGCACATGGGCCAGGGTCTCGGACAGGTCCCGCGTGGCGTGCAGCACGTTGGCGGCGATCACGAGATCCACGCTGCCGGGCTCGATGCCCTGCTCCGCCGGGTCGCGCTCGATGTCCAGCAGGCGGTAGTCCATGCCGGGCCAGGCCGCGAACTTGCCGCGCGCCCGCGCCAGGAACAGGGGCGATACGTCGGTGAACACGTAGTCCACCCGGGCCGCGTCCAGCCGCCGCAGCACGTAGTGGCTGGTGGCCCCCGTGCCGGCGCCGACTTCCAGGATGCGCAGGCGCCGGCCGGCCGGCAGGCCCTGGGCCAGCCTCTCAACCAGATTGGCCACAAGGCCGTTCAACGCGCCGAAGCCGGCGGAATCCTGGTACAGGCGCGTGGCGGGGCCGAGGTCTCCGCCCGGGAACAGCGCCTCCAGCGGGTCCGCCTCCCCGCGCAGGATGGCACCGAGTTGCGTGCCGCAGGCGGCCAGCAGCGCCAGCTCTGCTTCCGCCGCCGTGCCGTGCCGCGCCTCGACCCGCGCCCGCTGCGCGGCGGAGGACAGGGCGGGCGGGCATTCCAGCGCTTCCCATCCCCCGTCGCGCCCGAGCAGGCGGCCATGCCGTTCCAGGATGTGCAGCAGCCGCCGCAGCAGGCGGTCCTGACCCGGAACCAGCGCCAGCCGCCGCGCGATCTCCTCGGTGCCGCGCCAGGCACCCGGCTGCGGCAGGGCGCCGACTTCCTTGAAGGCCTCGACCAGGTAGGCGAGGCCGAGCGCCTCCAGGTCCTCGGACTGCTGCTGGTAGCGGGGGCTGTTGACCGCCGCCAGGGGCGCATCCAGTCCATGGCGCAGCACCGCATCATCGGCCATCAGAACAGCAGGAGCGGGAAACTCCGCCGCTGCCGCCGCCGGAGCGGGGCATTCGTCCCAGGCCACGGCGTAGAGCGCCGCATCCAGCGGGGATGCCGCGCCCACCCTGCCCGCATCCAGCCGGCGGAACTCGAAGCCGTGCACCTCTGCCACGCAGGCATCCGTGGCATCGCAGACGAGGATGTCCGCCAGATCCTGCGCCGCGCCGCGCCGGCGCACATATCCGCGCAACGGAAAGGCCGCGGGGCGGGCGTGGAAACGGAATGATTCCAGCGCCACGGGCACGTAGGTGTCGTTCCCCTGCCCCATCGCCAGCACGGCCAGGGCCGGCTGCAACAGGGAATCCAGCAGGCCCGGGTGCAACTGGAAGGCAGGGTCCACGGCCTCGCCGGAAGGCGGCGCCACCTCGAACACCGCCTCATCCTGCCCGAGCCAGATCCGTTCCAGCCAGCGGAACTGTGGGCCGAGGGCGATGTGCCGGTCGGCCAGCCGCGCGTAGAGCGTCGCGGCTTCCAGCAACCGGGGACAGCGTTCCCGCAGCGCGGCGAAATCCGGCGGCGCGGGCGGCGGGGCGACATCCGCCGCCAGGGTGGCGGTGACGTGCAGGCGGTGGTCGCCCTCCTCCGCGGCGGCGTCGAAGCCCACCAGACGCGCTTCCTGCCCCTGCGGCAGGGGCAGGAACTGCATCTGCACGGTCCAGCCGCCATGCTCCGGCAGCAACAGCGGCTCCACAAAGGATACCTCGCGCAGCACCTGGGCTTCCCGGCCCGTCAGCAGGGCGGCGCCGGCCAGCAGCATGGACAGGTACCCGGCCCCCGCGACCAGCACGCGCCCATGCACCCGGTGGTGCTCCAGCAGCGGCAGGCGCCGGGCCTCCAGCGTGGTCTCGAACACCGAATGCGGCAGGCCCGGCAGGCGCAGGCGGCGATGCGCGAGGGGATGCAGCGCGGCATCCTGCGCCTGAGGCGCCTGGGGCCGCGGCTCGATCCAGTACCGGCGATGCTGGAAGGGGTAGGACGGCAGTGGGACGCGTTGCCGCAGGGTGGCGTCGTGCAGCGCGTCCCAGTGGACCGTCAGGCCGCGCCGGTACAGTTCCGCCAGGCTCTCCAGCATCTGCCGCGCATCGGCCACACCAGGGCGGAGGGACGGCAAAACGCAAGCGCTGCCGCGCACCAGCCCGGCCAGCACCGGCCTGGGGCCGATCTCCACCAGCGTGGCGCATCCCAGCGCTTCCAGGGTGGCGACGCCCTGCGCGAAGCGCACAGGCTCCATCACGTGACGCAGCCAGTAGTCCGGCTCGGTGAACAAGGCGGTTTCCACCGCGCCGGTCAGGTTCGACACCAAGGGCAGGGATGGCGGCCGCAGCGTCACCGTCGCCAGCACCGCGCGGAAGGCCTCCAGCATCGGCCGCATCAGCGGCGAGTGGAAGGCGTGGGAGGTGCGAAGCGCGATGCCTTGCACGCCATCCGCTTCCAGCCGCGCGGCCAGCGCGGCCACGTCCGCCGCGCGGCCGGACACCACTGTGCTGGCCGCACCATTCAGCGCGGCGACTGACACCGTGTCGCGGTACGGCGCCAGCGCGGCCCGCACCCGGTCAGGATCGGCCGACAGGGATATCATCGCCCCGTCCCGCGGCAGGGCCTGCATCAGGCGCGCGCGGGCCGCCACGAGGCGCAGGCCGTCCTCCAGGCTGAACACACCGGCGAGACAGGCGGCGACGTATTCGCCCAGGCTGTGGCCCAGCAGCGCCGCGGGGCGCAGCCCCCATGCCTGCCAGAGCGTCGCCAGCGCGTATTCCACCGCGAACAGGGCTGGCTGGGCCTGCGCGGTCTCGCCCAGCGCCTCGCCCTGCAGCGCCGCCGGAAGGTCGAACCCGTCTTCGGCCCGCAGCAGCGCCGCGCAACGGTCCAGCGCATCGCGGAAAACCGGTTCCTCCCGGTAAAGGCCCAGCGCCATGCCGGTGTGCTGGGCGCCCTGGCCGGTAAACAGGAACGCGACATCGCCCACCGGTGCCCGGGCGGTGTCCGGCGGGCCGGCCAGGGCGGCGTCGAGCGCCGCCAGCAACGTGTCCCGCCCGGTGAAGACGGCGGCAAAGCGGTGGGCGAAATGGTGGCGTCCGGTGGCGGCGCTGTAGCACAGGTCGGCGCAGTCCAGCGCCGGGTCAGCCAGCAGCCTGTCGCGATAGCGCGCCAGCAGCGCGGCCAGGGCAGCGGGCGAGCGGGCGGAGAGCGGCAGCAGATACCATTCCCGCGTGTCGCCGGCGGCACGGCGCGGCCGGGCCGGCGCTTCCTCCAGGATCACATGCGCGTTGGTGCCGCCGATGCCGAGCGAGTTGACGCCCGCGCGGCGCGGCGTTTCCGATTCCACCCAGTGCAGCGCTTCCGTGTTGACAAAGAAGGGCGTGCGCTCGAAGGCAATGGCGGGGTTGGGCCGCCGGTAGTGCAGGGTGGGCGGGATCTGCCGGTGCTGCAGCACCAGCACCGCCTTGATGAAGCCGGCGATGCCCGACGAGATCTGCAGATGGCCGATGTTGGTCTTCACGGAGCCCAGCGCGCAGAAGCCGGTTCGCGTGGTGTCATGCCGCCAGGCACGGGTCAGGCTCGCCACCTCGATGGGGTCGCCGATCTCGGTGCCCGTGCCGTGCGCTTCCACGAAGCCGATGCTGTCGGCTGGAACGCCGGCCACATCCAGCGCGGCACGCACGACCTCACTCTCGCCGGCCTCACTCGGCGCCATGTAGCCGACCTTGCGCAGGCCGTCATTGTTGACCGCCGTGCCTTTCACCACCGCGAGCACGCGGTCGCCGGCGGCCAGGGCATCGTCCAGCCGCTTCAGCACCACCGCGCCGACGCCGCTGCCGAAGATGGTGCCGCGGGCATCGGCGTCGAAGGCGCGGCAGTGCCCGTCCGGTGCCACGATCATGCCCTCCTGGTGCAGATGCCCGGCCAGCTGCGGCGCCTGTACGGAGGAGGTGCCGGCGATGGCCATATCGCACTCGCCCGCCAACAGGCTCTGCACGGCCTGATGGATGACCACGAGGCCGGTTGAACAGGCGGTCTGGGTGTTGATGCTGGGGCCGCGCAAGTTGAGCTTGTAGGAAACGCGGCTGGCCAGATAGTCCTTGTCGTTGGCCACCATCAGTTGGAAGCCGCCCATGGAATCCAGGGTAACGCTGCGCAGGTCGTCCTGCGGGTCCAGCCCGGCGCGGGCAGGCAGGACGTTGTTCAGCAGATAGGTGTTCATGCTCGCGCCGGCATAGACGCCGACGCTGCCGGGAGCGGACAGCGTGTCCTGCCCCGCATCCTCCATGGCTTCCCAGCAGCATTCCAAGAACAGGCGGTGCTGCGGGTCCATCAGCTCCGCCTCGCGATCCGTCAGGCCGAAGAAGGTGGCGTCGAACCCGGCGGCGTCGTTCAACACCGGGCTCGCCGCGACGTAGCCCGGCTGCTGCGCGGAGCGCGGGTCGGCACCCTCCCTCACCGCCTCGGCCGCCGTGAAGGTGCGGATGGATTCCACGCCGTCGCGGAGATTGCGCCAGAATTCATCAATGGTGTCGGCACCGGGGAAGCGGCAGGCCATGCCGATCACCGCGATGTCGACGCGACGGCCGTCGGCGCTGCGACGGACCGGGCGCGGCACCACGTCCTCCTTCGTGCCTGACAGGAAGCGGGCCTGCATGGCCACGGTGGAATGCGCGAACAAGTCGCCCAGTGTCACGGGCCCGAAGGCGGCCTCCAGCATCGACTGGGCCTTGATCAGCAGCAGCGAGTGCCCGCCAAGATCGAAGAAGTTCTCGTCCCGCCCGACATGCTGCAGGTCGAGCACGGCTCTCCAGATTGCGGCCACGCGCTCCTCGACAGCGGAGAGCGGCGTTCCGGCGGCGGCGCGCCCGGGCGCGGTGTCGAACCGGTTCGTGACCTCGGTGAAGTTCCCAGCCATATAGCTGGCCTGGAGGCTGCGGCGCTGGATCTTGCCGATGCTGGATTTCGGAACATCACTGGCAGCGAGAGGGACGACCTGGACCGGCGACAATCTCATGTCGCGCACGAGGTGGGCCCGGATTGCCCGGACCAGGGCGGGCCATGCCGCCTGGTCCCGCTCCTCCGCGCAGAAGGTGACAACAAGCCCGTCCGTATCTGCCTGCCTGACGCCGAAGGCGCAGGTAAAGGCAGGCATGACGCCGGGCACCATCGCGACGCTGGCTTCCACGTCGTGAAGGGGTACCTTACGGCCGTTGATGGCCAGCTCCTCTTTTTCCCTGCCGGTCAGGTACAGCTCGCCGTCACGGATGAAGCCGAGATCGCCGCTGCGGAACCAGCCATCATCGGTGAAGGCTTCCGCATCGGCGGCAGGGTTCGCGTGGTAGCCGGTGATGACGGATGCACCGCGCAGTTCCAGCCGACCGACCTCCCCTTCCGCCAGGACCGCGCCGTCCTCGCAGGTAATGCGGATCTCCGCGCCGGGAATGGGACGTCCCAAGGAAACATAGGAACCCTCCTGTGCCAGGCATGCCGGCGTCAGGCCAGCCGACCAAGTGATGCCGGAGCAAGTTTCCGACATGCCGAAGGCCGGTCGCAGCACGTCCTGCGGCACGCCGTAGGGTGCCAGGAGCGTCAGGAAGTCCAGAGCGGTTCTGGCCGTCACCTGTTCGCCGGCATTCACCAGAAATCGCAGACACGACAGGTCCAACGCCGCCCGTTGCAGTTCCTCCGCCGCATTGTTGATGAGCGAGAAGGCAAAATTCGGAGCCCAGGAGATAGCCGCACGGTGCCGGGCAATCAGTTCCAGCCAGAGCAGGGGGCGTTCCACCACCCGCCGGGTCGGTATGTGTACCTGGCTGGCGCCCAGCAGGACCGGCATGACGCTCAGGAATATCAGGGCGCCGGCATGGTCCAGCGGCATCCAGTTCAAGGCAGCGTGCGCCGCGCCGAAGCCGTTCATCTGCGCCGTGCCGGCAGCCATGGCCAGCAGGTTCGCATGGGTCAGCGGCACGCCCTTCGGAGTGCCCGTGCTTCCTGAGGTCAACAGAAGAAGCGCAGGGCTTTCCGGACCCGGCTCTTTCGGCCTTTCCTTCGCGCTGTCCTGACGTAGCTCCCGCAGAGACACCACGCGCGAGCCCACGTTTCTACCGCGCCATTCCTCAAGCCTGTCATCAGGCACCACGACCAGCGGATCGTTCAGAACATCAATGGCCGCCCGCAACCGGCGGGCCTCGGCATGTCCGTTGGTGAACTCGGCAACAGGGGCGACCGGCACTGCCGTATAACCGTGCAGAAAACAGGCCCATACTGCCGGCAAAACATCCGCCGCGTTGTCCAGTTGCAGAACAACGGGTTCCCCGTCGCGTAGTCCTTGCGCTCTCAAGCTTCCAGCTATACTTGAGGCTTGCTGAAGAAGCTCGGCATAAGATTGCTGACGATGGTCTTCGGCATAGAAGATGCCTGCGCCGCTTTGGGCCGCCTGTCGCAGTGCGGCCGCCAGATTAGCTGGCGCGCCTGGCAGCGCTTGCAAACATCCACCATGGGTCCAAGCCCGCAGTTCAGTCTGGTACACGCCAACAGACACTGAGGAGCCTCTACCTTACGATAGATGAAGATAGACAGGCTTCGGTGCCTTAGGAAAGGGTAACATTTACATGTTTGTTGCGTTGCGTAACCTTGTTGCACGGACTGGCGGCTTGGAGGTGGAGGCCCGGGAAGTTACGGGTCGGGTCTCTGTCCCTGCAGTTTGGATGCC
>NZ_RFLX01000025.1 GCF_003696345.1 Teichococcus wenyumeiae | reverse complement strand
ACCACCTCACCCCAGACCGCCTCCAATCCCTCACCAACTATCCATGGATCAGAAAGGTCACTTCATAAGCTCGGCGGTATCAGCTTTTTCCGGCCAGCCAGGGCGCCATGCTCAGCCGGCCTTCAAGAGGCATACAAGCGCCAGCCAGATCGGGCGCCGAGCAGCCTTGCACGTGTATCGTCAGCGCCGCTTGCCCGACGTCCGAGACACCGCCCTGCCTTCCATCGTGAACGGGGGCCGGGGCCCGCAGGTCAATGACCTTCGGCATGCTCCGAAAGATCCTCCGCGTCGAATGCGCCCGTGGCGGACATCAGGTCGCGGTGGGCTTTCGCACGGTCGGTCGCACTGCGCCCGATCCTTTCCACCCAGGAGGCCGCCAGCCACTGGATAGCCGCCATCATTCCGACCATGGAGTCAAAGAAGGCCCCGCTCGCCGCGCCAACCACGATCTGCTGATCCGTTGCACGCGAAAGGGCTCCGAGGGGCGCATCCACGAAGCCAAGCGTCCAGGCTCCTACCTTGCGCGCATGCCGAACGGCAGCGACCGTCTCGACGCTGCACGGCATGAATCCGATGGCGATCAGCACGTCTCCTTCCTCAAGATCGATGAGGTCCAATCCGAAGGCGCCGCCTCGATCGTCAGCGAGCACCGCCTTCGGCGTTGTCACGCGAAGCAGGTAATGCAGCCAGGCCGCGGCTCCGCTGCAGGAGCGGCGCCCCACAATCGCGATGCGGCGCGCCCGCAGCATGCGGTTCACCGCCTCGGCAATGACAGGCGCGTTCGAGGCGCCGAAGGACACCTTCAGGTTCGCCCACTCCACCTGGAGAACCTCTTCCCGTGGCCCTTCTGTGGCTCCGGCGGCCAGGCGGTCCGCAAAGGCCGCGCGCCGCCCATCCTGGCGCAGCCTCACGGCGATCTCTTCCGCAACCCGGCCCAGCCGGGATGACCAAGCCGCTTCGCCAAGCGGATAAAGGAGGCTGCGGACTGCCCCGAAAGGCGGGCGAGTTCATGCAGCGGGCGGGTCGCAACCTGGCCAGGATTGGCCAGCACCCACCGGGCAGTCAGGCGTAGCGCGGGAGACATCGCATCGTATGAGGCGCGGATTGCGGCTTCGGCGGCCACGTCAGCGCTTGCTCCGGATTTGGATTGTTTACTCCATGTATTGACCCATCTGACGCAAAATATCCAGACTGCGGCAGTTTCAGGAGGCGTGCATGAGTTCCTGGTCCCGTCGGAGCGTCGGAGCGGCTCTCACTGCTGGCATGGCCAGCCTCATCATGCCGCAAGCAACCCGCGCCCAGGCTGCCTGGCCGAACCGCACGATCCGCCTCGTTGTGCCCTTCTCCGCAGGGGGAACCTCGGACATCCTGGCCCGGCTCGTCGCCGTTCCCCTCACCGCCGCGCTCAGCGTTTCCGTTGTGGTGGAGAACCGCACCGGCGCGGGCGGGAACGTCGCCGCCGAGGCCGTGGCGCGCAGCAACGACGGCCACACCCTGATGGTGGGAACACCGGGCACGCAGGTGATCAATGCCCTGATTTCCAGCGATGTCGCGGTGGACCCGGAGCGGGACCTCTCGCCCGTGGTGATGCTGGCCGCGGTTCCGAACGTGGTGGTGGTGCCGCCGTCCCTGGGCGTATCCACGCTGGGGGAACTGCTGGACCTCGGCCGCCGCCGGCAGGGAGGGCTGATGTACGTCACGCCGGGCGCGGGCGGCACCGTCCACCTTGCCTCGGAATTGCTCCGCACCATGACGGGCGTGCCCATGACGCATGTTCCCTACCGGCAGCGCGCCGGCGCTCGCCGACCTCATCGCCGGGCGGGCCGATTTCAGCGCCGACAACCTCCCCTCAGCCCTGCCCCACATCCAGTCCGGGCGCCTGCGGGCCCTGGCGACGACCGGCGCGCAGCGGGCACCCGCCCTGCCGGACGTGCCGACGGTGCGGGAGGCGGGGCTGGCGGAATACGAGGCATCCGCCTGGTTCTGCCTCGCTGCCCCCGCCGCCTTCCCGCGCCAGCAGGCCGAAAAGGTCGCGGCGGTCGTGGATGCCTTTCTTCGCACACACGAGGCCCGGGCACGGCTCCTGGACCTCGGCGCCGAGCCGCTGGGAGGAGGGCCGGAGCAGATGGCCAGCCTGACGGCGTCGGAGCGCAGCAGGTGGCAGGCCGTCGTCACCGCCGCATCGATCAAGGCTGAATGATGCGGCCGATCCAGAACCCAGCCTGCGGGAGCCCATGTCCATGAGCGCCACCGAAACCCTGCGCAACAGCGACCTTTCCTCGGCCCTAGCCGAGGCGCGGGAAGCCTATGTCGCCAGCCACCCCCGCAGCCGTGGCCTGCACGAGGCGGCGCGCCGCGTCATGCCGGGCGGCAACACCCGCTCGGTGCTGGCCTATGGCCCCTTCCCGATCGCCATGGAGCGGGGCGAGGACTGCCGCCTGTGGGACGTGGACGGCCACGGCTATCTCGACCTCTGCGGCGAATACACGGCCGGGCTCTTTGGCCACTCCGAGCCGCGCATCCACGCCGCCGTGCAATCCGCCATGGGGCGCGGGCTGAACCTCGCCGCGGTGGGCGCCGCCGAGGGGGAGCTGGCGGCGCTGGTCTGCGGCCGCTTTCCCTCCATCGACCTCGTCCGCTTCACGAACAGCGGCACGGAAGGGAACCTGATGGCCCTGACCGCGGCGCGCGCCTTCACCGGGCGGGATGCCATCCTCGCTTTCCGCGGCGGCTACCACGGCGGCGTCCTGCTCTTCTCCGGCGCGGGGCCCGCGCCCGTCACCGTACCCTTCCCCTTCGTCATGGCGGATTACAACGACACCGAGGGCGCGGTGGCCGCCATCCGCGCCAACGCGGACCGGCTCGCCGCCGTGATCGTGGAGCCCATGCTGGGCAGCGGCGGCTGCATCCCCGCGCATCCGGCCTTCCTGGCCGCATTGCGCGAGGCCACGCGCGAAGTGGGCGCTCTGCTCATCTTCGACGAGGTGATGACCTCGCGCATGAGCGGCGGCGGGATGCAGCAGCGGCTCGGCATCACGCCGGACATGACGACGCTGGGCAAGTACATCGCGGGTGGCATGAGCTTTGGCGCCTTCGGCGGGCGGGCCGAGGTGATGGGCCTCTTCGACGGCAAGCTGCCGCATGCGGGCACCTTCAACAACAACGTGCTCTCCATGGCGGCGGGGCGCGTGGCGCTCGGCGCCATCTTCACGCCTGAGGTGGCGGAGGACCTGTTCCGACGCGGCGAGGAGATGCGCGCGGCGCTGAACGCGGCGCTGGAGCAGGCGGGCACCGCGATGCACTTCAGCGGCCTCGGCTCCATGGCCA
This sequence comes from Teichococcus wenyumeiae, assembly GCF_003696345.1. Classification (GTDB taxonomy): domain Bacteria; phylum Pseudomonadota; class Alphaproteobacteria; order Acetobacterales; family Acetobacteraceae; genus Pseudoroseomonas; species Pseudoroseomonas wenyumeiae. The sequence goes on along the minus strand of NZ_RFLX01000025.1, from coordinate 46,260 downwards.
CCGCGCAGTTCCGCCCGGGGCCGCTGGAGCGGCCCTTCGCCCAGACCGGGCGGGAGGAGGCGCTGCGCGAGCTCTTCTTCCTCGATATGGCTGCGGCCGGCTTCTACCTCGCGCGGCGCGGCATGGTCGCGCTGAGCCTTCCCGTGTCGGAGGCGGATATCGCCCGCTTCGTCGCCGCGGTAACCGACTTCGCGCAGGCGCGTGCCGCCCTGCTGCCGCGCCTCGGGGAGATGCCCCGAAGCGGCGCCATGGCGCACGGCTACGCGGTGGAATTCGCCGGCCCCGTGGCGCGCGCCCTGCCGGTGGAAGGCCGGCTGACGCTGTGCAACATGATCACCGAACTGGGCGGCCGCACCGGGCTGGTGGCACCGGACGAGACGGTGTTCGAGTGGCTGGAAGGCCGCCCCTGCGCCCCCACCGGCGCCATGCTGGCCGCCGCCCGCGCCGAATGGCGCACTTTTTCCACCGATGCCGACGCGGTCTTCGACCACGACCTTGCGGTGGATTGCAGCGCGCTGGAGCCGCAGATCACCTGGGGCATCGACCCCACCCATGTCATCGGCATCTCCGGCCATGTGCCCGACCCCGCCCAGGCGGCACCGGAGGAGCGGGAGGCGCTGACCCGCGCGCTGGCCTATATGCAATTGGCCCCGGGGCAGCCAATCGCCGGCCTGCGGGTCGACCGCGTCTTCATCGGCTCCTGCACCAATGCCCGGCTCAGCGACCTGATCGCCGCCGCCGCAGTGCTGGACGGGCGCCGGGTGGCGCCAGGGGTCGAGGCCGCCGTGGTGCCCGGCTCCGCCGCCGTGAAGCAGGAAGCGGAGCGGCTGGGGCTGCACCGGAAGTTCCGGGAGGCCGGCTTCGAATGGCGTCAATCCGGCTGCTCGATGTGCGCCGGCGTCAATGGCGATGAAGGCCGGCCGGGGCAGCGCCTCGTTTCCACCACCAACTGCAACTTCGCCGGGCGTCAGGGTGCGGGCGTGATGATGCACCTAGCCAGCCCGGCCATGGCCGTCGCTGCCGCCCTCGCCGGGCAGGTCGCCGATCCGCGTGTGGGAGCTCCCCGATGGTGCGCCGCTTCGAGACTGTCACTGGTGTAGCCGCCGTGCTGCCACAGGACGACATCGACACCGACCAGATCCTGCCTGCCGCACATATGCGCGGCAGCAATGTCGATTACGGTGCCGGGCTTTTCGCCAATTGGCGGCAGAACCCGGACTTCGTGCTCAGCCAAGCGCGCTATGCGCGGACGCGCATCCTGGTGGGGGGCGCAACTTCGGTTGTGGCAGCACACGGGAGCATGCAGCCTGGGCGCTGGATGGGTTCGGCGTCCGTGTCCTGCTGGCCCTCAGCTTCGGCTGAGGTGTTTCGGGAGAATTGCCTTCGCAACGCCATCCTGCCTGTCACTTTGCCAGAAGAAGCGCATGCTCACCTTTCGGCCGCAGTGGCAGCGGCCGACGGCAAGGCGGAGTTCCAGGTTGATCTGACCGCCCAGCGTATCACCGGCCCGCACGGCTTCATGCTGGCCTTCGACATTGCGCCGGTGAAGCGGATCGCGCTACTGGAAGGACTGGACGATATCGCCCTCACTCCGCGCTCCGATGCCGCGATCGCAGCCTACGAGGCCACCTAGCGCGCCGCGCGGCCGTGGCTGCAACGCCTTGATGCGCCAGGCTGGAACAGTCGCCTTTCCACCACTGAAGGAGCCTGAGCCATGTATGCTGGAACCCGCCTTCGCGCATTGCTGGATCAGGTAGACATTCTGGTGCTGCCGGGAGTGCAGGACGCACTCTCGGCCCGGCCGGCACAGGCACATGGCTTCACAGCGCCGGCGGCCGGCGGCAATTCCGCGACTGGGACGCTGCTGGGGGCGGCCGACCTGGGGCAGCTCGGCCTGCGGGATTTCGTCGACCATTATGCGCGCATCGCAGCCGCCACCGATCTGCCGGTACTGGTAGACGCCGATACCGGCTTTGGTGGCCCGCATAATGTGGCGCGCATGGTGCGGTCTTTCGAGCAGGGCGGTGTTGCCGGCTTCTTCATGGAGGACCAGGTCACGCCCAAGCGCTGCGGCTATCTCAGCGGCAAGGCGGTGGTGCCGGTGCGGGAACAGCTCGGCAAGCTGGCGGCTGCCCTGGATGCGCGGCGGACCCGGCACTGGTGATCTGCGCCCGGACTGATGCGCTGGGCGTTGAAGGCATGACGGCCGCCCTGGACCGCGCTGCGCTGTATCGCGAAGCTGGAGCCGACATGGTCTTTGTACAGGGCGCCGACGATGCCGAGACCCTGCGCAAGGTCTGCGCTTCTGTTCCGGGGCCGCATCTGGCCAATGTTTCGCAGGCCAGCGGCCGCCCTGGCCTTTCCGCCGCCGAGTGCTAGGCAGCCGGTGCAGCGGCGGTGATGTTCCCCATGGCAGCGCTGCTGACCGCGCTCCACGCAATGGACCGCCTCTGGCAATCTGCGCCGCACCGGTCGTGTCGCAGTTGACGAGGACGTGCTGCTGCCGGTGACGCGGTACAACAGCCTCGTTGGCCTGGACAGCCTCATGGCGGCCGAAGATGCCTATGCGGCACGGGCCGAGACAATCCTGGATCGAGAGCTGGCAAAGGCACGGTAGGCCAATCAAAGGCAAGAGGTAGCCCACCTCATCTCAGCGGCATGACATCCGCAACAGCACCTTCGTTGACGAGCTGTAGCTCAATCATCATCCTTGCAGGCTGATACCAATCCCATCTGGTGAATGCAGGGTGCGTGGTCGTATCGCCTAGGCCATGGTCAGCAAGAGCCCTCATGCGAGGCCAGAATAGCCTCAGCTCGGCTGCAACGTTATTATGACGAAGCACCGCAGTGGCGACTTAGACCGTGCGCCCCGCGGAACCATTCTGAAAGTGTTTTGTTTCCATCGCTTGGCAGATGTTTCCCAAAAGGATGCTGACATGACCTCCCGGCATAGGGAGTCGGACATCAATCACGGACGAGGGCTGCTGTCACGGCCTGCTATGAACAAGGGCACTGCCTTCACCCACCAGGAGCGTAAGGCGCTCGGCTTGGAGGGATTGCTGCCCGCTGCTGTGGAAACGCTCGATATCCAATTGAAGCGCGTACTTGGCCACCTCGCCGCCAAGCCGAACGATCTTGAATGCTTCATCTATCTGCAGGAACTGTGGGATCGCAACCAGACCCTCTTCTACGCCACCCCTGCATCAAACCCGGCACGTTTCGTGCCCATCGTCTACGATCCGACTATCGCCGGCGCATGTCTGACCTACGGCCACATTTACCGGAGGCCGCAAGGCATGTAGCTGACGAAGGAGATGAAAGGCCGCTTCGCTGAAGTTCTGCGCAACTGGCCGATACAGGGTATAAGGTTCATCTGCATCTCGAGCGGTGGGCGCATTCTCGGTCTCGGCGATATCGGCGCCAATGGTGCACCCATCTCGATCGGAAAGCTCCAGCTTTACACCGCCTGTGCTGGCGTTCCTCCGGAAGCACTGCTGCCAATCCATCTCGATATCGGCACCGAGAATGCAGCACTGCGTTCTGACCCGCTTTACAGTGGCTTGCGGAGCAAGTCACCCTCCACTGACGAAGTGGATGCACTTGTGGACGAGTTCATGGATGCAGCCAATAGGGTCTTTCCCGGCGTCTGCATTCATTTTCAGGACTGGAATGGTGACGATGCGATCCGTTTGCTGGCGCGCTACAAGGACAAGTACCTCGTCTACAACGATGATATCTAGGGCACGGCCAGTATAGCGATCGCTGTCCACTTCACTGCCATGGAGATCAAAGGCGAGAATCTTGCTGATCAGCGTATCCTGTTCGCGGGCGCTGGCTCCGCGGGAACCGGAATTGCAAACCTGATCGTCGAAAAGATGATGGAGGAGGGCCTCAGCCTTGAGGAAGCAAGGAGAAGGATTTCCCTCTTTGACGTGAAGGGGCTCATTCAGTCCAAGCGCTCCGACCTCAAGGCATCGCAGCAGGCCTATGCTCATGATCTCCAGCCCACAGGCGACCTTGCCGAAGCGGTCGAAGAGGTAATGCCAACGATCCTGATTGGCGTTTCAACGGTCAGTGGCCTCCTTACACAGCAAGTCATCAGCAACATGGCTCGCCACGTCGAACGGCCAGTTATCTTTCCCCTATAGAATCCAACCGACAAAGCGGAGTGCACGCCGGAACAGGCTTATCGCTGGACCAACGGCAAGGCGCTCGTGGCTTGCGGCGTGCAGTTCCCTGAGGTCGAGTTTGGTGGAAAGACATTCACGCTCGGCCAAGCGTATAACTTCTACATCTTCCCGGCCATAGGCCTTGCTGTATATGCAACGAAGCCGGAGCGCATCGATGACGCGATGTTCATCGCGGCGGCTCATGGCTGCGCCAACCAAGTAAGTCAGGCGGACCGACAACGGGGTATACTGTTTCCCCACCAGGATCGTATCCTGGAAACAGAAATCAACACCGCCGCGCATGTATCGGCGCCGATCTTTGATCGCGGTCTCGCTACAGTCGAACGACCTGCCAATATCCGGGCTTGGATCGAAAGCCTGACCTTCAAGCCGATCTACCCTGCTTACAGCTGACGGCAGTGAAGCGCCCGCATACAGCGCCGCTGCCTTTCTTGCCAACTTCAATAGCATTGATCTGGGGCCGCACTATTGCCTCCTCCAAACACCCAGCATGAAACGGTGCCGAATCGACATCCTGTAGTCAGATAACACCTTAAAAAGGAGATCGCACCTCTTGAGCCTGTATGGCGATCAGCAGCACGTGCAGGACACGGTGAGGCTTCTGCGATTGTTGTGCAGCTACTCCCGCCCCCGAGGCAGGCCCAGCTTTCGGTACAACAAAGGAATGTTGGTTTCATCCTCCAAGTCCGAGATGTGAGCCCGCGTGCTTCAGTAATCCTCAGCCAATCTTCCCTGAAGTTCCTGACCTTGCGCCGAGTCAACCTTGGCTGATGATCGGATCGCTTCGGCGGGCACAGCGACCTGAAGGACTTGGCCCTGCAACCTCAGAAAGAAAAAGGCCCAGCTTCCGCATGGCGCCTTGCCCCACATACCCTTTAAGTGGTCTCCTCTCCACAGTGGAGATGGGGCCACGCCCGTCCGTAGACCACGCGTGCCTCAGAAGAAAAAATCTGGAGGAAACAAGGCATGTCATCCAAGCTGACCCGCCGCGTGCTCCTGGGCACTATGCCATTCATTATGCCGCGTGCCCGAGCCCAGGAAGCTTTTCCGTCGCGCCCGATAACCATCATGAATGCCTATGCGGCAGGTGGCCAGACCGATATCGCCATACGCTTAACTGCCGATCGCCTAGGCGCCACCATCGGCCAACGTGTCGTCGTGGAGAACCGCGTTGGAGGTGCCACTTCCATAGCCTCGACAGCGGTCGCGCAGGCTAAGCCAGATGGGTACATGCTGCTCGCCGGCACAAGCTCACTCGCTATCAACCCTACCTTACAGCCCAAGCTCACACCCCGCGACCCGCAGACAGAGCTGATGCCCCTCGGCATGATCTATCGTGGCGCGTTTGTCTTCCACATCTATCCCGGGCTTCCCGTGAGGACGCTTCCGGAGTTCGTAGCCTGTGCCAAGGCTCACCCCGGCCAACTAAACTACGGCGGCGTCGTCGGCACGGTTGTGCATCTGGCGATGGAGATGCTGTGCCAGCGCGCAGTCATCCAGATGACGGCTGTTCCCAACCGTGGCGGCGTCGAGGGCCTGCTGGACCTTCAGGCCGGTCGCATCCACTGCAACTTCCAATCGCCAGTGGAAGCTTTGCCATCGCTTCAGGAGGGAAAGACGAGGGCACTTGCCATCTCGTCCCGCGCACGCTTGCCTAACCTGCCGGATGTTCCAACGGTGGCGGAGACCTTACCTGGCTTCGAGGCCGTCCTCTGGATGGCCTTGTTCGCCCCAGTCCATACGCCTGTGGAAGTGGTTCAGAAGCTGGCGCTGGCTCTTCGGGCTGTTACGGAAGACCCGGCTTATCAGTCGCGCATGGCGCAGATCGGATTGGCCGCAGAAGCTGGCGGGCCGTCCGATGTGCGGAACCTTCTTGCTGCGGATACCGCAAACTGGCGCAAGGTGATCACCGAAGCCGGATTGCCGACCAACTGACCGTATCTGCCTGCATTGCGGAGAAGGTTGGTGTCCGCAGCTCACCTACATGGGCCGCAACATGCTGAGGCGACCCAAAAGCAGGTAGTAAGCCACCAGTGGAAGGAAGATGAACCACGATGCCTGAGAGCTTCAAAGAGCGGATGCGGCGGGGTGACCAGCTGCTTGGCTTCTTCATCGGCACCCCATCGGCCGCCACGGTGGAGATGGCAGGCATGTGCGGCTATGACTTCGTCATCATAGACACCGAGCATGGCCCGGCGGACATCGAGACGATCGAGAACATGCTGCGCGCTGCCGCCATGCACGGCATGGCAGGGCTGGTGCGCGTGCCGGACGGATCGGTGGCCAGCATCCAGCGTGTGCTGGACGCTAGCGCGGACGGCATCCTTGTGCCGCACGTGTCCAGCGTCGCCATCGCGCGGGAGGTGGTGGAGCGTTCTCTCTACGCGCCGGAGGGAAAGCGCGGGGTGGCACTGTCTCGCTCCTCTGCCTACGGCACGGTCGACAACAAAGCCTATTACGCGACGCGCAACCGGCACACGGCCATCATCGTCATGGTCGAGGATGCCGAGGCCCTACCCATCGTGGATGAGATCGTCTCGGTTCCTGGTATCGACATGGTCTTCATCGGATCGGGTGACCTCGCTGCGTCACTGGGCCACGCGGGCGACATGAACCACCCCATCGTGCAGGAGGCAGTCTCCCGCATCGCGGAGGCGGCGAAGCGCGCCGGAGTGGCCAGGGCGACGGTAGGCCGCATGGCGGAGGACGTCCGCCGCCTGGAAGCCACTGGCATCGGAATGGTGTGCTTCAACACCACTGCCCTGCTCGTAGGCGCCATGCAGACCCTCAGGGCTGCAGTTGCCGGGTCAACACGCAGCTGAGGACGGCACGTTCGGTTCAAGTGCCAGCATGGCCTCGGGCCTTCCTTCTGCGGGATTAAGACGGCGGCCGTACACCAGTACCATACCGAACCAAAACCCCCTCCGATACGCGGCTGGTCCTGCGTGGCAGCAGGACCAGCCAAAGGTCAACGGGATGGATTGAGCCGGAGGATGCGGCGCGCCTGGGCCGCATCCGCGACTTCTCCCCCCAGAGCATCAATGATCTCGGCCGCCTTGGCCACCAGGGCGGCGTTATCGGGGGCGAGCACACCCTTACGGATATAGACATTGTCCTCCAACCCGACGCGAACATGGCCGCCCAGCAGCCATGCCTGCGCGAGCATCGGGTATTCCCACCGCCCCACGCCGAAGCCGCTCCAGGTCGCGCCAGATGGCAGGAGGGAAGCGAGGTATGACATCGTAGCCGGGCTGGCGGAAGCACCGTACTTGACGCCAAGGACAAGCTGAAAGAACGGGTCCGGGCCAAGCGTGCCGTCTGCCAGCAGGTCCTTTGCCAGGTGGATGTCGCCGCTGTCGAAGCATTCGAGCTCCGGCACCGTGCCGGCCTCGCGGATCAGCTTCGCCATGACCCGCAGGTTGTGCGGCGTGTTGATGACAACAGAAGAGCCCGAGTACATCGTGTTGAAATCCAGGCTGCAGAGATCCGGGCGCAGCGCCACGACATGCTCGACCCGCTGTTCGGGTGGCATCAGCGTCGTGCCGGGCGCGGCAGTCTTCGGGTCATCAAGGCTTGGCACGAAGCGCTGGCCAGGACCGGTGGTCAGATTGATGATCACATCGGGATTGCTGTCACGGATGCGTTCCACCGTCTCCCGATAATGCGCCAGCTCCATGGACGGACGCCCGTCCGGGTAACGCACATGGATATGGACGATGGCAGCGCCGGCCTTGGCCGCGTCCAAACAGGCCCGCGCGATCTCCTCCGGCGTGCACGGCAGTTCCGGATGGTTGGCGCGCGTGGTGATGTTGCCAGTCACGGCGCAGGAGATGATGGTCGGCATGATGTGGACGTCCTGTTCTTGTTGAAGGAGACGATGGAACCCGCGGCAATCGCCCCGCGCGCGAATCGGCGTGTTCTTGCTGTTGGCGCCGGCGGAAGACTGCCGCATCATCCTTGCCAAGGAAGGGAGAAACGACATGAGTGACGTGAAAAACGGTGCCCTAGGGCCGTATGGTCTCAACGGTCGCGTGGCAGTTGTGACGGGCGGCAGCAGCGGTGTCGGCGCGGCCTCTGTCCAGCGCCTGGCGGAACTCGGTGCGACCGTCGCCATTGGCTACAACAGCGGCCGTGACCGGGCGGAAGCGCTGGCGGCCAGCCTGCCCGGCATCGGCCATCTTCCACTCTATCTGCCGATGACGGATAGCGGCGCGATCCGTGCCGCCGCAGCTGAGGTCGAAGCCCGGCTGGGTCGCGCTGATGTTCTGGTGAATTCCGCCGGTGTCACGCGGGCCGTGCAGCACGCCGACCTGGAAGCCATGGATGACGAGACCTTCGACCGTATCCTCGTCACCAATGTACGCGGCCCCTTCTCGACGATCCGCGCCTTCGCACCGCTGCTGAAGCGCAGCGGCGATGCGGTGGTGGTGAACATCTCCTCGCTGGCCGCCATCAATGGACTTGGCAGCAGCATCGCCTATTGCGCGTCCAAGGCGGCGCTGGACACCATGACGATGTCGTTGGCCCGCGTGCTGGGGCCGGAGATCCGCGTCATCGGCATCTCGCCTGCAGGCGTGGACACCCAGTTCGTGCCCGGCCGGAGCCGGGAAGCCGTGCTGAAGCAAGCCGCCCTGACGCCGCTGAAGGTCGTCTGCCAGGCCGATGACGTGGCGCTAGCCGTCGTCGCGGCGGTGACGCATCTGCGCCTCACGACAGGGTCCACGCTGCTGGTGGATGGCGGCCGCCACCTCTGAGCCGAAGAGGCGGGCTCCGGTTGAAGGTGAGCCCGCCGCGCGCCATGCCTCAGCCAGAGGTCGGCTTGCTGCCCTTGAAGAGCGGCGTCGTGGTGCGGGAGGCATAGCGCCAGGCCTCGTCCACGCCGCGCACGCATTCGTCCCTCACGGCGCCGATCAGGATGGGGGGCTCCGACATCAGCGGCGCCTCACCGTCATCGGCATAGAGGCACATGGTCCATTCCGCTGTCGCGTGGTCTGCATCATGCACGGTAACATGGAAGTTGTGGATGAGGTGACGCGCGACGCGCGGCCCCTTCGCCTCACGCCCTGCATAGAAGCCGCGGATCTCTTCCCGCCCTTTCCGCGCCTTGTGGCTGGTGGTGTAGACGCCATCCTCGGTGAAGAACTCGTGGGCCCTGCGTCCCCAGTCCGAATCCACGTCGTGCCAGAAGGCGATGTTCAGCATTTCCAGCTCCTGCCGGATGCGCAGCTTATCGACAGCCATGGTTGCCGTTTCCTTGCCTAAAGGTAGTCGGTGAAGTTGCCGGGCTCGACCAATTCGCCATGCCGCAGCCCGCGCAAAGCGGCCTCCACCATCGCGATGCGTGCTTCCACCGTGCTGGCGCCGGCATGCGGGGTGGACAGGAGGTTCGGGTGCCGCAGCAGCCGGTCGTCGGTGGGTGGCTCATGCGTGAAGACGTCGAAGCAGGCAGCAACCAGTTGGCCGCTGTTCAGCCGCTCGAACAGCGCTTCCTCATCGACGATGCCACCTCGGCAGGTATTCACTAGCACACAGTCTGGCCGCAGCCGGGACAGCCTTGCCGCGTCATAGAGGTTCTCCGTCACGCGCGAGCGGGGAATGTGCAGCGAAAGCACCTCTGACCGCTCAGTCAGCTCATCGAGCGAGACAGGCATGACATCGTGTTCCCGGTAGAAATCTGGGTAATCCCGAGTGTCGTGGGCGATGATGGTGCAGCCGAAGGGGGCAAGGAGGCGCACCACCTCCTTGCCGATATGGCCGCAGCCATGCAGCCCCACCACGCGCCCGCTCAGGCTGCGGCCGACGCGGGTGCGTGGCCTTTCCCCGTTCCGCATGGCCAGGCTGAGCGGCGCCACCCAGCGCAATCCGGCGATCATGAAGCACAGCGTGAGCTCGGCCACCGCCAGGCGATTGACGCCAGGGGTGAAGCCCAGCCGCACGCCATGGCGCTGGCAGGCCGGCAGATCCACCGTGTTGAGCCCCACGCCGAAGATGCCAATGTCGCGGATATGCGGCAGCGCCTCCAGCACACGGTCGTTCACCACGTCGCCACCCATGATCGCGCTGTCGCAATCGGACAGGAAGGCGATGACCTCATCTTCGGTCATCCGGTGGCGGATATCGTCGTTGAACTTGGCTGCCGGGTATTCAGCGAGGATGCGTTCGCGCAGGTAAGGCACGCTGCCGATGGCGCCGTTGACGACGCCGGGCCGGCAAATTCCCTTCTCCATCATGCGCTAGTCGACCGTGATATTGGCGGCCTTGATGACCGGCCTCCACAGTTCGATCTCTGTGGCCATGCGGCGCTTCAGATCGGCCGGCGTGCCGCCGAGCGGCGTGAGGCCGAGCTTGGATAGCAGCACCTTCGTGTCTTCCAGGCCGAGATAGGCGTTGCTGTCGGCATTCAGGCGCGTGACGACCTGCTCAGGCATCTTCGCCGGCCCAAGCAGGGAGATCCATCCGGTGGCCTGGTAGTCCGGCACGCCCTGCGCCTGTACCGGCGGCGTTGCCGGCAACTGTGGGATCGCTTCCGCCGCCGTGACGCCAAGCGCGCGCAACGCGCCGGCTTCGACATGCGGCAGATAGGTGGTGACCAGATCCAGCGCCATATCGACCGAGCCGGCGAGAAGGTCGTTGGTCAGCGGCGCGGAACCGCGATAGGGAACGATGTTCATCTGGATGCCGGTGCGGAACATCAGCAGCTCCGCCGCAAGATGGGCGGCCGAGCCCAGCGGCGGCGTTCCGCAATTCACCTTGCCCGGGTTCTTCCTGGCATAGGCGATCAGTTCCTGCACGGTGCGGTAAGGCATCTGGCTGCGCGCGGCGATGACAATCGGCAGTTCCGCCAGCAGTGCGATCGGCGCGAGGTCGGCGACGGGATCGAAGGGCATCGACTTGTACAGCAGCACATTGTTGGTGATTGGCGCATTGGTGGTGATCATGAGCGTGTAGCCATCCGGCGCCGCCCGCGCGACGGTCGCGGCGCCGATATTGCCGTTGGCGCCGGAGCGGTTGTCCACCACCATGGGATGGCCGAAGCGGTCCCCCAGATTGCGGGAGAGCGCGCGCGCCAGGACATCGGTCGAGCCACCAGCGGGCCAGGGCACGATGACGGTGACAGGCCGGTCCGGCCAGCCCTGCGCGAGGGCCGGGCGGGATAGCGCCGCCAGGCCCGCGGCGAGGGCGAGGCCGCCGACGCGCCGGCGTGTGATGGTCGACATCGTTCTTCTCCCCGTATTTGCTTGTTCGTTGGTCAGTTGCCGAAGTAGAGCCGCATCGGCGTGTCTGCGGTGATCAGCCGGCGCGTCGCCGCATCTGGCACCCAGTCATGCAGGTCCGCGATGGTCTGGCCGTAGCTGACGCGGCCCTCGAAGGCCGCGAAGGGCCAGTCGCTGCCCCAGACCAGCCGTTCGCCGCCCGATACGCCCAGCAGGACGCGCGCATAGCTTCGGGCAGCCTCGGGCGACGGCATGCGGAAGCCGCCCGAGAGCTTGACCCAGGTACGGCCGCGTTCCACCGCCGCCAGGATGGCCTTGAAGCCGGGGCAGTTGACGCCGAGGCGTTCGTCAGGCTTGCCGAAATGGTCGATCACCAGCTTCACGCCGGCATCCTCGGTGGCCTTGATGACCTCGGGCAGCGCCTCGCCGCTGGCGAGTGTATGCACATGCCAGTCGAGGTCGCGGACCCGCCGCAGCAACAGCCGGTACTCCGGAGAGCGGAGGTCCGGCGGCTCCGGCACGCGGCGGAAGAACAGCCGGATGCCGACCATGCCATCCGCCTTCATCCGCTCCAGCGTGTACATGTCGGTTTCCGGCCGCACGAAGGCCGTGCCGCGCAGGCGTGGGTGCCGGCGCATGGAGCGGATGACGTAGTCGTTGTACTGGCCATGCAGGCTCGCAGCCGCGATGACGCCGAAGCCGATGCCATGCTGGTCCATCAGCGCGATGAACTGCTCGGCCGAGGCATCCTCGGGCGGATGGTGCCAGGCCCAGGGCGTGAGCGGCATGTCGGTGGTGTAGAGGTGGAAATGCGCGTCCACGAGCGGTGCGTCGGCACCCTGGAGGATTTCGCTCATTCGCGTGGGATTCCTGCCTGTTGGGCGATGCTCTTCCAGAGCGGCACCTCGGCCCGCATGCGGGCCATCAGCACTGCCGGGCCGTCCAGCGGCGTTTCCGCCCTCAGTTCCGCCATGCGGGCCGTCAGCACGGAATCCTGGCGCAGCGGCGCCAGTTCCTGCATCAGGCGCGCCACGGCCTCCTGTGGCATGTCCCGCGGCCCGAACAACCCGAACCAGAGCTGGATGCCGTCATAGCTCGGCACCTCTTCCGAGATCGTGGGCGCATCGGGCGCCATCGGGCTGCGCTGGCGCCCGGCTGTGGCCAGCACCCGCATCCGGCCTGCATTGATATGCGGCAGGGCCTCGATGGGGCTGAGGAAGGCGGCATCCGTCTCCCCCGCCAGCAGCGCCGTCGCGGAGGGGGCGGAGCCGCGATAAGGCACGTGCAGCAGATCCACCTGCGCTCGCGCGCGCAGCAGTTCCCCCGCCAGATGCACGGTGCTGCCGATGCCGGAAGAGGAGAAGCTGACCTTGCCGGGTGCAGCCCGCGCGCGCTCCAGGAAATGTCGCAGGTCCGGGAAGGTGCCGTCGGCGCGGGTGAGAAGCAGGATGGGCGCGACGGCGGTGATGGTGACCGGCGCCAGATCCACCAGAGGATCGAAGCCAGGGTTGAGCTGCAGCGCCGGCAGGATGGCCACCGCCGAGGTGCTGTGCAGCAGCGTGTGCCCATCCGCCGCCTGCGCCACCGCGCGGATGCCGACCGCGCCGCCGGCGCCGGAGCGGTTCTCCACCACAACAGGCTTGCCGAACTGTCGCGACAGGTGGTCCGCGATGATGCGGGCCGGGATATCGGCCGTGCCGCCGGGCGCGAAGGGCACGATGATGCGGACCGGACGGCTCGGCCAGGGTTCCTGCGCCATGGCCGGGGCCGCGAGCAGGCCGAGGCCCGCCGCCAGGATGGAACGGCGCCGGGGCGCGGCGACGAGGCGGCGGGTGTCTGGTGCAGGACCGGGCGGCATAAGCTCCCTCCGCGGCACAGTCATCGTGCCATTGCGATCGAGCCTAACAGTGGCACCGTGGCCATCCAGGGCTTCGGCGATGCATTCCGGAGGGCGGAATTTGGACCGGCTCGGCAGCAGCCCCGGGCGGTGCTGCCGACCCCTGCCCCTCACGTGCCGTCTGGCATCGGGTAGTCGTCGGCGTTCAGCACCCATCCCGGCTTCCTGGAGAAATCCAGGCGCGGCGGGCAGAAGATATCGACCAGCTGGTTCAGCCCATGCGTCTGGGCGCGCGTGGTATGGATGGAAGGCGGCGGGATCACCGCGACGGAGGGCGAGCCGCAGAATTCATGCTGGTCCTCCCGCCAGTGATGCATGTTCGGCGTCCAGGGCCAGCGCAGGTCGTGGATGAACTCGCCGTCCAGCGCCAGCGAGCACTGCTCGAAATCATCATGGTGGTGCGGGGAGAGCTTGGTGATGTCGCGCGGGCGGTCGCGCGGGTCCAGGTAGTTCACCATGAAGGTGGAGCCACGGAAGATGCGGCCGAACCGCCCCGGCTCCACCTGCACGTCCAGCCCGTAGCGCCGGATGCGGTAGCCGTCCTTCGGCGCCGGCCAGGCCGCCAGCGGCGGGATCAGCGGGTTCGGCGTCGCATAGGCATCGCCATTGGGGCAGCGCGCGACAAGGTCCTCCGACAGCGTGGTGAAGAGCCGTACGATCCGCCCGCCGCGCGGGATCTCGATGCTGCTGTCTCCCGGCGGGATGAAGACGACGGCATTGCCGGCGCATTCCTGCCGTTCGCCGCCCGCCGAGACCACGGCGGAGGTGGCGGCATCCGGCAGCAGCAGCACGTATTCGTCAGGCTGCCCGCTGCGCTTGAAACGGGCACCGTCGCGTGCCTCGGTATAGGCGACGACGAAGGTCTGCCCGCGCGCATACCAGGTCCTGCCCTCCGGGCCGTCCTCCTGCGGTGGCGTTTCGTAGAATTTCACGTAGCTGGCTGGCGAGAAGCCGCCTGCCGGCACGGGCTGGCCAGCACTGGGCGGCGCGAGCGCCGCGCGCGGATCCGACTTGTCATACATGGCGGACATTCCTCCTGCATCGGCACCCCGCTTCGGGCATCCGGCCCAGCGGCAGAGCGGGGCTTCGGAGAGGACATGCGCCCGGCCGGGAGGCCGCAGCTTCGGTCTAGGCGAGAGCCCCCTGGCACGCGCGGTCATTCTGGCGCCATTCCGCTGTGCGGAATGCACCGGCTGGCCCGGAGACCTGCCGGGCGGCGCGGTGCTACGGTGTCCGCTGCCAATGTCAGGCGAGGGCAGAGCCGGGGATGCAGATGCAGGTTGTTGAGATACGCGGCCAGGGCGGGCCGGAGGTTCTGCATCTCGCCCAGCGCCCGGTGCCCGCCTGTGGCCCTGGCGAGGTGCTGGTGCAGGTGGCCGCCGCCGGGGTCAACCGGCCGGACGTGCAGCAGCGCAAGGGGCTCTACCCGCCGCCTGCCGGCGTGACCGATATCCCTGGGCTCGATGTCGCGGGCGTGGTGGTGGCCGTGGGGGCGGATGTCGCCTGGCCCCGTATTGGCGACGCGGTCTGCGCGCTGGTGGCGGGCGGCGGCTATGCCGAGTTCTGCCTGGTGCCGGCGCCGCAATGCATGCCGGTGCCGCGCGGCTTCACCTTCGCCCAGGCCGCGACGCTGCCGGAGGTGTTCTTCACCGCCTGGAACAACGTCATCTGGCTGGGCCGGCTGGCCGAGGGCGAGGCCCTGCTGGTGCAGGGCGGCACCAGCGGCGTCGGCCTC
Organism: Teichococcus wenyumeiae; assembly: GCF_003696345.1. GTDB lineage: Bacteria > Pseudomonadota > Alphaproteobacteria > Acetobacterales > Acetobacteraceae > Pseudoroseomonas > Pseudoroseomonas wenyumeiae. The sequence goes on along the minus strand of NZ_RFLX01000025.1, from coordinate 31,224 downwards.
GCCGCCATGCAGATCGGCAAGCAGTTGCGCGGCGCCACCGTGCTGGCCACCAGCAGTTCCGCCGCCAAGCAGGCCGTCTGCCGGGAGATGGGCGCCGATGCCGTGGTGGATTACCGCGATGCCGACTGGCCGGAACAGGTGCGCGCCCTGACCGATGGGCGCGGCGTGGACGTGATCCTGGATGGCCAGGGCGGCGACTATACGCCCGTTGAACTGGGATTGCTGGCGCCGGACGGGCGCCTGGTGCTGATCGCCAGCCACCGCGCGCCCAAGGCCGAGATCAGCACGCGCGAGATCTATATCCGCCGCCTGACCCTGACCGGCTCTACGCTGCGCGCCCGCCCGGTCGCCTACAAGGGCCGCATTGCCCGGGAACTGGTGGAGCAGGTCTGGCCGCTGCTGGAGGCCGGGCGCATCCGCACCCATATCTGCGGCGTGCATCCGCTGGCCGATGTGGCGGCGGCCCACGCGGTGCTTGACGCCAATGAGCAGATCGGCAAGCTGGTGCTGACCGTATCCGCCCTCGCGGAAACCGTGCCGGAGCCGCCCGCTTGAGCGATCCGCCTGTCCAGTCCGTGCTGCGCGCCCTGTCGATCCTGAAGGAATTGAACAGGCAGCAGAACACGACCGTCGACCAGTTGCACCGCCGCACGAACCTGCCCAAGCCCACCATCATGCGGCTGCTGGGCACGCTGGCGGCCGCGGGGCTGGTGACGAAGGCGGAGCGCGGCCTCGGCTACCAGGTCACCTCGGATGTCGTCTCGCTGAGCGCGGGTTTCCATGGCGGGCCGCTGGTGGCGGAAGCGGGGCGCCCCTGGGCGGTGGACCTAACGCGCCGGCTGCGCTGGCCGGCCGCCATCACCGTGCCGGCGCATGGGCGCGTCGCGGTCAGCGTCAGCACCGTGGCGGACAGCGCGGTCTCTCCCTTTCATGCTACGGTGGGGGTCAGCTTCAGCATGGTGACCCGTGCCGTCGGCCGCGCCTACCTGGCCTTCTGCCCGGATTCCGAGCGCCGCATCCTGATGCGCATGCTGGCCGCCTCCAGCGACCCGGAGGACAACCCGCCCAATCTGGTCCGCGTGGTGCAGGCGATGATCACCACGGTCCGCCGCCAGGGCTATGCGGAGCGCGACCCTGCGGTGGAGCCGCGTTCCTCCAACACCGTCGCGGTGCCTATCCGGCTCGGCGACACGATCGCGGGCACGATCGGGTTGAGCTATTTCCGCTCCGCCGTCAGCCACGGGATGCTGGTGGGCGAGCTGGTGCCGGCGCTGCACAAGGCAAGCCAGGAGATCACCAGTTCCATGGAGCGGCTGCAGCGCGCGCGGGATGGGCAGGTAACGGCTACCGCGCCCGCCTGCCTGCCGCAGCGGGACGGCATCCCCGCCCAGCATTCCGCAGGGCGGAACGCCGGCATTTAGCCCTCCGGCGTCGCCGGCCCTTCCCCTACCGTCCCAGTGTCAGGGGGAGGGGATGAATGCCCGATCAGCAGCCGGTGTCGCCGCATTGGGGCGTCTTTGTTCCGCCCGGCCTGTCCTGCGACGCGCACTGCCATGTCTTCGGGCCCGGCGACCGTTTCCCATATGCCGAGAGCCGCCGGTACACGCCGGAAGACAAGCCGAAGGAGGTTCTCGCCGCCCTCCATGCCCGGCTGGGGCTGGGCCGAGCCGTCCTGGTCCAGGCGAGCTGCCACGGCACCGACAACCGCGCCATGCTCGACGCGCTGCGATCCGACCCTACGCGCTACCGCGGCGTCGCCATGATCGACGACGAGACGCCGGATGCCACGCTGGCGGAGATGCACGAGGCCGGCGTGCGCGGCATCCGCTTCAACTTCATCAAGGCGCTGGGCGGCGGCCCCGATCTCGCCGTGGTGCGCCGCGCGGCCGACCGCGTGCGCGGCCTGGGCTGGCATGTCGTGCTGCACCTGCAGGGGGATGGCGTGGCGGAGATGGCACCGGCCATCCGCGCGCTGCGCATGCCCGTGGTGATCGACCACATGGGTCGCGTCGATCCGGAGCAGGGCGTGGAGGGCCGTGCCTTCCGCATGCTGCTGGCGCTGCTGGAAGACGAGCGCATCTGGGTGAAGCTCAGTGGTGCCGAGCGCATGGTGCCGGCCCCTTTCACCGCCGCCCTGCCCTTCGCCCGCGCGCTGCTGCGCGCGGCCCCGGACCGGGTGCTCTGGGGCACCGACTTCCCGCACCCCAACCTGGCGGTGCCGGTGGACGAGGCGGAGCTACTTGACCTGGTGCCGCTGATCGCGCCCCGGCCGGAGGACCGGCAGCGCCTGCTGGTCACCAACGCCGCCACCCTCTACGGCTTCGGGGACTGAGCCATGCCTGCCGTTGACAGCCACGCCCATGCCTTCGACCTCTCGCGCCAGGGTTGGGGCGGAGACCGAGGCTTCGACATCCAGCCCAACGAGCTCGGCACCGCGCCGCAATTCCTGCACCTGCTGTCCTGCCACGGCTTCACCCATGGCGTGCTGATCAACCCCCTCGGGGGCTACGGCGCCAACAACACCTACATGCTGGAAGCCATCGCGGCCAGCGGCGGCCGGCTGAAGGGCGTGGCGCTGCTGCCGGACGGCACGCCAGAGGCGGAGGTGCGGCGGATGGTGGATGGCGGCATCGTCGGCATCCGCTTCAACCTGGACTTCCCGACCAGCCCGCCCTTGCTGGGCCCCGCCGGGCAGCGCGCCCTGGCGCAGGCGCGCGAGGCCGGCTGGATCGTGCAGGTCCATTACCATCACGGCGAGTCCATCCTCGCGGCGCTGCCGGTGCTGTGGGCGGCGCGGCTGCCGGTGGTCATCGACCATTGCGGCCGCCCGGACCTTGCCGAAGGCCTCGGCCAAGCGGGTTTCCAGGCGCTGCTGGACTTCGGCCGCAACAGCGATGCGGTGATCAAGCTTTCCGGCGCCTTCCGTATGACCCGGACGGGCTCACCCTACACCGATACCGACCCCTATGTCGCGGCGCTGATCGAAGCCTTCACGCCCGACCGCTGCATCTGGGGCTCCGACTGGCCTTTCCTGCGCGCGAAGGAACGCACCGATTATGGCGCGCTGCTCGCCGCCCTGCACCGCGTCGTGCCGGATGCGGCGGCGCGCGAGAAGCTGCTCTGGACCAACCCGTCCCGGCTCTTCGGCTTTGCGGGCTGATCCACAAGGCATTCGGGGGAAGACGACCATGCTCATCTCACGGCGTGGTGCCTTGTTGGCCGCCGGCATGGCCATGGCAGCGCGCGGAGCGCGGGCCGCGGCCTGGCCCGACCGGCCTATCCGCGTCGTCGTTCCCTATGCGGCCGGCGGTGCCGACCAGTTCATCCGGCCCTTGCAGGACCGCATGATGCAGGCGCTGGGCCAGGCCATCGTCATCGAATCCGTGCCTGGCGGCGGCGGCGCGCTGGGCGCCAACCGCCTGCGCAATGCGGCGCCGGATGGCTACAATCTGCTCTTCGCCGGCACCGGCGCGCTGACAGCGGTGCCGCGCCTGCAGAAGCTCGGCTATTCCATCGCGGATTTCGAGCCGATCGCGAACCTGATCGCCATCCCCTATGTGCTGGCGGCGCGGCGGGATGCCGCCTTCACGGATATGCCGGGCTTTCTGCAGGCGGCGCGCGCGAAGCCGGATGGCCTGACCTATGGCACGCCCGGCGCCGGCAGCACGCCGCACCTGATCGCGGAAGCCATGGCCAAGGCCGCCGGCATCCGGATGCTGCATGTTCCCTACACCGGCGTCTCCACCGCCGTGGTCGCGCTGCTGGCCGGCGACATCGACCTGGTGATGGGCGCGCCGGGCAATATCATGCCGCTGGTGGAGCGCGGGGTGCGGCCCCTGGCGCAGACCGGCGCGGCCCGCATCGCGCCGCTGGCGGATCTGCCGACCCTGCGCGAGGCCGGGCTGCCGGTGGATCTTGTCACGCGCTTCGGCTTCTTCGCGCCCCGCCGCACGGATGGCGCGATCATCGAGCGCCTGTCACGGCTGGTGCTGACCGGCGCCGCCGACCCCGCCTATGTCGAGACCATGCACCGCGGCTTCAACGAAGTGGAGCCGCTGGACAGCGCGCGCTTCCAGGCCTTCCTGGAGGCGGAGGACAAGGCGACAGCGCAGTTGCTGCAAGCGCTGAAGCTGGACTGAGGCGGGGATGCACCACACCACCATGTCCATTCGCTCCGGGGAGCCGCACGATGCCAACCTCACCGCCTGACAACAGCTTCCGCGCCCGGCTCGCCCGCCGCGATATCCTGGCCGGCACCTTCATCAAGACACCCACCCTGCACAGCACCGAGATCCTGGGCCTGATGGGCTTCGACTTCGTGGTGATCGACGAGGAACACTCGCCTTTCGACCGCCAGGCGACGGATGCCGCGCTGTTTGCCGCCAGGGCCACCGGCACGGCAGGCCTTGTGCGGGTGCAGAGCCCGGCGCCGCATCACCTGCTCTCCGTGCTCGATTGCGGCGCGGCGGGCGTGCTGGTGCCGCATGTCGCCAGCGCCGCGCTGGCGGCACAGGTCGCGGCCGCCTGCCGCTACCGGGGCGGCCGGCGCGGCTATTCCGGCTCGGTCCGCGCCGCCGGCTATGGCGGCGGCAAGATGTGGGACTACGTGGACCGTGCCGATGCCGCCACCACCGTGGTCGCGCAGATCGAGGACCCGGAGGCGCTGGACGAGATCGACGCGATCGCCGCGACCGAGGGCATCGACGCGCTCTTCATCGGCCGTGGCGACTTGACCGCCGCCATGGGCGCACCCACCAACGACGCGCCGCCGATCCGCGAAGCCGTCGACCGCATCGCCGCCGCCGCGAAGCGCGCGGGCAAGCCCGTGATGGTCTTCGTGGGCGGCATAGCGGAAGCCAGCTGGCTGCACGGCATCGGCGCCAGCGCCTTTGTTTATTCCTCCGACCAGGGGCTGATGAAGCAGGCGGCGGCCAAGGCGCTGGCCGACCTGCGCGCCCTCTCCCCCCAAGCCCGACAGGACATACCCGCATGACCACCGAAGCCGATCCGGCCCTCGTCCAGTCGCTAATGCAGGGCGCGATCGACCTGCACTGTCACAGCGGCCCTTCCGTGATGGCCCGCGCGCTGAACCATGAGCAGGCGCTGGAACAGGCCGCCGAGGCCGGGATGCGCGCCGTGCTGTTCAAGGACCACTATTATCCGACCGGCCCCTTCGTGGATGTGCTGAAGGAATCCGGCAAGGCCACGCAGGCGGAGCCGGTGGGCAGCATCGTGCTGAACAATGCCGTCGGCGGCATCAATCCCTTCGCCGTGGAGCCCGCGCTGAAATGCGGCGCCAAGGTGGTGTGGATGCCCACGGTTTCCGCCGCCAACCATATCCGCGAAGGTCACCGCAAGTCGCTGCTGCCCACCAAGGGCAAGATGCTGAAGCAGGTCGGACTTTCGGCGGTGGATGCGCGCGGCGACCTGCTGGACAACGTGAAGCAGGTGCTGGACATCATCGCCGAGCATGACGCAGTGCTCTCCTGCGGCCACCTGCACATCAGCGAGGTCTGGCCGCTGTTCGACGAGGCGAAGAAGCGTGGCGTCAACCGCCTGCTGGTGAACCACCCCAGCTACACCGTCGGCGCCACGCTGTCGGACATCAAGGAACTGGTGGGCATGGGCGCCTGGATCGAGCACTCGATCTGCATGTTCATCGCCAACCGCATGAAGGTCTATGACGACGCCTTCCTGAAGCAGATGATCGAGGCCGCGGGCGTGGACCGCACCTTCTTCGGCTCCGACCTCGGGCAAACCAACGCGCCATTGCCGGTAGAGGGCTTCCGGCAGATCATCGGCCTCTGCCTCTCGCTCGGCTACAGCGAGGACGACGTACGCAAGATGGTCAGCACCAATGCCGCGCAACTGGCTGGTATCGGCGCAAACCAGAGTTGATTGAACGACACTAGGAGAAGATCCGGGATGGGCCCCTTCGCCACCTCCAGCCGCAGGCAATGGCTGCTCACCGCGGGACTGCTGCCGCTGGGACTGGCCCAGCCAGCCCGCGCCGCCTGGCCTGACCGTCCGATCCGCCTGATCGTTGCCTATCCGCCGGGCGGCACCGGGGATCTGGTCGGCCGGCTGGTGGCGGAAGGGCTTGGCCGGCGCATCGGCGGCACGGTGGTGGTGGAGAACCAGGGCGGCGCGGGCGGCGTCATCGCCGCCCGGACCGTTAACCGCGCGGTGCCGGACGGCTACACGCTGCTGATGGCCGGCAACGCCATCTTCGCCATTCAGCCGCATCTCGGAGATGTGGGCTTCGATCCGCTGAGAGGCTTCAGCCCTGTGGCCAATATCAGCGAATCCCAGCGTGTGCTGGCCGTGCGCAACGGCTTGCCGGCTGCCAGCCTGGCCGAGCTGGTGGTCTATGGGCAGCAGAATCCAGGCAAGCTGAATTTCGGTTCCTCCGGCATCGGCTCCAGCCTGCATGTGATGACGGAAATGTTCTGCCGCGAGGCCGGCATCCAGGCGGTGCACGTGCCCTTCCGTGGCTCAGCCCCCGGCGTGCAGGCGCTGCTGGCCGGCGACATCGACTTCATGATCGACACGGTGGTCATCCAGTATGTCCAGCAGGGCAAGCTGCGCGGCCTCGCCTCGGTCGCCGAGCACCGGTTGCCGCAACTGCCGGACCTCCCTACCCTTGCGGAAGGGGGCTACCCCAAGGTGCGGACCTCTGGCTGGCAGGCGATCCTGGGGCCACCGGGGATGCCGGCGGATGTCGTGGACAGCCTCGCGGGGCATCTCGAGGCCATGCAGGCCGAGCCTGCCTTCCAGGAAGGCCTCGCGCGCCTCAATGCCGTGCCCAGCTTCCGTGGCCCGGCGCAGTTCAGCATCGACCTTACCGAGGATCACCGCCAGTTCGGCGAGATCATCCGCGCCAGCGGCATCCGCGCCGAATGAGCGCCGAGAGCCTGAACGCCAGGGCCGCCCGCTGGGCCGCCGGCCTGTCGCTTGACCATGTGCCGCCGGAGGTGGTGGAGAGTATGCGGCTGCGCATCCTCGACCTCATCGGCGTCATGCTGGCCGCAAAGCCGCTGCCGCTGGTGCAGGCGGCGAAGCGCGCCGCGATGGCCACCGATCCTGGCGGCGGGGCGGCGATCCTGGGCGACGCCACGCCCGTGTCACCGATGGCGGCGGCCTTCGTGAATGGCGTGATGTCGGCGGTGCTGGAATATGATGACACCCACATCGAGAGCTTCATCCACCCCAACGCTCCTGTTGTCGCGGTAGCTTTTCCGGAAGCGCAGCGCCGGCACCTCTCCGGTCGGCTATTGCTGGAGGCGGCGCTGGTGGGCAGCGAGCTGACATGCCGCCTCGGGCAGATCACGCCGGTGCGGCTGCACACGCTTGGCTTCCACCCGACCGCTGTCTTCGGCGTCTTCGGTGGCGCCTATGCCCTTGGGAAGCTGCGCGGGCTGGCGGCGCCGGTCATCGCCGATGCCATCGGCGCGGCGGGTAGCCTTTCCGCCGGGCTCAATGCCTCCTTTGAGGATGGCAGCTCCACCAAGATGATGCATGTCGGCTTCGCAGCCACCGGCGCGCTGCGCGCGGTGGGGCTGGCGGAACAGGGCATCTCCGGCCCCGCGCCGGTCTTCGAGGGTCGCTTCGGCTGGTTCCGCAGCCATGTCCAGGGCCGCGACGACCTGCGCTTCGAGGCCTTGTGCCGCGACCTGGGCGAGACCTGGGAGGTGCTGAACGTCGCCTCCAAGCTCTATCCCTGCGCCTTCACCATGATGCCGCATATCGAGGCGGCGCTGGTACTGCGCGAAAGGCACGACATCCGGCCGGACCAGATCGCGGGCGTGACCTGCCTGATCGGCCAGCGATCCTTCGCCACCATGTGTGAGCCGGTCGAGGACAAGCGCCGCCCCGCCACCACCTGGCACGGGCGGATCAGCCTGCAGCACACGGTGGCTGAAGCGCTGGTGCGCGGCCGCATGGACAAAGATGCCTATGCCGAGGAAAGCCTGCGCGACCCGGCCATCAACGCCATTGCCGACAGGGTCGTGCATCTCGACGACCCTGCGACCACGCCGCTGCGGTCCGGCGGCACGGTTCGCGTCCGTCTGCATGACGGGCGGGAGGTGGAGCACCGCATCGACGACATGCGCGGCACCCGCCACAACCCGCTGAGCCGGGATGACGTCATCGCCAAGTTCCAGGCCAATACCCGCGACGTGCTGCGCCCGGATGTGGCCGCGCGTACCGTGGAACAGGTGCTGCGGCTGGAGCGGCTGGAGGATACCGCCCCGCTGTTCTCCGCGCTCAGCAGCGGGCCTCAGGCATAGACTACCCCGCAGCCGGGCCCCTCTGGCACCGTGATCACGCCGTCCTGGATGGGCAGCGGCGTGAAAGGGTCGTCGAGGATGTGGTCGTGCTCCGACAGTTCGCAGGCAAAGGGCAGCTTGCGCAGCGAGGCAGCCGCATGGGCCGAGGCCGCCTGCAGCAGCGCCGGGCCGAAGGCCGCGCCCATCCGCGTGGCGATCTGGCCCGCTTCCAGCACGCGCGCCGCCGTGACGAAGTTCCGCACACCGCCCAGTTTGGTCAGCTTCAGGTTCACCACATCGGCCACCCGACCTTCCACCACCCGCAGGGCATCGGCTACGGTCTCCACCGTTTCGTCCGCCTCGATTGGCACGGGCAGGCTGCGCGTGACCAGGGCGAGGCCATCCCAGTCCGCCGCCGGCACGGGCTGCTCGACCATGGCGATGTCGTGCCGCTCCAGATGCCGCCAAGCCGCCAGGAAGCCCTTGGCACTGTAGGATTGGTTGGGATCGAGTGTCAGGGTGATGCCACTGCCGGCTGCGGCGCGCACTTCCGCCACGCGGCGTGCGTCCAGTTCCGCCTCGCCAGAAAGCTTCAGCTTCAGGGTCCGGTAGCCCTTCGCCACCAGGGCGGCCGCGGCGGCGGCCATCTCCGCCGGGGCCTTAATCGGCAGGATGCGGGACTGCGGAATGCGGTCGCGGAACCGCCCGCCCATCAGTGCCGAGAGCGGCAAGCCCGCGCGGCGGGCCAGCAGGTCGTGCAGCGCCATGTCGATCGCCGCCTTGACCGAGCGGTTGCCGACAAGTGTCGCCTCGACCAGATCCAGGATGGCCGCCAGCTCGGCGGGTTCGCGCCCGAGCAGAAGCGGGCGGAGGAACACCAGCGCTGCCTCCGCCCCTGCCCCATGCGTGGTGATGGCAGGCACGGCATGGGCATAGCCAAGGCCGGTGACACCGGCGTCGTCTGTCAGGGCAAGCACCCAGCCCTGCAGCTCCGGCACCGTCGCGCGGGCGAATGTCCAGCCCGGGTCCGCCTGCCGCTGGACGCAAGGGCGCAGTTCCGCTGTCACGATGGGCACCGGTAATTCCTTCCTGTTACTGGACGCGGATGCCGAGATCCCGGATCAGCCGAGCATTGAGCTGATCCTCCTCGGCAAGAGCCTGGGCGAATTGCGCGCGGTCCAGCAGCAGGACCTCGTTGTAGGAGCGCTGCATGGCCTGGGCATACTCGGCGGAACTCGCCGCCCGCAGAAAGGCCCGGCCGAGCTGGTCCAGGATCGCTTCAGGGGTCCGGGGTGGGGCGAGGAAGCCGAAGCGCGTCACCATGTCCACATCCAGCCCCAGTTCCCGCAAGGTCACGAGGTCCGGCAGCGACGCGATGCGCGTCGCGCCGGTCTGCGCCAGCGGCAGGATGCCATGCGCCTCCACCGCCGGCATGATGATGCCAGGAGCGCCCACGACCAGGTCGATATCGCCCGCGAGCAGGGCCGTCAGCGCCGGGGCGATGCCGGGATAAGGCACATGCAGCAGTTTCACCCCCGCCGCGCGCGCCACGGCTTCCCCGGCCAAGTGTGGCGAGCTGCCGATGCCTGGGGAGCCAAAGGTGATGCTCTCAGGCTTGGCACGTGCCTCCGCCAGCACGTCCTCCATGGTGCTGAAACGCGAGCCCCGCCTGCCTGCCAGCATGATGGGAATGGAGACGAGGTTGCAGACCGGCGCAAAATCCGCGGCTGTGTAGGACAGGTTCTGGACGCGTGGCACGATGGTCAGTGCGGCGGTGCCGGCGAACAGCACGGTATAGCCATCCGCGGAGCTCGTGCGGACACGGTTGGCGCCGATGCCGCCGCCACTGCCGGGGACAGAGTCGATCAGGACGGGCTGGCCCAGCGCTTCCGCGAAGCTGTGTTGCAGCACACGGATGTACTGGTCGGTTCCGCCCGCAGCATATGGCACGATGACGCGGATAGCCCGCGTGGGAAAGGACTGCGCTTGCGCGCGCCGGAACGGCAGGCCGAGGCTGCTGGCGATCAACACCTGACGACGGTTCATGAGGAATCCGGCCTTTCCATGCCTGCAGGCGGTCAGTCGTACGCCGCCCTGAGGAGGTTGGCAGCAACCATTCAGCCCCATTCCAGCGTACGGAAGGCTGCCGCCATCATGCACCGAGCAGGAGGCCCGAAGCAGCCTCCCCATCGTTGCTATATGATCAGGTGTGTAATCGGACCCGTGGAAGGGTATTTTTTCGAGAAGCGACATCAAGATGAAGTCGCTGGAAAGCGCCAGGAAGGCGGCATTCGACAGCTGCGACAGGCTGATCGGATTTTCGACCAAACCTTTCGCCGCAATTGCCGCAGAGGCTGGCATCACGCTCGCCTGGGCTTATCCCGGCCAAGAGCTGAGGCCAAAACTCCCGGCTTCAGGAGGAGGCGTGACGCTGGCATCGGTTGTTCCTCCGTCTGATGGGACGAATGCTGGCGACTCTACCCACCAATGGTGGGTGCTTTCCCGAGGTGGTGACACCAATATGTTTCAACCCTGACCAACCCGCCTTCCGTAAATCGGCGAATAGCATACTCGCCGCAGGGGCATGATTTCTGAAGGGACGAGTAGTGGGCGGAGAAGTCTGCTTATGGAGGAGCGCTGCTCCTACGATGCCTGCGCGAGAACAGCGAGGGCAATTGCGGAAAATGATGCAGGAACAGGCGCAGCACCGTTTTGAATCTTCAAGGCCAGTTATTTTGTTTCATTTTGCTCAACCAGACGAAAATCTTTCCGGCATAAACAGTTTTCGTTCCGAAATTAATGGAAACTGTCTAGCATATCGGCATGCACCGCCGAATTTTCTGTATCACCTCGCTTACAACCGCAGTGTTTGCAAAGCCTGCATCGATTTCGGCCGCCATGCTCCCCTTGCCCGGTCCGCTCAACGCCCGCAGGCTTCAGTTGCGCCACGCCGCATCAGGCGCCACCTTCTCCGGCATCTACCACAACGGCCTCAGGGCAGACCCTGGGGCCTTGGCGGAACTCTCGGAAGTGCTAGCCGATACCCGCACCGGCGAAACCCGGTCCTTTGATGTTGCTGCCCTCGACATCGCCTGGGAAATGGGCCGCCGCCAGCGCATGGCGGAACTCATCGTGTTGTCCGGTTACCGGACCGTGGCCACGAACCGCGAAGTCAACGGCGCAGTCAACAGCCAGCATCTACGCGCCGCTGCGCTGGACCTGCAGATTCCGAAGGCCAGGTTTGGCAGCTTTGGGGAAGAAGCGATCGAGCTGGGCCGCGGCGGCGTGGGGCTGTATCCGACGCATGGGTTCATCCACCTCGATTCCGGCCCCGTGCGGCATTGGACCGATAACGGCGAGCCCACACCTACCGCGCCCATGGCGAGGCGGCCCCCGCCCCGCACAGCTGCCGAGCAACGCATAGACCGCATCGCGGAAGCTTGGGCCAATTCGCGCCAGCGCTGAGGCTGGCGGATGGATCGGCCACATCCAAGGCCAGGATCTGCGCATAAGCATGCGCCTGTTTGGACAGTGGACGCCGCCGTGACTGGGGCAGCCGCGCCTGCATCATCACGGCTAGTCGGAAAGGCCTGACTTCAAGCCCCTGTTCCCGCTCGCTCATGAGCGCGAAGCCGTCCAGCACGGCGATCCCCGCCCAGGTAGCCCAGGCGGTGACGGGCATCTGCGAGACCCACGGCGCAGCCATCGGGGCCGGCCAGCCCAGGCTCGTTTTCGCGCCGGTCTGCGACTACACCACCCGGTACCTCGCAACCGGCCCTGGCCCGCCACGCGCGCAAAGGCGGCGGCTGGCAGGTGCATGTCTCGCTCTGCCAGTCTGCCATGCTTCTTCAGCGCCAGGAATTGCTGGGCCAGTTCAGCGATGCTCCCGAAGTCCTGGCCGAGGAGCAGCTCGCCGCCCGCCAAGTCCAGGAACATGGCGACCTGAAGACCGTGGGGCCTGTCTTGCGAACGTCCGGGGCGCCGCCATTCTGGGACAAGCCGACACCGCCCCTCGGCGGCGGCAGCCCGGTCTGGCTGCCACGCTGAACCACTGAAGTCCAAGAGCGGAGTTGCGCACCGCCGCTGTCCACCCCTCCCGGTCCCGCCGACAGAGCTTTGACCCAAGGCTACTTGCAGAGTTGGCTCATTCATCGAGAAGCTGTCTGGCTGTCTCTAGGTCGCTGATGAGGCTGGTGCAGAGCCCTGACACTAGCGCGGCACGCAGGATCGCCACCTTCTCCGGCCCCCCTGCAGCCACCATCCGGTTGGGAATGCGGCGGATCGCTGCCGGGTCGAGCTGCACGCGCCGCGTATTCACTTCATCATCGACCACCTGACCATCGGCGGAAAGATAGATCCCGAAGACATTGCCCACCGCGCCGGCCCGCTCCAGCCGCTGCTGGTCCCGTGGCCCCAGTACGCCCGTGGAGAGGTCCATCGATGTCTGGCGCAGATCTCCCGCGCCGACCAGCGCATGTTCGGCGGCGGCGGCGCGCGCCAGCACGTCGCGCACCATCTGCATGGAGCGGAAGCTCTCGGCCGCCTGGACGGATTCCGCGACGATGGGCGCGATCAGGTAGTAGCAGGCCGCATCCAGCTTGCGGGCGAAGCGCGCCGCGATGTCATAGGGATTGATGCTGCCGGCGCGCGCCAGCCCTCCCATCAGCCCCACGATCACGTTCCCCGCCGCGCTGCGCGGCTCCAGCCCCCGCACCGAGGCATCGAGCGTCCGGCCCCAGCCCAGCGCCAGCGTCTGCCTGGGTTGCAGCTGGGCGGAAACAAACGCCCCTGCCGCGGCGCCAACCACCGAGGCCGTCCCCTCCCGCTCCGCCGGCGTCGGCACGATGTAGCAGGCCGGGAGCCCGTAGCGCGCCATGAGCTCGCGTTCCGCCTCGAAGCAGAAGCGGAGGCTGGTATCGATGGAGACGCGGATCAGCCCTTCTTCCCGGCAGGCCGCGACATAGCGGTTCACCTTCGCCCGCGTCAGGCCGAGCCGCTGGGCGATGGAATCCTGCGTGGCGCCTTCCACCAGATGGAGCCAGCCCACCCAGAGCTTCAGTTCCCGGTCTGACCGCATCGCGCACCACGATTCTGATATTTTGTATCTTCCATAGCACAATATTTCATACTTCTATCCCGTCAGCCAAGACTCGGGCGGGCTTCCGCCGCGGCGAGGAACAGCATGACCACCATATTTCACGTCACCGACCTGCACCTGCGCCAGGCTCTGCCCGGCCATAACGGCCATGTTCATCGGCTGTCGCGGCACATGCCGTCGCTCCTCGCCAAGCTGGCCGAGCGCATCGAGGCCGTGGCTCCCGATCTGGTGGCTGTCACTGGCGATCTGCTCGACGTTCCCCACGCGCTGCTCGACCGAGAACCGGGCTACGACCTGCGGGCGCTCACGCAGGGCGCGTTGGCCGATTATTGGCTGGTGCGCCGCTGGCTCGAATCCCTGGGGCGGCCCTGGATGGTGCTGCCCGGCAACCACGACCATGGCCCCACCTTCGACGTGGTCTTCGGCTCGGAGCCGGTCACGAGGCACTTCGGCCCACTCGCGGTGCATGCCTTCCACGACTGGGAGCAGGCCGGCAACCAGGCCCTCCGCATCGGCACGCCGCGGCGGCACTTCGAGCAGGTGATCGCCGCGGCGACGGAGGAGACCGATGAGGTCCACCTTCAGCATTTCCTTGTCCGGCCGCATGTCGATTACCATTACCCGCTGCTCTACGGCGATGCCGACGACATCGCGCGGCGCGTGGCGGAGGCGCCCGGCCGCCGCCTGCTGCTCTCCGGCCACTGGCACGAGGGCACGCCGATGGTGCAGCTCGGCAATGCCCTGATGGGCGGCTGCCCCGCCTTCTGCGAGCCGCCGCACCGCTACCGCGTCTTCCGCATCGAGCCCGGGCAGCCGGTGGCCATGCAGGAGGAGGAGCTGGGCGCCTCCTTTTCGCCCGACACCCGCCTGACCATCCTGGACCGCCCGGGTCTGCTGACCTTGCCGCCGGGCACCGCAAGCCGCCTGACGCCGCGCCCCGACATGGGACGGATCGTGGCCGGACTCGCTGGCATGGGACATCTCGCCATCGCTTCCCCTTGGCATGCGCCGGAGACCGACGCGGCCACCTGGCGCGGCGTCCAGTACGCCCATGACGCGTTTTTCCAGGATCTGCCGGCGAATGTCGGACAGGCCGATGCGCTGTGCATCTACCTGCCCCAGGGCGAGCAGCCCGGCCGCCGCCTTCCCGCCGAGGCCATCACGCGGGAGCCGGAACTGGTGCCGCGCCTCGCCGCGCTGTTCGGCATCGCGCCGGCGGAGGTCACCCTGCTGACGACCGATCCCGCCCGCCGCGCGGCCGCTGTTGCCGCGGGCGCCGCCAGCCCGGACCTTGGCGGCCCGATGCCGGATGGCGAGGCCATCCTGGCGGCTGCCGGCCTGTAACCCGCCCAGAAGAACAGGGAAGGAAAGCCAGAATGACCGCACGCCCCACACTGTCCCGGCGCCTGCTGCTCGGCGCTGGCGCCGCCGCATTGGCGAAGCCGGCCCTCGCCCAGGCATGGCCGAGCCGCCCGATCACGCTGGTGGTGGGCTATCCGCCCGGCGGCCAGACGGATTTCGCCGCCCGCATCGTGCAGGCTGGCATCAGCAAGGCACTCGGCCAGCCGGTCGTGATCGAGAACCGGGGCGGAGCCGGCGGCAATCTCGGGCTGGAAGCCGTGCTACGCTCGCGGCCGGACGGCTACACCTTCCTGGCCTCGAATTCGAGCCCGATGGTGATCAACCCGCATACCTTCCCACCGACGGGCCTCGACCCGCTCGACCTGATCAATGTCTGCATGATCCTGGACGCGCCGCTGGCCTATTGCGTGCATCCGTCGGTGCCCGTGGCGAATGCCGTTGAGCTGGTGGCCTGGATCAAGGCGCAGCCGGCCATGATCGACTACGGCATCCCGGCCTCCGGCAGCCTGCCGCACCTGGCGATGGAGCTTTTCCGCTCGCGGATGGGATTGCCGGAGCTGCAGCCTATTCCCTATCGCGGCAGCGGCCCTGCCTTGCAGGATTTCCTGGCCGGCCGCTTCCCGGTGATGACCGACTCCCTTTCCGTCATGGCACCGGCGCTGAACGGCCGCCAGGTTCGTGGCGTGATGGCGACAAGCACGCAGCGCGTTTCCGCCTTCCCCGACATCCCGACCGGCGGCGAGCAGGGGATCGGTGATTTCGTCGTCGGTGCCTGGACCGGCATCTCGGCCCCGCAGGGTACGCCGCCTGAGATGGTCGCGCGCATGAATGCCGCCGTGAACGAGGCCCTGCGCGACCCGAATGTCCGCGAGCGCATCGAGGCCCAGGGCGCGGTTGTCGGCGGCGGCACGGCCGAGGCTTTCGACCGACGCGTCCGCGCCGACCATGCGCGCTGGGGCGAGGTGGCGCGCAAGAACAACATCACCAGCGGCTAGCACCCCAAGATTGCCTCACTGGCCCATGGCCAAGGCGGCGGTCGGGCATGATGTGATCCGCGATAGTCCTAAAGGTCATATATATGGTGTATATTGGCGGCGGAGGAAACCTGAACATGCCCGAACAACTGCCTCGCCGCCTCGTTCTCGCCAGCGGCCTCAGCCTTCCAGCACTGTGGCCCGCCCGCCGTGCCTCAGCTCAGGGCGGTAAGCCTATCCGTCTCATCGTGCCCTACCCGCCTGGCGGCATCACGGACCTTGTTGCCCGGCGAGTGGCGGATGCAATGGGGCAGCGGCAGGGCCGCCCCGTGGTCGTGGACAACCGCCCCGGTGCGGGCGGCAACCTGGCAGCCGAGATCGCGGCCCGCGCCGCGCCAGATGGCGACACGCTCTATGTGGGCTTCGCCGGCACGCATGCCATGAATGTCAGCCTTTATCCCCGCTTGAACTATGATCCGGTGCGGGATTTCACGCCGCTCGGCCTGCTGATTGAATCCCCTTTGGCCCTGACAGTGCACCCTTCCGTGCCGGCCAATAGCCTTGCCGAGCTGACCGCCTATGCCAAGGCGCATCCGGAGGCATTGGCGTTTGGTTCATCCGGCAATGGCGGGGCATCGCACCGGGCGCTGGAACTCTACAAGGCCGATGCCGGGGTGGAGATCCTGCACGTGCCCTATCGCGGCGCTGCTGCCTCGAATACCGATCTGCTGAGCGGCAAGATCCAGGGCATGTTCGACACCCTGATCACCGCCATGCCCAATATCCAGTCGCGGGGCGTGCGGGCTCTGGCTGTCACGGGCCGCCAGCGCGCCGCGCTGCTGCCGGATGTGCCCACCATGGCCGAGGCCGGGCTGGACGGCTACCTCTTCGTGACCTGGCTGGGGCTGCTGGCGCCCGCCGGCCTGCCGCCGGCGCAGCAGGAGCGGCTGAACGCCGACCTGCGGGCGGTGATGACGGACCCGGCCATGGCAGAATGGTGCGCCCGCAACGGGCTGGAGCCACGGCCTTCCTCCCCGGAGGAATTTGCCAGCTACATGGCGGCAGAGACGGACCGCTTCGCCCGCTTCGTGCGGCAGACAGGCATGCGGATCGAGTAGGCAGCAGGCCGCTCCTCAGAGGGCCGTTCTCATGCTGAAGGCCTGAACGCCGGACCTTCATTGTCTTCGCTGCAGCAGTGGTGGGTGTTCCCGCAGCGGCATGAACCGCCGCATGCAGATCGCAAGTTCCCCGGCGCCGCGCACCATTGCTGCGCCACGGCATCAGCTATGGGCGGGCGCCGTGCCTGCACGCTCCAGCTCCGCCATGGTGTACTGGCCGGGGAAGTGGCAGGCAGCCAGATGGCGGGGTCCCTGCTCGGTCAGATAGGGCTTCTCCTCGGCGCAACGGCGCTGGGCGCGCAGGCAGCGGGTGCGGAAGCCGCAGCCGCTGGGCGGGTTGGCCGGGCTGGGCACCTCCCCGCGCAGCACGATCCGGCGCCGGGGCGGTGCGCCAGGGTCCACCACGGCCGATATCAGCGCCTGCGTGTAGGGATGCTGCGGGTTGGAGAAGATGGCCTCCCGCGGCGCTTCCTCCACCACGCGGCCCAGGTACATCACCGCGACCCTTGGGGCGAGGTGCCGCACGGCCGCCAGGTTGTGGCTTACGAACAACACGCCCAGCGCCAGCCGATGCTGCAGGTCGCCTAGTAGGTTCAGCACCTGCGCCTGGATGGAAACATCGAGGGCGCTGGTCGGCTCGTCGCAGACCAGCAGCGCAGGACGGCTGGCCAAGGCGCGCGCGATGGCGATACGTTGCCTTTGCCCGCCGCTGAACTCGTGCGGATAACGCGCCGCATGCTCCGGCAGCAGCCCCACCAGCGTCAGGAGTTCCGCCACCCGTTGCGCCCGCGCCGCGCGGTTGCCGATGCCATGCACAACCAGCGGTTCCGCCAGCAGCTGCGACACCGTCATGCGGGGATTGAGGCTGCCGAAAGGGTCCTGGAAGATGATGCCCATGTCGCGCCGCATCTGGCGCAGGCGCGTTGCGCCGAGGGCGCGCAGGTCCTCTCCACGGAAGTGCAGCACCCCCTCGTCCGGTTCGATAAGGCGCAGCAGCAGCCGGGCCATGGTCGATTTGCCGCAGCCGGATTCACCGACCAGTCCCAACGTTTCTCCGGCCCGCAGCCGCAGGTCCACGCCGTCCACGGCATGCACCCCGCCTGGAAAAGTCTTGTGGAGGCCACGCGCCTCGATCAGCGGCACATCCGTCATGAAGCGCGCTCCAGGTGCAGGATGCAGGCTGCCGCGACGCCATCCGGCAAGGGCACCAGCGGCGGCGGTGCCAGCGTGCATTCAAGATGAGCATGGGGACACCGTGGCGCGAAACGGCATCCGGCCGGGAAATCCATGGGGCTGGGCACCACGCCGGGGATGGAGGGCAGCCCGGCGATCGGCCCGGTGAGGCGGGGAATGGCTGCCAGCAACGCACGGGTATAGGGATGCTGCGGATGCGCGAAGAGGGCAGCCGCCGGCCCCGTCTCGGCAACCCGCCCGGCATACATCACCAGCACACGGTCGGCGAAATCGGCAACGACGCCAAGGTCATGGGTGATCAGCAGCACCGCCATGCCGAATTCCCGCTGCAATCCACGCAGGAGATCGAGAATTCCTGCCTGCACGGTGGCATCCAGCGCCGTGGTCGGCTCATCCGCGATCAGCAGCCTGGGGCGGCAGGCCAGGGCAATCGCGATCATGGCGCGCTGCCGCTGGCCGCCGGAAAGCTGGTGGGGGTAGTCATCCACCCGCCGCTCGGCGGCCGGGATCTCGACCAGCCGCAGCAGCTTCACCGCCTCGGCATGGGCGGCGCGGCGGTTCATGCCGCGATGCTGGCGCAGCACCTCCGCCACCTGTTCCCCCACTGTCAGTACCGGGTTCAGGCTGGTCATCGGCTCCTGGAAGATCATCGCCATGCGGGCGCCGCGCAGGCGCTGCAGGTCGCGTTCCGGCAGCGCGGTGACCTCCTGCCCCTCCAGCACCGCGCGCCCGGCGACAACACGCCCGCCGCGCGGCAGCAGTCCCATGATGGCCAGCGCCGTCATGGATTTCCCGCTGCCGCTTTCGCCGACGACGCCCAGCACCTCCCCTTGCGCCAGGTCGAAGGACAGGCCTTCCAGCACCCGCACCGGGCCAAAGGTGACGGAGAGGTCCCGCACCGAGAGCAGCGGCGCGGTCACCGCACAGCGTCCCGCAGACGGGGGTCGAGGGCGTCGCGCAGCCCATCCCCCATCAGGTTCAGCCCCAGCACCGTCAACGCGATACCGATGCCGGGCACGATGGAGATCCAGGGCGCTTCCTGGATGTAGTCACGCCCTTCCGAGATGATGCCGCCCAGCGTCGGCGTCGGCGGCGGCGGGCCGACGCCGAGGAAGGAGAGCACCGCTTCCGCCAGCACCGCGAGGGCGAAGACATAGGTCTGCTGCACCACCAGCGGCGCCAGGGCATTCGGCAGCACATGCCGCAGCAGCACGCGGGTGGAGGAAGCGCCGATGGCCTGCGCGCCTTCCACGAAGGGGAATTCCCGCACTACCATGACACCCGCGCGCATCACGCGGGCGGTGCGCGGCACATAGGCGATGCTCAGCGCCAGGATCGCGTTGACCTCGGAAGGCCCCAGCGCCGCCGCCAGGGCAATCGCTAGCAGCACCGCCGGAAAGGCCATCAGTGCATCCATGAAGCGCATCAGCGGCCCGTCCAGCCGTCGCGCGAAGCCCGCCAGCGCGCCCACCGCGCCACCCACCAGCGCCGTGACGCCGGCCACCGCCAGCCCGATGCGCAGCGAGACCTGCGCGCCGTAGAGCGTGCGGCTGAGGATATCGCGGCCAAAGCGGTCGGTGCCCAGCCAATGCGCCTCTCCCGGTGCCACCAGCCGGGCGCGGAAGTTGTTCCGCAACGGGTCATACGGCGCCAGCCAGGCCGCCAGCAGCCCGCAGAGCGCGACCAGCGCGAAGAGCACCAGGCCCAGGCGAAAGGAAGGATGCGCCAGCAGCCGGGACCATGTGCCCGGCACACGCTTAGCCACGGCCATGGCGGATCCTTGGGTCGAGCCAGGCGTAGAGCAGGTCCACCGCGAGGTTGACGAGGACGAAGATGGTCGCGGTCAGCAGCAGCCCGCCCTGAATCACCGGATAATCCCGCCGCTGGATGGCGCCGATGATCAGCCGCCCCACCCCTGGCAGGCTGAAGACCTGCTCGATCACCACGGCCCCACCCAGCAGCACACCGGAGGCGATGCCGGCCACCGTCACCACCGGGATCAGCGCGTTGCGGAAGGCATGTTTGCCGATGACCACCCAGCCTGGCATGCCCTTGGCACGCGCCGTGCGGACGTAGTCCTGGCACAGCACTTCCAGCATGGCGGCGCGGGTCATGCGGGCGAAAAGGCCCATCTGGGACAGGGCCAGGGTGCCCGCCGGCAGCACCATGAAGCGCAGCCAGCCCAGCGGGTCCTGGCTGAAGGGCACGAAGCCGCCGGTCGGCAGCCAGGCCAGTTGCACGGCCAGCACGTACATCAGCACCAGCCCCAGCCAGAAATCCGGCAGCGAGAAGCCGATCAGCGCCGCGCCCATGGCCAGCCGGTCCGCCCCCTGCCCCGCCCGCACGGCGGCCAGAACCCCCAGCGCCGTGCCGAGGACCAGGGCGATGGCCAGCGCCAGGAAGGTCAGGGACAGCGTCACCGGCAGCCGCTCCAGGATGGCGGCGCCGACGCCCTGGCGCAGCAGGATGCTCTGGCCGAGATCCCCCACCGCCAGCGCGCTGTACCAGCCCAGAAGCTGGTCGGGCCAGGGCTTGTTCAGCCCCAGGCGGTCCCGCAGCTGCGCCAGTTCCTCGGCCGTCGCGGTCGGACCCGCCATTTCCGAGGCCACGTCACCCGGTACGATCCAGACGATGGCGAAGGACATCAGCGAGACGAGCAGCAGCACCGGCAGCGCCGACACCAACCGTCCCGCCGCATACCTCAACATGCCGGGCTAACCGAGCGACACCCCCCACATGCGGGGAATGCGATAGGGCTTGTAGTCGCGCACCTGCGCCCGCGTGGCCTGCACGATGCCGACATCGCCGCATTTGATGGCGATGGCCTCGTCGTACATGCGCTTCTGGAAATCTACCACGGCCTGCTTGCGCTCCTCCTCCTTCAGGCCCGTCGTCAGACGGCGCTGGCAGTCCTCGATCACCTCGTCCCGCACATGCTGCACCGGCGCGTGGCCGGAGAAGAAGCCGACGACGCCATAAGGCCCTTCATAGGGCTCGATGCCCAGCATCAGCGCCCAGACATGCCAGCCGCTGCGCTGCGTGCGCTGGCTGAAGGCGGTGGGCCAGTCCGTGATGTTCACGCGCACATTGATGCCGATGCCGCGCAGCTGCTCGGCCGCGGTGACGATGGTATCGTTGTGGTTCTTGAAGCTGCTGTCGCCAAGAAGGACGATCTCCTCCCCCTTGTAGTTCGCTTCCTTCAGCAGGGCCTTGGCGCGGTCCTTGTTGTTGATGTTGTACATTTGCTTGCCGGCATCGCCGGCGAAATAGGTGGTGCCGGGGTGCTGCCAGCCATGCGTCATGCGGTAGAGGCCGTCGGTGGAGATCGCCATGATCTCCTCTAGGTCCAGCGCCGCCTGCAGGGCGCGGCGGAAGGCCGGATTGTCCATCGGCGGCTGCGCCAGGTTGAGCATGAGCGTCTGAAAGGACCAGGGCATCATCTCATGCATCTTCAGCGAGGCATCTGAGCGCAGCCGCTCCGCTGCCGGCACCGCGATGGCTTCCAGGATATGCATCTCGCCCGCCTGCAACCCGGCCGTGCGCGCACCGCCCTCGGCCACGAAGCGGATGGTGATGTTCTCGACATTCGGCACCTTGCGGCCGGCGAAGCCGTCCATGCCCTGGTAGGCGCGGTTCTGCACATAGTCGCCGAAGCGCGTCAGTTGCACATGGCTGTCGGGCCGGTATTCCACGAAGCGGTAGGGGCCGGTGCCGATCGCCTCGTTCTTGTTGGCGTCCTTGCCCGCTTCCTCCTCCGGCATGATGGCGCAGGGCGCGCGGGGGGAGGAAATGCCGGCGATGAAGCCCGGCGAAGGCGCCTTCATGCGCACCACCACCGTGCGGGCGTCCGGCGTGTCGATGGCATCCACCGGCTGCATGATGAAGGCCGAGCCGCCGACGCGGCCGTAGCGCAGCAGGCTGGCCTTCGCATCGGCCGAGGTCATCGGCTTGCCGTTGTGGAAGCGCGCTTCCCGCAGGGCGAAGCGGTAGGTCAGACCGTCGGGGGAAATATCCACGCCCTCCGCCAGGTCCGGCACCGGGTTGCCGGCCTCGTCGCGGGCATAGAGCGTCTCATAGAGATGCAGCGAGATGTTGCGCGCAGCCTGCGCAGTGGTGACCTGTGCATCCAGCGTCGGCGGCTGGGCCTGTTGCGCCATGACCAGGTTGCCGCCGGCGCGCTGCGCCAGCGCGGGCCGCGCCAGCCCCGGAAGAACCACCAATCCACCCGCAGCGAGGCCGAGATCCCGTCGCGTCAGCATGGTCGAGCCCTCTCCCATCTTCTGCGTGGGATGCTAGCCTTCGTTTATAGTTTGCATCAATCAATCCTTTTCGGGAGAGGCTCGATGGCAGCAAGTCCGGTCGTGGCGGAATTGGATCTCGGCAAGAATGGCAAGCAGGTCGGCCATCTCCGGGTACCGCGCTCCCGCGACGACAGCGGCTGGGGCACCGAGCTGGTGCCGATCGTGTCCGTCGCCAATGGCAGCGGCCCAACCGTGCTGCTGACTGCCGGCAACCACGGCGACGAATACGAGGGCCAGGTCGCTCTGCTGGACCTCGCCCGCAGCCTGCGGGCGGAGGAGGTGCAGGGCCGCGTCATCCTGCTGCCGGCGATGCATTACCCCGCCTGCGCCGCCGGCAAGCGCCTCTCGCCCATCGATGGCCGCGACTTCAACCGCTGCTTCCCCGGCGACCCCTTCGGCACCTTCGCCCAGGTGCTGGCGCATTTTGTGGACAGCGTGCTGCTGCCGCTCTGCGACTTCCAGATGGACCTGCATTCCGGCGGCACGGGCATGGATATCCTGCCCTGCGCCGTCGGCCACGCGCTGGACGAGCCGGAGATGATGCGGCGCACGCTGGACATGGCCGATGCCTTCGGCGCCCCCATCACCATGGTGCTGCGGGAGGTGAATGCCGGCCCGACCCTGCTGGCCTCCGCCGAGCGGCGCGGCATCGTGGCGCTGTCTTCCGAGCTGGGTGGCGGCGGCCGGCTGCACGCGGGCAACCTGGCCATCACGCGGCGCGGCGCCACCAACGTGCTGCGCCATGCCGGCGTGCTGCCAGGGCAGCCTGAGGCAGGGCCCTATGGCCCTTCACGGCGCATGACGGTGCCGGACTTCTCCGACTATGTCTTCGCGCCGCAGGACGGCATCTGGGAGGCCGCCGATCCGCTGGGCAGCGCCGTGGAAGCCGGTGCCCCCGCCGGGCGGCTGCACCTGACCGAGGCGCCGGGCCGCGACGCCATCCCCCTCGCCTATGGCAGTTCCGGCCTGCTCTGGTGCGTGCGCTTCGCCGGTCGGGTGCGGGCCGGCGACCCCGTGGCCATCGTTGCGCATGATTTATAAATTGTAGACCTGCGCTGCCCCGCCATACCATGCTGCCCTTCCGTAGCCTTGGGAGGCATCGATGGCGGCTGTGATCGAAGCGCTGAGCGGAAGCGAGGCCGAGGAACAGGAATGGGAGCTTCGCCGCGACATGGCGGCGGTCTTTCGCGTCGCGGCGCGGGAGGGCTGGAACGAGCAGATCGGCAACCACAACTCCCTGATGCTGCCTGGCGACGGACCGCCCCGCTTCCTGATCAACCCGCGCGGCTACCTGTTCCAGGAGCTGAAGGCCAGCGACCTGATCATCTGCGACCTGGACGGCAAGGTGCTGCAGGGCAGCGGCGAATTGCGCAAGGTGGCCTTCCATATCCATGCGCGCATCCACCTGCAGAACCCTGAAGCGAAATGCGTGGTGCATGTCCACCCGCGCTGGCTGACCGCCCTGTCGCTGCTGCGGGATGCGGAGCTGCACCTGTCGCACCACAACAACCTGCTGCTGAACGACCGCGTGGTCTATGACCATGAAGGCGACGAGCCGGTACACCAGAACGAGGAAGGCGACCGCATCGCCCGGCTGATGGGCAACAAGTCGGTCATGGTGATGCGCGGCCATGGCGTGACGGTGGTGGGCCCCACGGTGCACGACGCCTTCGACGAATGCTTCATCGCGGAGCGTACGGCGATGTACCAGATGACGGCCATGTCCACCGGGCAGCCGATGCATACGCTACCGGACCGCCTGCGCCGCCACTGGCACGGCACATGGGGCGACAAGATCGATGCCCGGCTGCATTTGAACGCTTGGCGCCGGGTGCTTGACCGCGAGGAGCCCGACTATGCAACCTGATAGTTCATCAAGTCTTGCGCTGGCGCCTTTGGCTGAGAAAGGATGATCCGCAGCAACGCCAAGTCTTCACGGCTTGCCGTGCTGCGGCTTCCGGCCGGACGAAACCCCCGGTTGCGCCGCAGAGACTGCCGCCGGTTCAAAGCTCCACGCGCTGCGGGAAGTGCTCACTCCCAACAATAGCCATTGGCTCACCGTGGCACGCCAAGCTGAGAACCTGATCAGCATCCTGACCTAAGGCGACTTTTTCTGATTCGCTCAAGGAGATATGCGTACGGATCGTGGCGTGAAGGCCTGGCACATGGTTCGGCCCCG
Source organism: Teichococcus wenyumeiae (assembly GCF_003696345.1). Lineage (GTDB taxonomy): Bacteria > Pseudomonadota > Alphaproteobacteria > Acetobacterales > Acetobacteraceae > Pseudoroseomonas > Pseudoroseomonas wenyumeiae. Next base: position 6,728 of record NZ_RFLX01000025.1, on the reverse strand, counting down.
GCAAGGTGCGTGTAGTCGAACGTAATGTAACGACCGTCTCCGAAGCCTTCAGCGATCATTTTGGCGCGAGACGTGGCGAGAAACCACTTCGGCGTTGCGGCCCAGGTGCGGCCTTGCCGATAGTTGCAGGAACAGCGCGGCGACAGTCCGCGCAGGAGAGGACACCAAGATGGCGACGCTGAACATCAACGGGCAAAGCGTGCAGGTGGATGCCGACCCGGATACCCCCCTGCTCTGGGCCATTCGCGAGCATATCGGCCTCACCGGCACGAAATACGGCTGCGGCGTTGCCCAATGCGGTGCCTGCACCGTGCATCTGGACGGGCAGGCTGTCCGCTCCTGCGTCCTCCCGGTCTCGGCCGTGACCGAGGAGCAGAAGATCGTGACCATCGAGGGCCTCTCGCCCGATGGCAGCCATCCCCTCCAGGTCGCCTGGCGCGCGCTGGACGTGCCGCAATGCGGCTTCTGTCAGTCCGGCATGATCATGGCCGCCGCCGCGCTGCTGGCCGAGAAGCCGCGCCCGACGGATGAGGAGATCAACGAGGCCATCACCAACATCTGCCGCTGCGGCACCTATAGAAGGGTGCGCGCGGGCATCCATCAGGCCGCCGCCGCCGGCGGCGCCACTGCAGGCTGAGGGAGGGCACGACATGACGATGCATGAAGCCATACGTCCCTCCCGCCGCGGCCTGTTGAAGGGTGCCGCCGGGGCGGTGCTGCTGGGGTTCCATCTGCCCTCGCGTCAGGCCTTGGCGCAGGGGCTTCCCGCCGCCGGCTCCCAGCCCGAGCTGAACGCCTGGGTGGTGATCCATCCCGATGGCCGGGTGGTGCTGCGGATGGCGAAGACCGAGATGGGCCAGGGCGTCCGGACGGGTCTCGCGCAGATGTTCGCGGAGGAGATGCACTGCGACTGGTCGAAGCTCTCCACGGAATATGTCACGCCGGGGCAAAGCCTGGCCCGGAACCGGGTCTGGGGCAACTTCCTGACTGCCGGCAGCCAGGGGATCCGGTCGAGCCAGGAGATCGTCCGCAAGGGCGGCGCGGCGGCGCGGATGATGCTGACCGAGGCCGCGGCCGCCCGCTGGGGCGTGCCGGCCGCCGAATGCTCCGCCAAGGACAGTGTCATCACCCATGCCGGCAGCGGCCGCACGCTGCGCTATGCCGAGGTGGTGACGGAAGCATCGCGCCTGACCCCGCCATCGGATGTGCCGCTGAAGGACCCGGCGCAGTGGGCGGTGATCGGCAAGCCTCTCCCGCGCCTGGATACCGCGGACAAGACCACGGGCAAGCTGGTCTATGGCCAGGACCTGCGGATGCCGGGCATGCTGATCGCGGTGCCGAAGCGCTGCCCTGTCTTCGGCGGCACGGTGCAGTCCTTCGATGCTGCGGCGGTATCCGGCATGCCCGGGGTGCGCCATGTCCTGAAGGTGGGTGATGCCGCCGTGGCGGTGGTGGCCGACACCTTCTGGCAAGCCAAGACTGCGCTCGATGCGCTGCCGGTGGAATGGGACACTGGCGAGAATGGCCGCGTCTCCTCCGAGACCATCTCGGCAATGCTGGACGAGGGGCTCACGGCGCCCGAGGCCTTTATCGGCAACCAGCAGGGCGACGCGCGGGCGGCCATCGCGGGCGCGGCCCGGCGGGTGGAGGCGACCTACTCCTACCCCTACCAGAACCACGCTCCGATGGAGCCGATGAACGCCACGGTGGTCTGGACGGCCGAACGCTGCGACGTCTGGTGCCCGACCCAGAACGGCGAGGCGGCGCTGGCCGCTGCCTCCCAGGCGGCGGGCCTGCCGCAGACGGCCTGCGACATCCATCGCGTGGACCTCGGCGGCGGCTTCGGCCGGCGCACGGTGCACGATTGGCTGGCGGATGCGATCCTGATCGCGCGGCAGGTGCCGGGCACCCCGGTCAAGACCATGTGGACGCGTGAGGAGGACATGGTGCAGGGGCGCTACCACCCCGTCACCAAATGCCGCCTCGTTGCGGGCCTGGACGCGGAGAACCGGATCGTCGGGCTGCACATGCGCATCTCTGGCCAGTCCATCCTGTCCACCGCCTTCCCGGGCGGCCTGCAGAACGGGCGCGACCCGGTGCAGTTCCAGGGGCTGAACGCGGGGGGGGCGGAAGGCGCCATCGGCTATACCTTTCCCAACCTGCTGATCGATCACGCGATGCGGAACCCGCATGTGCCCGCCCATTTCTGGCGGGGCGTGAACCACAACCAGAACGCCATCTACCTCGAATGCTTCCTGGACGAGGTGGCGCATGCGACCAACCAGGACCCGCTGGCGCTGCGCCGCTCACTGATGGCGAACCACCCGAAGCATCTGGCCGTGCTGAACGCGGTGGCGGAGCGGATCGGCTGGGACAAGCCGGCACCGGCCGGCATCCATCGCGGCATCGCGCAGCAAATGGGCTTCGGCAGCTATGTCGCCGCCGCGGCCGAGGTTTCCGTCAGCGACAAGGGGCAGTTGCGGGTGCACCGCATCGTGGCCGCGACGGATTGCGGCCACGCGGTGAACCCCCGGCAGATCGAGATGCAGGTGGAAGGGTCCTTCGTCTATGGCCTTTCCGCCATGCTCTATGGCGCCTGCACGGTGAAGGACGGCGCGATCGAGCAGACGAATTTCGACACCTATAACGTGATGCGGATCGATGAGATGCCGGAGGTCGAGACCATCGTCATGCCCTCCGGCGGCTTCTGGGGCGGCGTGGGTGAGCCGACCATCATGGTCGCGGCGCCGGCGGTGCTGAACGCCGTCTTCGCGGGAACCGGCCGGCGCATCCGCAACATGCCGCTGGGGGATCAACTGCGACAGCGGACCTGAAGTGCAGGGCACCGCGCCCATGCTGGCCTTGTTCCTTCTGGCCATGCCTGCAGCCGGACAGGTGGCATCCTTCGCGGTGACGGAGGATGCCATCGAAGTGCCACTGGACGGGCTGCGGGGTGACCGGGCACGGGGTGAGGTGGTCGTACGGAACCGGGAGACGGCCAATTGCCTGATCTGCCACAGCATTCCTGGTACGGCCGAGCGCTTTATGGGAGAGGTCGGGCCCCCGCTCGCCGGGGTGGGGTCGCGCCTGAATCCGGGGCAGATCCGGCTTCGCGTGGTGGACCCGACCTTGTGGAACCCGCAGGCGATCATGCCAGCCTATCACCGCACGGAAGGGTTGCTGCGGGTGGATCCGCGATACCGCGGCCGCCCGGTGCTGACGGCGCAGGAGGTGGAGGACGTGGTGGCTTACCTAAGCGCGCTGGAGGCGCCGGAGCGATGACGGTGCTGTCTCGCCGTGCCGTGCTGGCGGTTCCCCTACTGCTTGCCGGTGCTTCCGAGGCGGCGGCGGCGGATTTCGCCGGAGCGCTGCGCGCCATCCTCAAGGACCGCAGCCCGGATGAGGGCGCGATCGCTTTCGACATTCCGCCGCTGTCCGAGAACGGGAACTCGGTGGACCTCTCGGTGCGCGTGGATAGCCCCATGACAACGGAGGACCACGTCACCGCCATCCACATCCTGGCCGAGAAGAACCCCTTCCCCCTCGTTGCCACCTTCTCGCTGACACCGCGGGCTGGCCGGGCGGAGGTCGCTACCCGCATTCGCCTCGCCACCAGCCAGAAGATCGTGGCGCTTGCCGAGACGAACCGGGGCGTGGTCCATCGCGCAACGCGCGATGTGATCGTGGTGCTCGGCGCCTGCGTGGAGACGGGTTAGCCATGCCGACACTCCCGATCACCGCACGGATCACGCTTCCGCCTTCCGCGCAGCGGGGCGAGGTAGTGACGGTGCGCGTCCTTGTCCGCCACCCTATGGAGCGCGCGGTGGACGCACCGGGACTGACGCCGTTGCCGCGGAAAATTCTTCATACTCTGCGCGTCACCTATGCCGGAGAGGAGGTCTTCCGCATGGCGCTCTCCCCCGGCATCGCCGCGAATCCCTATCTGGAGTTCACGACGGTCGCCACGGAGACGGGCGACCTCGTCTTCACATGGGAGGAGGACGGCGGGACGCTCTACCAGCGCGAGGCGCGCCTGGTGGTGACATGACCGGCGCTTGGCGAGGGCTGCTGCCGCTCACGGCTCTCCTCCTCGGCGGCGCGGATGTTCGGCCCACGCAGGAATACCTCTCGCCGGAGATCCGCGAGGCACAGGAGGACCCCTCCCGTCACCCGGGCTGGCTCTGGGTGGAGGAGGGCGAGGCCTTGTGGCGAGCCGGGGAGAAGCCCTGCGCCTCCTGCCACGGGGGCATCGCCGGCATGACGGGGGTGGCCGCACGCTATCCCGCCGTCGCGTCGGATGGCGAGCTGCTGGATCTGGAGGGGCGGATCGAACGATGCCGGACCCAGCATCAAGGGGAGGCCAGCTTTGGCCGGGAAAGCGAGGCGCTGCTGGCACTGACAGCCGCCATCGCGCTGCAATCCCGGGGAATGCCCGTGGCGGTCGCGACGGATGGGCCTGCGGCGCCCTTCCTGGAAGAGGGGCGCCGCTTCTATCAGACCCGGCAAGGGCAGCTGAACCTGTCCTGCGGCCAGTGCCATGACGACAATGCAGGCCGGCGGCTGCGGGGCGATGTGATCTCCAACGGCCTCGGCACCGGATACCCGGCCTACCGGTTGGAATGGAACACGATGGGCTCGCTGCATCGCCGCCTGCGGGCCTGCTCGCTGGGCGTGAGGGCGGAGCAGTTTCCCCCGGGATCGCGGGAATACCTGACGCTGGAGCTTTTCCTGGCGAGCCGTGCGAAGGGGCTGCCCATCGAGGCGCCGGGGTTGCGGCGATGATCAGGGCGGCCCTCCTCCTCATGCTCCTCGCGAGTTCCGCCGCGGCACAGACCGCGAGTGTCGTGGCCGAGGGCTGCGTGGCCTGCCATGGCCCCGGCGGCAGGGGCTCCGGAACGGTGCCGCCGCTTGCGGGACGGGATGCGGCCGAACTCAGCGCGGCCATGACCGCCTTTCGCGCCAATGAGCGGCCCGCAACCATCATGAACCGGATCGCACGCGGCTATACCGAGGCGGAGAGTGCCGCCGCCGCCGCCTATTTCTCAGGGTTGCGATGACGATTCCCCTCACCCGCCGCACTCTTCTTGGTGCCACGCTCGCCGCACCCTCGCTCGTCCATGCGCAGGCCGCGGCCCGGTTGCTGGTGGTCGGCGGCGGCTTTGGCGGTGCAACTGCCGCATCCTTTGCACGCCGCGAATATCCCTGGCTGGACGTGACGCTGGTGGAGCAGCGGCAGTCGTACGTCACCTGCCCCTATTCCAACCGCGTCCTCGCGGGCGACCTCGCGCTGCCGGACATCACCCATGGATACGAGGGCCTGCGTGCCATGGGCGTGCGGGTGATCCATGACCGCGCCGTCCATCTTGACCCTGTGGCGCGGCGCCTGCGCCTCGGCGGCGGCGAGACCCTCTCCTACGACCGCATGATCCTCTCACCAGGCATCGCGCTGCGTTACGAGGCGCTGGAAGGTTATGACGAGGCGGCATCAACACGAATGCCGCATGCCTGGATCGCCGCTGATGGCGCGCAGATCACGCTCCTGCGGCGGCAACTGGAAGCCATGCCGGATGGTGGCGTCGTCGGGCTTGTCATTCCGCCCAATCCCTACCGCTGCCCTCCCGGCCCATATGAGCGGATCAGCCTGATCGCCAGCTATCTCTCGAAGCACAAGCCGCGCTCCAAGATCCTGGCCCTCGATGCGAAAGACACTTTCTCCAAGCAGGCGCTGTTCCAGGATGCCTGGCAGGCCCTTTATCCCGGCATGATCGAGTGGGTCTCGGCCACGAATGACGGGCGTGTGGTGCGCGTCGACCCCGAGGCCATGGTGCTGGAAACGGAGTTCGGCACCCACCACCGGGTGGATGTGGCGAATGTCATCCCGCCGCAAACGGCTGCCGCCATCGCGACCGAAGGCGAGTTGGCCGACAGTACGGGCTGGGTGCCCGTGAACCCACGGACGCTGGAGTCACGCATCGCGCCGGGCATCCATGTGGTAGGGGACGCGATGTTTCCCGGCCCCATGCCGAAATCCGGCTTCCTCGCCAATTCCGAGGCAAAGGCTGCGGTGAGCGCAGCGGCCGCCCTGCTGCGCGGCGCAGCTCCACCGGAGCCGGTTTTCGTCAACACCTGCTATTCCCATATTGGGCCGGACTACGCAATTTCCGTTGCGAACATCTTCCACGCGGATACCGGGGCCGGAAGCTTCTTGGAGGTACCCGGCTCTGGCGGCACCTCTCCACGTGGCGGCCTGCCAGAGCAGCGGCGGCTGGAGGCTCTGCACGCGGATGGCTGGTACGCCAGCATCACACGTGACATGTTCGGTTCGTAACGCGCAGCGCCTACGCTTCCTGGGTCCTGAAGCGAGCAGCAAGGCCCAATTACTGCCGCGTCAGAAGTACGGCGCCGTCGGCACGATGGTTGGTTCATCCGGTCAGCACGGCAGCTCCGGCGAGCTTACCGCAGATGCACTGTAACAGAGAGTTTCCTTAGCTGGGTGTTGGTCGTGGCTGGGAGCCGTTGCAAAAGTCGGGTCCCATTACAGCAAAGCCCCTCATTCAGCCGGTCTGATCCGCTCATGCACCCTCCGTAGCCCAGGCTGAGCGGATCAGAAGAACTGCTTCAAATCAGCATACCGGTCAGGTCTTCAGCCTAGGCTCAGGACTCCTTGATCCAGAAGAGGACGGTGGCGGCGAGGCAGATGGCGGACATGAAGGTGTGGGCGCAGCGGT
>NZ_RFLX01000024.1 GCF_003696345.1 Teichococcus wenyumeiae | reverse complement strand
CTGTCGTTCAGCAGCACGTCGCCGGTCGCCACCAGCACCTTGCCCTTGGTCACCGACGCCGCGTCGGAAACCGCTACCGGTGGATTATCCATGTCTCATCTCCCGGTCGGCCGCTGCGCGCCGCAGCGGCCGACGCTTTTTGGCAGAAGCCAAGTGGCGCCATGATGAATTGCAACGGGTGCTGGCCTCCGGGACGGCGGAGGCCAGTGCCATGATGGAAGCTCCAGATCTCTACTGCATGAACCGCCTCGCAGGTGCCGTATTAGTCCAGCCATGCGGCGTGCTGCTCCTTCATGTCAGCGCCGGGATCGCAAAGGCCTCACGAGCAGGTCGCCCGGCATTCTGGCCATGCGGGAGGCAATGGCACGGCCGAGCTGCTGCATCGGATGCTCCAGAACGCCATGCAGCACCCAGGCGACCAGCACCGTGACGCCCAGCGTTGCCAGGGTGAGCAGCAGGCCGAAGCCGAGGGCTTGCGCCGGCCCCAGGTGCTCCGGCAGGAAGGGAAACACCGCATGGCCGAGGACGCTGAGCACCACGACATGCAGCAGGTAGATTCCGAAGGACAGCCTGGCCAGAAGTTCCATGGGTGCCGCGTGGAAGAAGGCGCGTTCCCGCCCGTGCAGCAGCAGCACCACGCCGACACCGGCCGCCAGGGATTCCAGCACCACCACCAGGGGCGGTGCGAAGGCGGTGGGCGCCAGCAGCCGCCGCGAGAACATGAAGACCAGCACCAGCGCGGCCAGCAGTGCGACACGGGGCCAGCCGCCCATCTGCCGCAGCAGCGCCGCCACCTTCCAGCCCCAGCGCGGCACCAGTGCGCCGACGAAGAAGCAGAACAGGAAGACGTTCATGTAGTGCCACTGCATTGCCCCGCCGGGCGCCAGGAACATGGCTGCGACGAGCAGCGGCGCCGTCACCATGGCGCGTGCCGGGGTCAGCGAGAGCCAGTACAGAAGCGGGAAGACAGCGGAAGCCAGGATCTCCACCTTGATCGACCATGCCGGCCCGTTGAGGGTGGCGCTGCGGCCCTGGGCATTCGCCAGGAATTCCGCCGGCAGGCTCGGCAGGTCGATCTTGTAGCCATCGTTGAACCAGCCGGTGGCCTGCGAATAGACATGGGGCTCAAAGTAATAGAGCTGCAGCAGCGCGGCGGCGGCGGCGGTGAAGAGCAGCATCGGGTAAAGGCGGAAGCCGCGCTTGACCAGATAGCCCAGCACCGCGCCGGGATGGGCGGGCGGGTCACGGTCCAGGGAAAGAGCCAGAACCGTGCCGCTCAGCACGAAGAAGAATGTCACATAGGCTGGCCCGTTGGCCACCGCCAGCAGCAGGTGCTGCAGCACCAGCCAGGGGTTGCCGAGGTCCAGCGGAAGAAGATGAGGGTTATCCGCCCCATTGACCCTGAAGACGAGCAGGCCGTGGAACAGGACGACCAGCATGGCGGAGATGCCACGGCCGACATCCAGGGACTGGGTCCGGTTCCTGACCCGCTGCGCCACGGTCGCTGACATCGTCATCCCTTTCTTGGGGGCTGCACGGAAGGTTTCCGCTCATCAGGCGATGGCGGAGGATGACGCGGGCCTGCGCGCGGGGCGCAATGCCAGCCGAAGATGATGGAGAAGGATCACCAGAGCCGCCCCGATGAGCAGGGCGCCGAGATACTTGCCCATGGCGAAGCTCAGCATGTGGGACGCATAGGCGGCGACCGAGCCGAGCTGGATCGCGATGGCGGCGCTGATCGTCCACGGCCGCGGCCGGGCCACCGCCAGGGCATAGGCCAGGATATCGGCCAGGAAGAAGTAGCGCTCATGCATCTTCGGCAGCACGTAAGGCATGGCGGCCGCGACCGTGACCGAGAGCAGCAGCAGGTCAGCGCCCTGGAGCCGGCGCCAGCGGATCGACAATGCGCCGAAGCCCAGAGCGATGAGCACGGCGGCCACGGAGCCGATGAGCACACCTGTCTCATAGGAGATGAGGCGGGTGTATTGCACAAAGGACCAGGGGTTCGGCGCGTTCATGGAGAGCCAGCGATAGGCCCCTGCCTGCTCCAGATATATGGTCGCAAGGCTCCAGGCCGGGCGGCCGGCGAGCCATGCCGGCAGCATCATCGCCGCATAGGCCAGCACCGGCAGCGGGAAGTAGCGCGGGCTGACCCGGTAGGCGAGCACCATGTAGAGCAGGAAGGGGGCGATGAAGACCGCCTGCAGCTTGAAGGCCACGGCCATGCCGAAGGCCAGCATCATCGCCGCCCAGCGCTCGCGCAGCGCGAAGGCGACCGACAGCGCCGCCAGCGCCGACCAGACCATGTCGGTCTGGCCCCAGGCCGGGCCGTTCAGCACGACGCTTGGAATCAGCAGCGAGGCAGCCGCGCCCAACAGGGCCGCCCCGGGGGAGGCCAGCGCGCGCAGCAGGTAGTAGATGCAGCCCGCGCAGAAGAAGGCACCCGCGACCGAGACGAGCTTCACCAGGAGGAAGGGCGACACCCAGTCCGATGCCGCGCTGGCCAGAACCAGAAGATAGAGATAGGGCGGCGAGTAATTGGCGAAGCCGTTGACGCCTTCGATCTGGACCTGGAGCGGCGCTTGCAGGGAAGCCCTCGCGCCATGCTGGATGATGTGCTCCAGCCAGGGCACGAACCACCATTCCACATCCGTGGTCCGCCAGCCGATCAGCCCGGAATAGGCCAGCCAGACCAACAGGATTATGCCGATGAGCAGCACCGCGCGCGTTGGCAGCGGCAGGCTCGGCTGCATCGCGGATCGTGCTGGACTTGTCATGTGACATTCTCCTGCATGCTTCATGAATCCCATCAGACCCGCGCCGCCCGGTCCCGCGGCCCGAAGGTGAACAGGTTGTGCCCGAAGTAATTGAGTGCAGCGCCGAGGCCGATTGCCGCCGCATGGGCCGCGGCCTCGGCGATCTGCACATCGGCGCCGAGCTGCACCGCCAGGTGGAGAAGGACGACCGCCAACAAGGCCACCACGGCGGAGGAGATGACGTTCACGGCGAAGAAGTCCCGCGCCTGCAGCAGGATCGGCCGTTCGGAGCCTGGGAACACGAAGCCCCGGTACAGCACGAAGCCCGCCAGCATGCCGATGGCCGCAGCCGTCAGCACAGCGGCAAAGAAGGGCAGCACCCAGGAGAGCGGGAAGCGCGCCAGCCAGTTGATGGCCGCCGCACCACCGCCTGCCAGCAGGAAGCGGGCAGGCTTGGGCAGGCTGATGAGAAACACCAGCGCCTTCGGGCTCATCCGAAGAGGCCGGACCAGGCCAGGATGAAGGAGCCGAACATGACCGCGCCCAGCAGGATGCTCGGCTTGTCCCGCACGGCGAATGCGACTGGGTCGTCATCCAGTTCCCCGCGTGCCGCCATCAGCCAGATGCGGGAGATCCACAGGAACAGGATCAGCGGAAAGGCCCAGAGCCAGGCGGTGTTGCCGTAGAAGGTCTGCCGGAAGGCGTCGAAGATGACATAGAGGACGAGGGTGACAACCGCGCCCATGCCGGTGGAGGGGCCGAGGACCAGCAGCAGGGGGCTGTCCGCGTCCTGGTAGCCCCGGTGCGCCAGCCCCGCCGTTCCGCGCTGGGCAGCCCGCACCAGCTCGACATACCGCTTCGCGAAGCAGAGTGACGAGAACAGGAACATCGAGAAGACCAGGAGCCATGGCGAGGCGAAGACGCCGGCACTGGTGATGCCGAGCACGAGCCGCAGGGTGAACAAGCCGGCCAGGACAGTGACGTCCAGGATCGGCACCCGCTTGAAGGCCAGCGAATAGCAGACGGTGAGCGTCAGGTAGCAGATCGCCGCCAGGGCAACCATGGGCCCGATCGCCGCTGCCAGCAGCAGCCCGATCGCGATGCTCGCCGGCGCCGCCACCAGGGCCAGGCCAACCGACAGCCGGCCCGACGGCAGCGGGCGCTTGCATTTCGACCAGTGCTTGCGGTCGGCCTCGATATCCCAGAGGTCGTTGAGGAGATAGGTGCCGGAGGCGATCAGGCTGAGGGAGATGAAGGACAGCGCCACAGCGGCCAGCGGGCCGGGCTGAAGGATCGTGCCGCTCAGGATCGCCGGCACAAAGACAAGAAGGTTCTTCGCCCACTGGTGCGGCCTGGCGCTCTCCAGCAGGGCAGGAACCTGCGCCCATGCCCCCGCGTGGCTCCCGGCAGCGCCGGGCGCGTGCTTCGTCAGCCGGCTTCCGGCAGGCCGGACAGGCGACCGTTTGCCAGCCAGGGCCGCACCGGCGATGTGCACATCGGCGCCCTGCGCAGACGTATCGCTATCCGAGGGGTTCATGACGATGCCCTGCTAGATGATCGCCCAGACAATGCGGTGCGGGACCCCCATCGTCATCTTCTCTTTCGGATAGACGCCGTATCAAAAGGGCTAGTCCCATTATGGGACTTTTCTTCACATACGCTTGCGCGCATCATTGTGTCCAAGGCCTGCTGAAACCAGCCTTCACCCCGCCGGATGCATGAACGGGCGCGGGACCGACACGGGGTCGAATGCCGATGCACGACGACGGGACAATCCGCACCGCCGCACGGCTATGCCAGCCGCCATGCCGTGACGATGCGGCGACGCGCGTCGCGGTATTCGACCTGGACGGAACCATCTCGCGCCGGGATCTCTTCCTGGTCTTCCTGATGGAAGCCGCGCGGCGGCTGGGTCCTGCCCGGCCGATGCGCACGGCGTTGCTGCCGTTGCATACGCTGAACTACAGCTTGCGGCGCATCAGCAATACCACGCTGAAGATTGCTTATCTTGATGCTGTTCTCGGGAACCGAGAGCAGAAGATGCTGCAAAGGGTCGCGAGGGAATTCGCGGCGCGCTGCCTCTTCCGCGAGATCAAGCCGGATGCCCTGCGGGTGATGGAACTGCATCGGCAGGCGGGCGACGCGCTGGTGCTGGCTTCCGCCAGCCTAGACCTTTATGTGGAGCCCATCGGGCGGCTGCTCGGCTTCGACGCGACGGTCTCGACCCGCGTCGCCTGGACCCCAGATGGAAGAATCGCCGGCGCCCTGGATGGCGGCAATCTCCGCGGGCCAGCAAAGCTGGTCGCGGTGCGGGAGCTGCTGTCCCGTAAGTTCCCGAATGCAGAGGATCTCGTCGCCTATTCGGATCATGAGAGCGATGTTTCGCTGCTGGCGGCGGCGGGAACCGCGGTCGTGGTGGACCCGACCCGCAAGATGCGCGAGGAAGCCCGCAGGCGGGGATGGCCGGTCGTGGACTGGAGCGGCACCGGCTGGCCGGACGGCGGACGATGGATCATGCCGCCGGGGCCCGTCGGCCGGCAGGCCTGAAAGCTGGCAGGAACTGGCGCTACTCTTGAACAGGGACCGGGCTATCCACGGCCGTGGCTGATGGGCGGTTGGGAGCGGCCCCGCGCCATGCGGAGCCGCCGTTCATGTCAGATAGGCGGTCCGCAGTTGTGAGGCGATCCTGGTCCAGTCGCAGCGGAGCATGGCAGCGGCATGAGCGGCGGCGGCGCGCGCCTTCCACTCGGCTGGCGCAAGGTTCTCGGCTTTGTGCAAGGCGGCGGCCACGGCTTGCGCCGAGTGGTCGTCAATGGGCAACCCGGCCTGTTCCGCCATGACCAGCGTGCGGAGCCCGCTGCCCGCCGTGACGATCAACGGCAGGCCGAGCAAGGCAGCTTCCAGAGCGGCGAGGGGCACGCCTTCGTAGCGCGACGACACGACGAAGTAGTCGCATTCCCGCAGCACTGCATCCCGCGCGGCACCGAAGCTGGGGCCCATGACCTGGACCCTGCCGGCGATGCCGAGGCGCTCCGCCATCTGCATGAGTTCTCCGCGCGCCTCGCCGGTGCCCATCATGGTCAGCCGGCCGGTTCCTCCGGCCTTGTGGTAGCTGGCGAAGCCTTCCAGCAGCAGGTCCAGCCCCTTGTGGGCAATCGCGTAGCGGCCGCAATAGCCGAAATGGGGATAATCGGCGGATACCCCTCGCGGTGCCGGGCTGGGCGGCGCCTCGCCCAGGGTCGAGGAATAGGCGCCGTTCCCGATGATGCGGATGCGGGCGCCCGGCGCGATCCGCCGCAGAATCGCGGCCTCCTCATCCGACAGCGCCTGCACGAAGCGGGCGCCCTCCAGAAAGGATCTTTCGAAGAAACGCAGGTAAAGCGCGGTGTTCCGCTTCACCACCTGGCCCGCCGGATCATAGACATGGGAGAAGCGGCCATGCACCGTGACGGCATAGGGGATGCCACGGCGGCGCAGCACCCGCCCCAGCCCGGGCAGCATCGGCTCCCGCCCGCCATGGATGTGGCAGAAGGTGCCGGCACCGGCGCCGGCGAGCAGCGCCTCGATGCTCCTCCGCGACAGATGCAGCGCATGTCCGCGCATTACCGGGCCATCGAGGCGGATGACCTGCGTCGGGCAGGATTGATCCGTGACCTGCACCGGCCTGCCATGGGCGAGGAGCACCAGCCTGGCCCGCTCGCCGGCAGCCTGCTGCTCCCGCGCCAGGGCCCGCGCGACGTTGTGCACCCCGTTGGCCTCGCTCGGGTGGCCATTGCCGTCCAGCACCGCCACATGCCGGATATCCAGCCTGCCGGCGCCCTTGAACTGGCTTGCGAATGACGGCCCGGCAGGCGAGCGGACGGGCGCGTTCATGGGCGGCCTTTCGGTGGAGAGGGCTGCATGGATGCCGGTACTATTCGGCGGCCATGGCGGTTGCTTCCGGCATGGCGGGGGCGTCCAGGACTGCCTTGGAACTCCGCCGCTGCGCGCCGAAGGCCCATTCGAGGTAGAGCGCCGTCGCCGCCATGCCACGGTCGAAGTCGAAGCGCGGCGCGTAGCCGATCAGCCGCCGCGCCTTCTCCGAGTCGACCAGGGCCTTCGCGGTATAGAGGCGCAGCAACTGCGGGTCCGGCAGATGGACCATGCCGGTCGGGCGGCTGCCATCGCCGAAATAGGCCCGGCTCACCAGGTCGTAGACTGGCTTCGGCAGGGCATCGAGCCCGGATTGCAGCAGGCTCCGCACCGCCGGCACGCGCACCGCGATCTGCACGATCTTCTTCGGGTTGCGGGCAACGAGCTTGATGTCATGCATCAGGCCGCTGTTCTCCCGCGCGATCTCGGCGGCCGGGCGATACTCCGGCCCCTTGATGCGAAGGGCCCTGGCGAAGGCCTCGAAGAACCGGCCCCAGGTCACCGTCTCCGGGCCGGAGATGACGAAGCGCTCGCCCACGGCTTCGGGCCGCTGCGTCATCAGGATCATGGCATCGACCACGTCATCCACATGAACCGCATTGCAGAGCCCTTCGCCCCGGTCCGGCAGGACCACCGTGCCGTAGAGCAGCATCTCCGCTGGCGCGATGGTCCAGGGGCGGGAGAAGGGGCCATAGACGATGGTCGGCTGGATGATGGTCCCTTTCAGGCCCTTCTCCCGCACCGCGTCCATGACCGCCTTCTCCAGCTCCAGCTTGGTACGCGTATAGAGCCAGGACTTGTCGCCATCCCGGGTCTCCTCGGTCAGAGGCCCGTCCGGCAGGGGCTCATAGACCGAGAAGGTGCTGGTATAGACGAAGCGCTGGACCTTCAGCGCCGCGCAGGCGGAGATCAGGTTGCGCGTTCCCACCAGGTTGTGGCTGCTGGAACGCGGGTCATAGGCGCAGTGGAAGACGAGCTGAACATCCTTCAGCGCCTCCGACACCCCCGCCGCATCGGTCAGGTCGACCTTGTGGATCTCCACCGGAAGCCGCGCCAGCCGCACGGCGGCGCCCATGCTCCGTACCAGGCAGCGCACCTCCGCGCCCTGCTCCAGCAGGCGCTCGGCCAGCCTGCCGCCGATGAAGCCGGTGGCGCCGGTGATCGCCACCTTGGTGCCGGGCGGCACCATCACCGAGGCATCCTGCAGCGTGGCCTCTTCCCAGGGCATCTTCAGGGGCTCGCGCCGGGCATAGCAGGCCTCGATCATCTCGATCGAGCGCAGCCCCTCCGCCCCGTCCACGCCCTGCTGGCGGCCGCTCAGGATGCTCTTGCGGAAATCGGCCAGCTCGCCGCCGAAGAGATCGGGGAAGCGCTGTTCCGGGAAGGCGCCCACGCCCATGCCATCTGATTTGAAGGCGCGCACATTGTCCGAGCAGGAGAGCACCTCGTTCCGGTAGAGATGCAGCTCCACATAGCCCTTGCTGCCCTCGATGCGGCAGGTGTTCGGCAGTTCCCGGCTGCGGCTCAGCTCGATCAGCCCATGCCCGCCGGAGGGCAGGTCGAGGTCGATCAGGCAATCCGCCTCCACGCCGGTCCGGGCATCGTCGCGGTAGCGGGAGACGCGGGCATCGCCCAGCCACCACAGCACCTCGTCCAGCGTATGCGCGCCGGTGTCCATCAGCACGCCGCCGCCGGCGAGACCCGGCTTCAGCAGGCCGTCGGTGCTGGTGGCCCAGTTGAAGACGAAGCCTTCCCGCACCTCCACCTGACGGATGGTGCCGAGGATGCCGGAGGCGATCAGCGCCTTGGTCCAGCGGGTGATGTGCAGGTAGCGGCGCAGCAGCCCAACCGAGAGGATGGTGCCGCGCTCGGCCGAGGCCCGCAGCATCTCCCGCGCATCCGACGACGCGGTCGCGAGTGGCTTCTCCATGAAGACATGCTTGCCGGCGGCGATGAGCGCCTTGCCGATAGGCCCGTGCAGCGCGTGCGGCGCCGCGACGATGGCGGCATCGAAGGAGGCGGCGGCCTTGGTCCAGTCCGCTGTCCTGATGAGCGTCTTGCTGC
This sequence comes from Teichococcus wenyumeiae, assembly GCF_003696345.1. Lineage (GTDB taxonomy): Bacteria > Pseudomonadota > Alphaproteobacteria > Acetobacterales > Acetobacteraceae > Pseudoroseomonas > Pseudoroseomonas wenyumeiae. Next base: position 48,631 of record NZ_RFLX01000024.1, on the reverse strand, counting down.
GCCCGGCGATGGCCGCCGTGGCGGCGAGGTTCCGCTCGGAGGGGTCAACGAGCACCTCCGGCCGCCAGCCGATGCGGCGCAGGGCGGGCAGGAGATGGTGCTGTACGACCGCACCGCAGCCGATGATGGCGAGCCGTGCTGGCTTGGTCTCAGACATCGTCAATCCTTTTCAGATCAGCCGCCATATCGCTCCCCGGCCATGCCTGGAGCTCCTTCCAGAGGATGTCGGTGGCCGGCATTTTGGGTCCGGAACGCTTCGGTGCTGAGGGATATTTGGTGGTAACCAGTCCGGCGCCGCGGCGGCCTGCTCTTGCCCGCCGCATGCTTCGGCTCCGTCAGGGGCTGGCCATAGCGCGTTCTGTATCGGGGAGGGCGGCTGCCTGGTCCGGCCAGGCCGCCGGGCCGGGGCCCGCGCCGGAACTCAGGGCCGCCATGCCGCTGTAGCCACGTGGGTTGCGGGCGCGCCAGGCATAGGCGCTGCGCACGATGTCATCCAGCGCGCCGAGCCGTGGCGCCCAGCCTGTCTCGCGCCGCAGGCGCTCGTTGGAGGCGATGAGGATGGCGGGATCGCCGGCCCGCCGGGGGCCCAGCACATGCGGCACCGGGCGCCCCGCCGCGCGCTCCACCGCCGCGATCACCTCCAGCACCGATGCGCCGGTGCCGCTGCCGACATTGTAGCGGCAGGAAGGGCAATTCTTCAGCCGGTCCAGCACGCGCAGATGCGCATCCGCCAGGTCGGCGACATGGACATAGTCGCGAATCGCGGTGCCATCCGGCGTGTCGTAGTCGGTGCCGTGGATCGCCAGCGGCCGCCCCAGGCCCAGGACGGCATTCACCGCACAGGGGATGAGATGGGTCTCGGGGCTGTGGTCCTCGCCCAGCCGCCCGCCGGGATCGGCGCCCGCCGCGTTGAAGTAGCGGAGCGAGGCGGACCGGAGCCCGTGGATGCGGTCCGCCCATTCCAGCGCGCGCTCCGCCATCAGCTTGGATTCGCCATAGGGGGAGACAGGGTTCTTGCGCTCGTCCTCGCCGATCGGGATGTTCTCGGGGCTGCCGAAGAGCGCGGCGGTGGAGGAAAGGACGAGGCGCATCACGCCGGCCTTCACCGCCTCCTCCGCCAGGGCAAGGGTATTGCCCAGGTTCTCCCGGATGTAGCGCATCGGCTCGCGCATGCTTTCATCGACCAGGGAGATGGCGGCGAAGTGCAGGATGCCGTCGAAGCGCCGGCTGGCCATCAGCTCCCGCAGCAGGTGGCGGTCCGCCGCGTCCCCGACCACCAGCTCCGCGCCGGGCGGGACGGCCAGGCGGTGGCCCTGGCGCAGGTCATCGAGGACAACGACCTCGTCGCCCCGCTCCAGAAGGGCGAGGACGACGTGGCTGCCCACGTAGCCGGCGCCGCCGGTGACAAGAAAGCGTTCCATACTGCACCCTCGCTGCTTCGCGGAGCATCCATCGCATCATGAAGCGCCAGCCGGCGCGGGCAGGCGGGTGGTGCCGGTGCGGCTGGCTGGTCCCGGCGACGATCCGGTGATCCCAGGCCCCGCCGGCCTCCATCGCTGGCCCGCCCGCTGCGGCGGCGCGGCCCGGGCGGTCGCGGAACCGCCCTGGCCATCCACCACAGCGATACAGGCCGCGGGCGGAAGTCAGTAGGACACAAAGGGATACTCTCCCTCTGCGCCACCTCGGGCCGGACCCTGTTCCCTTGGCCCGGAAAGCGCAGAAGGGTTAGGGCGATGCCGCGCCGCCGGCGCTGGGCTACCCCGGAATTCCACTCGGGGCAGCGGGGCCGGGCCCGCAGAATGCAGGCCTGCCGGCGGAGCGAGAGGCGCCAGCCGGCGCTGCCAGAGGGACTCAGGACGCGTGAGCCGGCTGACCTTGGATAAGCCGCCCGGGGCAGGCCCTGGGCGGGTCATCGCGGCCCCGGCGGGGCCTGGCCTGCGCGCGGCATGCGCGGCGCGGCATGCCCTTGCCATGCCGCGCCGGCGGCGCCGGACATGACAGCCATCGCCACGGCCCGGGCGCAGGAGCGCGACCTGGGCGACATCTACCTGCGCGCCCTGGCCGGCCTGCTGGTCGGCTATGCCTTCCTCGGCAAGGGCTTCGCCTATTTCGGAATCCCGCCGCTCTTTGTCGGTGAGATGCTGTTCCTCGGCGGCCTGGTCATGCTGCTCCGCAGCGGCTGCCTCCTCGCCACCTGCACCGCGTTCCCCAACCTTGTGCTGCTCATCCTGGCCGGCTGGGTGGTGACGCGCACGGTGCCCTTTCTCGGCATCCATGGCGTCGACGCCATCCGCGACAGCGTCGTTGTTCTTTATGGCGCCTTCGCCTTCGTGGTCTGCTCCCTGGTGATCGAGAAACCCGGCCGGCTGGCCGATGCGCTGCGGTTCCTCGGCACCTTCTCCCTGGCCTTCGGCGCCAGCGGCGGGCTGCTTTACGTCCTGAGCACGACATCGCTCTTCTCGGTCATCACCTGGCCGGATGGCGCGCTCCCCATCATGTCCATCCGCTCCGGCGAGGTGGCATCCCACCTGGCGGGCGCGGCGCTCTATGGGCTGCTGCTGCGCCGGCGCGCCGGGGTCGCCTGGACCGTGCTGCTGCTGCTCGGCATCGGGGCGGTTTCCGCTCAGAGCCGTGGCGGCATGCTGGCGATCATCGTGCCCGTGGCGATCGCCGCCGTGATCTCGGGCCGCCTCGCGCGCCTGACGCGGATCGTGGTTGTCCTCGGCCTCCTCTTCAGCACCAGCCTCGCACTGCAGCTCGAGTTCGAATTCGGCCGTGTTGACGAGCGCACCGGCGGGGCAGAAGCGCGGGTGGTGAGCGCGGAGCAGTTCCTCACCAATGCCCTGAGCATCCTCGACGACCAGGGCCCGGCGGAACTCTCGGGGCCGAAGCAATGGCGGCTGATGTGGTGGGGAAAGATCCAGGACTACACGCTGCACGGACCGTATTTCTGGACCGGCAAGGGATTTGGGATCGGCCTCGCCGAGGATGACGGCTTCGTGGTCTGGGAAGGCGAGGGCCAGACCACCGTGCGAAGCCCGCACAATGCCAATATCACCATGCTGGCTCGCGCGGGCGTGCCGGGGCTGACGCTCTGGATCTTCCTGATGCTGTCGTGGTTCGCGATGATGCTGCGGAGCATGCTGGAGGCGCGGCGGCGGGGCGAGGAGGAATGGGCGAATGCCTTCCTCTATATCGGCTGCTACCTCCTCGGCATCCTGGTCGATTCCTCGTTCGATGTCGCGCTGGAAGGGCCGATGCTGGGCATCTGGTTCTGGTGCCTCTTCGGCCTCGGCGTCGGCGCGTCGCTGGTCTATCGCGCCGCTGGCAGCGAGACGGCCGCACGTCGCTGAAGGCCCGCAACAAGGAGCTGGTAGCGGAGCATGCCGGAACACCTGCATCGGAAAGGCCGCTGGGCCCAGTGGCCATGTGCTGCCGCGGCAGCCATGCTGCTGGCCGGCCCCGCCAGCGCACCGGCCTCGGCGGCCGGCCCCGGTCCGGGCGCGACTTGCCCGGCGGGCGCGATCCCGGTCCGGCCCGGCATGTCGCTGCAATCCGCGATCAATGCCGCGCCGGCCGGGGCAAGCTTCTGCATCGGGGCTGGGGAGCACCGCCTGCAGGCCGCCATCCCCAAGGATGGCCAGCGCTTCCATGGCGAGCCCGGCGCGCTGCTCAACGGCTCCCGCCTCGTCACCGAATTCTCGCGTGAGGGGCGGTACTGGGTGGCGGAGGGGCAGGTGCAGCGGGGCGAACAGCGGCCCGAGGTGATCTGCCTGCCGGGGCGGGAGAGATGCTCCTATCCTGAGGCCTTCTTCCTCGACGACGTCGCGCTGGTGCATGTCTCGCGCCTGCAGGATGTGGCGCCGGGCCGCTTCTTTTTCGATTATCGCAACAACCGTGTCTATTTCCGCGACGACCCCCGGGGCCGGAAAGTCGAGGCAGCCGTCGCGCCCTATGCCTTCCGGGGCGGGGCGCGCGACGTGCTGGTCGAGAACCTCACCATCGAGAAATACGCGCCGCCGGTGCAATACGGGGCGGTCGGCTACAATCGCCCGTCGCCCGGCTGGATCGTCCGCAACAACGAGATCCGGTTGAACTACGGCCTTGGCGTGAGCGTCGGCTCCAACACCCAGGTGCTTGAGAACCATATCCACGGCAATGGCGAGATGGGTGCCGGCTGCGTCGGCCGCGACATCCTGTTCGAACGGAACGAGATCGCCTTCAACGGCTATTTCTCCGGCGTGGACCCCAACTGGGAAGGCGGCGGCGGCAAATGCGCCCTGACGCAGCGGCTCGTCGTGCGGGGCAACCACCTGCACCACAACAACGGCTACGGCTTCTGGACCGATATCGACAATAGCGGCTCGCTCTATGAGGACAATCTGGTGGAGGACAATCTCGCAGGCGGGCTCACCCATGAGATCAGCTTCTCGGCCGTGATCCGGCGCAACACCCTGCGGCGGAACGGCCCCGTGAAGCCCGTATGGCTCTGGGGCGCGGCCATCCTGGTCCAGAACTCGCGGGATGTGGAAGTCTACGGCAACAGCGTGGACATGACGGGACGGGGAAACGGCATCAGCCTGGTGCAGCAGGACCGCGGCGCCTACGTGACGGTCAACAACCATGTCCATGGCAACACGCTGCTCAGCGCCACGCCGGACCATGGAGCCTCAGGCGCGCTGGCGGATCACAACCCGGAAGGGCTGCGGGCCGGCAACAACCGCTTCGATGGCAATCTCTACCGTGTCCGGAACCCCGGAGACGAGCACTGGGCCTGGGTGGACGGCTTCCGTGACTGGGCCGAGCACCGGCGGCGCTCGGGGCAGGACGCCGGAAGCCGGGTGGAGGTGCTGCGGTGACAAGGCCTGGATGAGGCCCTCGGCTGGCCGTAGAGGCCGGCGTGGCTGGCGTGGCGCTGGCCACCATATCTGGAGATTACCGCACCCGTCCGCGCGGCCCAGGCTGCGCGGACGGGTGGATGTGCCGGCCGGGGCCGGCAGGCTTACTTGCGGTGCTGAGCGGCAGCGAGGCCCGGCGTCCCCAGGGGTGAGGCAGGGCTTCCCACGATCTTCACCAGCGCACCCCGGCAGGCCACCAAGCGCGCCATATTGGCGCCGATGGCCATGAGGCAGCCGCCGACGAGGCCGAATTGCCCGACCAGCAGCCAGGCGAGAACAACCGCCGCCAGCAGGCCGACCGAGTTGATGAAGGCTGCGAGGCGCAGCGCCACCACGCCGTGCAGGAAGCTGAGGAAGATATCCGCCACATAGCCCAGCAGGGCGCCAACAACGAGCAGCCGCAGGACCGTGGCGAGATCGGCGTAGCTGGAACCGGCGCCGTAGAACAGCCGCAGGATCGGCTCCGGCACGGCGAGGACGAGCGCCGCATAGCCCAGGAAGAAGGGCAGGGCGAGATAGGCATAGGAGCGCGCCGCATGCCAGGCCTCGGCCGGGCCCTGCCGGTGCGCCCGCGCCACGGCCTGCGGGATGATGTTCCCCAAGCTGATCAGCAGCGGGTTCGCCATGTTGACGACGTTGGAGGCGGCCTGCAGCGCGGCGGCGGCGGCGATCCCTCCCTCGAAGGCCACCGCCCAGGCCAGGATCTGGCCGCGCAGTTGCGACAGGATGCCGTTCACCAGCGACCAGCCCGCGCCGAAGGCCCATGCCTCCGCCGCCACCCGGCGCAGCGGCAGCAGGCCGCGCAGCGGCAGCCTGAGCTGCACCCACTGGACGCCCACCGCGAGGAGCGAGGTCGCCGCCATGCCGAGATAGACATTGGGAAGGGTCAGCGCGCCATGGATGCCGAGCCCGATGACGATCAAGCCCTGGCCGACATAGCTGATGCTATCACCAAAGATCGCTGCCTGATGCCGGAAGGTGGAGAAGAGGCTGCGCCGCGTCGCCTCCTGCAGATGCCAGAACACGAAGCACAGCAGCGCGGGCAGTGCCAGCTCCGCACGGCCGAAGGCGATCAACGCCGGGACCAGCACCAGGCCGAGGACCACTGCCAGCAGCAGGGTCAGCGCCAGGGTGGAGCGCATCAGCACCGCACGCTCCGCCTTGCTGTCCATGGCCTGCAGCCGGACGGAAAGCGGGTAGAGCAGCAGCGCGCTGCCAGGAAGCTGCAGCGTCAGCATGCCGCCCAGCAGCACGGCGAAGACACCGTACTCCGCGGCCGGAAGCTGGCGCGCCAGCAGGAGATTGACGAGGAAGGTGCCGCCGCTGACCACCATCTGGTCAGCCATGGTCCAGGAGCCGCGGTGCAGGATCTGGCTAATCCGCATTGACCCGCTCCGCCGCCCTGTGCCGGACGGCTTGCTGCCCGGACTTCAACCCCAGCACGCGGCAATAGCCATCCATCGCCCGCTCCGCCGCATAGTCCCAGGTGAATTCGGAGGCGACACGCGCGCGCGCATTCTCCCCCAGCCGCCGCAAATGGCTGGGATCGGCTCCCAGCCGGTCGATGGCGACCGCGAGCTGCGCGGGGTTGTTGGGCTCCACCAGGGCGCCACAACTCTCGTCCACCTGATGCGGGATGCCGCCGACGCGCGTGGCCAGCACGGGCCGGCCATGCGACATCGCCTCCAGCACCACCAGCGGGAAGGTGTCCGCCAGCGTCGGAAAGACGAAGAGGTCCGAGCGCCGGAACATCGCGGCGACATCGTCGTCGCCCACGCGGCCGGTGACGATGATCTCCTGCCCCGGCCCGCAGGCGCGCAGGTAGCGCTCGTAGTCGATCGTGTCCCGCCGCTCGCCGCCGACGATCAGCAGGCAGGGGCGTGGCAGGCGGGTGATTGCCTCGAGCAGCTGCGGCAGGCCCTTGTTGGGCGTGTGGTTCGCCAGGAACATGCAGGTGATCTGGCCCGGCCGCCGCTCCACCGGGATGCCAAGGCGGCGCAGCGCCGCCGCATCCGCACCCGGCGCGGCCGGGGCGGGCAGGGGCACGCCGTTGCAGACGATGTCCGGGTCCCCGCGGAAGCCCATGTCGCGGACGATGGGTACATCCGCCGGCGAGAGCGCGAAGACCGCGTCGGCCTGCCGCACCACCCGGCTCACCGGCCGCACCACCAGGTTCTCCCAGGCGAGGCGCCGCAGCCGGTCGAAGCCGTAGATGCGGGAGCCGTTCGCCACTTCGTTGATGCCGTGGGTGGAGACCACATAGGGGATGCGGCGGGCGATGCAGGCCTGCGCCACCCGCGCCATCTCCAGCGCCGGCAGCGGATTGTGCAGGTGCACGAGGTCATAGTTGCCGCGCGCGACGATCTCGCTGAGGTCCGAGCGGTAGAACAGCGTGCTGTAGCGGTCCGCCAGCCGCGACCAGGGGATGCCCCCCGGCCGCCAGCTCCGCACCGGCACCCGCCGCACCCCGCCGGGCGCGAAGGAGGCGGTGCCGGCCCCCGCGCCGTTCATCATGCTGGCGACGGAGATGTCGCAATGGGGCGCCAGGGCCGCGCTCAGCTGCTCGGCGGCACGGGCGCCGCCGCTTACCGACAAATGCGGCGGCACCACCACCGCGGCAAGGACGCGGATCACGAGACCACCTTGCTCTGGTACCGCTCCAGCAGCCAGCCGGCGAGATCCGCATTCTCCCACATCTGCGCCAGCACATCATCGAGCGTCTGCTGCGGCTGCCAGCCGAAGAGCTCCCCGATCCGGCGGTTGTCGGCGCGCAGCACGGGGCGGTCCACCTTGCGGACGCGGCCTTCGTCCTGCCGGATCTCGAAGTCGATGCCGGAAACCCGACGCAGCTTCTCCACCACTTCCGCCACCGAGTAGGCGCGGGAGGTGCCGAGATTGACGACCGCCGTCTCGCCCGGCTCGACCGCCTCGCCCAGCGCCACGGCCTCGAAGCCGCGCGCGGCATCATCCACCGCGATATAGTCCCGTTGCGGCGAAAGATTGCCGAGGTCGACAACGCGGCGGCCGGATTTCAGCTGGGCCATGATCTCGGGCAGCAGATGCGGATTCGTCTCGCCCGGGCCAACAACATTGAACAGCCGGACGATCACCGCCCGCAGCCCGCGCTTGGCCGCGATCATGCGCACGTAATGCTCGGCATGCAGCTTGCTGAAGCCATAGATGTCGCTGGGCCCGAGGGCGGAGTGATCCTCGTGGTGCGGCATCTCGTCCGGGCGATAGACCGCGCCGGTGCTGGCCAGCACGAAGCGCGAGCCCGGCGGGCAGGAGAGCAGGAGGTTGAGCGTGCCGAGGACATTCGTGTCCACCGCCAGCGCCGGCTGGTCCTCGCATTCGGGGATGTAATGCAGCGCGGCCAGATGGACGGTGACATCGGGCGCGAAATCCTCCATCAGCCCGGCGACTTCCTCGCCCTTCCTAATGTCGCAACGGTAGAGCTGCAGCTCCGCCCTTTCTTCGGGCGTGAACCTCCACGGGCCGTAGCGGAGGCTGTCGGCGACACCGACCTCGCCGCTCCGCCGTAGCCGGCGCGTAAGCTGACGCCCCACATAGCCGTTGCCACCCGTGACCAGCATGCGTGCATGCGTCATTTGCTATGTCCTCTCACGCAGGGAAGGCGAGCGCAGCCCGGTATGCCTGGCCATGCGCTCGTACAGACGGCGCTCCCTCACGTAGAAGGAGCAGTCGTCGAAGAGGTTGAGGCGGCGGTGCCGGCGCAGGTCCACCCGCGTCAGCACGACACCATCGACCACCAGTGAATTCTCGCTCATGCGGCGGAGCGCCGCCTCCACGACCCGGCGCCGCGTATGGGCCCAGCGGGCGACATGGATCACCACATCCGCCTGGCGGCCCAGCACGAGGCTGTCGGCCACCAGCATGACGGGAGCGCCTTCGAGGATAATGAGATCGAAGGACTTCCGGGCTTCCTCGAGCTTCGCCTCCAGGGTCGAGATGGCGAAGTTGCTGGTGATGGGCGCAAGGCCGCGCCCGGCCGTGTCGCTGTCGGCTTTCGCGCTCGGGCGCGAGGATGCCTCCTGGCCTTGCTCCCGCAGTGGCGCACCCTCCACAAGTAGGACGCGCTTGCCGGCGGCGGTCAGGGAGCGGGCAAGCGCCCGGCACAGGGTGGACTTGCCTTCTCCGGCGATGGAGGAGGTCACCAGCACCGTCCGGCAGCCATGCGCGCTGTTAAAGAGCCCGGCGCCGGCGCCGACGGAGAACACAGCCTCCTCGAAGGCCGCATGACCCTTGGTGATCCGCGCCGCCCTGGAGAGGGAGGGCATCGACACCTCCGGCACCATCGCCAGGCAGCGTGTGCCGGTGCTGGGGGAGATATCGCTGCTGGTGCGCAGCCCCTGGTCGCGGCGCTCCAGCAGCAATGCGCTGGAGGTGCCGACGCCGAGCCCGCCCAGCAGCCCGAGGGCGAGCACCAGGAAGGGCCGCGGAAAGACCGGAACCTGGTCCGGCTCGGCCGGCAGGATCAGGGAGGCCGCCACAGGCCGCAGGTCACGCGATGCCAGGGCTTGGTCGTAGCTCTGCTCCAGCGTCGCCAGCCGGTCCCGCGTCGTCTGCACTTCCCGCACCAGGACACGCAACTCGCCTTCATGCGACTTGCTGTCGAGGAGCGTGCGCTTCAGCGCCTCAAGGCGGCGGCTGAGATCCACTTCGGTGTCGCGCGCCGCGGCGAGATCGCCGGAGATGACCCGCACGGTGCGCCGCAGCTCAGCGTCGATGCGCCCGCGCAGATCCGCGATGCCCGCCTGAAGCTCCAGCACGCTGGGATGGCGGGCGCCGAAGCGTAGCTGCTTCTCGCCCAGCTCCCGCCGCGCGGTGGCCTCACGCTCCAGAAGCGTCGAGATTAGCGGGGAACTTTGCAGATCCGCCGCCGAGGGAAGCTGGCCGGAGCGCATCATATCCTGCACGCGGGCCAGCCGGCGTTCCTCGTTGATGCGGGCGAGGTTGGCGGCGCCAAGCTGCGCCGTCACTTCCTGTAGCTGCTGCTGGGACACGGTCGCCGGCGCGCCGCTGTCGGACGCGGAGCCGAGCATGCCGGTACGCTCGCGGAATGCGGCGACCTGTGCCTCGGCCGCGCGCAGCGCCGTTGTCATCTCCTCGACACGACCGGCCAGCCATTCTGCGCGCCGCCGGGCGGGGTCGTGCACGGAGACGCTCTGCCGCGAGAGGTACTCCTCCGCGACGGCATTCGCGACCCGGGCGGCTACTGCGGGGTCATAGGATTGGTAGGAGATGGTGATGAGGTAGGAGCGGCTGTCCGGCGCGACATTCAGCCGCTGCATCAGGTCGCGGACAGCTCGTTCCCGCGCATCATCCTGCGTGGGCCCAGTGGGCGCGTCGGCGTCCTCCGCCTGGATGGCGGGCTCCGGGCGATGGCCCAGCAGCTGCCGCCGGACCCAGTCCAGCTCGTGCAGCATGGCGTTCCGCACCACCGTCAGGCGGGACTCCTTGCTGGCGTAGCGGGGGTCGGATGCCAGGCCGAGGCGATCGACCACGGCGCGCACCACGGCGCGGGAGCGGGCGATTCGCGCCTCGCTCTGCGCCACCGCGTTCAGGTCCACTGCCACGGCCAGGGCCTGGTCGGGGCCGGAAGCGGGTTCCGGCCGCTGCAGGTCGAGCTTCACGACCGCCTCGGCGGCGTATCGCTTCTCGAGCTGCGTCAGCACGCCGGCGGCTACCAGCACCGAGAGCGCGGCTGCCGAGACGATGAGATAGCGCCGCCGCCACAGCGAGAGGATTGTCGCGGCAGCGACATTCTCCCGATATTCGCGGGCCGGCAGCGCCGGCAGACTTTTTCCGAGTGATGTGTCGAAGGTGAACCGATCCACGTGGCTCATGCCCCTGCTGCAGACCTTGGCTGGCGGGCGGTCACCCAACCCCTGAGGCCGCATTGTGCGGACGAGGGCGTGATCTCCTCGAATGGAATTTGGAGGTATTTGCTTGGCCTTTGGAGCACGGGCCGCCTACCTCTTCTGCGCAGCCCTGCAAGGGCAGAGGAGTCGCGCGATGCCGGTGTTCCGCAAGTGATGTGAGCCGCGAGTTTACTCAGAACTAAATTTTGCTGATGAGAACAGGAAGTTTTCAGTAAAGTCGGCATGAAACTGCTGCCTTGCGAATCTCTTGGGCAAGGCGCTTTTTCGCTGCGAAGCCGGCACGATTTGCACGTTTACATCAAAACAGTGACTAGGTTGCAAAGCGTTGCCGTTATTCGCACGCAGCTGGCGGAACGCCTGCTGGCAGCCTGCTTCGAAGCAGCGGAAGGCCGCACCGTAGCATGACGCGGCCCGATCAATCCTAATCCAGGAAGCGAACAGAATATCTCGTCACCAGGCCTTCGGACTGACCTTGCCCATTCGGGGAAGACTGCTGCGGCACTGGCGAAAGTGGAGGATATCCGTCTGCGCCCTACTGTCCTTGGCCTTATGGCTTGTACCGGTTGCGAACGGGTCATGAAAGCGGAGGCAGCTGGGAAGCCCCATGGTACCGGCGCACAACGGATCAGCGTTCGACAGGGTTGCGGGGAGCCCCATCAGCGGATGGGCAGCTCCGTCACGCGAACAGACTATCGCGTTCACCTGCCGGCCGGCGGCCGAATGGATACCCTTGCCTTCCGTAGCGGACCTTCCGCGGAGACCCGATCATGGCTGACACCTCCACGAAGGTTCTGGAGGCGCCTGCCGCCGCCCCGCTGGTGAAGCCCGCGGCCTCGGCATGGCGCCGGGCCCGCATCCCCGGCATCAGCGTCCTTGTGCTCGCCCTGGGCGATGTCGTGGTGGTCGAGGCCGCAGTCCTGGCGGCGTCGGTGCTCGTCGCCTTCCTTGACCCGGCCGCCGGGTTGCTGGGGCCGTGGCATCCGCTTCTCGGCGCCTCGGCCGCGCTGGCCGCGATCGTGGTGAATTCGTCGCTCGGCCTTTACGACACCGCCGGAAGCGGGCCGATCGAACGTTTCCGCCTGCGCGTGATCGGTGCCGCCTTGCTGCCCTGGCTGGCGCTGGCCCTCGCCAGCCTGACGGGGCGGGAAGCCCTGCCTTCCTTCCTGGTGTTTGTGCCGGCGGGGATTCTGGCGCTTCCCTTGATGCTGCTGTGCGAGACGCTGCTCCGGCAGTACCTCATCCGGAGGTCGGCCTGGGGCCGCACCGCCGTGCTCATCGGCTCACGCAGCGCCACCGCGCGGCTCGCCTCCCAGTTGGCGGCACGACCGGAGTTCGGCCTGCGCCCTGTAGGCTATATCGCCGAGCCGGAGCCGAACGGGGAGCCGCATCCGCTGACCCGCCTCAGCTCGCCCGCCGCCGCCGAGCATCTGGCGGGCTCGGCGGAAGTGGCGATCATTGTGCTGTCGCCTGGCCTTTCGCCCCCCGACCCCACGCGCCTGCCCTTCCGCCGCGTCATTGTCCTGCCGGATCTTAGCGGCGTACCAGCCCTCTGGCTCTATCCGCGCGGGCTGGGCGACGCATCCGGTATGGAATTCTCCAACCCCGCCCAACGGGACCTGGCATCGCTCGCCAAGCGTGTCTTCGATCTCTGCATCGCTGTGCCGGCGCTGCTCGTCAGCCTGCCGGTCATCGCGATGCTGGCCGTCGCGATCAAGGCAACCAGCCCTGGGCCCGCTTTCTATGTGCAGCGCCGCGTTGGGATGCAGGACGGCTTCGTTCCGGTGCTCAAGCTCCGGACAATGCATGTGGATGCCGAACAACGTTTGCAGGACCTTCTGGACCGCGACCCCGAGGCCAGGCGTGAATGGGAGCGCTGCGTCAAGCTCTCACGCGACCCGCGCGTATTGCCCGTGATAGGCCCCATCCTGCGCCGCACCAGCCTCGACGAGTTGCCACAGCTCTGGAACGTCGTGCGCGGTGACCTCAGCCTTGTGGGGCCGCGGCCTTTTCCCGCCTACCACATCGACCGGTTCGATCCTGAGTTCCAGGCGCTGCGTGCCAGCGTAAAGCCCGGCCTGACCGGGCTGTGGCAGATCTCTGAACGCAGCGACGCCGATCTGCAGCAGCAGCAGGCGATCGACACCTTCTACATCCGCAACTGGTCGCTGTGGCTCGACCTCTACATCGTCATCAACACGCTTCCCGCCATGCTGAAGGCGCGCGGGGCCCGCTAGGGAGTTGCCCGGAGCGCGGGCGGATTTCTGGATTCAATCGAAGGAGACAGCAGATGACGTCACTCAGAAAGCGCGTACTGGTCACAGGCGGGGCCGGGTTCCTCGGATCGCACCTCTGTGAGCGCCTCTTGCGGGACGGCCATGACGTGCTTTGCGTCGACAACTTCTTCACCGGGCGCAAGACCAATATCGCTCATCTCATGGGGCAGCCCCGGTTCGAGGTGATGCGCCACGACATTACCTTCCCGCTTTATGTGGAGGTGGACGAGATCTACAACCTCGCTTGCCCCGCCTCGCCCGTGCACTATCAGTTCGACCCGGTGCAGACGACCAAGGTGAGCGTCATCGGCGCCATCAACATGCTGGGCCTGGCCAAGCGGGTTGGCGCCCGCATCCTCCAGGCTTCCACCAGCGAGATCTATGGCGACCCGACCGTGCATCCGCAGCGGGAGGACTACCGCGGCAACGTCAATCCCCTGGGCCCGCGTGCCTGCTACGATGAAGGCAAGCGCTGCGCCGAGACGCTGTTCTTCGATTACGCGCGGCAGCACCACGTCAAGATCCGCGTTGTCCGGATCTTCAACACCTATGGGCCGCGGCTGCATCCGAGTGATGGCCGCGTCGTCTCCAACTTCATCGCGCAGGCACTGCGCGGGGAAGACCTGACGATCTACGGCGATGGCAGCCAGACCCGGGCATTCTGCTACGTGGATGACCTGATCGACGGCTTCGTCGCCATGATGGAGGCGGATGATTCGGTGACCGGGCCGGTCAACCTGGGCAATCCGCACGAGATTCCGGTTCTTACCCTGGCGGAACGCGTGGTGGCGCTGACCCGCTCAAGCTCCGGCATCGTGCGCCGGCCGCTGCCGCAGGATGATCCTGTGCAGCGCTGCCCGGACATCACGCTGGCCCGGGGCCTGCTCAACTGGTCTCCGAAGGTCAGCCTCGATGATGGCCTGCGCAGGACCATCGCCTACTTCCAGGAAGAGCTGGCGGAAAAGAGCGGCGTGCAGGGCGAGAAGGCGAGGCGGATCTACGAGGCCGCCCTGGCGCCTGGCGCCCATCCGATCATCGCCGCGCCTGTCGTGGGCCTCCAGCCCGGGGCCGGCGTGATCTTCACCAACGGTGCGGAGGCCGCGCCGGCTGGTGTGCCGCTGAAGAACGGAAACGGCGCCGGCAAGATCGGCATGTGAAGGCCGCGTCAGCGGATCTTATTGGGGACCATGATATGACCGTTGCAATCGTTACCGGATCAGGCGGCCTCGTTGGCGCGGAATGCGCCCGGCTGTTCTCCGAACGCGGCCTCGATGTCGTCGGCATCGACAATGACATGCGGAAGTACTTCTTTGGGGAAGCCGCGAGCACGAACTGGCAGGTGGATCTCCTGCGCGCGGCGCAGCCGAACTATACCCACCTGCATGCCGATATCCGCGACTTCGAGGCGATCGACGCCGCTTTCGCGCGTTACGGGCGCGACATCGGTGTCGTGATCCATTGCGCTGCGCAGCCCTCGCATGACTGGGCGGCGCGGGAGCCGATCACGGACTTCACCGTCAATGCCAATGGCACGCTGAACCTGCTGGAGGCGACGCGCCGCCATGCCCCCGACGCCGTGTTCATCTTCGTGAGCACCAACAAGGTCTATGGTGACCGGCCCAACTTCCTGCCGCTGGTCGAACTGCCGACCAGGATGGAACTGGACCCCAGCCATGAATGGGCGGAGTTCGGCATCCCGGAGCAGATGTCCATTGACGCCACGCTGCACAGCGTCTTCGGCGCCTCCAAGGTCGCCGCGGATGTCGTGGTGCAGGAATACGGCCGCTACTTCGGCATGCGCACCGCCTGCTTCCGCGGCGGCTGCCTGACCGGGCCGGGCCATTCCGGCGCGCAGCTGCATGGCTTCCTGGCCTATCTGATGAAATGCGCCGTGACGGGCTCGCCCTATACCGTCTTCGGCCATCAGGGGAAGCAGGTTCGCGACAACATCCATTCCAGGGATCTGGCGGAGGCCTTCTGGTGCTTCTTCCGCCGCCCGGCCAGTGGCGAGGTCTTCAATATCGGCGGCGGCCGCCATGCCAACTGCTCGATGCAGGAGGCCATCGCCATGGCTGAGGAAATCGCTGGCCGCCCGATGAGCTACAGCTACAGCGGCGAGGCACGAACCGGAGACCACATCTGGTGGATCAGCGACGTGCGGAAGTTCCGCAACATGTATCCCGAATGGAACTACCGCTACGGCATCCGCGAGGTCATGGAAGACATCCATGCGGGTCTGATGGAGCGCCTGGGCGAGGCGAGGCCCAGGGAAGTGGCGCCGGCGGGCTGAGGCAGGGCGAGGCGTGGCCACATACGGCGAAGGTATGCCGGCAGGCGCAGGCGCATCCGCGCAGCACCGGCGAGATGTCATGGACAGAAAGAGCGTCTTGAAGATCAACGGATACGGCTATCGGACCCCGGCATCATCGCGGGGACAGCTTGCTGCCCAATCCCGCAGTGCCTGCTGCCCAAACATCCCTCAGGAGGAAGGCTGACATGAGGATCGCCATTATCGGAGCCGGCTATGTCGGCCTGGTCACAGGTGCCTGCCTGGCCGATTTCGGCCACGCCGTTCGTTGCGCTGACAAGGACCCCGCCAAGATCGACGCCTTGCAGCGCGGCCGGATTCCCATCTACGAGCCGGGCCTTGACGACCTGGTGGCGCGGAACATGGCGGAAGGGCGCCTTTCCTTCGGCAGCGACCTGTGTTGGGCCGTGGAGGGCGCGGACGCGGTGTTCATCGCCGTCGGCACGCCGTCGCGGCGCGGCGACGGGCATGCGGACCTGACCTATGTGTATCAGGCGGCGCGTGGCATCGCGCAGGCCCTGAAGGGCTATGCCGTGGTGGTGACGAAATCCACCGTGCCGGTGGGCACCGGCGATGAGGTGGAGCGCATGATCCGCGAGGCGCGGCCGGATCTGCACTTCTCGGTCGCCTCCAATCCGGAGTTCCTGCGCGAGGGCGCGGCCATTGAGGATTTCAAGCGGCCGGACCGCATCATCATCGGCGTGGAGGATGACAGTGCCCGCGCGGTGATGGCGGATATCTACCGCCCGCTCTGCGCCGGGCATGCCCCGCTGATCTTCACCACGCGCCGCACCGCCGAGCTCACGAAATACGCGGCGAATGCTTTCCTGGCCACGAAGATCACCTTCATCAACGAGATCGCCGATCTCTGCGAGATGGTAGGCGCGGATGTCCGCGACGTGTCCAAGGGCATTGGGCTGGATACCCGGATCGGCCAGAAGTTCCTTGATGCCGGGCCTGGCTTCGGCGGTTCCTGCTTCCCGAAGGATGTCTCGGCGCTGATCAAGACGGCCCATGATCATGGCACATCGCTCCGCATCGCGGAGACGGTGGCGGAGGTCAACGAGCGGCGGAAGCGGGCCATGAGCCGCAGGGTCATCGCGGCCTGCGGCGGCAGCGTGCGCGGCAAGACCATCTGCCTGCTGGGCCTGACCTTCAAGCCCAACACGGACGATATGCGCGACTCCCCCGCGATCGCCCTCGTCCAGGCGCTGGAAGACGCGGGCGCCTGGGTCCGCGCCTATGATCCGGAGGGGATGGAGCAGGCTGCCCTGATCCTGAACGAGGTCGAATATGCCGGCGATCCCTACGAGGCCGCGCTGGGCACCGATGCGCTGGTCCTCGTCACGGATTGGGACGTGTTCCGCAGGCTTGATCTGAAGCGACTGCGCGATGGCATGCGCTGGCCCATCATGGTGGACCTGCGGAACATCTATTCGAGCACCGAGGTGGAAGCCGCAGGTTTTCTCTACACCTGCATCGGCAATGGCCGCTCACGGCCCTTGCTGCCCTTGATCGCCACGAGCTGAACGGCTTCTGCGGGCAGGGACGTGGTGGGTAACCACACGTTCCCTTGCCGCGCCATGATATGCGGCTGGACAGACGGGCTGCGATCTGAGCCGGTGGCTTCAGGCCAGGAGGTTCAACGGATGCTGAACCGCAGGTCCAGGGGCGCTTGCGGCCTGCCCGGGCGGGACGGCCCCCGTGCCAACTGAGTACGGGGCAGCTCGGAGGAGGGCGTTCGGCGGCTCGCTTCGCCGCCCGGCTGCCTGCGCTGCCAGAAGGCCGCGATCTGCTCGACAGGGTCGCGGGAGCCGCGCGGCCTTTCCTGGGGCGTGGCGGCGATCTGGCCTGGGCGGCCGCCGTCGCCTTGCGCCTGGGTCCAGGCCATGGCTACCCGTTCACGCTGGATATCGACCGGCGACCGCGGGCTGGTCCTGGACCAGGCGGCCAGCACACGGTCGCGATAGGCCTCGGAACGCCCTGGCGTCGCGGAATGGTACCGCCCGATCGCGGCTTCCCAGCTCCCGCTGCTGTCGCGCAGGCGGGCCAGGAAGCGTGCGGCATAGCGTGCGTTGATTGACGGGTCGAAGGCATCGCGGAGCGAGGGGAAGGCGTCGGGATGATGCTGGAGGTTGACCTGCATGCATCCCACGTCGATCGACCGGATGTTCCGCCCTTGCAGCTCCTGCACCGCCGCGACGGCTTCCTCGCGCGTGTTGAACACCATCGGCACGCCCTCGGCATTGATGGTCCAGGGCCAGGGGATGGTGGCGCCGGATGCCGGGTCGCGCCGCCCGGATTCAACATGCGCTATGGCGAGCAGCACGCCCTGCGGAAGCTCGGCGTCGATCTCCGCCGCCATGGCCGCGGGCCGGCACAGCTCCTCCATCTTCCTGGCCGAGGGTGAGGCGAAGGCCGCCTCCGGCACAAGCATCACGGCGAGCATGGCGAGGCCGCGGCGCCAATGAGGGGCCGGGGTTCCCGGACATGCCCGCGCCATGGTCAGAAACGCCGCTCGAAGACGTTCACGACATCGCCGGGCTGCAACAGGGCGGAGCGCTCGGCGCGGTATTCATGCGCCTGGCCATCCTCCCCGATCCGGGTCAGCCCGACATAGTCCGTGACGGCGCGGTAGTTGAAGCCGCCGACGACCGCGACCGCCGAAAGCACCGTCATTCCTGGCTGATAGGGTGTCTGGCCGCCGCGCTCCACCATGCCCAGCACGAAGACCGGCCGGTAGGTCAGGACCTCCAGCGCCACCGAAGGGTCGTTGAAGAGACCGCGGGAGCTGAGGGTTTCCTCGATCTGCCTCGCGGCCTGCTCGGTGGTGCGCCCCTGCACCGGCACCAGGCCGACGAGGGGCAGGGCCACGGAGCCGGTATCGGAGACACGGAAGTCGCCCGTGAGGCGTGGATCATTGAAGACGGTGACACGCACCTGGTCCCCCGCGCCCAGCCGATAGGGGCCGGCCGGCTCGGAAGGCAGGGGCGGCAGGTTCGCGCCCATCGAGGTGCATCCCCCCAGCACGACGGTGATGGAGAGCGCCGCGCAGAGCGCCGCCCGGCGGCTCATCGAGGAAAGCGGCGGGATGCCACGTTGGCGTGGTCGGACGTGCATATTTCCTCCATTTGCCTGATCAGGGCATGCGGTTGTCCCGCCCTGCGGCGAAGCTCCGGAATGCGTGCCGCCGGAACCGAAATGGCTCCGGAGGCGGTTGTGCCAGACGGGAATGCGCGGCGGGCTCACAGCGTGAACCTCAGCCGCAGCAGGAACAGGTTCTGGTCGAATTCCTGGATGCCGGCCGACGCCTGCAGCCGCTCATAGCGCTGGTAGCTGGCCAGCATGGACACGCGGCGGTTGAAGAAGACCTGGGCGGAGAGGATGCCGACGGCATCGGTCACACTCTCGTCCGGACGGTCGTAGTTCCGGCGTTCGCCCCGCAGCTCCGCGCTGACAATGACATTCCGCAGCAGCTCATGGTCCACGTTCAGCCGGACCAGCGTGCGCGTGTAGCTGACATTGGTGGCGCGCGTGGATTCCTCGATGCTGCGCTGCGCTGTCAGCGTCACGGTGGTGAGTGGCGAGGGCAGGTAAAGGAGCTGTCCCTCGAAGGCGGGGCTGGAGCGGTCGCGCAGCACAGGGTCCTCGTAATCCCGCTGGCGGTAGCCGACCGCGACGCGGAAGCCCCAGAGCCCGGTCAGGTCATAGCGGAGGCCGGCCAGAACTTCCCAGGTCAGGGAGTCGCGGTTCTCCAGGCCTTTATGGAGGTAGGAAATATCGGTGACGCGGGTGATCATCATCACGTCGCGCCCGGGCAGGAAGCTGTAGGCGGCCGTGGCTTCCCCGGTCACCCGGTCATAGTCGCGCCCGTCGCCGAAGGTGCGGCGGGGGAGGAAAGCTTCGTCCCCGTTGTAGCGGACGGTCCTGTATTCCGCCGACCCACCGAGTGTGATCCGGTTGAAGGCGGCGATGCCGGAGGCCTGGAACACGTCGGAATCGAAAGGGAGAGGCCGGTTCAGCGTGCTCTGCTGCACGTCGAAATCCGTCACTTCCAGATGGCCGCGGATATGGGAGTAGCCAAGGCTAACGGAGGATGCGCGTCCGATGTCATAACGGCCACCCAGCCCGACCTGATAGTCGGTCCAGTCGAGGCTGCCGGCATCGGGGTGACGCCGCGTGGCCTGGGACGCCGTCACCGACACGGCATGCCGCGTCCAGTCGCTGGAAAGGGAGAGCCGGAGGGCTTCGTCCAGGAAAATGCCGGTCAGCCGCTCCGGTGCCGTGGGGGCGAGATTGTCGCTGTAGCCAACCCCTGCATCGACGTTGCCGTCGAGCCTGAAGCCGCCCAGCCGCACGCCAGCAGGCGCATAGTCCGGGCGCAGCCGGCCGGTGACGGTGGGTGAACGCACGACGACATCCGGCAGGCTGGTCTGCGCCACGGCCGGCAGGGACCATGTCGCGATGAAAGCAGCGGCGGCCACGGCCCCTGCGCTGCTCCAGCCTGAACTGACCGGCCTGGGTGCCGGCATAGGGTCCGCGTCCGGCGCGGCGAGGCGCCGCATTCGTCGTATCTTCCTGAGATTACGGGATATCATCGGCAATCATGTATCCATTCCCTCGGACCGGCGCGCCCGCACCCTGCGGGCTGGTTCCGGCGGCGCGGTTCTCTGGCCCGGGCTCGCGGTCGCGCCAGCGCGGGGCGGCGATGCGCTCGACATTCACCTCGGACGACAGGGACAGGGCCTGCGAGCTGGCGGCATCCTGCTCGTCTGCCAGCCAGGACGGCGCGGCCCCGTCCTCGGCGGCCCGGGCGGTGGTCAGCAGCTTGCTCTCAGGTGCGTTGTTCAGCGCCCAGATGGCCGCCTGGGTGCGGTTGGCCAGCCGGGTCTTGCGCAGCAGCGCCTTCACATGAACCTTGACTGTCGCCTCGGAAATATCGAGGTCGCGGGCAATGGCCTTGTTGGTGAGGCCATTGATCAGGCATTGCAGGATCTGGTGCTCCCGGCACGAAAGCAGGGCACTCTCACGCGTCGCCTGCCTCGGCATGACTTCGACCGGCGAAGGCGGCGGCAGGGGCGGAAGAACGGGCGGGGCAGCCGCCTCGGCACCATTCTGATCCTGCAGGAACAATGGCCGCGTCAGCTCGGCTGGCATGATGCATTTGCCGAGCAGCACGAGTTCCAGCGAACTCCGCAGCACATCGATCGAGATGTCCCGGGAAAGGATGGCCTCGATGCCCGCCTGCATGATCTTCAGCTTCGTCGAGGTGCGGCGGCAATTGGCCAGCAGCACCGACTTGGCGAACGGAAACCTCCTGTGGATGGCTTTGATCTTGTCGAGTTCCTCCTCGACATCGTCATCCGCCTCCAAGTTGTAGACGACCAGCGACAAGGGGCCATCCAGCATCTTGTCCTGGAGTGCTTCCTCCAGCGTCCTGCCGGCCCCGACGATCTTATAGGTGGTCGAGGTAAGCAGACGCTGCAGGGCGTCCAGATAAAGCTGCTGGGGACTGACGACCGCGACCTGCGCTTGAGGTCTCACGGCTGCGGCGCTGCTCTCGGCTATGTACACGATGATCTCCCTCCGAGGCGTTGAGACGGGCAAGCCTGGCAAGAAAAATCAGAGGAGCGCCCAAGAATGCCTGCCAGAGCTGCATTCTCCTGTAATGAAAATTCGAGTAAAAATTCCCGTCATGGTTGTGTAACTCTGCGTTTGGTAAATCATGGACCTCGTGTCCACTCGAAGGTTCTATGAATTCCATCACCATTACTGAATGATGCATAGACAAAACAAACTGGCGCTCAGATCCCGCACGGGAAGTTGAACGGCCATGGGATCAACCCGCGGTCGGGTGGCTTGTTGTAGGCCGATTTGAAGTGGGGGCAGCGCCTGAGCCTGGTGGCGCCGAGCGGTGGGCTTGCCTTACGCGGCGCGCCGTCCGTCAGCCGCGCCGGCTATGGCGGCGGCGGCGGAGGCGCTTTCGCCGGGAAAGGCCTGGGCGAAATCTGTATGTTCTGTAATGGCCCATGATAGCCGCAGGCAGCATCACGAGAGATCGGCAGCCTTCCCGCCAGTGGTACGGGCAGGTGGCCGTCACGGCCTGGCGGGGCGCCGCGCGGCCTGCCGCGCAGCGCCCGTTCCAGGCCGCCGTATCGTCAGGCGTAGCCCAGGTGCTTCGGGGCAGGCGCGTTCGGCGGCGGCGCCCGGCGCAATCCGGCGGCCTGCAGCAGTAGCAAGGTAATATAGAGGGGATTGAGGAAGAGGTAGCGCCGCCACAGCCGCCGAGGCTCGCTGGCCAGTCGGAACAGCCATTCGAGCCCGCGCCGCTGCATGGCCGGCGGCGCCTGCGGCAACCGCCCGGCATGAAAGTCGAAAGCGGCCCCAACGGCGAGCATAGGCATCGGAATCAGGTCGCGGTGCTCATAGAGCCAAGTCTCCTGGCGCGGGCAACCGAGGCCGACGAACAGGATGCGCGCGCCGCTCGCGGAGAGCGAGGCGGCGATCTCGGCCTGCTCGGCCCTGTCCACGCAACGGAAGCGGGAAGGGACCATAGCCACGATCTTCAGCCCCGGGATGCGCTGCAGAAGCTTCGCGCGAAGGTCGTCCAGCACTTCCTGCCGGCTGCCGTAGAAGGCGACAGGCAGGCCCTGGGCGGCGGCCATCCGGCAGACCCGTAGGGTCAGTTCCGGCCCATAGACCCGCTCGGAAAGGCCGGCACGGAACAGCAGGTTCAAGGCCCAGCGGACGGGCTGCCCATCCGGCACGACCAGATCGAGCGCGTTGAGCCTGTGCCGGTGTTCGGCATCCAGCGCGCCGGTCATGACGCCATGCACCGCCAGCGCCGTCACCGTCAGCGGCTGGCCCGCGAGCGCTGCCTGCCGCACGGCCGCGCAGGCACGTTCGTAGTCCGTCGCGGCGATGCGCACGCCGAGCACCTCGTGGCGAAGCGGCGCCGCGGCGGGTGCGCTTCCCTTCCTCTCGCCGTGAAGCGGCACGGACATTCCCTGCATTGGTCGCTCCTCGTCCTTCCTCGGTCGTGCCGGGGAGCTTCCCACTGCGCGGGCCTGCCCCTGGCGCCAGGCAGGGGCCGCCTGCCGCTGTCAGAGCGTGAAACGCGACAGCCGCCGTCCGGAGACAGGCAAGCCATCCGCATCCTGCCCTCGGGGTCCAGGCGATGTTCCGCCCGACCTCGAAGCCTTTCTTCGCTCGATCCTTTCCGGCTTTAGCATGAGGGCGGCGCGCCATGATCAGGCGCAATGGGAGTACCCCCGTTCCCCTGGCGCGCGGGGCCGCTTGCCGCGCCCGGCAAGGCGTCTTCCATGGGATATCGCAGGCCCGGAGAGCGGCGGCGGGGCTCCGCCAGCTTCCGCCTGGGGAGCGGCGGAAGCTGGCGGCCGTGCCGACGGTCTGGCCGGGGCGGGCGGGGGCGGCCCTCCCCGCAAGGCCGTCTGAAAGCGCCAGACCGTCATCTGTCCTGCCGCCGGGGCGCGGTGATCCGCGCCCCGCGCAATCCCCGTCAGCAATGGGGGGGAGCTTCGGGAGATGTCGTTCGCCGGCAGGCCAGATTCGGTTTCAGGTCAGGCCGGTTACCCGATCAACAGCGCGCTGCCGGCGTCCTGGCCGCTGACGTTCACGAAGTCGCCGAAGGTGTAGTAGTCACCGAAGGCGAACTGATCCTCGTCGGCCTGCACCTGATACTCGTTGTTGTTGAAGGTATTGCCCCCGGCCAGCATGAGTTCCTCGTCGTAATCGGCCACGGCCCCGACGCCACTCTCCGAGGACAGGATCAGCGTGTTGTCGTGGACGCTGTTGTTCACGGTAACATAGTCGCCGAAGGCGCCTTCGCCACGTTCCTGCTGGATCAGGCCGATGCCGTTGCCGCCGCTGCTGGCATCGACGAAGTTATTGTAGATCTCGACACCCTGGCTGTTCTGGACCTGAATCGCGCTGCCCCAGAGCCAGGTCAGGCCATTGCCGCCATTGCCGACAAAGCTGTTGTCGTGAATGCTGGCAGCGTAGCTGATCTCATGATTGATGCCGCCGGCCGAGTTGTACTCGATCCGGTTGCCTTCATAAGTCGTATTGACGTTGTCGATATCGGTCCAGAGACCATAGCCATTGTTGTCGTGCGAATAGTTGTTCCGCACCATCAACCCTTCGGTCTCGGTGAACTTGGCGCCGCCGCCTTCCCACAGGACATCGATGCCGGACCAGAAGCCGTTGGAGGCGATCTCGTTGCCCGATACCAGGACATCCTTGCCGCCGGCATTCAGGCCCATCTGGCCATTGTCATGGACGAAGTTGTCCATGATCTTGCCGCCATCGCCGACGTTGATGCCGACGCCGTAGTTGAGCCGCACCTCATTGTTGCTGACAACCCAGTTCTCGCCATTGCCGCTGATCGCAGCTTCCTGGGTCGGCGTGGCATACTTCTCGACCGTCAGGCCGCTGACGGTGACATCATTGGCGGTGCTGGCGATGGCATAGGGGCTGACAGCGGCTTCCACCTTTTCACCGGTGGGGTCGTCGCCGAAGAAGATGCGGTCGGCATCATAGTCGAAGAAGTAGGTGCCGGGCTTCAGCTGATCGATGGAATCCACGGGCGTCAGCGGCTGGTCATTGACATAGACCGCATCGGGGTAGCCGGGACGCTGGGCGCCTTCGGCGCTTTCATCCGTTTCGCGGCGCTCACCCTGCTGGGTCTGGCCCTCGGCGGCCCAATGCCCATCGATCCTTGTGAACTCGGTCAGGAGCCGGGCGCCATTGAGGGTGGCGCCGCTGGCACCGAGGAACGACTGCCCTTCGAGCGGCGTGATCTGCTGCATACGGTAGACGCCAGCTTCCAGCCAGAACACGGCGCCCTCGCCGCCAGCCTGCACTGCCTCCTGGATGTTGTCGCCAGCATGCAGGACGATGGCATTCTCGGGATAATCGGGGGAAGCAAGATTAGGCATAAATATACTCCGATTTTTACTCAAGACCGCCAGAGACTTCAGGTGCTTTACGCACGCGGAAGCAAAGCCGGTTTCCCCTCATCGGCTTAGGTGGCTTGGATCTGTCCTGGAAAACCCGACCCAAACCGGACTTGCCAGAGCCTTCTGGCGGCCCTTCGGCGCAAGACCGGCCCCTGCTGATGAGGAAGGCAGGGCAGGATTGCGTGACGTCCGTGATGTGTTGCGGGACCCCTACGAATGGACACAGGCCATTGCGACGAGAAGCTCCGGAGAGGTCGGAGCTGTCAGAGTTTCACAGCACCATCCGGCCGGCACCAATCATGCCCTGGGACAGCGTCTCCGAACGCCTGTAGGGTCCGGGCGAGCAGGTGTGCTTCAGATCTTTCCCACGCTTCCACGCTTCTGGCCGATGAGGCCGGTGCACCGGACCGCCTGCCAAGCGACTTGCCCGACACAACGACGGCCCCGGCTCCAGTACCCAGCCGGTATCGACCCTCGCCGCCCGTCAGGGGCAGCGAGATCATTCTCGTCGCCAGCATGGGCATCGCGCACCGCCTCATCCTTGTCGGTGAGGCACGAGTTCCGTTGCCTCACCTGCTTTCGCGTACAGCTCGAAACAGGAAATATCTTCCGCACGCTTGGGAAAACCGCTCTGCTGTCCGTCAATGATATTCCCGTGATATAAACTACAGTTCAAGCATGAACGGGTCATTTTTCTCAGATTCTTGCGAGAAACCAGAGTTGTTCATGGTCAAAACCGAAATTATTTCCGGATTAGGCGGTATAAAATTCTGATATTCAGTTCATCACCTTGCATTACAGGTTTTCACATAGCCACCGCGAAAAAGGAGCTCAGGAGAGCGAGAAATCCGCTCTTTTCGTGAGACCAGTAGAATTTCCTGAGATTCCGTCCCATGGCGGGTTGTAACCGTCTCAGTTGCTCGACGTCTCTACGACGCGGTGGCTATGCCCACAGACCCGCGCGCTGGTTGATTCACAGCATGGTGCGGCATCGGGCTGAGGTTCGCGCCAGTTACAGTCAAGAAGAGGCCTGGGAAAGGGAGATCCACTCGTCCCACTTCCTTCATGATCCGCAGAATTGCCGAGGAGAATGATCACTGCGGTCCGCAGCCTGGGCGTGGAACCTGGAGCGGCGTGTCGCTGAAGGGCTGGCGTGTGAGGCGGATCAGCCGCCGGATGCTTACATGAGGTGCCGCCCCCGACGCAGTTTCCTTCATGGTGCAATATGTTCTAGAGGCTGTGCGCTTACCGCCGTGGAACACTTCATGTCCGTCGCTGCTATGCATGAGATGCCTGGCCACCTGATCCGCCGGGCTCATCAGATCTCGGGCGCCATCTTCGCCGCGCATCTTGCCGGCTTCGATCTGACCTCGGTGCAATATGCTGCGATGGAGGCCATTGCCGCCCAGCCTGGGATCGACGCCACGCGCCTGTCGGACCTGATCGCCTTCGATAAAGCCACACTGGGTGGCGTGCTGGACCGGCTGGAGGCCAAGGGGCTTATCGCGCGCCAACCTTCGTCCCAGGACCGTCGCGTGAAGAGTGTGGCCCTGACAGGTGCAGGAAAGGCGTTGCTGGACAGCGTCGGCCCGCGGGTCGTGGCGGCGCAGGTCGAGATGATGCGGCCGCTCTCCGAAGCGGAGCAGGCCCAGTTCATTACACTGCTGAAGAAATTCGTCGGCCGAGTATCTCCGGAAGATTGACCGTATACATACTTTATGCATTCATCCTGATGCGCCGGATATGAGCGCGACAAGGGGATGACGTGCCACCCGCCGGCGCCGTGCCGTATCCGGCACCGCTCATCCTCCGCAGTGACGGCCGTCCAGGAGAGAAGAGCATGCAGTTCCACCTCAACGGCTTCCGCGCGGGCGACCCGGAGATGCTCCGGGGGGAGGTGCCGGCGCCGGGCGCCACGCTCGCGCCGCTGCCGGATATCACGGATGTCCTGATCGTCGGCTGCGGCCCGGCCGGCCTCACGCTCGCGGCCCAGTTGGCGGCTTTCCCGGAGATTGCGACACGCATCGTCGAGCAGAAGCCGGGGCCGCTGATGCTCGGCCAGGCCGACGGCATCGCCTGCCGGACCATGGAGATGTTCAACGCCTTCGGCTTTGTCGAGCGCGTGGTGCGCGAAGCCTATTGGGTGAATGAGACGGTATTCTGGAAGCCGGACGATACCGCCCGTGCCGCCATCCGCCGCAGCGGCCGCATTCAGGACACGGAAGACGGGCTCTCGGAATTTCCGCATGTGATCCTCAATCAGGCAAGGGTCCATGACTTCTATCTGGATGTCATGCGGCGCGGCGCGGCGCCGGTTCTGCCGGATTATCAACGCCGTCTCGTCGGGCTGGAGGTCGCGCCTGAGGCGGCTTCGCACCCCGTCGCCCTGCGCTTCGAGCGCCTGGATACCGGGCATGAGGGCGAGGTAGAGACCATCCGGGCCCGCTACGTGGTCGGCTGCGATGGCGCGCGCAGCGCGGTCCGTCATGCGCTTGGCGTGACATTGAAGGGCGATTCCGCCAATCAGGCCTGGGGCGTGATGGATGTGCTCGCTGTCAGCGACTTCCCTGACCTGCGGCTGAAGTCGGTGATCCATTCCGCCCATGAAGGCAATATGCTGATCATCCCGCGGGAGGGCGGCTACCTTGTGCGGTTCTATATCGAGCTGGACAAGCTGAACGAGAATGAGCGCGTCGCCAGCCGCAACATCAATGTGAATTATCTGATCGCCGCCGCGCAGCGCATCCTGCATCCCTACACGCTGGAGGTGAAGGAAGTGGCCTGGTGGTCGGTCTATGAGATCGGCCAGCGCATGTGCGACCGCTTCGACGATGTGCCCGAGGACCAGGCGGAAGCACGTTCGCCACGGGTCTTCATTGCCGGTGATGCCTGCCACACGCATAGCCCGAAGGCCGGCCAGGGCATGAATGTCTCGATGCAGGATGCGTTCAACCTGGGCTGGAAACTGGCTTCGGTGCTGTGGGGGCAGTCCGACCCCGCCTTGCTCTCCACTTACTCTGTGGAACGGCGTGCCATCGCCGGGGAACTCATCGCCTTCGACCGCAAACTGGCGGAGATGTTCTCCGCGCCGCCGAAAGATCCGAACGACCCTGACAGCGTGGGCGTCGATCCCGCGGAGTTCCAGAAGTATTTCATCCAGCAGGGGCGCTTCACCGCCGGCACGGCGATGCGCTACACGCCATCGCTGATCACCGGTGAGGCGACGCATCAGCATCTCGCGGAAGGCTTCACCATCGGCATGCGCTTTCATTCCGCACCGGTGGTCCGGCTGGCGGATGCGAAGCCGGTGCAGCTTGGCCATGTGGTCAAGGCAGACGGGCGCTGGCGCCTTTTTGCCTTTGCCGCGGCGGAAGACCCGGCCGACCCGGCCTCGCGCCTCCAGGCGCTGTGCCGCTTCCTGGAGCATGACCCTGCCTCGCCGTTGCGACGCCACACGCCGGCCGGTGCCGATACCGACGCGGTGATCGACCTGCGCGCGGTGCTGCAGCAGCCGCATCGCGACCTCGCCTTCGGCTCCATGCCCACCCTGCTGCGCCCCGCAAAGGGCCGCCATGGCCTGACGGATTACGAAAAGATCTTCTGCCCCGATCTGAAGAACGGCCCGGATATCTTCGAGCTTCGCGGCATCGACCGTGCCGGTGGATGCGTGGTGATCGTGCGGCCGGACCAGCATGTGGCGCATGTGCTGCCGCTGGATGACCATGCGGGGATCGCGGCGTTCTTCGGCAGGTTCATGCTGGCGTCCTAAGAAGCCGCCAGAGCCTGAAGGTTTCCGCCGCCGGCGCCGCTAAACGGCGCGAAGGCCGGATCATTGACCGTATGCCGGATGACTGCATACGATCCTTGCAACATCAAAAGGAGGAAGTGCTCATGAAGGAAGCATCGGACAGGCTCTTGCACGGCTCGCGCCGGTTGATGCTGGGCCAGGCGGCATGACGCGGGATCTGCACGCGCTGCTTGGCGACCTGGTGATCGCCAACCGTATCCTGGCCCATGAAGGCGTGCTGGACGATTTCGGGCATGTCGCCGTGCGGCATCCGGAGCGGCCGGACCGTTTCTTTGTCTCACGCTCCCGCTCGCCCGAATTGGTCAGCCGGGACGATCTGCTGGAATTCACGCTTGATGGCGTGCCGGTCGACCCCAAGGGCCTGCGGCCCTATCTGGAAAGCGTGCTGCACGCCCGCATCTTCGCCGCGAGGCCCGATGTGCAGGCCACGGTGCACCATCATTGCCCGGAGGTGCTGCCCTATACGGTGACAGAGGTGCCGTTGCAGCCTGTCTTCCATATGGCTTCCGTGCTGGGCGGCCCGGTGCCGGTCTGGGACAGCCGCGACGAGTTCGGCGACACCAACATGCTGATCGACGATGTGCCGCGCGCCGACAGCCTGGCTCGCGCCCTGGGGAACGGCACCTCCGTGCTGCTGCGCAATCACGGTGCCACCTGCGCCGCGCATTCCCTGCCGGCCGTCGTCTTTGTCTGCGTGCGCATGAAGGACAATGCCGAACTGCAATCCCGCGCCTTGGCCATGGGCACGCCGCGTTACCTCACGGAAGGCGAGACGCGCCTGACCTCCGAGATGCTGATGGGAGAGCGGCCGCTGGAGCGGGCCTGGTCCTATTGGCGGGCGCGCGCCGGCTTCTCGGGCATCTGAACAAAGAAAAGAACCAGGGATGAACGTCCATGTTCCTTCAACGCCGGGCCCTTGGCACAGCGATGCTGCTGCTGGGCCTTCCGGGCGTGGCGCGCGCGCAGCGCCGCCTTGTCCGCCTCGTCGTGCCGGCCGCGCCGGGCGGCGCGATCGACGTGCTCGGTCGTATCTATGCCACCAAGCTGGCCGAGGCGCTGCAACAGACCTGGGTTGTTGAGAACCGCTCCGGCGCCAACAACACGCTGGGCGCCGCCGAGGTCGCCCGCTCGGCGCCGGACGGGCAGACGCTGCTGGTGAATGCCGATATTCACCTGATGGCACGCCGGGTGATGCGCAACGTGCCCTATGACCCGGTGGCTGATTTCACGCCCATCGCACGCATTGCCGTGGCGCCGATGGTGCTGGTGGGCCACCCGCGCCAGACACCGCAAGGTGGCATCGCCGCCCTGGTCGCGGCGATGCGGGCGCGGCCGGACAAGTTCACCTTCGCCAATTCCGCCCTGGGCTCCATGGGGCACCTGGCGACGGAGAGCTTCAAGCGCGAGGCCAAGGTGGAGGCCCTGGTGGTGTCGTATCGCGGCACAGCGCCGGCGTTGACCGACGTTGTTTCCGGCAATGCCACGCTGATGGTGGCGCCACTGGGCTCGGCGCTCGCGCAGATCGAAGGCGGCCAGTTGCGCGCTTATGCCATCATGGGGCCGCAGCGTTCTGCCCGCGCGCCGCAGATCCCGACCATTGCCGAACAAGGCATGCCTGGGCTGGACTTCACCCTGTGGTATGCGCTCTGGGCGCCGAAGGGGCTGCCGGAAGCGGAGGCGGAGCGGCTGAACGCCGCGGTGCAGGCACTCTCGCGCGACACCGAGATCCGCGCGCGCCTCGCCGATCAATCGGCGGAACCGGTTGCCGAAAGCCGCGCTGCCTTCGCCGGGTTCATCCAGGCCGAATACGAGCGCAATGGCCGCATCGCCCAGATGGCCGGGATCGAGCCGGAGTAAAGCGCTTCGCCGAGGCACGGGCGCCGGCCGGAGGGAGGCTGGCGCCCGGTTGCCTGGGCAAAGACGGTTCTGGCGGTTCTTCCGGACCGGAACCGGCACGCCGGCAGGTGATCGGCCGGGCAGGAAAGATGGAGGAGCGCCCGGCGCGGCGGCGCTAGCATGATGCCGGCAGAACACGCGGAACAGCGACCGCCAAAAGGAAACGAGCCATGCCCGACAAGCCGCCGCCCGCGACACCCGCCACCCTGCGCCGTCGCGCTGTGCTCACCGGCGCCGCGTTGCTGCCGCTGGCCATGCCCGGCCTGATTCCCGCCAGCCGGGCGCAGGGCTCGGGCTCCATCCGCCTGATCGTGCCTTTCGCGCCGGGCGGCGCCACCGACAGCTCCGCCCGTGCCATGAGTGACAAGCTTTCCGCCGTGCTGGGCCGGTCCATCGTGGTGGAGAACCGCTCGGGCGGCGGCGGCTCCATCGGCGCGGCAGCGGCGGCGCAGGCACGACCGGATGGCAATACGCTGCTGCTCGACACCATCGTGCATCTGGTCAATCCGCTGGTGCTGCGCGGCCTGCCGCTGGACTACCGCACCGCCTTCACGCCCATCTCCCAGGTGACGCGCATTCCCCTGGCGCTGGCGGTGAAGGCAGATTCCCCCGCGCGCGACCTGGCCGGCTTCGTGGCCATGGCCAAGGCGGCGCCGGGCCAGGTCAGCTGTGGCCATGCCGGCAATGCTACCGCCGCGCATCTGGCCAGTGCACTGCTGCAACTGCGTGCCGGCATCCAGTTGAACGACACGCCCTATCGCGGCGGCGCCGAGGCGTCGCGGGACCTTGCTTCCGGCACGCTGGACGCGGTCTTCGTGGCGTTGCTCTCGGTGGCGCCGCTGGCGCAATCCGGGCGTGCCCGGCTGCTGGCCGTGGCCAGCCCCACCCGCACGGCCCTGCAGCCGGATGTCCCGACGCTGTCCGAAACCTACCCGAACACCGCGCTGGATGAATGGACCGGGCTTTTCGCCCCCGCCGGCACGCCGGCCGATCTCGTGAACCGCGTACAGGCCGCCCTGGCCGATGTGCTGCGGGACCCCGAGGTGCTTTCCCGGCTGGCGCAGCTAGGCGCCGAGCCGATCGGCAGCACCCCGGCGGATTTCGCCCGGTTCCTGCAAGAGGGCCGGGTGGAGGCGGAAAAGCTGGTGCGCGAGGCCAAGATAGAACTCGGCTAAGGTGAGCCGTTGTGCCAGGGCCGGGCTGCGCTACCGCCCCGGCGCGGATCGGCCTACGCGGCGCATGGCCTGCCCGATGCAGCAGGCCAGGAAGAGCACGCGGATTCATGGTGATGCCAGAGATCAGCCGCGTGGCGGCACTGGCCTTGCAGTGTCTTGGCACTGGAGCCCGCTGTCCAAAGATGCCAGCCTGCCCAGAAGCCGCGGAATGACAGGTGCAACCGGAACATCCTGCGGTGGCATCCGCCTGCTCCACCGCCGACGAAAACCATTGACGCGATACTCCTGTCCTTTAGGCTAGACAGGAAGTGGCCTTAGAGACCAGACAGCACGGCTCCGGCCGGGGAAGGGGAGGACGCGTTTGGACGCCGCCGTCGAGCCTTTCAAGGCACGCCGCATCTACCTGCTGCTGCGCGACCGCATCAGCAGCGGTGTGCTGGCGGCGGGGGAGCGCCTGCCGGGCGAGCCGGACTTGGCGGCGACCCATGGCGTCTCCCGCGTCACCATCCGCCGGGCCCTGGACCAGCTGGTGGCCGAGAAGATGCTGGAGCGCCGGCCAGGCGTCGGCACCTTTGTCTGCGCGACAGCGCCACTCGGCTCCACGGTTCTGAACTTTTCCGACGTTTTCTCGCATCTGAAGGAAATGGGGCGTTGCACGGAGGTGCGGCTGCTGTCCTTCGGCTATGCGGTGCCGGCGGCGCCGGTGGCCGCCGCGCTGGGCCTCGCGCCCGGTGAGAAGGCCCAGCGCGCCGTGCGCGTGCGCATGATCGGCGACGCGCCCTTTTCCTATCTGACGACGCATGTGCCGGAGCGGGTCGGCCAGACCTATTCCGAGGCGGATCTCGCCCGCCAGCCCTTGCTAGCCCTGCTGGAACGCTCCGGCGTGGTGATTGGCCGCGCGCGGCAGAGCATCAGCGCGACGCTCGCCGGGCCCGACGTGGCCGGGCTGCTGCAACTGGAGATGGGCGCGCCGCTGCTCTCGCTGACCCGCGTGGTCGAGGACGAGGCGGGGGGCGCGGTGGAGCATCTGCACGCGCTGTACCGGCCGGACCGCTTCACCTTCGAGATGCAGCTCCAGCGAACCGGCGCTCAGGGCGAACGCCGCTGGAGCCCGCTTCCACCCCCGGCGGCGGCCGAGGCGGCAACAACAGGCGAAAACGCCAAACCAGTGCGGCCATTGCGCGACAAGAGGAACTCTCCATGACCGATCCGATTTCCCGCCGTGCCGCCTTGGGCGCCGGCGTCGCTCTGGCCGGCCTGGCCATGCCGCGCATCCTGCGGGCGCAGCCGGCCGTGGTGAAGCTCGGCATCCTGCAGCCCCTGACCGGGGCGCTGGCACAGGATGGTGAACTAGGCCGCATCGGCGCCGAGGCCGCGGCGGCGGCCATCAACAAGGCCGGTGGTATCCAGGCCCTGGGCGGCGCCAAGCTGGAACTGGTCGTGGCCGATGCCCGCTCCAACCCCGAGGCCGCGGCGCAGGAAGTGGAGAAGCTGCAGGCGGAAGGCGTCGCCGCCATCGTGGGCGGCTTCGCCAGCCCGGTCTGCCTCGCCGCCAGCCAGGCCGCCGCGCGCTATGACCTCCCCTATGTCGTTGATGTCGGCGTGTCGGACCAGATCACACAGCGCGGTCTGACGAATACCTTCCGCTTCGCCCCCGGATTCGGGCAGGTGACGGGCACGGCGCTGCAGAACCTGGCCAAGCTGAACGAAGCCGCCGGCAAGCCCTGCAAGACCGTTGTGCTGGTGCATGAGGACGGGCTCTTCGGCTCCGGCCTCGCCAAGTTGATGCAGACGGAACTGCCGAAGCATGGCTTCGAGATCCTGGAGACCATTGCCCATCCGACGCCGGCACGGGACATGTCCAACGTAGCGCTGCGCATCCGCTCCCTGCGGCCAGACCTTGTGATTCCTTCCAGCTATTATGGCGAGTTCGTGCTGCTGGCGCGCACCATGCGGCAGCAGCGCATCCGGCCCAAGGGCATCTATGCCGTGCTGAACGGCGCAGCCTCCAACTTCCGCTTCGTCAAGGAATTCCCCGACGCGGCGCTGAATGTCATGGACTGCAACCACTGGCACGACCCGAAGAATGCCGAGGCGCTGGCACTGAAGAAATCGGTCGAGGAGTCCGGCAAGTTCTGGGCCTACAACATCCCGCTGAACTATTCTTGCGTGAAGCTGGTGGCCGACGCCATCCAGCGCGCCGGCAGCGCCGACCGCGCCAAGCTGACCCAGGCGCTCGCCGCCAGCGACTTCACCGGCCACATCATGCCCTATGGCCTCACGAAATTC
The DNA here is from genome assembly GCF_003696345.1 of Teichococcus wenyumeiae. Lineage (GTDB taxonomy): Bacteria > Pseudomonadota > Alphaproteobacteria > Acetobacterales > Acetobacteraceae > Pseudoroseomonas > Pseudoroseomonas wenyumeiae. The sequence continues at coordinate 15,103 of NZ_RFLX01000024.1, read as the reverse complement.
GTGCAGGGGCAGAACCAAGGCGCGCGCCCGGTGAATACCCAGGTGCAGGGCGAGGACATCAAGGTGATCTTTCCGGAAGAGGTGGCGGATGCGAAGCCCGTCTTCCCGGTGCAGGGATGAGCGGCGCAACGAGGCCCCGCTGAGGCAGCGCGCATGTACGCCCCCGAGATTGTCGCCGAAGCCGTGGTGAACGGGCTGATGAGCGGCGCGACCTATGCCCTGGTCGCGCTGGGCCTCACCCTGGTCTATGGCGTGCTGCACATCGTCAATTTCGCCCATGGCGCGCTGCTGACCTGCGCCATGTTCGCCGTGCTCGGCCTGAACCTGTGGCTGGGGATCGACCCCTACTGGGCCATCCTGCCGCTTGCGCTGATTTTCTTTGCCTTCGGCTATGGCTTGCAGCGCTTCATCATCGGCCCTTCCAGCCATGGGGAGGACCGGAACACGCTGCTGGTGACGCTGGGACTTTCCATTGTGTTGGAAAACCTAATGCTGGCGGCCTTCAAGTCCGATACGCGCTCGCTGGGCGCCGATACCGCCTTCGATGTGCTGGAACTCGGCCCCATGCTGATCTCCCGGCCCAGGCTGATCGGCTTCGGGGTGGCGCTGGCCACGGCGGCGCTGCTCTGGCTGCTGCTTTCGGCCACGGATACCGGCCGCGCCATCCGCGCCGTGGCGAAGGAGAAACTGGGCGCGCAACTGGTGGGCATCGACCCGCGCCATATCTTCGCGGTCACCTTCGGCATCGGCTGCGCCTGCCTGGCCATCGCGGCCTGCCTGCTGCTGCCGACCTTCTATGTCAATCCGCGCGTCGGCAATGCCTTCGTGCTGGTGGCCTTCACCATCGTGGTGCTGGGGGGCATGGGCTCGATCGCCGGCGCGCTGGTGGGCGGGCTCTTTGTCGGCGTGGTGGAAAGCCTGGGCGGTCTGCTGCTGGGCGAAAGCCTCGGCCAGCTCGGCATCTTCCTGATCTTTATCCTGGTGCTGCTGGTGCGGCCAACCGGGTTGTTCGGAGCGCGCGCATGACGGTGCGCCAAATCGCCCTGCCGGTGCTGCTGGTGGCCGTGCTGGCGGTGCTGCCCTTCTTCGCTTCCGGCACGCTGCTGAACTTCCTGGTCTCGGCGCTGATCATCGCGCTGGGCGCCCAGGGCTGGAACCTGCTGGCCGGCTTCGGCGGGCAACTCTCCTTCGGTCATGCCGCCTTCTTCGGCACGGGGGCCTATGTCACCGCGATCCTGCAGATCCGCTTCGGCATCAATGCCTGGGCCGGCATGGCGGCGGGCATTGCAATCGGCGCTGCCGTGGGCTGGGTCATCGGCTTCCTCAGCTTCCGCGCGCGCCTGCGCGGTTCGTATTTCGCGCTGGTGACGCTGGCCTTCGCGGAAGTGCTGCGCATCCTGGCCAATGCGGCGGAATTCACTGGCGGCGCGGCGGGCCTGCTGATCCGGCTGCAGCCGGGCTTCGGCAACATGCAATTCCCTGACCGCGGCGTCTTCCTCTGGCTGGTGCTGGCCTGCATCCTGCTGGTGCTGCTGCTGACGGCCTGGATCGAGCGCAGCCGCTTCGGCGCGCATCTCGTGGCGGTGCGGGAGAATGAGGATGCCGCCCGCGCGCTGGGCGTGGATGTGCTGGCCACCAAGCTGCGCGCCATCACCCTCTCGGCGGCGATCACGGCGGCGGCGGGCTGTCTTTACGCGCAGAACTTCCTGTATCTGGACGCCAACATTGCCTACGGCACCTGGATCTCGGTGGAGGTGCTGATCGCCGCCATCATCGGCGGCCTCGGCACCGTGCTCGGCCCGGTGGTCGGCGCGCTGGCGCTGCATGGGGTGGGGGAGGTGGCGAAGATCGCCGGTGGCCAGATCACCGGCATCGACCTGGTGATCTTCGGCGCCGTGCTGATCCTCTCCGTCGCCTTCGTGCCCAGCGGGCTGATGGGGCTGCGCCGCTTGGTGAAGGGAGGCCGCCCATGAGCCTTCTGGTTGTCCAGGGCATTTCCAAGCGCTTCGGCGGGCTGCTGGCGGTGGATGCCGCTTCGCTGACGGTGCCACAGGGTGCCATCACCGGGTTGATCGGCCCCAACGGCGCCGGCAAGACCACGCTCTTCGCCCTGATCTCTGGCTTCCTGGAGCCGACGGCGGGCAGCGTCACCTTTGACGGCACGGATGTGACGCGGGAAGCGCCGCATCTGCGCGCCCGGCGCGGCATCGCCCGCACCTTCCAGATCGTGCAGCCCTTCGCCGGGCTCAGCGTGCGCGACAACATCGCCGTCGGCGCCTATCTGCGGCATTCCTCACGCGTCGAGGCCCTGGCGCGTTCCGAGGCCGTGGCGCGGGAGGTCGGCCTCGCGCCCATGCTGGACGGCCCGGCTGCGGCGCTGACGGTGGCCGGGCGCAAGCGGCTGGAACTGGCCCGCGCCCTGGCCACGGAACCGCGCCTGCTGTTGCTGGACGAGGTACTGGCCGGCCTGAACCCTTCGGAGGTGCGCGACATCCTGCCGGTGATCCGCCGCATCCGCGACAGCGGCGTCACCATCCTGATGATCGAGCATGTCATGCAGGCGGTGATGAACCTCTGCGACCAGGTCTATGTCCTGTCCCAGGGCCGCATGATCGCCGAAGGCGAGCCGCGCGCCGTCTGCGCCGATCCGCGCGTGATCGAGGCTTATCTCGGCCATGGTGCCGCCGCGCGCATCCAGGAGGCGCATGGTGCTTGAGATCAAGGATCTGCGCGCCGGCTACGGCCCGGTGGAGGTGCTGCGCGGCCTCGACATGGCGGTGGGCGCCGGCGAGATCGTGGCGGTTCTGGGCGCCAACGGCGTCGGCAAGACCACGCTGAACAAGGTGCTCTCGGGCGTGCTGCCGCTCACCAGCGGTTCCATCCGCTTCGATGGCCGGGAAATCGCCCGCGCCGCGCCGGATGCCATTGTCGACGCGGGGCTGATCCATGTGCCCGAGGGCCGCAAGATCTTCCCGAACATGAGCGTGCGGGAGAATCTGGAGCTCGGCAGCTATCGCCGGGGCAAGGCCAATCGCCGCAGCAACCTCGAGCGCATCTTCGAAACCTTCCCGCGCCTGCGGGAGCGGAGCCGGCAGTTCGCCGGCACGCTTTCGGGCGGCGAGCAGCAGATGCTGGCCATCGGTCGCGGCATGATGGCCGAGCCGCGCCTGCTGATCCTGGACGAACCTTCGCTCGGCCTGTCGCCGCTGATGGTGGAGGAGATGTTCGCGCTGATCCGCCGCCTGAACGCGGCAGGGCTGCCGATCCTGCTGGTGGAGCAGAATGTCGTGCAGTCGCTGGAGATCGCCTCCCGCGCCTTCATCCTGGAAAACGGCATCTTCGCCATGCGCGGCGCCGCCGCCGACATGCGCGAGAATCCCGAATTGCGCCGGGTTTATCTCGGCCTGTGAGGTTCCGATGACCATCGTCACCCCCGGCGTCCTGCCCGCATCCGTGCTGCTGCGGCAGGCCGGACCGGCCTGGCTGGACCAGTGGTCCCGCTTCGCCGCCACGCTGCGGCCCGCTGACCTGCCGGCGGAGGCACGCGACCGCGCCAAGCTGGTGCTGCTGGACAGCATCGGCGTCATGGCGTCCGGCATGCAGGAGCCGGAGCTGCGCGCGCTGCTGCCGCGCCTGGCGGCGACCCAGGCCGGCACCGTGCCGGCCATCGGCGGCGGCCTTTCCCTGGCGCCGGGCGCGGCCGCCTTCGCCAATGGCACCGCCGGCACCATGCTGGAACTGGACGAGGGCAACCAGTACGCGCGCGGCCATCCTGGCATTCATGTGGTGCCGGCGGTGCTGGCGGCGGCGCAGGGGCGCGACTTCGGTGGCGACAGGCTGCTGGCGGCGCTGGCGCTGGGCTATGAGATCGGCTCGCGCATCGGCATCGCCAGCAAGCTGCGCGTCACCATGCACCCGCATGGCACCTGGGGCACGGTGGGCGCGGCGCTGGCCGTGGCGTATCTGCACGGAGCCAATGCGGCGCAGATGCGGGAGGTGATCAACATCGCTTCCTCCTTCGGCCTTTCCACCAGCCGCCGCACGATGCTGGAAGGGGCGACGGTGCGGAACACCTATGCCGGCCTCTCCAACCAGCTCGGGCTGCTGGCCTGGGACCTGGCGCAATCCGGCTTTGTGGGGGAGGCGGATGGCATCGGCGCCGTCTATGGCGGCATCATCGCCGAGGACTTCCAGCCCGAAGCCATGACGGAAGATCTCGGCACACGCTGGGAGATCGCCCGCAACTACTTCAAGCGCCATGCCGCCTGCCGCTACACCCATGGCGCGCTGGACGCGCTGGCCATCATCATGGCGCAGGGGCCGCTTGCGCCGCGGGATATCGAGCGGATCGAGGTGGATACCTATGTCTGGGCGGCGCAGCTCGACCTGCCGCGCCCGCGCAACATGCTGTCCGCCAAGTTCTCGCTGCCCTTCGCGCTGGCTACGACCATCGTGCACGGCGCCGCCACGGTGCCTGCCTTCCGTGAGCCGGCCCTGCGGGAGGCGGAGACCCTGGCCCTGGCCGAGCGCGTGGTGGTGCGTGAGGACCCGGCGCTGACCGCGCGCCTGCCCGGCCTGCGCCCGGCGCGGCTGCGCGTGCTGCTGCGCGACGGGACGATGCGCGAGGCCGCCGTGGAAACCAACCGCGGCGACACGGAAGATCCTTACGACGCGGCGGAGATCACCGCGAAGTTCCACGAACTGGCCGACCCGGTCTGGGGCCGCGCCCATGCGCGGCGCCTGGCCGAGGCGGTCACGACCATGGATGGCGCCGCCAGTGCGGCGCCCTTGCACATGTTGCTGGCCCAGGCGCCGGCGGGAGAATACGCATGACCCTCCGGCAAAGGCTGAACGAGCCGCGCCCGCTGCTGACGCCTGGAATCTACGATGCCCTGACAGCGAGCATCGCCACCGAGGCGGGCGCGGAGGCTCTTTATGTCTCCGGCGCCGCCATCGCCTATACGCGGCTGGGCCGGCCCGATATCGGGCTGGTGACCATGACCGAGGTGGCGGAAACGGTGGCCAATATCCGCGACCGAGTATCGGTGCCGCTGATCGTCGATGCCGATAACGGCCATGGCAGCGCGCTGAACACCCAGCGCACGGTGCGGCTGTTCGAGCGCGCGGGCGCCACGGCCTTGCAGATCGAGGACCAGACGCTGCCCAAGCGCTGCGGTCACCTGCAGGGCAAGTCGCTGATCACGGCGGGCGAGATGGCGGGCAAGATCAAGGCCGCCGTGGATGCCCGCGCCAGCGAGGAGACGCTGATCATCGCCCGCACCGATGCGGTCGCGGTGGAAGGCTTCGATGCCGCGCTGGACCGCGCGCGGCTTTATGCCGAGGCGGGTGCCGATGTGCTCTTCGTCGAGGCGCCGCGCTCGCGCGAGCAGCTCGCGGCGGTGGTCTCGGCGCTGGGTGGGCTGCGGCCGCTGCTGGCCAATATGGTGGAAGGCGGCGACACGCCGATTTCCTCCGCCGCCGATCTGGGCGAGCTGGGCTTCCGCATCGTCATCTTCCCCGGCGGCATCGTCCGCGCCCTGGCCCGCACGGCACAGGACTATTATGCCTCCCTGCTGCAACACGGCAGCAACGCGCCTTTCGCCGGGCGCATGCATGACTTCAACACGCTGAACGCGCTGATCGGCACACCGGAGATGCTGGCGCGCGGTCAGGCCTATGCCGAATTCGAGGAACGGAACGGCGCCGCATGACCATGCCTGACCCCGTCACCATCGCCATCCTGAAGGGCCGGCTGGAGCAGATCGCGGACGAGATGGACGCGACGCTCTACCGTTCCGCCTTCAACCCCATCATCGCCGAGGCGCGCGACGCCTGCCATGGCCTCTATCATGCGGAGACCGGCGAGACGCTGGTGCAGGGCACCAATGGCCTGCCGATCTTTGTTGGTGCCATGGCCTTCGCGGTGAAGGCGGTGATCGACAAGGTGGCGCGGGAAGGCGGCGTGCGCCCGGGCGAGACCTTCCTCTTCAACGATCCCTATGATGGCGGCACGCATCTCAACGACATCCGTCTGGTGCGGCCGATCTTCCGCGACGGCGTGCTGTTCTGCTGGATGGCCTCGGCCGGGCATTGGCTGGATGTCGGCGGCAATGTGCCCGGTGGCTACAATCCACGCGCGACGGAGAGCTTCCAGGAAGGCATCCGTATCCCGCCGATGCGGCTGATGCGCGAGGGGCGCATCGATCCGGACGTGGTGGCGCTGCTGGCGGCCAATTCCCGCGTGCCCACCTCCAACTGGGGCGACCTGAACGGCCAGATCAACGCGCTCGACCTCGGCGAGCGGCGCTTCCACGCGCTGGTGGACGAATATGGCGAGGCGGTGCTCGCCGCTGCCTTCGCCTCCTTCTCCGACCGGGCGGAGGCATTGATGCGCGCCGCCATCGCAGCCCTGCCCGATGGCACCTATGCCTTCGAGGATGTGCTGGACAATGACGGCATCGACGACACGCCGCTGCGTATCGTGCTGGACCTGACCATCGCCGGCGACAGCATGGAACTGGATTTCAGCCGCAGCGCCGGCGCGGCGCAGGGGCCGGTGAATATCTCCCGCGCCACCACCATCGCCGGCTGCTACGTGGCGCTGAAGCATGTCTTCACGGAGGTGCCGGCCAATGCCGGCTGCCTGCGGCCGATCCGCTTCAGGATCACGGAAGGCAGCCTGCTGGGCGCCCTGCCGCCGCGCCCGGTCGCGGGCTATACCGAGACGGTGCTGCGGCTGATCGGCGTCATCTTCGGCGCGCTGGCCAAGGCCGATCCAGCCCGCGCCACGGCGGCGCCCTTCGGCACCATCAACGCGCTCTCCATCGCCGGGCACCGGGCGGATGGCTCGCGCTGGGTGATGTTTTCCTTCTTTGGTGGCGGGCTCGGCGGCAATCCGGAATCGGATGGGCTGAACCACGCCAACAACCCCATCTCCACCGCCACCATTCCGCCGGTGGAAATTCTGGAGGCCGCCTATCCCGTGATGTTCACCGACTGGGCGCTGCGCCCCGGCTCCGGCGGCGCCGGGCAGCATCGCGGTGGCCTCGGCGCCGTCTATGGCATCGAGGTGCTGACCGATGCCAGCGTCTCCCTGCTGGGTGAGCGCGGCAAGGTGGCGCCCTTTGGCGTCGCGGGCGGCGAGGCAGCGGCGCTGAACCGCTTCACCTGGGCCGACGAACACGGCGAGCATAATCCGCCCATGGTTTCCAAGATCACCGATATTCAGCTCCGTGCCGGCGGCCGCTTGCGGCTGGAAACACCCGGCGGCGGCGGCTGGGGCGACCCGGCGCAACGTGACCCGGAGGCCGCGGCGCGTGACCGCCGCCTGGGCTATCTGGCGCCGGAGGCGGCGCAGTGAGCGGCGGCAGCATCGTCGGCGTCGATGTCGGCGGCACCTTCACCGATCTCTTCTGCTTCGACGAGGCCGAGGGACGCTTCCGCACCGCCAAGGTGCCCTCCAACCGTGGCGACGAGGCCGTTGGCTTCCTGGATGGCCTGCGCGGCTTCGGGCCGGTGGCGGAGCTTGGCTCGGTGGTGCATGGCACCACGGTCGGCACCAATGCGCTGCTGGAGCGCAAAGGCGCCCGTGTCGGCCTGATCACCACGCGCGGCTTCCGCGACGTGCTGGAGATGCGCCGCCGCGACCGCCTGCGCACCTGGGGCCTCTGGGGCGATTTCGTGCCGGTGGTGGAGCGTGACATGCGGCTGGAGGTGGGCGAGCGCACCCTGGCCAATGGCACCATCCGTGAGGCGGTGGAGCCCGAGGCGGTGCGCGCCGCCGCCCGCGCCCTGCTGGCGGCGGGCGCCGAGGCGCTGGCCATCGTCTTCGTCAATGCCTATGCCAATCCGGCCAATGAACAGGCGGCGCTGGCCGCCGCCGCCGAGATCTGGCCCAATGAATCCATTGCCTGCTCCACCCAGATCCTGCCCGAGATCCGGGAGTTCGAGCGCACCTCCACCACCGCACTGAACGCCTACCTCCAGCCGGTGGTGGGCAGCTATCTCGGCAAGCTCGACGATGCGTTGCGGAGCGAGGGCTTTGGCGGGCGCTTCCATATCGTGCAGTCCAATGGCGGCGTCATGTCGACTGTTGCGGCCCGTCGGTTGCCGGTGCGCACCGCGCTCTCCGGCCCCGCGGCCGGCGTCATCGCCGCCGCCGCTATCGCCGAGGCCGCGGGCTTTCCGGATGTGATCACCGGCGACCTCGGCGGCACCTCCTTCGATGTCTCGCTGGTGGTGGGCGGCAAGACGGCCATCGCGGCGCAGACCACCATCGACTTCGGCCTCGTCATCCGCACGCCGATGATCGAGATCTCCACCATCGGTGCCGGCGGCGGTTCCATCGCCCGCGTCGATGCCGGCGGGCTTTTGCAGGTGGGGCCGGAAAGCGCCGGCTCCCGCCCCGGCCCGGCCTGCTACGGCCAGGGCAATACCCGCCCGACGCTGACGGATGCCAATGTGGTGCTGGGCCGCATCAATGCGGAGCGGCCGATCGGCGGCAAGCTGGCGCGGCTGGATGTGGAGGCGGCGCGCGCCGCCATCGACGAGCATGTCGGCCGGCCCCTGGGCCTGGATACCATGGCGGCGGCCGAGGCCATCCTGCGCGTCGCCAATGGCCATATGGCCGGCGCCATCCGCCTCGTCTCCATCGAGCGCGGGCATGACCCGGAGCGTTTCGCCGCGGTGCCCTTCGGCGGCGGCGGCGCGCTGCATGCGGGTGCCCTGATCCGCGATGTCGGGCTGCGCGCGGCGCTGGTGCCGCGCTTCCCCGGCGTCACCTCCGCGCTGGGCTGCGTCATCGCCGACATCCGGCATGACCAGGTGCAGACGGTGAACCTTGCCCTGGAAGGGCTGGACGCCGCCGCGCTGGACCGCCGCATGATGGCCGAGGCCGCCGCCGCCCGCGCGGTGGTGGAGGATGCCGGCCTCGCCATGGAGCGGGTCGATATCCTCTTCGAGCTGGACATGCATTACCTCGGCCAGACGCATACCGTCGCCGTGCCGCTGCCGGTGGAGCCGCGTGAGGGCGGCACCGGCATCGACGAGGCCAAGGTCCGCGCCGCCTTCGAGCAGGCCTATCAGGCCAGCTTCTCCCGCCTGCTGCCGGGCGTGCCGGCGCGCATCGTCAGCCTGCGCACCGCCGCCATCGGCCGCCGCCCGCGCTTCGACCTGCGGGCCCTGGCGCCTGAGGCCGGCAGCAGCCTGGAGGCCGCCCGCCAGGGCAGCCGCCCGGTCTGGTTCGGCGGCGGCTGGCACGACACCGCCATCTATGCCCGGCTGGCCCTGCCGGTCGGCGCCGTGGTGCCCGGCCCCGCCATCCTGGAACAGCCGGACGCCACCACCGTGGTGGACCCCGGACTGGTGGCGCGGGTGGACGCGCTGGGCAATGTTATCCTGGAGCGCGCCGCATGAGCCACGATCCCGTCCCCCTGACCGAAACCGCGCTGCTGATCGCCGACCTGCAGAATGATTTCATCCACCCCGATGGCGCCTATGCCCGTGGCGGACACGGCAATGCCGAGATCGCGGCCCTGCCGGCGCGGGTGAAGCCGCTGGCCGATGCGCTGCGGGCGGGCGGCGGCTGGATCGTCTCCACCCATTTCACCCTGGTGCCGGGCCGGGGCGGGGAGCCAATGATCGCGCCGCACCTGCTGGCCATCCGCCCCTTCCTGCGCCGGGGCGACTTCCAGCCCGGCGCCTGGGGCCATGCGCTGGTGGATGAATTGCAGCCGGCCGATTTCAGCGTGGAGAAGGTGGCCTATTCCGCCTTCTACATGAGCCGGCTGGAATGGGTACTGCGCAAGGCGAATATCCGCCGCCTGCTGGTCTGCGGCATCGTCACCAATGGCGGCGTCTCTTCCACCGTGCGGGACGCGCATGTGCGGGAATTCGAGGTGACGGTGCTGTCCGACGGCTGCGCCGCCTTCAGCACCGAGGTGCATGAGACCGCCATCAACGCGCTGCGCCCCGTCGCCCATGTCGCCACCGTGGCCGAGACCCTGGCGGAGCTGCGGGCGGCATGAGCATCCTGCCGGCGGAGGGCGTCGCCTTCGAGTTCACCGTGCCGGTGCTGATCATCGGCGCCGGGGCGGCCGGGCTGACCGCCGCCCTGGCCGCGCAGGAAGCCGGCGCCGGGGTGCTGGTGCTGGAGCGGGATGCGGTACCGCGCGGCTCCACCGCGCTCTCCGCCGGGTTGATCCCGGCGCCCGGCACCCGCTGGCAGCAGGCCGCCGGGGAAGCCGACGACCCCGCCCGCTTCGCCGCCGACATCATGGCCAAGGCGGGCCAGGAGCCGGAGCCGGCGCTGGTGGACCTCGTCACCCGCCACATTGGCCCGGCGCTGGAATGGCTGGCGGACCGGCATGGGCTGGATTTCTCCGTCATCACGGATTTCCGCTACCCCGGCCATTCCGCCTGCCGCATGCACGGCCTGCCCAGCCGCTCCGGCGAGGAGCTGGTGGACCGGCTGCGCCAGGCGGCCGAGAGCGCCGGCATCGACATGCTCTGCGAGGCGCATGTGACGGATCTCTTCGCCGATGGCGGCGGGCGCATCCACGGCGTCGCCCTGCGCCGCCCCGATGGCAGCGAGGAACGCGTCGGCTGCGGTGCGCTGGTGCTGGCCTGCAACGGCTATGGCGGCAACCCCGATCTGGTGGCCCGCCACGTGCCCTCGCTCTCTACCGCGCTGTATTTCGGACATCCCGGCAACCAGGGCGACGCCCTGCTCTGGGGCGAGGCACTGGGGGCCGCGACGCGCCATCTTTCAGGCCACCAGGGCCATGGCTCCGTGGCGCATCCCGTCGGCATTCTCATCACCTGGGCCACCATCACCCAGGGCGGCATCCAGGTGAACCTGGAAGGGCGCCGCTTCTCGGATGAAAGCCACGGCTATTCGGAACAGGCCGCCGCCGTGCTGCGCCAGCCCGAGGGCGTGGCCTGGAGCATCTTCGACGAACGCATCGCCGGCATCGCCCGCCAGTTCGAGGATTTCCGGCAGGCCGAGGCGGCGGGCGTGGTGCTGACCGCCTCCAGCATCGCCGAGCTGGCCGAGGCCACGCATCTCCCCCTGCCGGCCTTGCAGGCCACGCTGGAGCATGTCGGCGAGCTGAAGGCGCTGGGCCGGCCGGACGAGTTCGGCCGCGACTTCGCCGGCGCCGCGCAACTGGTGCCGCCCTTCCGGGCCGTGCGCGTCACGGGTGCCTTGTTCCACACGCAGGGCGGCCTGGTGGTCAACGACGAGGCACGCGTGGCACGGCCCGACGGGTCCGTGCTGCCGAACCTCTTCGCCGCCGGCGGCGCCGCCTGCGGTGTCTCGGGCAGCAGGCCGGAGGGCTATCTCTCGGGCAATGGCCTGCTGACCGCTGTGGCCCTGGGGCGCATCGCTGGCTTGGCCGCCGGAGGCCCGGCGCCGGCCTGAAGGCCTGCGGCTTGACGCGGGCAGGGCGCCGGCACGGGGCTTGCGTCGCACGGCACGCATGCGTCATCTGATAGACTGGGGTTTGGAGGCGCAGCCGCATGGGTCAAGCCGCTCATCAATGGATCGGCCTGTTCGATCTGTTCCGCATCGGCGTGGGCCCATCCAGTTCCCATACCGTGGGGCCGATGATCGCCGCCGCGAGCTTCGCGGCCACCCTGAAGGACGTCCCCGTGGCGCGGCTGCGGGTGGAGCTGTTCGGTTCCCTCGCACTGACGGGCAAGGGGCATGCGACGGATGTCGCCATCATCCTCGGCCTGACCGGCGCCCAGCCCGAGACGCTCGACCCCGATGAAGGCATCGCCCTGGTCGAAAGGATCCGGCGGCGGCAGAGGCTGCCCCTGCACGATGGGCGGGAAGTGCCCTTCGACCCGGCGGGCGACATCGTCTTCCTGCCCCGCGAGATGCTGCCGCGGCACCCGAACGCGCTGCGCATCACCGCCATCGCGGAGGGCGGGGAGGCGCTGTCGCGCGTCTATTATTCCATCGGCGGCGGCTTCGTCCTGGACGAGGAAGGCGCGCCCATCGCCGCCGCGGCCGCCATGGCGGAGACGCCGGTGCCGCACCCCTTCACCCATGCCGCCGACCTGCTGGCGCGCGCCGAGGCGGCCGGGCTCTCGATCGCCGGGCTGATGCACGCCAACGAGATTAGCCAGCGCAGCCCCGCCGATGTCGACGCCGGCATCGAGCGCATCTGGGCCGCCATGCGGGCCTGCACCGAGCGCGGGTTGCGCGGCGAGGGCGAGCTGCCCGGCGGCCTGCGCGTGCGCCGCCGCGCCCCGGCGCTGCGGCGGAAGCTGGAGGCGCAGGCGCTCCGGAACGAGGCGGACCCGCTGCTGGCCATGGACTGGGTGAACCTCTGGGCGCTGGCGGTGAATGAGGAGAATGCCGCCGGCGGCCGGGTGGTGACGGCGCCCACCAATGGCGCCGCCGGCATCATCCCGGCGGTGCTGCATTACTATGAGCGCTTCGTACGGGGCGCCGATGCCCAGGGGGTGCGGGTCTTTCTGCTCGCTGCGGCGGCGATCGGTGCCATCATCAAGCGCAATGCCTCGATCTCCGGCGCGGAAGTGGGCTGCCAGGGGGAGGTGGGCTCGGCCTGCGCCATGGCGGCGGCGGGGCTGGCGGCGGCGCTTGGCGGCACCAATGCCCAGGTGGAGAATGCCGCCGAGATCGGGCTGGAGCACAATCTCGGCCTGACCTGCGACCCCGTGGCCGGGCTGGTTCAGGTGCCCTGCATCGAGCGTAACGCCATCGCCTCGGTCAAGGCGATCAATGCGGCGCGGCTGGCGCTGCATGGCGACGGCACCCACCTGGTCAGCCTGGACCAGGTGATCGCCACCATGCGGCAGACCGGCCTCGACATGTCGCACAAGTACAAGGAAACCTCGCTGGGCGGCCTCGCGGTCAATGTGGTGGAGTGCTGACCCGGCCGCCGCAGGTCAGCCGCCTTCCTGGCGCAGCTGCTGCTCGCGCAGGAAGATGAAGAGGCCGGCGGCGACGATGATGGCGGCCCCGGCCAGGGTCAGCGGCCCCATCACCTCGCCGAAGAAGACATAGCCGAAAAGCATGCCCCAGAGGATCAGCGTGTATTGGTAGGGCACTACCACCGAGGCCGGCGCGATCCGCAGCGACTGGTTGACGCAGAGATTCCCGGTGAGCGACCCGACACCGAGGAAGAGCATCAGCAGGAAGTCGAAGGCCGTGGGCGACGCCCAACCCTGGAACAGCGTCAGCGCGGCGCCGAAGGCCAGCGCGGCCAGCAGTTGCAGCGTCATCAGCACCGTTCCCGGCGTGCCGGCCAGCTTGCGGGTGGCCACCATGAAGCAGGCATAGCTGAAGCTGCCCGCGAGGGCGCAGACCGCGCCGAAGGAGAGGGAATCGGGCGAGGGATGCAGCGCCAGCACCACGCCGCCGAAGCCCACCGCCACGGCCGTCCAGCGGCGCCAGCCCACCCGCTCGCCCAGCAGGAAGGGGGACATGGCGGTGACGTAGATCGGGCCGGCCATGTAGTAGGTCATGACCTCCGCCAACGGCAGCTCGGTCAGTGCCCAGAAGAAGAGCGCGGTTTCCAGCGAGGAGAAGACCACGCGCAGCAGTTGCAGGCCGGGGCGCGGCGGCTGGAGGAAGGCATAGGGACTGGTGCGGCGGATGAAGGGCGCCATGACGCAGAGCCCGGCGATGCTGCGCACCACCAACAGCTGCCCGACGGCATAGGCACCCACCAGCCATTTGCCGAGCGTGTCATTGACGGCAAACAGCAACACGCCCAGCAGCATCATGGCAATGCCGCCGGTGGCGCCAGCGGGCACGGTGCCCAGGCGCTGGAACGCAGACATAGCGATTCTCTATCCCTTCGTGGCTCTTCTCGCCCGGGATGGGGGGAGCCACGCCGTAGCAGTAGCCAGACAACACCGTGCTGCAAAGCCCGCCCCCGTGGCGGATCACGGCGGTGGCACGGAATCTGCTGGCGGGATCGTGGAGCCTCGACGATGCTCCACACAGTTCAATGTCCATGAATGCAGGATTTCTGATGTTCTCACGCCGCATGCTGCTTGGTTCCGCCGGTGCCACCCTTCTCGCTGGCACGGCCCGGGCCCAGCAGGCCTATCCGGACCGCCCGATCCGGCTGATCTGCCCCTATCCCGCCGGCGGCGCGACGGATGTGCTGACGCGAATCCTGGCGGATGGCATGCGGGAGCGGCTGGGCCAGCCGGTGGTGGTGGAGAACCGCTCCGGCGCCGGCGGCAATATCGGCGTGGATGCCGTCGCGAAATCCGCCCCCGATGGCTATGTGCTGGGCACGGCGCCGGTGGGCAACTTCCTCATCAACCCCTTCCTCTATCCCTCCATGCCCTATGACCCGGTGCGCGACCTGACGCCGGTGTCCCTGGCCTTCGAGGTGCCGAATGTCGCGGTGGTGTCGGAGAAATTCGTCCCCGCGCGCACGCTGAAGGACTTCATGGCCTGGGCCAAGGCGAAGAAGGGCGGGGTGGTCTATGGCACCTCGGGCGTCGGCACATCCGCGCATCTCTGCTCGGAACTGCTGTTCAAGCGCGCGGGCGTGGCCTGCACCCATGTGCCCTTCCGCAGCGCGGCGCAGGTGATCCCGGCGATGCTCTCGGGCGACGTGGACTTCGCCATCGACAACCTGGCCTCCTATGCCGGGATCATTCAGCAGGGGCAGATGACGGCGCTGGGCATGACCACGGCGGAACGCTGGCCGACCATGCCGCAGGTGCCCACCATGGAAGAGGCCGGAGTGCCGGACTTCGTGTTGACCGCCTGGTCCACGCTGATCGGCCCGGCCGGCCTGCCGGAGCCTGTCCAGGAGCGGCTGTCCGCCGCGGTGCAGAGCGTCGCCGCCGATCCCACGATCCAGCAGCGTTTCCTCCAGGCCGGCGGCCAGGCTCTGGCGACCACGCCGGCCGGGGCGCGCGCGCGCATGGACCGCGAGCGCCCGATGTGGAAGGAGATGGTGGAACTCTCCGGCGCCCGCATGGACTGAGCGCGCGTGCCGCGGCGGGGGCCAGGGCTGGCCCCCGCCTAGTGTCCTGATTCTGTAGTTCCTCCGATCTGCTGGGTGCGCTGGCAGAAGCGCTGTATGGCACCGAGGATGTCGTCGGC
>NZ_RFLX01000023.1 GCF_003696345.1 Teichococcus wenyumeiae | reverse complement strand
GGCCGAGGAGGTGAACAGACACGGGTCATTTCTCAGCGAAAACTCTGACCCCTCCCGGGTCAGGTCTCAGCGAAAATCAACAGCTTCTCGTCGGACCGGAGATCCGAACCGCTCGCTTCGCGGTCTATTGTGTCGTCCGGGATGGCTTGACCCGCAACACCACGCTGTCTGGGTGACCAAGGACGGCTGTGGGGCGAGCGAGGACGGGATGCGGCGTACGATGGATCCGAAGAGCGGGCGACGTCATGGAGATGCGATGCGCCTCCTACGGAGCCGTCCTCACGCCCACGGCGTCACGCATCCGTTGCTGCCCAAGATCGAGGACGAGGAAGATCACCAGAATCTCGTCGTCTAGAATGCGGTAGCGGGCCACGAACCCGCGAGGAAGATCCCCGTCGCGCCGCAGCTTCTCGACTCCCTGGAACAGGTGGCCTGCGGGTGCCTTGGTTTGGGCGATCTCCCGCAGGGCATCCACGATCGTGTCCGGATTCGGGTGCCAGGCGTAGCTGACGTGGAAGAAGACCTGGCAGTCGGCGTAGCCGAGAAGCTTCTGAAAATGCTTCGTGAGATCGCTGCGAGGGACATAGTTACGAGCGATCACGGCCTCGATCGTCGCGACGGTGACGCCGCCCCTTCTTATGACGAGGTCACGCTCGCCAGGGTTCCCCCTCGGGGTGAAGCCACCCTTGCTCTGGTCCGGGACCGACCAGCCGAACGCCTCGAGCCGAGCCTGCAGCAGCCTGCCCAGGAGCATCGTCACGTCGTCCTCGCCGTTCCGGACGCGGACCTCCTCCATGGCTGACACGAGGCTGGTGACGTCCGCAGCGGCGGCGCATACGTGCCGTGTCAGGAAGCGTGCCAAGGCCCGTTCCGTCGAAAGACTCAGCACTTTCGCCTGTTCCGCAGCGCCCAGACCTACGATCTCGTGGAACGCGGCTTTTAGCCTCGTCGTGGGATCTTGGTCGCGGGACACGAAGGGGTCACCGGCGTAAGCAGCACCGGTCGAGATGTTCGCCCACGCGGCAGCGATAGCCTCGTTCCTGCCGACTGTCCGCTCGGCCTCGTCCAGGACGCCATGGGCCTGCTCTGCGAGGCCGGAACGAGACAGGGCGACCGCGAGGAAAGCGGCAGTGCGGCCTTGTTCATGCTCCGGAGGCAGTCCGGCCAACCGTTTCGCCGCTTCCTCCGGTCGATCGAGGGCCAGAAGGAGAACTCCGGCATTCGCCTCGAACGCTTCACGATCGGCCGCCGAAGGGGTGGCGAGCGCCCGGAAGGAGGTCTCGGCACTCTGGAGGACACGATGACCTTCCGCCCGCCGATCCAGCGGCACGATCTGCATCGTGTCCCCGACGAGGAAGTCTCTCATGCGTGCCGCAAAGAGGTTGAGCACATAGGACGAGACCTGAGGATGGCGTCGTCTCAGATCTTCGAACGTGGCGGCTGCGGATCCCGCTATCGCGTCCGGGGCCTGGATCTGTGCGAGGCCTCGGTAGAATTCGAGCGTCTCCCTACAGGCGCGTCGCTCCTCCTCCGTGATGTCTTCCGGTACCTTCGCTTGGTAGATCGTGGTCCATTCCTTGCGGAGCAAGCTAGACCAGAGTTCGAAGGTGAACCGGATACGCGCGCGCCCCGGGACAGGGCCTAGTGTGCGGACCTCGCGTTCCTGGTCGAGGAAAGCCTGGGCGGGTCCGGGGAGTCCGGCACGCAGGAGGGCTTCGATGCGCTGCTGCACTGCGGTGAGCGTATAGACCTCGGGAGAGCGGGAGGGGTCGAGTTCATCCAGACGCCTCACGAGCAGGCCGCGCTCGGAAGCCGGGACGAGAGAAAGCAGCTCGGCGAGGAAGGCAGGTTCCGCGACCTCCGCGAACGCGTTGCGGAGCGGCTGCCGTCGATCTTCTCCCAGGGCAGCCAAGGCTCTCGCGACGTCGGTCGCGATCGGGCGGGGTCGATGCCCGTATCCGAGGGTGCTCGAGACCGGTGCGAAGGCATCGATGCGGCCCTCCGCGACATCGTCCCTCGAGCCGGAACGAATCGCCTCCGCCAGGGCGAGGACGATATCTTCCGAGACGCCGCGCCCGGCCGCCCTGATCGCGCCAGCGAGCACCCGGATCACGGCGCGGATCGCATGGGCGATACCGTCCTTCGCCAGGAGCGTCTCCTCCGATGGCAGTTCCGCCGATGCCTGGCGGACGTCCAGGGGGAGGAGGACGTCCTGAACCTTCCAGACCTGCGACCTCCGTCCCAGGGAAACGAGGACTGCAGCTGCTTCCGTTGAGAGCCGGTCGGCGGAGAGGCGGGTGTCGCGACGACGCACCGCGGCTACGTAGTTGCTCAGGATCGTGTCGCCGTCCACGTCTGCTGCCAGATCGGCGGTCGCCACCAGCTCCAGCGTCGCGACGAAGGCAGGGGCGTCCGGTCCGGATGCATCCAGGGAGTGGATCAGGCAGCGCGCAACCTCGAGGGCCTTTTCCTTCGGTAGTCCGGCCACCGCCAGGAGCGTCGGGCGGGAGAGCGATGCCTCGCGGTCCGAAGGGCGGCGTGGATACCTGTCCCTGTAGACATGGATCAGAAGCGCCGCTGCCTCGTCGGCGGGCGTCGCACCCGTAGCGAGGCCGTGTACCAGAAGCGCCAGCCCGTCCTCGAACGCCTTTGCCCGGAGAGCGCCGTGGTCCGCGTCCTCGAGGTCACGGTCGGAGGTGCCATGCGAAGCCTCAAAGTTCGCAATGATCCGGCATCCCAGCGCTGCCATCGGCGGATGCACGAGCAGGTCGGCCACGAGCGCCGGTCGGTACTTGGCCTCGAAGATGACGACCTCGAGGAGGTCTGGCTTCCGTGCCGCGAAGTCGAGGAGATCCGGTGTCGAGGGATGGGAGGGCGGTCCGTGGTCCCGCGCCTCGGCATCTATCAGCAGCAGACGGAGGACACCCCAGCCCTGGTCGAAGGCTTCCATTCGACCGGATGACATCTGCTCGACGGTATGATTGTCGCACCACCCGGCGCGGCCGACCATGGTATCGGGCGGGATTGGCAAGGCGACGAGGGCCTCGGCAGGTGGCGTGCCGTGGGCCAGGGAGTACTCTTTGGCAAGCTGTTCGCGGATGTCCGCCCAGTCGCACAGCGCCCCCTCGTTCTGCAGTAGGGCGAACAGGTTCGATCGGAACTCGTCGGCGACCGCCTCCTCCCAGGCGTCTCGCAGGGCGAAGTTGGGGCGCCCGAGTACGTCCCACCGGTCCAGCCACCATTCCAGCGCCTGCGCGACCGTCATGTCGGTCGGCCGCGCCTCCCACAGCCGAGCGGCCACCCACGCGGGACTGCGACAGCCGATCTCCCGTAGCTCGACCTCTCCCGCGGCGACCCGGGATGCGGCACCTCCCACCCCTCCCTCAATCGCCAGAGCCTTTTCGACGTCCACGACGACGTCGTAGAGTCTGTGGACGAGACAGGCCAGGGCGGGCAACGTCGCCTCTGATCTCCTGACGGTCAGCCGGATGTCCCTCGACACCACGATCCGACCCAGGAAGGTACGGATCCATCCCTGGCGGAGCAGGTCGTCGAACGAAGGCTGGGTCGGGGCGTCCTCCGCCGCGTTCTCGTAGATCTCCCTCGCCACCACCTCGCGGTCGTTCGACGCGATGCCCACAGATCGGAGCAGTTGCAGCATGGCAACGTCGGGCAGCATTCCCTGCCCTGGTAGCGGAGCCAAGCTCTCCCGTCCGGGCAGGAACCGGCGCAGCCTTCGCCGAAGGGTTCGACGGGTCTCGAAGGGCGTGTACTGCAGGCTCGCGAAGCGGCTCATCACCGGGACAATAACCACCGGGTCTGCCTCGGTCACCTCTCATGGACCATCCGCGAGTCCGGTACCGAGGGGGGGCACGCCTGCGGTCGCGACGATGTCTCAGGGGGGATGAGGCCGAATGTCCATGGGGGGGCGGGACCGCTGGCGGCGGTTGAAACGGGGGTTGCTCCGTCTGACCCTGGCTGTCCTCGCGACCGACCGCCGTCGCAGCGGTCTTCGCTGGCCACACCTTCGGGCATGGGAGCCTCGCGACGACCAAAGGGGGGCAGGGCTGGCCCGTTGCCGAACCTCGACTGTTGATTGCCACTGAGACCTGGGATCTCCCGCACTTTCCGTGCTCGCAGATCCGGAAAAGGCGGCGCAAACCACTGATTACGGACGGGAACTCGGCAAATGGTGTACTCATCCGGTGACGGCCGCCTTGTGAGGGTTGATGGTCGCTGACCTTAGTGACGCTCGTAAGGGCGACGCTAAGGACGGGACGGGATGGAGATCATCACCGGTGTGGAGCGGCGACGACGCTGGCGCGACGAGGACAAGTTGCGCGTGCTGGCCGAGGCGGAGCAGCCAGGGGCACGTGTGTCGGAGGTGGCTCGGCGGCACGACATCAGCCGCGGCTTGCTGTGGTACTGGCGGCGACAGTTGCGGCAGGGGCGACTGGCAGTAGGTGACATGGCCGGGCCGGTGTTCCTGCCGGTGCAGGTGAGCGATCCGGTGCCGCCGGAACTCGCGGCGCCTGCAGTTGCCAGGACCGATCCACGGATCGAGATCGTGCTGCCGGACGGCACCTGTGTGCGGGTCGGTGCCGATGTGGATGCGGCTGCCCTGCGGCGCGTGCTGGCGGCGCTGCGCCGGTGATCCCCGTCCCCTCCGGCATGCGGGTGTGGTTGGCGGCAGGTCATACCGACATGCGCCGCGGCATGAACGGCCTGGCCCTGCAGGTGCAGGAGGCGCTTGGGCGCGATCCGCACGCGGGCGATCTGTACGTGTTTCGTGGCCGCCGCGGTGACCTGGTGAAGATTCTCTGGCACGACGGGCTTGGGATGTCGCTCTACGCCAAGAGGCTGGAGAGAGGACGCTTTATCTGGCCTTCACCCGCTGATGGCGTGGTGTCCATTTCCGGCTCGCAACTGGCCTACATGCTGGAAGGCATCGATTGGCGGAACCCACAGCGCACCTACAGGCCGCTGGCTGCGGGCTGAAGCCGATTGTGCTGGCAAAGCGCGGCTGTCCCTGATTCACTTCTGGTATGACGCCCGCCGCGGCTGACCCTGATGACGTTGAGGCCCTGCGCGCGGCACTGGCAGCCGAGCGGGAGGCGCGCCTCGCGGCCGAGGCCCGTGCCACCGGTGCCGAGGCCAGGGCGGTTGGCGCGGAGGCGATGATCGCGCACCTCAAGCTGGTGATCGCCAAACTGCGGCACGACAAGTTCGGCGCCTCCTCCGAGCGCGGCCGTAAGCTGCTGGACCAGCTGGAACTGGAACTCGGCGAGTTGGTCGCCACGGCGGCCGAGGACGCGGCGCGGGCGGAGAACCAGGCTGGAACCCGGCCCGGCGCACCGCCGCGCAGGCCCTCCCGCGGCCCTCTGCCTGCCCACCTGCCGCGCGAGCGGGTGGTGCTCCCGTCACCCGCGGCCTGTCCCTGCTGCGGCGGCAAGCTGTCCAAGCTGGGCGAGGACGTCACGGAAACCCTGGAGGTGATCCCGCGCTCGTGGAAGGTCATCCAGACGGTGCGGGAGAAGTACTCTTGCCGTCAGTGCGAGGTGATCACCCAGCCGCCCGCGCCGTTCCATCCGATCGCCCGCGGCCGGGCCGGACCGAACCTGCTGGCGATGATCCTGGAGGCCAAGTTCGGCCAGCACCTGCCGCTGAACCGCCAGAGCGAGAGCTATGCCCGCGAGGGCGTGGAACTGAGCGTCTCCACCCTGGCGGACTGGGTCGGCACCGCGGCGGCGGTTCTCTCGCCACTCCACGCGCTCATCGAGGCGCATGTCCTGGCGGCGGAGCGCCTGCACGGAGACGACACCACGGTACCGCTGCTCGCGCGCGGCAAGACGGTCACCGCCCGCCTCTGGGCCTATGTGCGGGACGACCAGCCCTTTGCCGGACCAGCGCCACCGGCCGCCGTGTTCTACTTCTCACGCGACCGCACCGCCGAGCACCCCAAGCGACACCTGGCCGCCTACAGCGGGATCCTGCAGGCCGACGCCTATGCCGGGTTCGGCGACCTCTATCTGGTCAGCCGTAAGCCCGCGCCGGTGACGGAGGCGGCGTGCTGGGCGCATTTCCGGCGCAAGGTGTTCGAGCTGGCGGAAGTCGCCCGCGCGCCGCTGGCGGCCGAGGCCGTGCGCCGCATCGACCGGGTGTTCGAGGCCGAGCGGGCGGTGAACCGGCGCCCGGCGGCCGATCGCCTGCAGCACCGGCAGAGCGTCGTGGCCCCACTCGTTGCCGATCTCCATGCCTGGATGCTGGAGAGCAGGGGAAAGCTGTCGCGCCACAACGACCTGGCCAAGGCGCTGGACTATGCTCTCAAGCGCTGGCCTGCATTCACCCAGTTTCTCAGCGACGGCCGGGTTTGTTTGACGAACAACGCCGCCGAACGCGCACTCCGTGGCGTGGCCCTCGGCAGGAAAGCATGGCTGTTCGCAGGCAGTGACCGTGGCGGCGAACGGGCCGCGATGATCTACGCGCTGATCACCACCGCGAAGCTGAACGACGTCGATCCCCGCGCTTGGCTCGCCGATGTGCTCGCCCGCATCGCCGATCACCCCGCCTCCAGGCTCGACGAACTTCTGCCGTGGAACTGGCAGCGTGCTCAAACGCCTGCAACCGCCGCCGCTTAAGCGTCAACCGCGGCCATCACCGGATGGGTACCAAATGGTGGCCGTTTTCGGAAGTTGAGCGGTTGATGCGGATTGAGTTGGGGGTTTTCTGAGCCGCTCCAAGCACTTGCAGATAAGTTTGCCCTAGGCGCAGCACGGAAAGTGCGGGAGATCCCGGCTCTCAGTGGCAATCAACAGCCATCATTCAGGGCGGTGATCGGCCTGCCGTTCATGGATCCCGAAGTGTCAAGGAGCAAGAGGCAGGGACACCTCGGTTCGGGATTCTCGATCAGGTTCGGGGGAACGAAGGGAATCTGATCCGAAAAGCTCATTGGGCAATCCTGCCATTGGACGGGGTCGGATAGACCGTCAGCGAACCTCTGCAACAAGTGGGCAGCGGGAGGTCTGGGGCCCTGAGGGCATGCAGGGGCAATCCCTAGCCACTCGGCCTTCTCTCCCCTCTGCAGTCAAGGACCACGGAATCCTTCAGGGAAGACTCGACCCAGCAGCTTCGTTACGAGTGACTGGCCGCGCGATATGCGGTGGGGCCGCGCGGCTCAGCCGCCCGCTCGAAACGAGTCGCTGACATCGAACACGTTTACGGTCAGTGTAGCCGCAAGTCCGGAAACCCCTGCAGGGGGTGGGCCATCCAGGACTAATACTGCCTGCGCGTTCGGAGCATGCCCAAGGACGCTCTGCATGGCCCTGAGGACTGAGCGGTACTTCACGCACTGAAATACACCGCGCTCGATCTCGTCGTGCGGCGACCGGACGGACTTGACCTCGACAGCGAGGCGCGACGCGCCGCCCTCGAAGTAGGCATCGAGACGGTCGCCCGACGAAAGGGTAACCTCAGTCTCGCCGATCCCGAAGGTGCCATAGTCGGCGAAGAACTCGGGATTGGACGCCGCCCAAATTTTGAGGTCCTTGTGGGCGGCACTCTCCCGGCCAGTAGAAAACCCCCGGGGATCCGGAAGCCGGGAGCCTGGGCCTGGTACACGCTTGCGCCCAGCGATCGGCACCCGTAGCCGGAGTCGCCTGCACACCTCTGGCCACCCGTTGTAGTCAAAGACGGAATGGATGGCCTGGCGAGCGTAGGCGTCGCGCTCCTCCTGGCTGAGCCGCCCAATTTCGGGGCCGCTGAAGCCAAGGAAGCGAGCTAGGTAGTGGTCGACCCCGTAGCTGGGTAGTTTGGTCTGACCGTTCACAACAATCGCGTTTAGGGGAGGGATCGTCTCGCCCATCTCCTTGCCGAGCGCCTCGCAGATGTCGCCGACCCTCCCGGCGACGTGGTTATAGTGGAGGGCCCAGGAATTGCTGATATCCGGCTCAACGATCTTCTTCAGACCGAGGTAGGTGATGGTGCTACCAACAAGGGCATGCCGCACCAAGGGCAGCATGGCCTCACGCGCTTTGCGGTGCGTTGGGGATTTGTTCTCCAGAAGGAGATCTAGGGCAGTCGGCATCTATACACCCATCGTTTCTTGTGCAGAGGACAGCACACGGCGCGGCTCTGGCAAGGGTGGCCGCGAACTGGATCCGGATTAGTCTCGCCGCATTGCGGATTTTCTGAGCCGCCTGCGGGACCAGCAACGCGTTGCCCTAATTTGGATCCCCGGACATCTGCTCAAACATCGTGCCAGCGGTCTCGCCGGTGGCCATGCCGACCGGGTTGAACAAGATGCCTGTTATAGGCTAAGATACTTATCATGAGGGTGGATGGCCGAGTGGTTTAAGGCAGCGGTCTTGAAAACCGCCGTGGGTGCAAGTCCACCATGGGTTCGAATCCCATTCCACCCGAATTTGATTTATTCTATATTTTCAATTCATTTGTCTTTTAGCTGTTGAATATACCAGGCGATAAAAGCCTTTGTAAGGTTGCTGCCCACTACTGGTAGGCTACCTGGCCGCTCAGCTCGATTAATAATCAACCCTCGTGCGACGTCCACTTCGAAGACGCGTGCGTTCTCCAAAACCCTAACGAGCGCCGTCGCCGTGCAGACGAACGCCTCGTAGAAGTCGGGTGCTGACGCGGCGTTCCTTGTCTTGGCGGCGGCCCCGTCAAGGCGGGCCTCATTTCCCGATTTGACGTTCTGCTGGATGTAGAGTTCCAGGCGCCTCTTGTCCGCCCGTGCGTTCGACAACTCGAGACGGGCTGACAGGAGCTTGGCCTTGAGGGTCGCCATCTCCTGCGTGCTGTCGGCTACCAGGCCGACAGCACCCTTCTGGGATGCAACGTGTGTCTCAAGACGGGCGCGGTAGGCCGGGTTCCGCCGAAGGTTCCCTGCCGACGTGCCGCACCGTTCGGCCACGTACTCGGCGAGGTTACTAACGTTGCGGAACACGGTCCCGGGTCGGATGCCTCCCAGGACGCCATCGATGACGGCCAGGGTCGCCTCCCGGCCTTCCTTGTGGAAGGCGCGGGCGTTGTAGGTCCCTTTACGGGCGGGCATCGCTCAGGCTTCCGATGGCGGGAGGAGAAGCAGCGGACGCGACTCAGCTATGCTGGCCGGGTTACGAACGGCGTCGGCAAGCTGCTCGATCGAGATGTTCCTCGCCTTGAGGACTGTCTTGATGAACCCCGCGAACTCGGCGACAGGATCTCCTGCGCCCTCCGGCATTAGGCTCGCCACGTCTCCCAGTCCGGCCAGGATTTCCGACTTGATCTGCATGACCTGGAACCGCAAGCGGTCGGTCTCGAGTGTCGGATAGGCGTTCGACTCCACCACCCGTCGTAGGAGGAACTCCCGGTCCGACGACGGTCTGGTGACCCGGAGCAGGTGCCTCCGGATGATTTCCGGACTGGCGGCATGGATCGCCTCCCCCGAAGCCGCGATGTCACGGCGCATGTCCGACAGGATCTCCTCCGCTAGGCTCCAGCCGAGGAGTTCCTGCAGGTCGGCCTCGATGGCGTCGTAGATCTCCCCCAACTCGCTCCCCTCGCTTCCGCGGGCGGCCATCCGCCCATAGGCTTCCTGGCTTGCCAGCAGGCGTTCCTTGAGCTCTCTCCGCTTCGCTGCGATGGCCGGGAGGTGGTCGATGCTCTTGCAAGCCAGCGGACAGGTCCCACAGCGACGATTACCTCCGATCTGCGCTACGATCTCCGCCGGGCAGTATTCCCCCACGGGACAGATGTGCGTCTCGCGGAACACGATGCTGGCCATCGGTGACGAGCGTAGGAGATCGAGAGCGATCGGGTCGGCTTCGTCAGGTTCCATCGCCGGAGTGAGGGCCATTATCCCGAAGGTCCTGATCGTCTTTTCCCGATCCTTCCGGAAGCTCCTGACAAGCGCGGAATTCTGCTCCTTGGCCTTGATGAGGGCCGGTCCGGAGGAGATCGCGGCCTGCGCTTTCATCTCGCCGAGGACCTGGGCATCGGCATGGAGGAGCCTTTCGCCAAGCGAATCCGGGTCGGGGTAGTCGTAGTGGCTCGCCACGTTGCCGTCGGCCTGGCCGACGATGGTCGCCACGTCGTCGAGCGTCATGAAGGGTGTACGACGGGTGATGAAGGTAGACCGGCATGAATGCGGCGTGTGTATCGCCATGTAGTGCAGCCTGCAGTAGTGGTATCCTTCGACTGTCCGTCTCACCTTCACGGTCGGGGGCTTCCCCACGTCCACGAGACAGGAGAGTCCCAGCCCGAGGCGGTTGTAGTGGATCTGGAAGGCACGCATGGCATGCAGCCACAGTTCGCTGTAGGCCTTGTCGCTGTAGGGTTGGCCGTTCGAGACGTTCCTGAACAGGGGCAGCAGAGGAGCGAACCGCGAGTTCTCACGGCCCGCGTAGGGCACGCGCACGTCCTCGACCATCAGGGATTCTTGGTCGGCTGATTCCCGGAGGAGGACGTCCCGGACCCTGGGCAGCACGACCGTCGTGAAGCCGTCGTTCGACTTGTCCGTGTTTACGCGCAGGCTATAGAACTCTCGCTTTTCCCGCGGTGCATTTCCCCCGTCGAAGGTCTCCCGCGACAGCCACTGGATGCTCTGGAAGCGGAGGCCGGTCTCCAGAGCGACGATAATCATCCGGATTTGGGTTAGCGACGGTTCGTTCCTGCCGGGCTGGGGCAAGAGCAGCCTGTTGGGGATCTCGTCGACCCGAAAGGTCTCGCCGAGATGACGGTAGGTCGATACGTCGCTGTCGTCGCTAATCGGCGTCTTCCCTCCGTTCGGAACCTGGCCACCTTTCGCCCTCGTCATCATCCCGAATGCCTCTACGGCATACAGCCATTTCAGGAGATGGGGCACGACATGCTTGCCAAGCGGCCGCTTGTTCGTCCAGGCGCTGATACGGGATGTCTTAGGGAGGTCGAAGTCCTTAGAGATCGGATTTCTGAAGCTTTCGCCCGTGACTTCGGCATTATCCTGGTAGCTGAGACCGATGAACTCGAAGAAGAGACGGATCTGATTCAAGTGGCTGTAGGCACTGCCGATGGTGAAGCGCTTGGCGACGTAGTTGAGAAGGGTCGCACCTCCTAGGATATCCTCGGCCGCATCGTCGATGAACGGGAAGCGCGTGAAGTCGCCGGGCCGTGCGGGTACGGCCATGATGACAGATGCTGAGTCCATCGAGACGGGAAGGCAGACAGCCAGGTAGTCGGCCAGCACGCGGAGTGCATTTCGTGGTACTGTCCCATCCTCTAGCCCACGCTTGGATCTCCACGCTAAGAATGAGTCAAAAAGTCTGCTCCACATCCCTCTCGCTTCCTCGGGGAGGCTTGTGGACAGGAAGCTCAACTCGGAGGTGTCCGGGAACCAGCCTACGCGCTTGTACTTGCGCTCAAAGATCAGGAGCATCGAACCTTTTTCCCGGTTTTCGACGTCCTCCGGCTCCACATTCGCATCTCCGTCATGGACCTCGGTGCGTGCCGCCCTGCATGCCGGGACACCTACCCGCCCCGTGAAGCCCCGCACTTCCCAGTACCTCTTGCGACGGGTAGCATTTTGCTTCTTGCGCCGGAGCACGGCCCTATCATCGACTATCGTCTCGAGGAGGGCCTCTTCGGCGGCTTCTGGCAGACGGTAGGCCATGATACGGTCATAGGCGGAAAGGGCTTCCCTGTCGTATCTTACCTCGTCCGGGATCTGATCCAGGAGAATGGACAGCAGGAAGCGGACGCTGGTCAGGATCGATGGCGCGGGAAAGTCTATCTTCCCGTTCTTGCAGTCGTTTAGAAATCTGGCGATGCCGATCGCCTGCCTGACATCGACGTCCCTGGGCGCATACCAGCTCGTGGCTAGGAGCCATCGTGTCGTGTGGTTGCGGATGCGCCAGTGCTCCGTCTCAGTCCCGCCGTCGTTCTGGTAGTCGAGGCAGAACCTAAGGAGAGAGGGTGCGATCTTCGCCTGTTCCTCCCTCGTCAGCGATCCTTTGAAGGAAAAGGTGATCGGGAGGAGAACCTCCTTCTCGGCCCAGAGGTGGAGAAGCATCCAACGCGCGTTCCGTCGGATGTGGTTCCAACCCGACGCCGGAACCCGCCCTCCAAAGCTAGTGGTCGCGTAGAGCCTCCCCATCAGATCGCCCGAGGTAGCGCTCGCGGGAAGAATCGCGATCTCGCAGAGCAGCCTCGCGTAGTCAGTCAGGTCCGTGGTTGGGTGTAGGTTGTCAAGGCGCATGATGTCCATGGCCTTGGCCTTTTCGCGCAGCGTTCTGGAGGAGTGACCCTGGTCGACTCCCCCCGACACGTAGTCGGCCTCAAGCGCCCTGAGAGATTTTCGAACAGCCGCCCCGGTTCCGGCCTTCAGGAATACCGGTGAGGCTGTCCGGTTGAGGTAGACGCCTTCTCCGGCATTTCCCTTGTCATTCACCGGGCCAGAGTCGGACCTGCCCCCAGTTTGCCCACTTTCGACGTCGGTCATTGGACGCCCGCCGCCGCCTCGAGGCGGTTCGCCTCGGCTCGTAGTCTCCTGACGACAAAGGAGGGCAGTGACGACACGTCGGTTCCCCCACCGAAAACGTGGGTGTCCGCGAAGGCCAGCTTCGCCTCGAGCACGAGGCCGTCTCTCCGGGCATAGATCTCCGTAGTTGCGGGATCCGAATGCCCCATCAAGCGCTGCACCTCGCGCAGGTCCAGCCCATAGCCTCCGTCGATCGGCAGGTAGTTGGTCAAGTACACACCATAGGTGTGTCGCAGGGAATGCAGCCCCCAGGCTCCATGCTCCGGCGGTGGTACCTCTGCCCTCCTGACCGCACGCTTAAATGCGGCATCCCGCGCTGTGTCCGAGAAGTCAGCCATCGGTCTCCCTCTGGCGGCACACTGGCGGATGTCCTGGAACACGTGGTCGTGATCCACACCGGGCACATATTCGTCTCTGAGATAGAGCGCTAGGCTGTCGAAGAAGGCGGTCTTGAGAGGCTCAAAGATATAGGTCTCGCTGAAGAGGCGCCCTTTCCAGCGCCGGAAGGCCTGCTTCTGCTCCGGCTTCGGCGTCCTGCGGCCGTTGGGGTCAAACACGTGGACGGTGCGCTTCGCGACGTCGACGCCCTCCCATACCAGCGCCATTGCCTCTGAGGTGCGGAGCCCCCCCCCGGCCAGCAGCGTCCAGAGTGCCCGGTCGCGGTGGCTCGTGGCCGCATCGAAAAGGGGAGCGAGGTAGGCAAGCGGGAAGTCGAGCCGCTGGTCGGCATCCACTCCCTTCTTCACGGAGAAGGCGACTGTCTGCGACCTGTCCGTCGGGAGGGCGCCGGGACGGATAACGTTTGCAAGCTTTGAGCCACTCTTTCGCCCCCGCCGCTCCCGGCTTGCCTTCCCCCGTGTGGTCGTGAGCACCTTCAGCAGTGGGCCGCTCGCGTCCAGCACTGTCCTTGGCCCCAGCGCCTGCGCTCGTTCGGCCTCGGTCTGGGCGTGCAGCTCGGAGAGGGCGATGAACAGGTTGACGGCCGCCACCATGTTCGGGTTGACGTCCACCGAATGCAGGTCGAGCGCCTCCGCGATCGCCCGATATTCCCTCACCATGGGGTCCTGGGAACCCGGCTTAGCAGCGCGGATCTCCGAGGCCCGCTGCCGGACTCGGAAGTAGTCCTCGACTACGGCGACCAAGCGCTCCGACGGCACGGCCTGGCCGAACGCCCCCGCCTCGGCGAGGTAGTCCAGGAAGTTTGCAACGACCTCAAGGTACCGCTTGACCGTCGCGACCGCCCGTCCTCGCCTAACCATCTGACGAGCGAAATGATCAAATGTGGTCACCAGACTGCCGTGGTCATCGATCAGTTGGAACACGGCGGTTCCGCCGATTTCGTAGGCCCGCTTCGTGAAGTTTTTCATCGCCGCCGCCCTTCTATAAGACCCCGTAGGATGCCTTTCGAAGGTGCACATGTTCCACACAGGCGAGGCGGACTAATTTACCGCCAATCCCCCATTCTGCAGAGATTTTAGTCCGTTTTGACAGTGCGGCCTATGTGCACCGGGTGAACGGTTCAGATAAGAACCCACGGTAGAGTTACCCCTACGGCGGTTTTCAAGACCGCTGCCTTAAACCACTCGGCCACCCATCCATTTTGCCGGAACCAAAGCGGCAACTTGTGCGTAACGCCACTGCGGCCAGAAGGAAAGTGCATGCACGCTAAAGTCACGACCCTATTGTCGGCCATTCTCGTCGTGAGCGTTCCCCTGGGCGCCATGGCCCAGGGCGCGAGGGTGCCCGCCGACAACGTCGCGGCCGCGCCCTCGATCGCCCCGGATCAGGCGCCGCCGCCCGATCCTTATGGCACCTTCACCTTCTCGGTTGAGAACGACCTCTTCGGCGGCGGGACCGACCGCTACTACACCAATGGCTTCCAGTTCTCCTGGCGCTCGCCTTCGGCGGATCTGCCGTCGCCGCTGGCCTGGGTCAACGACCGGCTGGAATGGGTGCTGGGCCCGGGGACCCTCCGCTGGGGTGCCTCCTTCGGGCAGAGCATCTACACGCCGGAGGATACCTACCGGCGCAATCCCGATCCCAGCGACCGCCCCTACGCGGGCTATCTCTACGGTGCCGTCAGCCTCAGCCGCACCACGGAGCTGACTTCCCGCGTGGTGGAACTGCAGCTTGGCGTGGTCGGCCCTTCGGCGCTTGGCGAGTTCGTCCAGAACAACTA
Source organism: Teichococcus wenyumeiae (assembly GCF_003696345.1). Taxonomy (GTDB): domain Bacteria; phylum Pseudomonadota; class Alphaproteobacteria; order Acetobacterales; family Acetobacteraceae; genus Pseudoroseomonas; species Pseudoroseomonas wenyumeiae. Next base: position 45,001 of record NZ_RFLX01000023.1, on the reverse strand, counting down.
CCACGATATCTTCAACATCAAGAACACCGAGGGTTGGGACTACCAGCTGAAGGACGAGCCGGCCGCCACGCTGCTTTATGAGCAGAAGCGCCGCGTTCCGCTCGGCAGCTTCGGCGGCATCGATGCCGAGGTCATTCCCTCCGCCACGCTGAGCCTTGGCAACGTGCAGACCTATGCCGGGGTCGGTGGCACCTTCCGGATCGGCCAGGGGCTGGATTCCGACTTCGGCCCGCCACGCATCCGGCCGGCGCTCTCCGGCTCCAACTGGGTGCAGCCGCGCCGTGGCTTCGAGTGGTATCTCTTCGCTGGGGTGGAAGGGCGCGCCATTGCCCGCGACATCTTCCTGGACGGCAATACCTGGCGGGACAGCCGCAGCGTGGACAAGCGTCCCCTGGTGGCTGATTTCCAGGTCGGCGCGGCCGTCGTCTGGCATGGCGTGCGCGTCGCGCTGACCCAGGTCTGGCGTTCGGAGGAATTCTACGGCCAGCAGGGGCGGCAGAAATTCGGCTCCCTCAGCGTGTCCTTCCGCTTCTGAGGCCGCGAGGCCTTGTGTGGAAGGCCGAGGTTGTCCGGCCGGCGGATCGCGTGGCATTCCTGCCGCCATGCTGAAGCGCCGTAGCCTGACCACCCGATTCGGTGCCGCCACCCTGCTGGCCAGCGGTGGGGCGGCACATGCGGCATCGCCTTCCTTCGAGGATTTCCTGGCCGGCGTGGCGGCGGAGGCGCAGCAGGGCGGCGTCTCCCCGGCCACCCTGCGGCGCGCGCTGGACCCGGTCCGCCCCAATGACAAGGTGCTGCAGCTGGACCGCAGGCAGCCCGAGTTCACCTTGACCTGGGACCAGTATCGCGACGGCCGCCTTTCGCAGCAGCGGGTGGACCGTGGCCGCCAAGCCTTTGCCGAGCATCGCGCGCTGCTGGATTCGATAGCGGCTCGATACCGGGTGGACCCGCGCGTGATCGTGGCCATCTGGGGGCTGGAAACGAACTACGGCGGCTTCACCGGCAATTTCAATGTGATCGAGGCCTTGGCGACCCTGGCCTGGGAAGGCCGCCGCGCCGCCTTCTTCCGCAAGGAGCTGCTGGCGGCGCTGCGTATCCTGGAACAGGGAGACGTCGCGCCAGAGCGGATGCGCGGCAGCCATGCCGGCGCCATGGGTCATCCGCAGTTCATGCCGACGAGCTTTGAGCGGCTGGCGGTGGACTTCGATGGCGACGGCCGCCGCGACATCTGGGACACCCGAGCCGATGCGCTGGCCTCGATCGCCAATTATCTGGCCGCAAACGGCTGGCAGGATGACGCAAGCTGGGGCAGGGAGGTGGTGCTGCCCGCCGGCTTCGACCCCGCCATGGCCGGCCGCGACAACCGGCGGCCGTTGCGGGACTGGGCTGGCATGGGCGTGATGGCCGCTGACGGCGCAGCCCTGCCATTGCTGGACATGGATACCGCCATCCTGTTACCCGGCGGGGCAGGAGGCCAGGCCTTCGCGGTGTATGGGAATTTCAATGTCATCCGACGCTACAATCCCTCTGACTATTATGCCCTCTTGATCGGCCTACTGTCGGACCGCGTGGCATGAAGGCCCTGTTCCGCCCGGTGGCCTTGCTGCTGCCCCTGCTGGTGGCCTGCACGCCGCCACCCCCGGCCCCAAAGCCGCAGCCCCGCTACACCGTTGGGCAGCCCTATGAGATGGGAGGCGTCTGGTCCTATCCGCGCGAGGATTTCGCGCTGCGCGAGACCGGGCTGGCCAGTGTCATTCCCGACCCGCGCCCCGGGCGCGCGACGGCCGATGGCGAGATCTACGACCCGGCGCTGCTGACCGCCGCGCATCGGACGCTGCAATTGCCGGCCATTCTGGTGGTGACCAATCTGGAGAACGGCCTGTCGCTGCGCGTCCGCGTCAATGACCGTGGGCCAGCCCAGCCCGGGCGGGTGGTGGCGCTCTCCCGCCGCGCGGCGGAACTGCTGGGTGTCTCGGCCAGCGGCACGCAGGTGGCCATTGCGGTAGACCCTGACCTTTCCCGCGCGCTCAGCGCAGGCCTGCCGCAGCCCGAGGCGCCGCGCATCGCCATCGAAACCGCGCCACGGGAGGCTGTGCAGGCCGAGAGCCTGGCGCCGCCGCCCGGCACCCAGGCGGCGGAGCGGGTGCGCCAGGGCCGCAGCCCGGTGCAGGTGGCCGCGGTTTCTGTGGAGCCGGCGGCGCAAGCCGTGCCTGACCAGATGCCGGAAGCCGTCAGCCGGGGCTATGCGCGGCCGGGTCAGCTTTATGTCCAGGCCAGCACCTTCACCACCCGTTCCGCCGCGCAGCGGCAGGCGGCGCGGATCGGCGGCGCGCGGGTGGAGGCCATCGGCAGCGGGCGGTCGGCGGAGTATCGTGTGCGTCTTGGTCCCTATGGATCGGTGGCACAGGCCGATGCAGGGCTTGAGGTGGTGCGGCGCTCCGGCGTATCGGACGCACGCATTCTGGTGGACTGAGTTCAGGGGGAGTTTGGAGCCATGCCGCATCGCCGCGAGTTATTGGGCGGTACCGCCGCGTTGCTGGCTGCCGGCGCGCTGGGCCAACCGGCCATGGCGCAGCGCCGGGCGCCCGCCCGCGCCGGCGCCAATGCGCCGCCGCCGGGCACGCCCGCCAGCACGCCGCTGGGGCCGGTGCATACGCAGGCCAAGCAGGCACTGCTGATCGACGCCGATACCGGCGCCGTGCTGGCCGAGAAGAACGCGGACGAGCGGATGCATCCCTCGTCCATGTCCAAGCTGATGACCGTCTATGTGGTTTTCGACCTGCTGAAGCAGGGCCGGCTGCGCATGGACCAGACCCTGACCGTCAGCGAGAAAGCCTGGCGGATGGGCGGCTCCAAGATGTTCGTGGAGCTGGGCAGCCAGATCAGCGTCAACGACCTGCTGCATGGCGTGATCGTGCAGTCCGGCAACGATGCCTGCGTCGTGCTGGCCGAAGGCATCAGCGGCAGCGAGACGCAGTTCGCGGAGCTGCTGAACGAATACGGCAAGCGCCTGGGCCTGAAGGACAGCACCTTCCGCAACGCGACCGGCTGGCCGGACCCGGAGCACCTGATGACCTGCCGGGACCTCGCATCCCTGAGTAAGCACATCATCAACGACTTCCCTGAATATTACGGCATCTTCAACGTCCGCTCCTTCCAGTGGCATGGCATCACGCAGGAGAACCGCGACCCACTGCTGGGCCGCGTCGCCGGCGCCGACGGCCTGAAGACCGGCCATACCGAGGACGGCGGCTATGGCCTCGTGGGCAGCGCCAAGCGCGGTGAGCGCCGGCTGATCGCGGTGCTGAACGGCATGACCTCCATGCGCATGCGTGCCGAGGAATCCGAGCGCATGCTGGAATGGGGCTTCCGCGAGTTCGAGAACGTGGTGCTTTTCCGTGCCTCGGACACCGTGGAGCAGGCGCCGGTCTATCTTGGCGACCGCCCGAGCGTGCCGCTGGTGGGCGGCCGCGACATGGTGATGACCCTGCCGCGCCAGTGGCGCCGCAACCTGGCGGTGAAGCTGCGCTACGACGGCCCGGTGCCGGCGCCCATCGCCAAGGGCCAGGAGATCGGCCAGTTGGAAGTCTCGGGCCAGGGCGTGCCGCCGATGACGCTGCCGCTTTATGCTGGCGCCGATGTCGCCAAGCTGGGCGTGCTGTCGCGCATTCCGGCGGTGATCGGGCGCTGGGTCTCAGGCTGACGTGACCACGGACAAGGCGCGCTTCATCACGCTGGAAGGCGGGGAGGGCGCTGGCAAGACCACTCTGGCGCGGCGGCTGACCGAAGCCCTGGCCGCCGCCGGCAGGCCCGTGCTGCGCACGCGCGAGCCGGGCGGTGCCCCGGGGGCCGAGGCGCTGCGCGCGCTGATGCTGCACGGTACGGTGAACTGGGACCCGGTGGCGGAGGCCATGCTCATGTTCGCCGCGCGCCGGGAGCATTTGGCCAAGACCATCCGGCCGGCGCTGGAGGCAGGCATCTGGGTGGTCTGCGACCGTTTCGCCGATTCCACGCTGGCGTATCAATGCTACGGCCATGGCCTGGACGCCGCCGTCTGGCGCAAGCTGGCGGATGTGGCGCTGGACGGCTTCGCGCCCGATGCCACGCTGGTGCTGGACCTGCCGCCCGAGGCCGGCATGGCGCGGGCGCTGACGCGCGGGCTGCCGGACCGCTTCGAGCGGCTGGGCGCGGCTTTCCATGCCCGCGTGCATGAGGGCTTCCGCGCCATCGCCGTGGCGGAACCGCACCGCTGCACCCTGCTGGATGCGGCCCAGCCGCCGGAGGCGGTCTTCGCCGCCGCCAGCGTGGCACTGCACAGCCGGCTTGGGCTGGCGCTATGAGCCCGCCGCCGGAACCCCGCGCCAACCCAGACCTCTTTGGCCATGACCATGCGGCGCAGGCACTGGCCGATGCCGCTGCCTCGGACAGGTTGCACCATGCTTGGCTGCTGACCGGCCCGCGCGGCGTCGGCAAGGCCACCCTGGCCTTCCGCTTCGCCCGCTGGCTGCTGGCGGGGCGGCCGCCCGGCAGCCCGCCGCTGTTCCTGCCGCCCAGCGACCCCACCTTCCGCCGCGTCGCCGCTGCCGGCCATGCCGACCTGCGCAGCCTGGCGCCCAATGCCGGCGAGCGCGGCGTGAAGATGATGATCCGCGTGGACGAGGTACGGCAGGTGCCGCGCTTTCTCTCCCTCACGGCCGCCGAGGGCGGCTGGCGGATCGTGCTGGTCGAACAGGCTGAGGCGATGAACGCCGAGGCCCAGAACGCGCTGCTGAAGACGCTGGAAGAACCGCCCCCCCGCGCGCTGCTGCTGCTGACCACGGCGGCGCCGGACCGTTTGCTGCCCACCATCCGCAGCCGCTGCCGGCGCGTGGACCTGTTTCCCCTGGCCGCGCCGCAGATGGAGCAGGTGCTCAACAACTGGCTGCCGGACCTGGATGCCGGGCAGCGGGCTTCCCTGGCACGGATCTCCGATGGTGCGCCTGGCCGGGCCCTGGAACTGGCGGAAGGTGAGGGGCTGGCCCTGCAGGCGGAGGTGGACGGCTTCCTGCGCAGCCTTCCCCACCCGGACCCGCGTGCTCTGCACCAGCTCAGCGACCGCCTGGCGGCCAAGCGCGACGGCAGCGCCCTGGTGATGTTCTTCGACCTGCTGCGCTCTACCCTGGCCACCGCCGTCCGGGAAGCGGCACGCGGCGGCACGGCCGCGCCTTATCTGGCGGCCCGACCGCTTGCCGACTGGGCCTCTCTGTGGGACACCCTGGGCCGGCTGGCCGACGAGACCGAAACCCTGAATCTGGACCGCAAGCAGGCGGTGCTGAACGGTCTGTCCCGACTGGCCTCGCGCTGAGGACCTGAAGAACCATGACGAGCGAGCGGCGCTACTATCTCACGACGCCCATCTATTACGTGAACGACAAGCCGCATATCGGCCACGCCTATACTTCCCTGGCGGCGGATGTGCTGGCGCGCTGGAAGCGCATGTCCGGCTACCAGGTCCATTTCCTGACCGGCACCGACGAGCATGGGCAGAAGGTGGAGAAGGCTGCCGAGGCGCGCGGCATGGACCCGCAGGCCTTCACGGACCAAGTCAGCCAGGCCTTCCGCGACCTCGCGGCGCGGATGAACTATTCCAACGACGACTTCATCCGCACCACGGAGGAGCGGCACAAGCGTGCCTGCACCGCGCTGTGGAAGCGGCTGGAGGAGCGGGGCGAGATTTATCTCGGCCATTACGAAGGCTGGTACGCCGTGCGGGACGAGGCCTTCTATGGCCCGGACGAGATCACGGAAAAGGATGGCCAGAAATTCGCCCCCACCGGCGCGCCGGTGGAGTGGGTGAGGGAGCCTTCCTACTTCTTCCGCCTGGCCGCCTGGCAGGATCGGCTGCTCGCCTTCTATGACGAGCATCCCGACTTCATCATGCCCCAGACCCGCCGGAACGAGGTGATCAGCTTCGTCAAGAGCGGCCTGACGGACCTCTCCATCTCCCGCACCTCCTTCAAGTGGGGTGTGAAGGTGCCGGGGGACGAGGCGCATGTGATGTATGTGTGGCTCGACGCGCTGACAAACTACATCACCGCTCTCGGCTATCCCGATGAAAATGCTGATCTCTGGCGGTTCTGGCCGGCCGACGTACATTTCGTCGGCAAGGATATCGTCCGCTTCCATGCCATCTACTGGCCGGCCTTCCTGATGGCGGCCGGGCTGCCGGTGCCGCGCCGCGTCTTCGCCCATGGCTGGTGGACCAACGAAGGCCAGAAGATCTCCAAGTCGGTGGGGAACGTGATCGACCCTGTGGCGCTGGTGGAGCAATACGGGCTGGACCCGGTGCGCTTCTTCCTGCTGCGCGAAGTGCCCTTCGGCAATGACGGCGACTTCAGCCGCAAGTCGCTGATCCAGCGCCTGAACAGCGAGTTGGCGAACGACCTTGGCAATCTGGCGCAGCGGACGCTCTCGCTGATCCAGCGCAATTGCGATGGCCATCTGCCGGCCGCCGGAGCGTCCGACCCCGCCGATGCCGAGCTGCTCGATGCTGTCTCCGCGCTGCCGGAGCGCGTGGAGGAGGCCCTGAGCCGTCAGGCCTTCCATGAGGCCCTTGAGCGTATCCAATCTGTCTCCCGCCTCGGCAATTCTTGGATCGACGCGCAGAAGCCCTGGTCGTTGAAGAAGACGGACCTAGAGCGCATGGCCTCCGTGCTGCGCCACCTGCATACGGCGCTGCGCGCGCTGGCCACGGTGCTGCAACCCTTCATGCCGGACACCATGACTCGTATGCTGGACCAGCTTGGCGTGCCGGCCGAGGCACGCGATCTCGCCGCGCTGGCGACCCCGCTGCCCGATGGGACGGCATTGCCGCCGCCAAGCCCGCTGTTCCAGAAGATCCAGGACGAGCCCGCCTGATGCTGGTCGATAGTCACTGCCATCTGGATTACTTCACCGATGCCGAGATCGGCGACATCCTGTTCCGCGCGGCGGAAGCCGGCGTGGGAGAGATGGTGTCCATCGGCGTGCGGATGGCGCAGGCGCCGGTGGTGAAGGCGCTGGCAGAGCGTTTTCCGCAGGTCTGGGGCACCGTGGGCGTGCATCCGCAGAATGTGGGTGAGGGGCCTCTGCCGGAAGTGGCCGAGATCGTCGCGGCCGCCGACCATCCGCGCATCATCGGCATTGGCGAAAGCGGGCTGGACTACTTCTACGACAAGGCTCCGCGGGAGGTGCAGCAGGAAGGCTTCCGCCGCCATATCCGCGCCTGCCAGCAGACCCAGCTGCCGCTGGTGATCCATGCCCGGGATGCGGATGAAGACATCGCCGCCATCCTGCGCGAGGAACGGGCCTCGGGCGGCGATTTTCCATTCCTGCTTCATTGCTTCAGCTCTGGCCGCCAACTCGCTGAAATTGCGGTTGAAATGGGCGGATACGTGTCGTTCTCCGGCATCCTGACATTTCCGAAGTCCACCGAGCTGCGCGACATCGCGCGCGACGTTCCGGCAGACCGGCTGTTGGTGGAAACGGACTCCCCATACCTTGCCCCGGTGCCGTTCCGCGGGAAGCCGAACGAGCCGTCCTATGTGGCGCATACGGCGCGGGTATTGTCCGAAGTGCGTGAGATGACGCCTGAGGCGCTGGCGGAACTGACCACCCGGAACTTCCGCACTTTGTTCAAGAAGGCTGCATGAAGCCTTGTTTTTGAAGCTGACGATCCTTGGCTGTGGCGGCTCCGCCGGTGTGCCCATGCTGGGGGGCGCAGACGGCGGAGGCGACTGGGGCCTGTGCGACCCGGCTGAACAGCGCAACAGGCGCTCCCGCTCGTCATTGCTCATCGAAGCCGAGGACGGGCGGCGGTTGCTGGTGGATGCCGGGCCGGACCTGAGGGCGCAGTTGCTGGCAAACTGCGTTCGCCGGGTTGATGCGCTTCTGGTCACGCATGGCCATGCCGACCACATCATGGGCCTGGATGAATTCCGGCCACTGAACCGTATCCTGGGCGCCGCAATTCCAGCCTATGGGACCGCAGCCACCTTGGCAGAGTTGCAGACCCGGTTTGAATACGTCTTCCGCGACCCGACGCCGCCCGCCTTTTTTCGGCCGGCGCTGACGCCCTTGACGGTAGCACCGGGGCAGGTCTGGGAGATCGCTGGCTTTCCGGTCCGGCTGTTCCGGCAGGACCACAAGGTCATGGAGACGCTAGGGCTGCGGATCGGCGACTTCGCGTATTCCACGGACGTCGTGGCCATGCCGGAGGAAAGCTTCGCGGCCCTGGAGGGGTTGGATACCTGGATCGTCGGCTGCTTCCAGCGCAAGCCGCATCCGGTGCACGCGCATCTGGAACTGGTGCTGCAATGGGTTGAGCGGCTGAAGCCACGGCGCACGGTGCTGACCCATATGGGCACGGATCTGGACTGGGCCTGGATGCAGCGCAATCTGCCGCCGAGCGTAGAGGCGGCGCATGACGGGCTCGTGCTCACGACAGCTCCATAGATTTTACATAATATATATTATCTGACAATTGGACCTGCCATGACCGCTTTCCCCGCTGACGCCCTTCTGCGCCTTCTTGGCATCATGGCGCGGCTGCGGGCGCCGGATGGCTGCCCCTGGGACCGGGTGCAGGATTTCGCCTCCATCGCACCCTACACCATCGAGGAAGCCTACGAAGTCGCGGATGCCATCACCCGGCGGGATATGCCGGCCCTGAAAGATGAGCTGGGCGACCTGCTGTTCCAGGTGGTCTATCACGCTCAGATGGCGCAGGAGGAAGGCGCCTTTGACTTCGCCGCCGTGGCCGAGGCGATCTCGGACAAGATGATCCGCCGGCATCCGCATGTCTTCGGCGAAGCCGCCGCGCGCGATGCGGCAGCGCAGACCGCTGCCTGGGAAATCCAGAAGCAAGCCGAGCGGCAGGCACGGCGTGAAACCGGTACCCTGGCCGGCATTCCACCCGCCCTGCCCGCCTTGACCCGTGCCAACAAGATCGCCCGCCGCGCCGCCGGTGTCGGCTTCGACTGGCCGGACGCCGAGGCGGTCCTGGCCAAGCTGGACGAGGAAACCGCCGAGCTGCGGGCTGAAATCCCCGCAGCCTCCAAGGCCCGGCTACAGGATGAGTTGGGCGACATGCTCTTCGTCATGGTCAATCTGGCCCGCAAGCTGGACCTTGACCCGGAAACCTGCCTGCATGCCGCCAATGCCAAGTTCGAGCGGCGGTTCAACGCCGTGGAGGCATTGCTGGCCGAACGTGGCCAGTCTCCGGCCGACGCTGGTCTGGAAGCCATGGAAGCGGCTTGGCAGGATGTGAAAAGGCGCGAAAGCTAACCGCGCCTTTTCTTTCAGTCGTCCAGCAGGGCGGCCTTGATGCTTTCCCAGCTGGCGCGATCCGGCGCCGCCAGCAGGCCACCGCCCGTATGAGTTGGCAGATACTCGCTGCCGTCGAAGCGGGCGCTGTAGCCACCTGCTTCCCGGTGTAGCAGCCACCCGGGCAGATGGTCCCAGGGCATCAGCTTGTTATAGATGGTGAAATGCGCGCCGCCGGATGCGACCAGCCGGTATTCGTGCGCCGCGCAGCGGAACTGCACCCCCGATGAAAGGCGCGACAACCGAGCCGTGATCCGGCTGCGCAGCGGTTCCGTCATCCAGGTCCAGGAAACCGCGCCTGTCATCTGCTCCAGCGGCAGCGGGGCAGCGACACGCAGATCGGTCCGGCCGTATTGCGGATGCTCGATCCAAGCGCCCTCGCCCCGCAGTGCCACGGCGGTGTCGTCGCCCAGCGGGTCGTGAATCCAGGCCGCCACCACCTCACCCTTCACCACGGCCGCCGCCATGCAGCCGAAGAGCGGCACACCGGCGGCGAAGTTGGCGGTACCATCCACCGGGTCCACCACGAAGGCCAGCTCGGCGTCAGCCAGCTTCTCCAGCAGCGAAGGGTCGGCGGCCTGGGCTTCCTCGCCCACAACGACGCAGCCGGGGAAGCGGGCCAGAAGCTCGCGGGTGATCTGCCGTTCCGCTGCCTCGTCGGCATCCGTCACCAGGTCGATGGGGCTCGACTTGGTGCGGATGGCGCCGGCGGTCAGGCGGCGGAAGCGTGGCAGGATCTCTGCGCGCGTGGCATCGCGCAGGAGGGTGGCGACATCCGTCGCCATCCGGTGGTCGAAGCGCATCGGAATCCTTCAGGCTTGCTCGAAGCGGGCACGGTCGGCGGGACTCAGGCGAACTGTCAGGCGGATGCAGTCGTCGGCATCCTCCCGCGCCAGAACCTCGCCATGCTGGTAGAGCCAGGCGATCCGCGCGCCATCGGACGGCGGCAACGCGTAGTCCAGCGTCACCATGTTGGCGGCCAGCCGTGCATCCAGCGCCGCGCGGAGGATATCCAACCCCTCCCCCGTCAGCGCCGAGACCGCAATGGCGGAGGCATCGGTGCCAGGAACATCGGCGATGCCGCCAAGCAGGTCGGCCTTGTTCAGCACCTCGATGGTGCGGCCCATCCAATGCTCGTCCAGCGTCGGGTTCTCGCCGGAGGCCATCTCATGCAGCACCCCCAGCACGTCGCTGCGCTGGGAAGAGGTGTCCGGGTGCGCCACGTCCCGCACATGCAGGATGATATCGGCGGCCGCGACTTCCTCCAGCGTGGCGCGGAAGGCCTCGATCAGCTGCGTCGGCAGGTCGCTGATGAAACCGACGGTGTCGGAGAGGATCACCGTCCGCCCGCTGGGCAGCCGGATGGCACGCATGGTCGGGTCCAGAGTCGCGAAGAGCTGGTCCTGCGCGTAAACGCCGGCGCCGGTCAGGGCATTGAACAGCGTCGACTTTCCGGCATTGGTATAGCCCACCAGCGCCACCACCGGGAAAGGCACGCGGGTACGCGCGGCCCGGTGAAGGCCGCGGGTCCGGCGGACCTGCTCCAGCTCCTTCTTCAGCTTCACGATCCGCTCGCCGATCAGCCGGCGGTCGATCTCGATCTGCGATTCACCGGGGCCACCCAGGAAGCCGAAGCCGCCGCGCTGACGCTCCAGGTGGGTCCAGGACCGTACCAGGCGCGTGCGCTGGTATTCCAGATGCGCCAGCTCAACCTGCAGCGAGCCTTCCCGCGTGCGGGCGCGCTCACCGAAGATTTCCAGGATCAGGCCGGTGCGGTCGATGACCTTGCAGCCCCAGGCACGCTCAAGGTTACGCTGCTGCACCGGGGTCAGCGCGGCGTCGACCACAACGACGCCGACCTTGTTTTCCTCGATCGCGAGCTTGGCCGCTTCGACCTGCCCTTCTCCCAGCAGGGTCGAAGGGCGGCGCGTGCGCAGCGGGAAGGCCGCGCTGTGCACGATGGTCAGGCCGATGGACGCGGCGAGCCCCACGGCTTCCGCGAGCCGTGCTTCAGCGGCGCGGCTGACGCTGCGCTGGTCCGGAAATGCAAGAACACCGGCCTCCGCGCCAGGAAGGCGCGCGGGGCGTTCATGTGGCAGGAGCACGGCGGCAAGCATCGGCTTGCCGCCCGTGGCATTCTCAGTCGGAGGAGCCGACAGGGTTGACCTCGCGTTGCAATGTCATGGTGCCTTCGCGCGTCACGGTCGCGGTGCCGCCCTGGGCAGGGCTGGCGCCAGCGCCGGCGGCGGCGGCATCGAACAGCATGATCGGCGCGCCCGGCATGACGGTGCTGATGGCGTGCTTGTAGACCAGCTGGGTGTGCCCGTCCCGACGCAGCAGGACGGAAAAGTTGTCGAACCAGGTGATAATGCCCTGGAGCTTGACGCCATTGACCAGGAAGATGGTCACGGGAGTTTTGCTTTTGCGAACGTGGTTCAGGAACACGTCCTGCACGTTCTGGGACTTCTCGGCGGCCATTGGCTCGGTCCTTCTTTTTCTTGGCGGGCCGCTTACATGTCCCGGCCGGGCGGGGGTGACCCGAGGCAAGATGCGCGGCATCGCCCCGGTGCACAGGGTGTGTACCGGTTCGGGCGCAAGATCATGCGAACTGGGGTGCCTTGGCAAGCCCAAGGAGGCATTTGGCCAGTTCGTGACCATCACGGAAGTGGGCGTCCGGCGCCAGAAGGTCCACCCCTCCATCATGGGCCGCATCGCCAAGCAGAACCGCGGAACACCCCGCCGCCCGCGCCGCCTGCATATCCACCCCCGTATCGCCGATGAACCAGACCTCCGGCCCCGGCGCGACCCCCAGCTTTTCCAGCGCCAGCAGCACCGGCGCCGGCGAAGGCTTGTCCGCCACGGCATCCCCGGCGCCGAGCAGCACGCCGAAGCGCGGCGACCAACCCAGGTGTTCCGCTTCCCGCCGCAGGATCGGCCCCTGCTTGTTGGACACCACGCCCTGGGGCCAGGACGCGCCAGCCGCCATGGCCTCGGCGACCCCGGCCAGGGGCGTGATGAACTCAAGGTGGCGTGCGCGGACCTCGGTGTAGAAGAGGTCGCGCGCCTTCTCCCACTCCGCGCCGAACAGTGCCGGAAAGGATTCCCGCAGCGAAAGGCGGGCGCGGGCCCGGACTTCCTCCACCGTCCATTCCGGCATGCCGAAGGCCCGCAGGGCCGCGTTCATCCCGGCCTGGACGCCGGCCCAGGCATCGACCAGCGTATTGTCCCAGTCCCAGAGCAGCGCGCGGGGCGGCGGCAGGCTCATGCCGCGTTCTTGGCCCCGCCCTTCACATGCCGGGCGAAGATCTCGAAGAGCTTGGTGGTCACCGGCCCCGGCGTGCCGTCGCCCACCGGAGCGCCGTCGATCTTCAGCATCGGCTTCACGAAGGAGGTGGCGGAGGTGATGAAAGCCTCCCTCGCCCGCTTCAGCTCATCCAGGGTGAAGGCGCGCTCGTCGAAGGCGATGCCTTCCTGCTGCAGCTCGGCCATCAGAGCGCCGCGGGTGCAGCCCGGCAGGATGGCATGGGACAATCCGCGGGTCCGGATGGCGCCCTGCTCGTCCACGATCCAGAAGCTGGTCGCGGCCCCCTCGGTCACGACCTGGGTGTCTTCCTCGTAGAGGATAGCCTCGACGGCCCCCTGCTCCTTCGCGGCCTGGCGGGCCAGGATGTTCGGCAGCAGGTTGATGCTCTTGATGTCGCGGTGCTTCCAGCGCAGGTCCGGCAGCGTGATGGCATTGCCGCCCCAGTTGGCGATGCTGGTGGGGTAAGGCTTGATGCGCTTCACCGTCACCACCAGCGCCGGCGGCACAGGCTGGGCCGGGAACGGGTGGTCACGATGCGCCACGCCGCGCGTCACCTGCATGTAGAGCAGGCCCTCGGTCACGCGGTTCCGCCGCGCCACTTCCTTCAGCACATGGGACAATGCGGCGCGCGTCAGCGGCATCGGCAGGCGGATGGCCTTCAGCGAGCGCTCCAGCCGGTCCAGATGACGGTCTTCGTCGATGAAGCGGCCATCATAAAGATGCACCACTTCGTAAATGCCGTCGCCGAACTGATAGCCGCGGTCCTCGACATTCACGCTGGCCTCCCGCTGAGGGACGTAGCGGCCGTTGACATAGGCAATGCGGGACATACGCGTGTCTTCTATCCTGGTGTTCGGTACTGCACCTTCGCGCGCGGGCGGCGCCGAGGCAATGGGGCCTCAGACCGCTGCGCTACGATCCTCCGCCTGCACGCCCAGGAACTTCAGCTTGCGGTGCAGCGCGCTGCGTTCCATGCCAACGAAATTGGCGGTGCGGCTGATATTGCCGCCAAAGCGCAGCAACTGGGCTTCCAGATACTGCTTCTCGAATAATTCCCGCGCGTCGCGCAGCGGCAGGGTCATGATTTCGCTGGAGCGGTCGAGCTTCAGCGCCGCGGGAGCGGCGGAACCCACCTCCGGCGGCAGCATCTCCGGCCGAATCGGCTCGCCAGGGCCGCCGGGCGCCATGATCAGCAGCCAGTCCACGAGGTTGCGGAGCTGCCGCACGTTGCCGGGCCAGTCATAGGCCTGCATGGCTGCCAGCACGTCCTCGGACAGTTCCCGGGCGGGCACGCCCGAGGTCTCGGCCGAGCGTGACATGAAGTGCCGGGCCAGCACCGGCACATCCTCCCGCCGCTCCCGCAGCGCGGGAACGCGCAGCGGCACCACGGCGAGGCGGTAGAACAGGTCCTCACGGAACCGGCCGGCGGCGATCTCGGCCATCAGGTCGCGGTTGGTGGTGGCGATGACGCGCACATCCACCTTGACCCGCGTGGCGCCGCCGACGCGTTCAAAACCCTGTTCCTGCAAGGCGCGGACGATCTTGCCCTGGGTCTCCAGCGGCATATCTGCCACCTCGTCCAGCAGCAAGGTGCCGCCATGGGCACGTTCCAGCACGCCGGCCCGGCGGCCGCCGCCGGCGCCATCGGTGCCGGCCTCGACGCCAAACAGTTCCTCTTCGAAGCGGGCCGGGTTCAGCGTGGCGCAGTTCAGCGCCACGAAGGGCTCCCCGGCGCGACGGGAGCGGGCATGGATCATCCGCGCCGCCACTTCCTTGCCAGCACCGGCCGGGCCAGAGATCAGCACGCGGCTGCCGGTCGGCGCCACGCGCTCGATGGCATTGCGCAGCTGGCTGACGCTGGAAGACGCGCCCAGAAGCTCCGTCTCCGCCCCGGCGCGCAGGCGAAGCTCGCTGACCTCGCGCTTCAGCCGCGCCGCTTCCAGTGCCCGCTCGGCGATCAGGATCAGCCGGTCGGACTTGAAGGGCTTCTCGATGAAGTCGTAGGCGCCGTGCTGGATGGCCTGCACCGCCGTCTCGATGGTGCCGTGGCCGGAGATCATCACGATCGGAACCTGAGGTTCCTCCCGCTGCATCGCTTCCAGGATGCCCAGGCCGTCGAGGCGGGAGTTCTGCAGCCAGATGTCCAGAATCACCAGGCTCGGCCGGCGGGCACGGAAGGCAGCCAGGGCCGTGTCGGAATTCTGCGCCACGCGGGTTTCGTAGCCCTCGTCCGACAGGATGCCCTCGATCAGGGCGCGGATATCCGGCTCGTCGTCGACGATCAGGATCTCATGCGCCATGTTGCTGCACCTCCGTCATCTTACCTTCAGCCGCCTCGGCCTGCGTCTCACCCAGCGGGAAGGACAGGGTCGCGCGCGTCCCCCTCATTCCCCCGTCGCGGTCCGTCAGGACAAGCCTGCCGCCATGGTCCTCCATGATCTTCTTGACGATGGCAAGACCAAGGCCGGTCCCTTTCGGCTTATGCGTGACATAGGGCTCGGTGATCCGCTCCCGTTCCTCGCCCTGCGGCAGCCCCGTGCCATCATCCTCCACTGCGATGCTCAACGAGTCCTGCCCCCGCTCCACCAGGATACGGATATGGCCAGGTTCCACGGTTTCTCCAGCCGCTTCCTGTGCCTGCTGGCGGCCGTGAACCGCATCTGCGGCATTGGCCAGCAAGTTGGTCAGCGCCTGCCCCAGCAGCCGCCGGTCGCACTGGATGCGTGGCAGCCCCGGCGGAATATCCGTCGAGAAAACAATGTCGTGATGGGCATTCTGCTGCAGCACCAAAGCCTCGCGCGCCACCTGGGCCGGGTCCTCCGGCCGCATCACCGGCTGAGGCATGCGGGCAAAGGCAGAGAACTCATCCACCATGCGGCCGATATCCTCCACCTGGCGCACGATGGTGTCGGTGCAGGCCTTGAAGGTCTCGGGGTCGGACTGGATCTCCTTCAGGTAGCGGCGCTTCAGCCGCTCGGCGGAGAGCTGGATCGGAGTCAGTGGATTCTTGATTTCATGCGCGATGCGCCGCGCCACATCGGACCATGCCGCCTTCCGCTGGGCGGAGAGCAGTTCCGTGATGTCGTCGAAAGTCAGAACATAACCCGCCACCTGCCCGCGCTGCATCTCGGCGCCGATCTGCGCCAGCAGGGTGCGGCGGGCGGAAGGCGGGCCGATGCGGATTTCGGCCACCCGGCTGCGCTCCGGCGCCGCCATCGCGGCTTCCAGCAGCGAGACGAATTCCGGCTCCACCTCCGCCAGCTTCACCCCCAGGTCGGCATCAAGGTCACGGCCCAGCAGCTCGCTGGCGCGGCGGTTGGGCAGGTTGATGCGGGCCTCGGCATCCAGCCCCACCACGCCGGCCGAGACGCCGGAGAGCACCGTCTCCGTGAAGCGCCGCCGCTCATCGATCTGGCGATAGGCTTCCATCAGCTCGCTGCGCTGCGCGGCCAACTGGTTCGTCATGCGGTTGAAGGCGCGGGAGAGGCTGCCGACCTCGTCATCCGCCTCGCCTTCCGTCACCCGCACAGTCAGGTCGCCGCCACGCACCCGGTCCGCCGCCACGATCAGGCGCGACAAAGGCCGCGCGATCTGGTTGGCGATCACGAGGCCGATGGAAACCGCCGCCAGCAGCACCAGCAGGGCCGCGATGGCGAAGATCATGGCGAAGGTGATCTGCAGGCCCGAGCGGTTGCGGTCCAGCTGGTCGTATTGCTGAAAGGCCATCTCGGTGCGCTGCATATGCTCGATGACGCCAGGGTCCACCGGGCGGCCGATCAGCAGCATCAGCCCTGGCTGGATGTCCAACTCCACCAGCGCACGCACCCGGCCTTCCTCGGATTCGCCAGGCAGCACGGCCACGTCGCCGTTGCGGGCCTGATCCATGGCCCAGGCCGGCAGCGGGTTCAGGACCATGGTGGTGGTCAGGCCGGCATGAGCCACGACCTGGTTGAGGGTCGGCTCGAAGACCACGGAATCCGTCAGCCCGCGCAGCGCCGTATGCGTCGCCAGGATGCGGGCGAAGGCATACTGGTTGGTTTCCAGCAGGCTGCGGTTGCGGTTCAGGTCCGCGGCCATGGCCAGGGCATCGGCGCGGATGGTGTTGCGGTGCTCGTCCAGATAGGCGCGGGAAGCGACGAGGCTGGCTTCCAACGTGGAGCGCACGCGATCGCTGAACCAGGCCTGGATGCCCAGATTGAAGAACACGGCCGCGAAAACCGCCACCAGCAGCGCCGGCAGCACCGCCGTCACGCTGAACAGCAGCACCAGCCGCACATGCAGTCGCGACCCGGCCGAGCCTCGCCGCCGCTCCGCCCAGACCCGCACCAGCCGGCCAATGACCGAGCCCAGCAGCAGCAGCAGGAACAGGACGTTGACCAGCACCATGGCCACGACCTGCCCTGGCTTGGTCGGCCCGAAAGGGCTGCCGCCCGAGAGGAGGGTGAAAGTGCCGATGCCGAGCAGCAGCGCCCCGATGGCCAGGACCAGCGTCACCACGCGGCCCAGCATCATGTCCGCCAGGCGGCGGCCGAGACGCGGCGGCTTGCTGCCCGCCGCGCGGCTCACGACAGACCGCGCACCACCGGGAGATCCAGCTCCCGGATTTTCTTGCGCAGCGTATTGCGGTTCAGGCCGAGCATGGCGGCGGCCTTGATCTGGTTACCCCGTGTGGCCGCCAGCGCCAGCCGCAGCAGCGGCCGCTCCACCTCGGCCAGCACGCGCTCGTAAAGGTCACGCACCGGCAGGCCGTCCTTCTGGGCCGCGACGAAGGTGGTCAGGTGGCGTTCCACCGCCTGCTCCAGCGTCTCGGGCGCCCGCAGCTCCGGCTCGCTCACCGGCTCGGCCTCGGCCAGCTCGTTGTTCACGGCGTCGGCGCCGATCACCTCCTGCGGATAGAGGGCCGCGAGGCGCCGCATCAGGTTCTCCAGCTCGCGCGCATTGCCCGGCCAGCTATGGCGGCGCAGCCGTTCCACGGCCTCCTGATCCAATTGCTTGGACGGCAGGCCGGCATTCTTCGCGCGCTCCAGGAAGTGGCGGGCCAGCAGCGGGATGTCCTCCATCCGCTCCCGCAGCGGCGGCAGGCGGATGGGCACCACATTGAGGCGGTAGAACAGATCCTCGCGGAACAGGCCCTGGCGGATCGCCTGCCGCAGGTCCCGGTGCGTGGCGGCCACGATGCGGACATTGGCCTTGATGGGGCTGCGCCCGCCGACGGTAGTGAACTCGCCTTCCTGCAGCACGCGCAGCAGGCGTGTCTGGGCTTCCGGCGGCATGTCGCCGATCTCGTCCAGAAACAGGGTGCCGCCGGCCGCCTGCTCGAAGCGCCCGACGCCACGCGCCAGGGCGCCGGTGAAGGCGCCGCGTTCATGGCCGAACAACTCGCTCTCGATCAATTCGCGCGGAATGGCGGCCATGTTGATGGCGACGAAGGGGCCGGTGCGGCGGCGGCCATAGTCATGCAACGCGCGGGCGATCAGTTCCTTGCCGGTGCCGCTCTCACCCGTGACCATCACGGTCAGGTCGGTGGTCGTGAGGCGGGCGACCGTGCGGTAGATCTCCTGCATCGCCTGGCTGCGGCCGACCAGCGGCAGGCGCTCGCCCTCGGTGCCCTCGTCCGTCTCGGGCTGGGGCGCGGCGGGCGCGGTCAGCGCGCGGGCCACGACGGCCAGCAACTCCTTCAGGTCGAAGGGCTTGGGCAGGTATTCGAAGGCGCCGCGCTGCGCGGCCTTCACGGCGGTGACGAAGGTGGACTGCGCCGACATCACCACCACGCGCAGGTCCGGCCGCACGCGCTTGATGCGCGGCACCAGGTCCAGCCCGTTCTCATCCGGCATGATGACATCGGTGATCACCAGATCGCCGGCCCCGTCCTCCACCCAGCGCCAGAGCGTGGCGGCGGAGGATGTGGCGCGCACCGTGTAGCCGGCGCGGCCAAGGGCCTGGGACAGCACCGTGCGGATGGCGCGGTCGTCATCAGCGATCAGGATGGTGCGGCTGTCGGTCATTCGGTGCGGGTCTCGATCATGGCCGGCAGGTCGGCGGGAGGCATGGGCAGGGAAAGGCGGAACACGGTGCGGCCAGGGCGGCTGTCGCATTCGAT
Source organism: Teichococcus wenyumeiae (assembly GCF_003696345.1). Lineage (GTDB taxonomy): Bacteria > Pseudomonadota > Alphaproteobacteria > Acetobacterales > Acetobacteraceae > Pseudoroseomonas > Pseudoroseomonas wenyumeiae. Next base: position 26,255 of record NZ_RFLX01000023.1, on the reverse strand, counting down.
CAGGGCGCCCTGGTCCGCCACCAGCTTGGCGACCATGGCGAGGCCAAGCCCCTGCCCGCCCCGCTTGGTGGTGACGAAGGGCTCCCAGAGCGTCGCGCGCACATCCTCGTCGATGCCGGGGCCGTTGTCGCGCACACTCACCTGCAAGGGCAGATGCACCCGCTCCCGCGACCCGGGAATGGCGATGCGCACGCCGTGGTGATAGGCGGTGGAAAGCTGGATCTCGCCGCCCTGCGGGTCCACCGCCTCGGCAGCGTTCTTCACGAGGTTGAGCAGGATCTGCACCAGGAAGTCCCGGTTGCCCCAGACCGGCGGCAGCGAAGGGTCGTAATCCTCCACGATGCGGAGGTGGCTGGCGAAGCCACGGCTGGCGATCCGGCGGACGTGGTCCAGCACCTCGTGGATATTCACCACGCCGCAGTCGGTCGGGCGTTCGGAGAACATCTCCATCCGCTCCACCAGCGTGCGGATGCGGTCGGCCTCGTCCTGGATCAGAACGCAGAGCTCGCGGTCGTCCTCGCTGGCGGATTGCTCCAGCAACTGCGCGGCGCCCCGGATGCCGGAAAGCGGGTTCTTGACCTCATGCGCGAGCATCGCGGCCATGGCAGAGGCACCGCGCGCGGCACCGCGGAAGTTCAGCTGGCGGTCCAGCTTCTGTGCCTTGCTGCCATCCTGCAGCGTCAGCACCACAGCGCCCGAGATCTCGGGCAGTGGCGCGCCATGGGCCGCGACGCCTGTCCGGTGCAGGCGCGGGCTTTCCAGCGTCAGGTCATGGTCGGACACCGGCGCATCCTGGTTCCGCACCTGGTCCACCAGCGCGAAGAGCCTGGTATCGGAGGGAATCAGGTCCGACAGCCGGTGCTGCGCCAGCGAGGCGAAGGAAAGCTGAAAGAACTGCTCCGCCGCCGGATTGGCGGAAAGGAAGCGGTTGCCGGCATCCAGCACCACCACCGGCACCGGCAGGGCTGACAGCACCGCGATGCTGTCAGGCAGTGCGACCTCCGCGGCGGGATGGCGGGTAAAGATGTTCATGCCGCCATGGCATCCTCATCCCGCCCCGCGGCGGAGAAGGCTTCCCGCACCACCTGCACGCCCTGCTCGATCAGCGGGCGGTAGAAGGCTTCCAGCACCGCCTCGGTGGCTTCCGGCGTCTCGGCATGGTTAACGCGCACGCGGAACTCGGCGGAGCCGGGCAGGCCCTTGGAATACCAGGCCAGGTGCTTGCGGGCCATGCGGACGCCCGGGCCGGCGCCGTGATGGTCGAGCATGGCGCGGTAATGGCGCAGCAGGATGTCGTAATGGGTGGCGAGGTCCGGCTCCGGCAGCAGGGCGCCGGTGGTCAGATACTCGGCCACCTGCGCCAGCAGCCAGGGGCGGCCATAGCAGCCACGCCCGATCATCACGCCATCCGCGCCGGATTGCCGCAGCGCCTCGGCGGCGTGCTCGGGCGTCAGGATATCGCCGTTGACGATGACGGGAAGGCTCACGGCCGCCTTCACCTTGGCCACGAAGGCCCAGTCGGCGGTGCCGGTATAGAGCATCTGCCGGGTGCGGCCATGCACGGTCACCAGCTTGATACCGCAGTCCTCGGCGATCTTGGACAGGCGCGGGGCGTTCAGGTTGCTGTGGTCCCAGCCCATGCGCATCTTCAGCGTCACAGGCACGTCCACCGCCTTCACCACCGCATCCAGGATGCGGGCGGCGCCGATCTCGTCGCGCATCAGCGCGCTGCCGGCCTGCTGGCCGATGGCGACCTTCTTCACCGGGCAGCCGAAGTTGATGTCGATGATGGCAGCGCCACGGTCCGCTGCCAGCTTGGCGGCCTCGGCCATCACCTGGGGGTCGCACCCGGCCAACTGCACACTGGCAGGGCCACCGAAGCCATCGACCTCGGCCATCTTCAGCGTGGCGCGGTTCTCCCTCACCATGGCTTGGCTGGCGATCATCTCACTGACTACCATCGGCGCCTGCAGCTCCCGGCACAGCCGGCGGAACGGCAGGTCGGTGACGCCCGACATGGGTGCCAGGATCACCGGCGCGTCAATGCGCAGCGGCCCCACCTGGATGGGCCGCAGGCGTGGCGGCGTGACGGCCTCGGCCGCGGAAGACGGGGCGGCGTTGTCGTGCGGTGTCGCGATGCTCATGATTTGGGCAATCTAAGGCGCAAAGCCCCTCGCGTCCATGCCGATCCGCCTTCAGCATGGCGCCTCTGGTCAGCCTTGCGGCAGGCGGATAGGTTCCGCGCCATGCGCGTCATCGCCCTGTTGATGGCGGCCGGAAGCGGGTCCCGCTTCGGAGCCGCCGAGCCGAAGCAATACAGCCAACTGCTGGGCTGTCCCATCCTGCGCCACGCCGCTGAGGCCTTGCTGGCCGATGGTGCCGTCCAGGCCCTCCTGCCCGTCGTGGCGGCGGGCGAGGAAGCGCGGGTGGCGGCCATGCTGGAGGGCCTGCCCTGCCTGCCGCCAGTCGCCGGAGGTGCCACGCGGCAGGATAGCGTCCGCGCTGGCCTGGAGGCCCTGGCCGCCTCTCCCCCGGATGCCGTGCTGGTGCATGACGGCGCCCGGCCTGTCCTGCCGCGGGGCACAGTGCCGGCGCTGCTGGCGGCGCTGGAGGTCTATCCCGGCGCCATCCCCGCTCAGCCGGTCACCGATACGCTGAAGGCCGGCGCCGAGGGCGCCATCCAGCGCACCGTGCCCCGCGCCGGTCTTTATCGGGCGCAGACGCCGCAGGCCTTCCGCTTCCCTGCCCTGCTTCAGGCGCATCGTGACGCGACGGCGGAAGCCACCGATGATGCCGCCCTGCTGGAAGCCGCCGGCCTTCCCGTCGCCCTGCTTCCTGGATCGGAGAGCAACCTGAAAGTGACCTATCCCGAAGACCTGGCCCGCGCCGAGGCCGCCCTGCTGCCGCGCTTCCTGCCCGCCATGGGTACCGGCTTCGACGTGCACCGGCTGGTCGAGGGCCGCCCCTTGATCTTGTGCGGCGTCACGATCCCGCATCCGCTGGGGCTGGACGGGCATTCGGATGCCGATGTGGGGCTGCACGCGCTCTGCGACGCCATCTATGGTGCCCTGGCGGAAGGCGATATCGGCCGCCACTTCCCGCCCAGCGACATGGAATGGAAGGACGCGGACAGCGCCCGCTTCCTGCGCCATGCCGCCGGCCGGGTGGCGGCGCGCGGCGGCATGATCACACATGCCGACGTGACGCTGATCTGCGAGAAGCCCAAGATCGGCCCGCATGCCGAGGCCATGCGTGCCCGGCTGGCGGAACTGATGGGTATTCCCGTCGCCCGCGTCTCCGTGAAGGCCACCACCACGGAGCGGCTGGGCTTCACCGGCCGTGGCGAAGGCATCGCCGCCCAGGCGGCGGCGACGCTCCTCCTGCCCTCGGCTTAACGCCGGGGCAGGAAGCCCACGATCTCCTCCGCCTTCGTCACGATCGGCTCGGCGATGGCGGAGGCGCGGTCCGCACCCTTGCGGAGCGCGGCATCCACGGCGGCCGGGTCGGCCAGCAGGCGGGTCATCTCGGCCTGGATGGGGCTCAGATGCGCCACCAGAGCCTCGGTCAGCACTTCCTTGAAGGCGCCGAAGCCCTTGCCGGCATGGTCCCGCAGCACATCGGCCGGAGTGGCATCGGTCACGGCGGCCAGGATGCCCACCAGGTTGCGCGCCTCGGGCCGCCCTTCCAGCCCGGCCAGCTCGGAAGGCAGCGGCTCGGGGTCGGTCTTGGCACGGCGGATCTTCAGGGCGATGGCATCGGCATCGTCCGTTAGGTTGATGCGCGACTGGTCCGAGGGGTCGGACTTCGACATCTTCTTGGTGCCGTCGCGCAGCGACATGACGCGCGCGGCCACGCCCTGGATCATCGGCTCGATATTCGGGAAGAATTCCACGCCGAAGTCATGGTTGAACTTCTGCGCGATGTCGTTCGCCAGTTCCAGGTGCTGCTTCTGGTCCTCGCCCACCGGCACGCGGGTGGCGTGGTAGGCGTGGATGTCGGCGGCCATCAGGTTCGGGTAAACGTAGAGGCCGGAGCCCGCGTTCTCCCGGTCCTTGCCAGCCTTGTCCTTGAACTGCGTCATGCGGTTCAGCCAGCCGATACGGGCCACGCAGTTGAAGATCCAGGCCAAGCGGGCGTGGGCATGGACATGGCTTTGCACGAAGAGCGTGCAACGGTCAGGGTCCACACCGCAGGCAATCAGGGCAGCCGCCATCTCCCGCGTCGCGCGGGCCAGTTCCTTGTGGTCGAAGGGCTGGGTGATGGCATGCAGATCGACTACGCAATAGATGCATTCATGATCGTCCATCATGGGCACCCAGTTGCGGATGGCGCCCAGATAATTGCCGAGGGTCGGAATACCGGAGGGCTGGATCCCGGAAAATACGCGCTGCATCGCCAAAATACCCCTTGCGCCAAGTCCTGCGGGTGATCCCGCGCGAGGCCTCCGGCGTCAAGCGGCGCAGCCCGGACCGGACAATTTTTGGCGGCATCCGCCGTGACTTTTCGTGCTGCGCTGCGTTCAAAGCCGGCCATGCATCATCTTCTTGCGCCTGTCGCATCTCGCCAGCCGGACGACCGCGGGTCTTCCGCCGGAATGGCCGTGCCCGCGGTGGTGCGGGAGGGCGATACCGTGTGGCGGCAGGAGCATGCTCATCGCGCCAGCGTGCTGGTGGATGCCTCCACCTATTATGGTGCGCTTCGCGAGGCTTTGCTGAAGGCCGAGGAAAGCATCCTTATCGCCGGCTGGGATATCGACAGCCGCGCGCCACTGGTGGGCCCTTCGGGCGAGCCCAAGGACGACCTGCCGGTGACTTTGGGCCCTTTCCTGGCCGCCCTGGTGGGCCACAAGCCGCAACTGCGCGTGAAGCTGTTGTTGTGGGACTATTCAGTTCTTTACGCCCTGGAGCGCGAGGTGCTTCCGGCGCTTTCCCTGCACTGGAACACCCCGGCGCAGATCGAGTTGTGCCTGGATGACGAAGTGCCGCTCGGCGCTTCCCACCACCAGAAGGTGGTGGTGATCGACGACCGGCTGGCCTTCTCGGGCGGCCTGGACCTGACGATCCGGCGCTGGGACACCCCGGCCCATTCCCCGCTGAACCCGCACCGCGTCGACCCCCGCGACGTGCCCTACCTGCCCTTTCACGATGTGCAGATGGTGGTGGACGGCGAGGCCGCCGGTGCGCTGGCGGATCTGTTTCGCGCCCGCTGGTCCCGTGGTGCCTGCGAGGACCTGCCGCCCCGGCATCCGCCGCGCCCTGGTGACCCGGACCTCTGGCCGCGCTCGGTCCAGCCAGACCTGCGGAACGTGGAGGTGGGCATCGCCCGCACCCAGGCCGCCTGGGAGAATGAGCCCGAGATCCGGGAGGTCGAACGCCTCTTCGAAGCCATGATCGACAGCGCCGAGCGCTGCATCTATGCCGAGAACCAGTTCTACACCAACCTGAACCTCGCCGCCCGGCTGGCCAAGCGGATGCTGCTGAAGCCGGAGCTGGAGGTGGTGCTGCTCGGCCCCCGCACCCACCATACCTGGCTGGAGCATCGCACCATGCTGGCCGGCCGCATCCGCTTCATGATGCTGCTGCGGCAGGCGGGCGTCGCGGACCGGGTCCGCATGATGTTCCCCCATGTGGGCGACCGCCGTGGCCCGCAGGCCGACGTGATGGTGCATGCCAAGGTCATGATCGTCGATGACCGGCTGCTGCGCATCGGCTCCGCCAATCTCTGCAACCGCTCCATGGCCACCGACACCGAATGCGACCTGGTGGTCGAGGCACGGGACGAGGCGACCCGCGCCGGCATCCGCCGCGTTCGGGACCGCATGCTGGCCGAGCATCTGGGCGTGAAGCCGGAGCAGGTCGCGGCACTGACCCGGGATGGGTCGCTGTTCAAGGCATTGAATCAACTGCATAGCCGGAAGCGTCGGCTGCTGCCGATCGACGATGGTGAGCTCGCGGAGGGCGAAGGCGTGCCACAGATCGAAGCCGTCGCAGATCCGCGGCGCCCGATAGGCCCCGAAACCCTGCTGGCCGATTTCGACGCCGACGAGGCACCCGCCGCTGGCGGCGGCATGGCGCTCTGGCTACGGATCGGGCTGGTGGTGGCGCCGATCGTGATCCTGGGTGTGGCCTGGCGGTACACACCCTTGTCCGAGTTCATGAACCCCCAGGCTTTCAGCGCCTCCATGGAAGCCGGCGGCTCCCTGGGGCCGCTGCTGGCGCTGGGGCTTTTCATGCTGCTAGGGCTGGTGGCCTTCCCGGTGAATGTGCTGATCGTGGCCACCGCCGCCGCCTTCGGGCTCTGGCCCGGCCTGCTCTATGCCGCGGTGGGTGCCATGGTCAGCGCGGTGCTGACTTATCTGGTCGGGCGCCGTATGGGGCCGGGCCTGCTGCGAAAGATTATTGGCCCGCGCATCAACAGGGTCAGCCGTAGCATCGCCAATAACGGCATCCTGGCCGTGACCATGGTACGGCTGATGCCGATCGCGCCCTTCACGCTGGTCAACCTCGTCGCGGGCGCGATCCGTATTCCGCTGCTGGACTATGTCGTGGGGACCGCGCTGGGGTTGGCGCCCGGCCTGCTGCTGATGACGGCGCTGGGCGACCGCTTGCTGCGAATCCTCACCGAACCATCGCTGACCGACATCCTGGGCTTTGTTGTGGTGCTCATCTGCTGGGGCGCCCTCTCCTTCGGGCTGCAAAGCCTCATCAAGCGCTTCCGCCGTATGATGGACCGTAAGCGAGACGCCGCGGCGTGATCCTGCGGGTTATGACCTGGAACATCCATGGAGGCATCGGGACCGACGGGGTGTGTGACATGCACCGGGTGCTCGGCCTCATCCGCCGGCAGGCCCCGGACATCCTGGCGGTGCAGGAAGTGGACAGCCGTGGGCGCGGCAATGACCATTGTGGCTTCACGGCACTGCGCGGCCACCTGCCAGGCCATGCCCTGGCCGAGACCATCCGGGCCAAGGATGGCGCCTATGGCCACATGCTGCTCAGCCGCTGGCCCATCAAGCAGAGCGCGTTGCACGACCTCTCCCACCCCGGGCGCGAGCCCCGCGTGGCGATCGAGGCGGAGATCGCCACGCCGGCGGGTGCCCTGCGGGTGATTTCCACCCACCTTGGGCTGCTGCAGCGCGAGCGCTACACGCAGGCTACACGCCTCGCTGCCCTGGTGCGGCGGTTGGAAGGCCCGCTGGTGGTGCTGGGGGATTTCAACGAATGGGGATGGCGTGGGCCGGTGTTCCGGGCTCTGGCGTCGCAGATGCCGGCGCGGACACGGCACCGCACCTTTCCTTCCCGGCTGCCGGCCCTGAAGCTCGACCGCATCTTCTGCCGGCCTGCCTCGCTGCTGGGGCGCAACTGGCGGGATATGACCGGGCGGCTGGCCTCCGACCATCTGCCGGTGGTGGCCGAGCTGCATATGCCGGGAAAGCTGAAGGAAGCTGGCGCGCCCTGAGGGACTTGAACCCCCAACCAACCGGGTAGAAGCCGGTTGCTCTATCCAGTTGAGCTAAGGACGCGGAAGCAGGGCCTGGACCCTAGTGGGTCCAGTTCTCAGACCGGCCGTAGCGGAAATTCTCGGCATAGGTCTTGGGCTTGATCGCGGTTGCGGCAGGCTCGTTCTCGACCTCATAGGCGATGCCATTGGCGCGGGCATAGGCTTCCGCGGCTTCCCGCGTGGAGAAGCTGAGGCGGAGCTGCGCGCGGGTATCGCCCGAGCCGGACCAGCCCATCAGGGGGTCGAGCTTACGGCTCTCGGAGGGCGCGTATTCCAGCACCCAACCCCGCAGCCTGCCCTTGCCCGACTGCATGGCCGAGCCTGCCGAATAGTGAATGCGGGCAATGGCGATGTCGCGGCTCATGGAGCAGATCCCGATATTGCGGTGGTCGGGGCGAGAGGATTCGAACCTCCGGCCCTTTGGTCCCAAACCAAATGCGCTACCAGGCTGCGCCACGCCCCGACTGCTTGCTAATTATGGCCGATTGCGTTCCGGCGCAACGGGGGCCTTCAGCCGATGTGGCTCAATCCGCCCATCCAGGGTGCCAGAACGGCCGGAATGGCCACTCGGCCATCCTCCTGCTGGTGCGTTTCCAGCACCGCGATCAAGGCACGGCCCACGGCGACGCCGGAGCCGTTGAGCGTATGCAGGAAGGCGGTGCCCTTCCCTTCCTTCGGCCGGTAGCGCCCGCCCATGCGGCGTGCCTGGAAATCGCGGCAGTTGGAACAGGAGGAAATCTCCCGCCAGGCCGCCTGACCTGGAAGCCAGACCTCCAGGTCATAGGTCTTGGTGGCGGAGAAGCCGGTGTCGCCGGCGCAGAGCACGATGCGGCGCCAGACCAGCCCCAGCTCGGTCAGCACCCGCTCGGCGCACTGGGTCATGCGCTCGTGCTCGGCTTCCGACTGCTCGGGGGTGGTGATGGAGACCATCTCCACCTTGGTGAACTGGTGCTGGCGCAGCATGCCGCGCGTGTCCCGTCCCGCGCTGCCGGCTTCCGAGCGGAAGCAGGGCGATAGCGAGGTCAGCCGCACCGGCAGCGCGTCTTCCGCCAGGATCTCGCCCGCCACCAGATTGGTCAGCGGCACCTCGGCGGTGGGGATCAGCCAGCGGCCGTCGTCGGTGTGGAACAGGTCTTCCTTGAACTTCGGCAGCTGCCCGGTGCCGTACATGGTGGCATCGTTCACCAGCAGCGGCACCGAGGTCTCGGTGAAGCCATGCTCATCCACGTGCAGGGAGAGCATGTACTGCCCGAGCGCCCGCTCCAGCCGCGCCAGCTGCCCCTTCAGCACCGTGAAGCGGGCACCAGCCAGCTTGGCGGCGCCGGCGAAATCCATCAGCCCCAGCGCCTCGCCGATCTCGAAATGCTGCTTCGGCGTGAAGGGCAGGTTCGGCGGGTTGCCGTGCTGGTGCAGCACGACGTTGTCCGATTCCTCGCGCCCCTCGGGCACGCTGTCGTCCAGCAGGTTGGGCAGGGTTTCCAGCAGGCTGGTCTGGGCGGCGTCAGCGGCCTTCGCCTCGGCCTCCAGGGCTTCCATGCGGCCGCGCAGCGCCGTCGCCTCGGCTTCCAGCGCGGCGGTATCGGCCCCCTGGCGCTTGCCGATGCCGATTTCCTTCGACAACTGGTTGCGGCGAGCCTGCAACTCCTGCAGCGCGGTCTGGGCCGCGCGGCGGATATTGTCCTGCTCCAGGATGGCCTCGGCGGCCGGCGGCAGCGCGCGGCGGGCCAGGGCGGCGTCAAAAGCCGCCGGATCGGCGCGGACGATACGGGTGTCATGCATGGCGGAGGCTCAGTTCTTGTCTTCGTCGTCGCGCTTCGGCGTCATCCAGCCTGCGGCCAGGATCGAGATTTCGTAGAGAAGGATCAGCGGCAGGGCGAGGCCGATCTGGCTGATGATGTCCGGCGGCGTGATGATGGCCGAGATGGCGAACATGCCGACAATGGCGTAGCGCCGCGCCTTCTTCAGCCCATCGACCGAGACGATGCCCACCTTGGCCAGCAGCGTCAGCGCCACGGGAAGCTGGAAGGCCGCGCCGAAGGCCAGGATCATGTGCATGACCAGGCTCAGGTATTCGCTAACCTTGGCCTCAAGCTGCACCGGCAGCGCACCGCCGCCCGGAGGCGTCTCGAAGGAGATGAAGAACTTCCAGGCCAGCGGGAAGATGAAGTAGTAGGCCAGCGCCGCGCCCATGATGAACAGGATGGGCGAGGCAAGCAGGAAAGGCAGCAGCGCCCGCTTCTCGCTGCGGTAGAGGCCGGGGGCGATGAACAGCCAGAGCTGCGTCGCCCACATCGGGAAGCTGATGAAGACCGCGCCGAAGAAGGCCACCTTCAGGTAGGTGAAGAAAGCTTCATAAAGGGCGGTGAAGATCATCCGCCGCTCGCCGCCGCTCTGCTCGTGCAGGATCTGGGCCAGTGGGCGGGCCAGGAAGCCGTAGATCTGCGTCGAGAAGTAGTAGCAGATCGCGAAGGCGATAATGAAAGCACCCAGCGACCACAGCAGGCGCGTGCGCAGTTCGAGCAGATGCTCGATCAGCGGCATCGGCTTGTCGTCGATCTGGTCTTCTTCTTGCCGTGGCACGGATGAATTTCTCAGGTGGTCGGAGTTGCGGGCGGGGTGGCAGGCTTCTCCGGCGCGGCGGCACCGTCGATCTGCGGCGGAGTCGTCGAGGGCGGCGGCGCGGGCGCCGTGACATCACGCTGCGCATCGGCATGGAAGGCAGCCACCGTGGGCGGCACGAAGGCCGGTGCCTCTGGCGTCGAGGCCGGCGCGGTGTCGGAGGTCACGCTGCCGGCTGGCGGCGTGGGCCCATGCACGGCGGAGTTAGCCTCCGTCGTCGGCTTCCAGGCATCCTTCAGCGGATTGTCGTTGAAGGTACGGCGGATCTCGCCGTCGTTGTCCACCGCGCGCTCGATGGTGCCCTTCAGGTCGAAGTTGCGGATCTCCTGGATCTGCTGCCGCACATCCTCAAGCTTCGCTTCCTTCACCAGTTCATCGGCATGGGTCTGGAACTCGGCGGCCATGGACCGGAGCTTCTTGACGCCCTTGGCGACGTTGCGGATGGCATCCGGCAGGTCCTTGGGCCCGATCACCACGATGGCCACCACGGCAATCAGGGCAATCTCGGACCAGGCAAGATCGAACATGTGCTTCCCACTCCCCCCGGGAACCGGGGGCCGCTTCCGTTAGCAGGAACCGGCGGCAACGCCAATCGGCCCCTGCCACCGAACTCCCGTCGCCACCTTATCTAGGCGCGCTGCCCGCCCTCCGCAGGAAGGGGCGCGTGAAATCGCGTCCAGCCATGCGGGGGGGGGGCGGCGCGCCATCCGGCAATCTAACCCGGCTTCACGCGAAACGTGAAACCCCCCCTGGATGCGCTAGGCCGGCGGGGGCGGCTGAGGGGTCGCCTCGGCCGCCAGCAACTCGTCCCGGCGCGGCAGATCGGTCAGCGCCCGCAGCCCGAACTGCTCCAGGAAACGCGGGGTGGAGCCCCAGAGGACCGGGCGGCCCGGCACTTCCTTGCGCCCGCGCGGCGCGATCAGGCCATTCTCCAGCAGCACTTCGAGTGTGCTCTGGGCCAGGCTGGCGCCGCGGATCTCCTCGATCTCGGTGCGCGTCACCGGCTGGTGGTAGGCGATGATCGCCAGCGCCTCCATGGCCGCGCGGGGCAGCCGGCGCGGCACTTCCACCACCTTGGTCAGCATCGGGGCAAGGTCCGGCGCAGTGCGGAAGGCATAGCCGCCGCCGACCTCCGCCAGTTCCACGCCGCGCCCGGCATAGCGGGCGGTCAGCAGCGTCAGCACAGCCTCGGCCCGCAACCCATCCGGCAGGAAGGATTGCAGCCGGTCCAGCGGCACCGGGCGGTCGGAGGCGAAGATCAGCGCCTCCGCCAGCCGCAGCGCGTGCTCGACAGGTGCCATGGTGCCCGGCTGGGCCTCGTCCTCAGGCAGCGACATCGCGCCTCTCCAGCATGTCGTTGCGGCGCAGCAGAATGGGGCCGAAGGCGGCTTCCTGCCGCAGTTCGATATCGCCGCCACGCGCCAGTTCAAGTCCCGCCACCAGGGTGCTGGCCATGGCGGCGCGGCGCTCCACCGGGTCCAGCGCCTGTTCCGGCAGGAACTGCAGCAGGTCGCCCCAGTCCGGCAAGCCGCCGACCATGCGGGCCAGCCGGTCCAGTGCGTTCTGCACGGTCCAGAGCTGGCGCTGCTTCGGCCGGTAGGGGCGCTTGGCCGCGGCGCGGCGCAGCGCATCGACATAGCCGCGCAACAGCGCGGGCAACTCGGCGGCCAGTCCGCTGCGGTCGGTCGTGGTGAAGCTTTCCGGCGCCCCGCGCGGGAAAACCTGTTGCCCCAGCTGCGGCTGCCGCCCCAACCAGACGGCGGCGGCCCGCATCCGCTCCAGCTCCGCCAGCCGCTCGGCCAGTTGCCCGGCCAGGGCTTCGGCATCCTCTTCCTGCTGCGGGTCCTCCGGCAGCAGCAGGCGGGACTTCAGCCAAGCCAGCCAGGCGGCCATGACCAGCCAGTCCGCGGCCAGTTCCAGCCGCACCCGGCGGGCGCCCTCGATCACGGCGAGGTACTGGTCCACCAGCGACAGGATCGAGATGCTGGCGATATCCAGCTTCTGCGCCCGTGCGAGGTCGAGCAACAGGTCCAGCGGGCCTTCGAAGCCTTCAAGCTGCAGGTGCAGCGTGTCGCTCATACCGGGTGCCCTGCCAGCCACAGCACCAGGCGGAAGGCCGGGCCGGTGACGATACCGGACAACCAGCCGATGACGTCGTATTGCGGCCCAAGGCGGGGCAGCAGCAGGATCATCAGCATCACCAGCAGCAGGCCGAACCGCTCGGTCCTGGCCAGCGGCGCCGCCAGGGCGCGAGGCAGCAGGCCAACGGCGATCCGGCCGCCATCCAGCGGCGGGATGGGCAGCAGGTTGAACAGGCCGAGCAGCAGATTCGCCATGATCGAGAGCGCGATGAAGCGGATGCCAAACTCGACGACCTCATGCGGCAGGGTGCCGGCCAGCCCCTCCACCACATGCGCCAGCAGCGCCGCGACCCAGGCCAGGAAGAAGTTCATGGCCGGCCCCGCCGCCGCCACGAGCACCATGCCGTAGCGGGGGTTGCGCAGCCGCCAGGGGTTCACTGGCACCGGCTTGGCCCAGCCGAACATGGCGACCACGCGGCCGATGGTGAGCAGCTGCGTCACCAGCAGGATGCCGGGCAGGATGATGGTGCCGACACGGTCCACATGGCGGATCGGGTTCAGGCTCAGCCGCCCGGCCTCGCGCGCGGTATCGTCACCCAGGGCGAGGGCGGCATAGCCATGCGCCGCCTCGTGCAGGGTGATCGCGACCACCGTGGCCAGGATGGCCACGATGAGTTCTGGGAGCCAGTCTATCACGCCACGTCCCGCAGCAGCGCGTCCCGGCGGGCTGCCAGGGCGATCGGGTCGGGAAAGACGCCGTTGCTGGCAGCGTCACGTGCCGCCCGCGCGGCGGCCATCCGGGCTTCGGCCAATTCCGTCAGCGGAGAGGCCGCTTCCAGCGTCGCGGCGGTATCGGCCAGCACGCCGGAGCATTGCAGTGCCAGGTCACAGCCGGCTGCCAGGGCGGCGCTGACCAGCTCGCCAGGGCTGCCGGACAGGGCCTTCATGTCCAGGTCGTCCGAAACCAGCACGCCATCGAACCCGATTTCCTGGCGAATGATGCCGGAGATGATGCGCCGCGACAGCGTGGCCGGCTTCTCGGGGTCCAGGGCATCGTATAGCAGGTGCGCCGTCATGGCCCAGGCGCCGGAGCGTGCCAGAGCCGTGAAGGGCGCGAAATCCGCCGTGAGGGCGGCGTGCCCGGCGGAGACCCGCGGCAGTTCCAGGTGGCTGTCCACCATGGCGCGCCCGTGCCCTGGCATATGCTTCAGCACGGGAATGGCGCCGCCGGATTGCAGCCCCCTCACCCAGGCTTCGGCCAGGCGGATCACCTCGGCTGGCTTGGCGGAAAAGCCCCGGTCACCGATCACGCCATGCGCGCCGGGCAGCCGCAGGTCCAGCACCGGGGAGCAGACCACATCCAGCCCGGCCGCGACGCATTCCATGGCCAGCAGCGTGGCATTGGCCTCGGCGGCGGCGGGGCTGCGGTTCTCGAAGCTGCCGGGCGGCGGAAAAGCGGGCCAGTGCGGCGGGCGCAGCCGAGCGACACGGCCGCCTTCCTGGTCCACCAGAATGGGCGCAGCCTCCCCCAGTTCCTCCCGGATGGCGTCGGTCAGGGCCAGCAGCTGTGCGGGAGTCTGCACGTTGCGCGCGAAGAGAATGGCGCCCGCCGGACGGAAGCGGCGCAGCAGCGCCGCCTCCTCCGCCAGCAAGGCGGGGCCCGAGAGGCCGATGATGACGGCGCGGGCAGGCGCCATCTCAGCCGCCGATCACGGCGCAGGCGCCACCCTTGGCACGCACCTCGGCGCAGAAGTCACGCGCCGCCTCGGCCGAGAAGCCACCGGTGCGCAGGCGCCACATGGTCGGCTTGTCCGGCCGCTCGAAGCGAATGACCTGCGGCGTGCGGCCATCCAGCAGCCCCGGCGCGCGGCGGGCCAGGCGCACCCACTCGGCCAGGGCGCCGGCCTGGGAGTCAAGCGCGCCAAGCTGCACCACGACCGAGCCACCAGCCGCCACCCGCGGTGCGGGAGCGGGCGTGGCCGGCACCGGCGCGGGCCCGGCGGGGGCCGTGGGCGCGGGAATCGCCGCGCGTTGCGGCGGCACGGCCGGCGCCGCCTGGGGCACAGGCTGAGGCGCGGGCTGGGCCGGCACGGCGGCCTGGGGCGCGGTGGTCTGCGGTGCGACCGAAAGCGGCGCGGCGGCCGGCGGGGCCGGCTGGGGTGGCACGGCCTCCGTCACCTGTGCGGCCGGCGGCGGCAGCGCGGTGGCGGCGCGCAGGGCGTCCAGGTTCGGCGCCTCGGCGGCCGGGGCAAGCCGGCCGGAGGGTTCGAAGCTGCTGGCCGTTCCCCGGCGCTCGAAAATGATCTCGTCCTGATTCGGCACGCGCAACCCGCCCCGGTCGTCCGGGCGGATCTTCATCGGGCGCGAATCGGGCTCAATGACCGGGATCGGCCGATGCGTGGTCAGCCGGGTCACGCCCCAGCCGACCAGTGCCCCAACACCGACCACGGCCGCCAGGCCGCCGGCCATCATGAACATGCGCGTGGACGAACCCTCGTTCGCCGCACTGCGAACCCGGTAGGACGGGATTGGTGCTTCGCTCACCGCATCTCCTCAACAGGCGTGACGCCCATCACAGCAAGGCCGGAGCGGATGACGGTCGCGGTGGCAGCCACCAGGGCCAGCCGTGCCCGCGTCGCCTCCGGCTGTTCGGCCAGGATGAAGCGCAGTGTCGCATCCTCTCGCCCACGGTTCCACAGGATATGAAAGTCGCTGGCCAAGTCGTGGAGATAAAAGGCAATCCGGTGTGGCTCCCGCGCCGCAGCAGCGGCTTCCACGGTGCGGGGCCAAGTGGTCAGGCGGCGCAGCAGGGCCAGTTCCGCCGGGTCCTTCAGGACATCCAGCGGCGCGGTGGCCAGATCCTCGGCCGAGGGGTCCTCCGCCTGCCGCAGCACGGAGCGGCAGCGGGCATGGGCGTATTGCACGTAGAAGACCGGGTTCTCGCGCGACTGCTCGACCACCTTGGTCAGGTCGAATTCCATCTGCGCGTCGGACTTGCGCGTCAGCATGGTGAAGCGCACGGCGTCGCGCCCGACCTCGTCGATCAGGTCGCGCAGCGTGATGTAGCTGCCGGCGCGCTTGGACATGCGCACGGGCTCGCCGTCCTTCAGCACCTTGACGATCTGGCAGAGCACCACATCCAGCGGCACCTTGCCGTCGGACAGCGCCTTGGTCGCCGCCTTCATGCGCGAGACATAGCCGCCATGGTCGGCGCCCCAGACCTGCACGAGCTGCTGCATGCCGCGCGCGATCTTGTCGGCATGGTTGCCGATGTCATTGGCGAAATACGTGTTGGAGCCATCGCTTTTCCGCAGCGGGCGGTCCACGTCGTCGCCGAACTTGGTGGAGGCGAAGAGGGTCTGCGGGCGCGGCTCCCAATCGTCCGGCAGCTTGCCCTTGGGCGGCTCCAGCACGCCTTCATAGACCAGGCCCTTGGCCGCGAGCTCCGCGATGGCACGGTCCGCCACGCCCTCCTGCACCAGCTTCAGCTCGCTGATGAAGACATCCTGCACGACGCCGAGGGCGGCCAGGTCCTCGCGGATCTCGTCCATCATCATGGAGACGGCGGTGCGCTGGACCAGCGCCAGGCGTTCCTCGGTGAAAGCCGGCACGGCACCCGGCGCGAGAGAGTCGCCATGCTGCTGCTTCAGTGCCTCGCCGACCGGGATCAGGTAGTCGCCGCGATACTGCAGCCCGCCGGGGACCAGGGCGGAATATTCCTCTTCCGACATCGTGGTGCCCAGAGCCTGCAGGTACCGCCAGTAGGCGGCATAGGCGAGCGCGCGCACCTGCGCCCCGGCGTCGTTGATGTAGTATTCCTTGGTGACGTCGTAGCCGGCCTTCAGCAGCAGGTTGGCCAGGGCATCGCCCACCACGGCGCCGCGGCAATGGCCGACATGCATCGGCCCAGTGGGGTTGGCGGAGACATATTCCACATTCACCCGGATGCCCTGGCCCACGGTCGAGGTGCCATAGCCCTCACCCACGCGCAGCAGCGCCGGGATCTGGGCCAGGACGAAATCCTCGCGCAGGCGCAGGTTCACGAAGCCGGGGCCGGCGGGCGATGCCTCGGCCACCATGGGCAGCGCGGCCAGTGCCTCGGCCAACTGGGCCGCCAGCTTCGGCGGCGGCATCTTCGCGGGCTTGGCGACGACCATGGCGGCATTGGTGGCCATGTCGCCGTGGCTGGCATCGCGCGGCGGCTCCACCAACACGCGGGCGAAGGCATCCTCCGGCAGGTCGGGCAGCAGCCGGCGCAGGCAAGCCACGACCTCTGCACGCAGCACGGCGAAGATATCGGGGGCGGTCGGGTCTTGGGGCATGGGTGTCGTGTTCAACCAGGAAGATGCGGGTCAGTCAGGCGTCGGTGCTCGTCGAGCGCGAAGCGATCGGTCATGCCGGCGATATAGTCACAGACGGCGGCGGCGCATTGCGCGCTGCCGGCGGTGCCGGCGCGGTTGCGCCATTCAGGAGGCAGCATCTCCGGCCCGCCATGCAGCAGGCTGAAGAGCACCTGCACCACGCGCTTGGACTTCTGCGTGGTGCGGTTGACGCGCCAGTGGCGATACATGCGGCCGAGGAGAAAGTCCCGCACCGTCTGGTTGGCGGCTGTCATGCGTTCGCTGAAGAACACCACGGGGCGCTCGGCGACACGGATATCGTCCACGGTGGCGGGAGCCAGGGCTTTCAGCCGCCGGCCGGCTTCCTCCACCACGTCGTTGATCATGGCATTGATGACGCGGCGGATCGCCTCGGACACCAGGCGCCCGTCCGCCACGCCGGGGTAGCTCTCCCGCGCGGCCGCCACGGCAGCGCCCACCAGCGGAAGCTCCGAGGCTTCCTCCAGCGTAAAGAGGCCGGCACGGAGGCCGTCATCCAGGTCGTGGTTGTTGTAGGCGATGTCATCGGCCAGCGCCGCCACCTGGGCCTCGGCCGAGGCATGGGTGCCGAGGTCCAGCGGGTGCCGAGCGTCGTATTCCACAAAATAGGGCGTCGGCCGGCGGATGGGGCCGTTGTGCTTGGCCAGCCCTTCCAGCGTTTCCCAGGTCAGGTTCAGGCCGTCGAAGCTGGCGTAGCGGGCCTCCAGCAGGGTCACGGCCTTCAGGCTCTGGGCATTGTGGTCGAAGCCGCCATAGGGGCGCATGACGCCGTTCAGCGCCTCCTCCCCCGCATGGCCGAAGGGCGGGTGGCCGAGGTCATGCGCCAGGGCCAGGGCTTCCGCCAGATCCTCGTCCAGCCGCAGCCGGCGGGCAATGGAGCGGGCGATCTGCGCCACCTCGATGCTGTGGGTCAGGCGGGTGCGGAACTCGTCGCCCTCATGGTAGATGAAGACCTGCGTCTTGTACTGCAGGCGGCGGAAGGCCTTGCTGTGGATGATACGGTCCCGGTCCCGCTGGAAGGGCGAGCGCGAGTCGCCGCCCGGCTCCGGGTAGAGCCGGCCACGCGAGGTCTCCGGCCGCACGGCATAGGGGGCAAGGCCATCCATGGGGCGGGCTCTACCAGCCACCCAGCGCTGCCGCAACGCCGCGGACCTGCCCTGCCCGCCGGAAGGTTGGAAATCGTCTCCGCGTGGTCCTATATGCGAGGCCTGAGGAGTTCGATGGCCATGCCCGACGGCACCGTGACCGCCCCCACCTTCCATGTCACCCCCCGGGCCTTCGCCCAGGTCGCCGAGATTGCCGCGCGCCAGGGCCGTCCAGACGCCGGGCTGCGGGTGGCGGTGCTGGCCGGGGGGTGCTCCGGCTTCCAGTATTCCTTCGAGCTGGAGGATGCGCCGGCGGAGGACGACCTGGTGCTGGAAGGCGCCTCCCGCGTCTTCATCGACCCCACCAGCCTGGACCTCCTGGCCGGCGCGCAGCTGGACTGGGCGGATGAGCTGATCGGCGCCCACTTCGCCATCAAGAACCCGCAGGCGGTCTCGGGCTGCGGCTGCGGCGCCTCCTTCTCGATCGGCTGAGGCTCCCTTGCGGCTCGCCACGCTGAACGTCAATTCGGTGCGCAAGCGCGTGCCGCATGTGCAACGCTTCCTGTCCTCCGCGAAGCCGGACCTGCTGTTTCTGCAGGAACTGAAGTGCAAGACCGAGGAATTTCCCGCCGCCGAGTTCGAGAGCCTGGGCTACCGCGCCCATGCGGTCGGCCAGCATGGCGGGCGCAATGGCGTGGCCGTGCTGGCGCGCATCCCCTTCCAGGTCGTGGCCGAGGCGCTGCCCGGAGAGGATGAGGACACCCACGCCCGCTATATCGAGGTGGCGGCGGCGGGCGGCCGCTTCGCCGGCATCTACCTGCCCAACGGCAATTCCGGTGGCGCCGAGGGCTATGCCTACAAGCTGCGCTGGATGGAGCGGCTGCGGCAGGTGGCGGCGGAGCGGCTGGACAGCTTCACCCCCTTCGCCGTCCTGGGCGACTTCAATGTCTGCCCGACGCCACTGGACCTCGCCCCCGGCGCCCTGCCCGCGACCGATGCGCTGGTGCGCCCGGAAAGCCGCTCGGCCTTCCGGGCGCTGACCAACCTGGGCCTGACGGATGCGCTGCGGGCGCTGCATCCGGGTGAGCGGCTTTATACCTACTGGGATTACGGCGCCGCCTTCGATACCAACCGCGGCCTGCGCATCGACCACGCCCTCCTCTCCCCCGAGTTGGCGGAGCGGCTGGAGACGGCGGAGATCGACCTGTCCCTGCGGTCGCAGGAACAGCCTTCCGACCATACCGCCGTCACGATCACGCTCTCCTAACCTTGCTCCTGGCTAACGCCAGGGGCGCGGGCCGTACCAGCCGGGCGGCGGCCCCGGGGGCGGCGGCGGTGGAGCGTAGTAGCCGTGCTGGTGGTGGTGTGGCGGCGGACCGTAATAGTCCGCCGGATACACGACGCAGCCGCACAACCCGACCCCAAGTGCCGCCAGAGCGAGCATCCTGCCAAGTCCTGGCATGGCTGCCTCCTTCCCTAGTGCCAGCCGGGCTCGACCCAGACCCAGCGGCCACGGCGTTCGACCCAACGGCCTTCCTGCCAGTTGCCGCGCCGGCGGCGCTCAAGCCAGCGGCCGGAAACCCAGACGTAGTTGCCGCCGCGCCAGGACCAATGGCCCGGCTGCCAGACGGCGGTGCGGCTGGGCGCGCGGCCTCGCCGCTCTTCACGCCGTGGCGGCGGCGGTGGCGGCGGGCGACCGGGGCCGCCACGGCCCGGCGGGCCAGGCGGGGGAGCGTAAGGCTGTGCCTCGGCAATGGTGGAGAGGGAGACGGTGCCGGCCAGCACGGCCAGCGCGCCCCCCAGCAGACCACGACGATTGAGCATCTCTTCCTCCTGTTCCGGACGGTTGGCGCCGGGGCTTCTCGATGCCGGCCCGGCGGCGAACGCGCCGGGCCATGAGGAAGATGCTGCCGCCTCAGAATGGCAAAGCTGAGGCGGAATAGTGACCTAAATTATCGAAGTCGAACGCACCGATTCAGATGTCGGCGTAACAATGGGTCTCGGCCTCACCGCCCGGATGCGTGACGGCACCAAGATGCGCGGGGCCCACAAGCTGCGCGTACTTCCACAAGGCACCGGCATTATAGTCTGTGCCGCGTGGCTTCCATTCAGCGCGGCGCTTCGCCAGTTCTTCCTCGGAAATATCGACGTCGATGCTGCCCTTGGTGGCGTCAATGATAATCTTGTCGCCATTCTTCAGCAGGCCGATGGGGCCGCCCACGGCGGCTTCAGGCCCCACATGGCCCACGCAGAAGCCACGGGTGGCGCCCGAGAAGCGGCCATCGGTGATCAGCGCCACGGCCTCGCCCATTCCCTGGCCGTAGATGGCCGCGGTGGTGGAGAGCATCTCGCGCATACCCGGCCCGCCCTTCGGCCCCTCGTAGCGGATGACGATGACGTCGCCCGCCTTGTAGGCCCGCTCCTCGACCGCCTTGAAGGCATCTTCCTCGCAATCGAAGCACAGGGCGGTGCCCTCGAAGCGCTGGGTCTTCATGCCGGCGACCTTCACGATGGCGCCGTCCGGAGCAAGATTGCCCTTCAGCCCGACCACGCCGCCAGTCGGCGTGATGGCCTTGGACACGGGGTAGATCACGTCCTGGTCGGTGGGGAAGACCACGTCCTTGTGGTTCTCGGCCAGCGTCTTGCCCGTCACGGTCATGCAGTCGCCATGCAGCAGGCCGGCATCCAGCAATGCCTTGATGATGATGGGAATGCCGCCGACGTTGTGCACATCCAGCGCCACATACTTCCCGCCCGGCTTCAGGTCGGCAATGTAGGGCGTGCGGCGCATGATGGCGGCCACATCATCCATGGTGAAGCGGATGCCGGCCTCATGCGCCATGGCCGGCAGATGCAGCCCGGCATTGGTGGAGCCACCGGTGGCGCCCACAACCACGGCCGCATTCTCCAGCGCCTTCAGCGTGACGATGTCACGCGGGCGGATGTTCTTCTTCAGCAGTTCCATCACCGCCTTGCCGGATTCCACGGCCCAGCGGTCGCGGTCCTCATAAGGCGCCGGGGCGCCGGCGGAGCCGGGCAGCGCCAGGCCGATGGCCTCGGAGACGGTTGCCATGGTGTTGGCGGTGAACTGGCCGCCGCAGGCGCCGGCGCTCGGGCAGGCGACGCATTCCAGGGCGTGCAGGTCTTCGTCCGACATGTTGCCGGCGGCGTGCTGGCCCACGGCCTCGAAGACATCGACGACGGTGACATCCTTGCCCTTGAACTTACCGGGCAGGATGGAGCCGCCATACATGAAGACGCTGGGCACGTTCAGGCGCAGCATGGCCATCATCATGCCCGGCAGCGACTTGTCGCAGCCCGCCAGGGTGACCATGGCATCGTAGGAATGGCCACGCATGGTCAGCTCGACCGTGTCGGCAATGGCGTCACGCGAGGCCAGGGAGGACTTCATGCCCTGGTGGCCCATGGCGATGCCATCAGTCACGGTGATGGTGGTGAATTCACGCGGGGTGCCGAAGGCCGCCTTCACGCCTTCCTTCACGCTCTGCGCCTGGCGGTTCAGGGCGATGTTGCAGGGCGCGGCCTCGTTCCAGCAGGTGGCGACGCCGACCAGCGGGCGGGCGATCTCCTCCTCGGTCAGCCCCATGGCATAGTAGTAGGAGCGGTGAGGAGCGCGCTCCGGGCCGACGCTCACATGGCGGCTTGGAAGGCGCGACTTATCCCAAATGTGCTCAGCCATGCGGGTAAACCTTTCTTCGTTTCGTCCCGAGGCTGGTATCACGCAACCCTCTTTCTCGCGCAACTCCCCTCGCCGCTTTCATGGCCAGGGGAGCGTGCGAGGAGAGCGGCGTTTCGGTCAGACCGGGCGCTTCAGCGCGTCCGGATGGTCCAGGTGGCCGTGCAGGCGGGTGTCCTTCATGGTCAGCACCGACACCAGCGCGACCACCGCAAAGGCGGAGACGTACCAGAAGAAGCTGTTCTCCATCCCAACGCTCTTCAGCCACAGCGCCACGTATTCGGCCGACCCGCCAAACAGCGAATTGGCGATGGCGTAGCCGAGGCCCACACCAAGCGCGCGGATCTGCGGCGGAAAGAGCTCCGCCTTCACCACGCCGCTGATCGCCGTGTAGAAGCTGACGATGAAGAGGGCGCCGAAGATCACCGCGAAAGCGCCCAGCGACGTCGTGACCGTGCCCAGGAGGCTCAGCAGCGGCACGGTCAGCACCGCCGTGCCGACGGCGAAGACGATCAGGCAGGCCCGCCGGCCGATGCGGTCGGACAACGCGCCGATGGCCGGCTGCAGGCACATGTAGCAGAACAGCACCACGGCCATCGTGACGCTGGCACGCTCCACCGTGAAGCCGGCGGAGTTCACCAGGAACTTCTGCATGTAAGTGGTGTAGGTATAGAAGGCCAGGCTGCCGCCGGCGGTCAGGCCGATGACCTGCAATAGCGGCTTCGGGTGCTTCAGCAGCAGGGCAATGGTCCCTGCTCCTTCGGAGGAGCGTTCCTTCGCCGTCGTGGTCTCGTGCAGGGCGCGGCGCAGGAACATGGCGATGATGGCGGTGCCGGCGCCGATGAAGAACGGGATGCGCCAAGCCCAGGCGCGGATCTCATCGCCGGTGTAGATCGCCTGCAGGACCACCACCACCAGCAGGGCCAGAAGCTGGCCGCCGATGAGCGTGACATACTGGAACGAGGCGAAGAAGCCGCGGTGCCGCGCCAGTGCGACCTCGCTCATGTAGGTGGCGCTGGTGCCGTATTCGCCGCCTACGGAAAGCCCCTGGATCAGGCGCGCCAGCAACAGCAGGGCCGGTGCCGCGAGGCCGATGCTCTCATAGGTCGGCAGCACGGCGATCATCAGCGAGCCGAAGCACATCATCAGCACCGAGATGACCATCGAGGTCTTGCGGCCCTGGCGGTCCGCGATGCGGCCAAAGAGCCAGCCGCCGATAGGCCGCATCAGGAAGCCCACCGCGAAGATGGCAGCGGTGTTCAGCAACTGAACGGTGGGATCGCCTTTAGGAAAGAAGGCCGGCGCGAAATAGAGTGCCGTCGCCGCATAGACGTAGAAATCATACCATTCGACAAGATTGCCCGAGGAACCGCCGACGATCGCCATGACGCGCTTGCGCGTGTCATGGGGATCGCGGACCTCTGCCGGTGCCATGGCCATCGTCGCTATCCTCCAAACGATGCGACGGTTGTTTCACGCGCGCGAGCCTCGCGCGCGTGAACATTGGGCAACCCTGGAATGCAGCCTTGCTCTACCCCCCGATACGCTGCAGCGCAGCAGTGAGCCGGGCGATCTCCGCCTGCTGGGCCTCCAGGCGCTCACGCATCTCCTCGACAACCTCAGGCTTGGCACGGGCAACAAAGTCGGGATTGTTAAGCTTCGCCATTGTCTTGGCGACATCGTCCTCAGACTTGACCAGGGTCTTCTTGATCCGGGCACGCTCAGCGTCCAGGTCGATCGCGTCGGCCAGAGGCAGCAGCACAGTCGCTTCGTCCACCACAAGTTGGGCGCCCTTCGGCGCCTCGCCCTCCAGGACGCGCACTTCGGTAGCGCGGCCAAGGCGCCGGATGGCCTCAATCCAGCGCTCCGCCCGCGCCATCGTCTCCGGCGCCGCACCGGAAAAGAGCAGCGGCACGGTGACCGAGGGCGGCACATTCATCTCGCCGCGCACCGTGCGCACCTCGCCGATCAGGCGGACCACCCAGCCGAGTTCCGCGCGCGCTTCCTCGGCACCCGGCACAGCCACAGCCTGCGGCCAGGCTTCACTGATCAGGCTGAACTCGGCGCCATAGCCGAAACGGTCCCAGAGTTCCTCGGTGACATAGGGCATGACCGGATGCAGCAGGCGCAGAATGGTGCCCAGCACATGCTGCGCGACGCCCTTCACTTCCGCCTTCTCGGCGCCCTCGGGGCCGTTCAGGGCGGGCTTGGCGAATTCCAGGAACAGGTCGCAGAAGCTGTTCCAGACGAAGCGGTAGCAAGCGGATGCGTAGTCATCCATCCGGTAGGCTTCGAGCGCCGCCGTCGCCTCCGCGATCGCGGTATTCGCCGCGTCCAGGATCCAGCGGGCCAGCGGCGTCTGCACCTTCGAGGGATCGAAGGAGGTATCCGGCGCGATGCCGTTCATCTCGCAGAAGCGGGCGGCGTTCCAGAGCTTGGTGCCGAAGGAGCGGAAGTCCTCCACCCGCTTGCGGCCCAGCTTCACGTCGCGGCCCGGCGTGGCCAGGGAGGCGATGGTGAAGCGCAACGCATCGGTGCCGAAGCTTTCCACCAGTTCAAGCGGGTCGATGACGTTGCCCTTCGACTTCGACATCTTCTGGCCCTTCTCGTCGCGGACGAGGCCGTGGATGTAGACGGTCTTGAAGGGCACATCGCCCATGAAGTGGTGGCCCATCATCATCATCCGGGCCACCCAGAAGAAGATGATGTCCCAGCCCGTGACCAGCACGTCGCCGGGATAGTACTTGTCCAGTTCCGGCGTCTTGTTGGGCCAGCCGAGCGTGGAGAAGGGCCAGAGGGCGGAGCTGAACCAGGTGTCCAGCACGTCCGGGTCACGCTCCAGCGTCACGTCCCCGCCCAGCTTGGCGCGGGCCTGGGCCAGTGCCTCCTCCTCCGTCCGCGCCACGAAGACGCTGCCATCCGGCGCGTACCAGGCCGGGATCTGGTGGCCCCACCAGAGCTGGCGGGAGACGCACCAGGGCTGGATGTCGCGCATCCAGGAGAAGAAGACATTCTCGAAATGCTTCGGCACGAACTGCGTGCGCCCGGTCTCCACCGCCTCGATGGCCGGCTTGGCCAGGGTCGCAGCGTCGCAGTACCACTGCATGGTCAGGCGCGGCTCGATCGGCACGCCGGAGCGGTCGCCATGCGGCACGGCGTTGTTGTGCGGCTCGATCTTCTCCAGCAGCTCCAGCCGCTCCAGCTCGGCGATGATCGCCTTGCGGGCGGCGAAGCGGTCCTGGCCGGCCAGGGAGCGGACGAATTCCGGGTCCGCCACGCCCTCGACGGCGCGCAGGTCGTCCTCGATCTCCGCTAGCCAGATGGCGCCATGGGCGTCCATCACAGAAGGCATGGCCAGCTTGTGCCGCTTGCCGACCTCGAAGTCGTTGAAGTCATGCGCGGGCGTGATCTTCACGGCGCCGGAGCCCTTCTCCGGGTCCGAATATTCGTCGGCCACCACAGGTACGCGGCGGCCGGTCAGCGGCAGGATGACGAACTTGCCGACCAAGTCCCGGAATCGCTCGTCTTCCGGGTGCACGGCCACGGCGGTGTCGCCCAGCATGGTCTCGGGGCGCGTGGTGGCGACCACCAGGAAGCGCCCGGCCTCGCCCTCCACCGGGTAGCGCAGGTGCCAGAGGCTGCCCTTCATCTCCCGGTTCTCGACCTCAAGGTCGGAAATGGCGGTCTGGAACTTCGGGTCCCAATTCACCAGGCGCTTGTCGCGGTAGATCAGTCCCTGCTCATGCAGGGTGACGAAGACCTCGCGCACCGCCTCGGAGAGGCCGGCATCCATGGTGAAGCGCTCGCGCGGCCAGTCCAGGCTGGCGCCCAGGCGGCGGAGCTGGCGGGTGATGTTGCCGCCGGACTGCGCCTTCCATTCCCAGACATGCTCCAGGAACTTCTCGCGGCCGATCTCGCGGCGGTCGATGCCCTGGCTGGCCAGCAGGCGTTCCACCACCATCTGGGTGGCGATGCCGGCATGGTCGGTGCCCGGCTGCCACAGCGCGTCCCGGCCCTGCATGCGGCGCCAGCGGATCAGCGTGTCCTGAATGGTGAAGGTCAGGGCATGGCCGATATGCAGGCTGCCCGTGACATTGGGCGGCGGGATCATGATGGTGAAGGGCTCGGCCCCACTGTCGGGCCGGGCGCCGAAGGCCCCGGCGGCCTCCCACCCTTCATAGATGCGTTGTTCGAAGCTGGCGGGCGAGAGGGTCTTGTCGAGCATGGCGGAACGCTTGATAGCGCCGCGCCACGACGTCAAGGGGCCGTCGCGATTCCGGCGCTTCAGCCGGGGCCGCTACCCATCAAACGGGCGATCTCGGCCTTCACGATATGCTCCACCATGCCGGGCAGGTGCTGGTCCAGCCAGGCCTTCAGCAGGGGGCGCATCTCTTCCCGCACCACGTCCTCGATGCTGGCGCCCCCGCGGTGGACGGGCGCCGCGCGGTTGCTGGCCACGGCCTTCGCCAGTTCCCCCAGGGCTGCCGCGGTCGCGGCAGCCACGGTGGGTGCCAGCAACGAAGTCGCCGGCGGCGTCGCACGGGGCTCGGGCGGCGGAGGGGGCGGCATGTCGACAGCCACGGGCGGCTCGGAAAGCATGGCGGGCGGCTCCGGTTTGGTCGGCGCGGCCGGGGCCGGCGGCTGCGTGACCAGCATGGCCTCCGTCAGTTCCAGCGGGCTGGTCCCGGCCTCGTCCTCCTGCAGGATGTCGCGGATGGAGGCCAGGATATCCTCCATCGACGGATCGGCCTTCGGATCATGTGCCGTCATGTCAACGTGGCGCCCCCTCGCCCTCTCCCGACCAGTCCCCGGTCCCGAACCACTTGGAGCGGACGGTGCGGTAGTAGGCTTCCATGTTGTAGAGGGGCACGGGCAGCGCCAGGTCGCGGGCGGT
>NZ_RFLX01000022.1 GCF_003696345.1 Teichococcus wenyumeiae | reverse complement strand
GAGGGCAAGATCAACATCGATGACCTGATCACCCACACCATGCCGCTCGAGCAGATCAACGAGGGCTTCGACCTCATGACCCGGGGCGAGAGCATCCGTGGCGTCGTGATCTACTGACGGTGAGTTCGGCGAAGATGGGAGAGGCTGTGACAGGACCCCTGCGGCGACCAGAGCATCCTGGCTCCGGCCGGCGGCAGGCGCGTGTCCTGCCCAGAGGGCGTCAGGCCGGGCACGAGGCGCGGGAGGCCATCGAGGAACTGCTGGGCGACAGCCCAAGGCGGCGCGACCTGCTGATCGAGCATCTGCACCGCATCCAGGACCGGCATGGCCAGATCCCGGCCGAGCTGCTGGCGGCGCTGGCTGAGGCGATGCGGCTTTCCTATGCCGAGGTCTATGAGGTCGCCACCTTCTATGCCCATTTCGATGTGGTGAAGGAGGATGAGCCGGCCTTGCCGCCCCTGGCGGTGCGGGTCTGCGATAGCCTGACCTGTGCCATGCACGGTTCTGCGGCGCTGCACGAGGCTCTGGCCAGTCAGGCAATGCCGGAGATGCGGGTGGTGCGCGCGCCCTGCCTCGGCCTTTGCGACCAGGCCCCGGTGGTCGAGGTCGGCCACCACTTCCTGCACCGTGCCACGCCGGCGGTGGTGCTGGAGGCGGTCAGCCAGGGCGATACCCAGCCGCACATGGCCGATTATGTCGATCTGGACCGTTATCGCGCGGCCGGCGGGTATCAATTGCTCGGGCGCCTGCGCAGCGGCGAGTTGGATGTCGAGGCGGTGATGGCCGCCCTGGAACATGCCGGGCTGCGCGGCCTCGGCGGTGCCGGCTTCCCCACCGGGCGCAAATGGCGCGCGGTGCGTGGCCAGCCCGGGCCAAGGCTCATGGCGGTGAATGGCGACGAAGGGGAGCCCGGAACCTTCAAGGACCGCCATTACCTGAACACCGACCCGCACCGCTTCCTGGAAGGCACGCTGATCGCGGCGCATGTGGTGGAAGCGGAGGAGGTCTTCATCTACCTGCGCGACGAGTATCCCCTGGCGCGGGAGATTCTCAGCCACGAGATCGGCAGGCTGCCGCCAGGCGGCCCGGTGCTGCACCTGCGGCGCGGTGCCGGCGCCTATATCTGCGGCGAGGAATCGGCGCTGCTGGAAAGCCTGGAGGGCAAGCGCGGCCTGCCCCGGCACAAGCCGCCCTTTCCCTTCCAGCGCGGCCTCTTCGGCCGCCCGACGCTGATCAACAATGTCGAGACGCTCTACTGGGTGCGCGACATCCTGGAACGTGGCCCGGAATGGTGGGCCGGGCAGGGGCGGCACGGCGGCAAGGGGCTGCGCTCCTTTTCCGTCTCAGGCCGCGTGCGGCAGCCTGGCGTGAAGCTGGCGCCCGCCGGGATCACGCTGCGCGAGCTGCTGGCGGAGCATTGCGGCGGCATGGCGGAAGGCCATGAGCTGATGGCCTTCCTGCCGGGCGGTGCCTCAGGCGGCATCCTGCCGGCCGCCATGGCCGACCTGCCGCTGGATTTCGGCACGCTGGAGCCGCATGGCTGCTTCATCGGCTCGGCCGCCGTGATCGTGCTGTCCCAGGCCGATGACCTGCGCGCCGCCGCGTTGAACGTGATGCGCTTCTTCGAGGATGAAAGCTGCGGCCAGTGCACGCCCTGCCGCATCGGTACGCAGAAGGCGCGGCTGCTGATGGAGCGGCAGGAATGGGACCTGCCGCTGATGCGTGAACTGTCCGAGGTGATGCGCGAAGCCTCGATCTGCGGCCTCGGCCAGGCGGCGAGCAACCCCCTGCTCAGCCTCCTGCGCCATTTCCCGGAATTCGCCGCCGAGGAGGGGCACCCCGCATGAGCCAGGTCATCGCCTTCGAACTGGATGGCGCCATGGTCGAGGCCATGCCGGGCGAGACCCTCTGGGAAGCGGCGCACCGCCTCGGCACCGAGATCCCGCATCTCTGCCACAGGCCCGAGCCGGGCTACCGGCCCGACGGCAATTGCCGCGCCTGCATGGTGGAGATCGAGGGCGAGCGTGTCCTCGCCCCCTCCTGCATGCGCCAACCGACACCCGGGATGAAGGTGCGCAGCGCCAGCGAGCGTGCCGGGCGCGCCCGCCGGCTGGTGATGGAACTGCTGCTGGCCGACCAGCCGGCGCGCGAGGCCTCGCCCGACCCGAGCTCCCGCCTCTGGGACTGGGCCGACCGGATGGAGGTGACGGAGAGCCGCTTCCCCGCCCTGCCGCGCTGGGCGCCGGATGCCAGCCACCCGGCGATGCGCGTCAATCTGGATGCCTGCATCCAGTGCAACCTCTGCGTCCGCGCCTGCCGTGATGTGCAGGCCAATGACGTGATCGGCATGGCCAACCGCAATGCCGCCGCCAAGGTGGTCTTCGATTTCGACGACCCGATGGGCGCCTCCACCTGCGTCGCCTGCGGCGAATGCGTGCAGGCCTGCCCGACCGGCGCCCTGATGCCGGCCGCCTATCTCGATGCGCGGCAGGTGCGGACGGTCTGGCCCGACCGCAGCGTGGATTCGCTCTGCCCCTATTGCGGCGTCGGCTGCCAGGTCACCTACCAAGTGAAGGACGACCGCATCGTCTATGCCGAGGGGCGCGACGGCCCGGCCAACCACAACCGGCTCTGCGTAAAAGGCCGCTTCGGCTTCGACTACGCGCAACACCCGCACCGGCTGACCAGGCCCTTGATCCGCCGGGCGGATGTCCCCAAGCGGGCAGAGGACCAGGTGGACCCCGCCAATCCCTGGACCCACTTCCGCGAGGCGAGCTGGGAGGAGGCGCTGGACCTCGCCGCGACCGGGCTGCGCCGGCTGCGCGACACGCAGGGGCCGAAGGCGCTGGCCGGCTTCGGCTCGGCCAAGGGTTCCAATGAGGAGGCCTATCTGTTCCAGAAGCTGGTCCGCACCGGCTTCGGCAGCAACAATGTCGATCACTGCACGCGGCTCTGCCACGCCTCCTCCGTCGCGGCGCTGATGGAGGGGCTGAACTCGGCGGCGGTGACGGCGCCCTTCGCCGCCGCGCTGGAGGCTGAGGTGATCGTGGTGATCGGCGCCAACCCGACGGTGAACCACCCGGTGGCCGCCACCTTCATCAAAAACGCGGTGAAGCAGCGGGGTGCCAAGCTGGTGGTGATGGACCCGCGCCGGCAGCAACTCTCGCGCCATGCGGCGCATCATCTGGCCTTCCGCCCGGGCAGCGACGTCGCGCTGCTGAACGCGCTGCTGCACACTATCATCGAGGAGGAGCTGTTCGACCGGCAGTATGTCGATGCCCATACCGAAGGCTTCGCCGAGCTGCGCGCGCGCATCCGCGACTTCGCGCCGGAGCGGATGGAGGCGGTCTGCGGCATCCCGGCCGCGACACTGCGCGAGGTGGCGCGGCTCTATGCCCGCGCGCGCAGCGCGATCATCTTCTGGGGCATGGGCATCAGCCAGCATGTGCATGGCACCGACAATGCCCGCTGCCTGATCGCGCTGGCCCTGATCACCGGCCAGATCGGCCGGCCCGGCACGGGGCTGCACCCGCTGCGCGGGCAGAACAACGTGCAAGGCGCCTCCGATGCCGGGCTGATCCCGATGGTGCTGCCGGATTACCAACCCGTGGCGCGACCGGACATCCGCACCGCCTTCGAGCGTTTCTGGGGCGCGACGCTGGACCCCGAGCCGGGGCTGACGGTGGTCGAGATCATGAATGCCATCCATGCCGGCACCATCCGCGGCATGTATATCGAGGGCGAGAACCCCGCCATGTCCGACCCGGACCTGCAGCATGCGCGCGAGGCCCTGGCGAAGCTCGACCATCTCGTGGTGCAGGACCTCTTCCTGACCGAGACCGCCTTCCATGCGGATGTCGTACTGCCCGCCTCGGCTTTCGCGGAAAAGACCGGCAGCTTCACCAATACCGACCGCCGCGTGCAGCTGGCCCGCCCGGTGGTGCCACTGCCGGGGGAGACGCGGCAGGATTGGTGGATCATCCAGGAGATGGCGCGGCGCCTCGGCCTCGGCTGGGATTATGCGGGGCCGGCGGCGATCTTCGCCGAGATGGCGCAGGTGATGCCCTCCTTCGCCAATATCACCTGGGAGCGGCTGGAGCGCGAAGGCGCGGTGACCTATCCCACCGATGCCGCCGACAGGCCGGGCAACGAGATCCTGTTCGCCACAGGCTTCCCAACCGTCAGCGGGCGCGCCCGCCTGGTTCCCGCGCGGGTCACCCCGCCGGACGAGGTGCCCGATGACGACTACCCCATGGTGCTCTCCACCGGCCGGGTGCTGGAGCATTGGCACACCGGGTCGATGACCCGGCGCTCGGACGTGCTGGACCTGTTGGAGCCGGAGGCCGTGGCGCTCCTCTCGCCGGCCGATCTGCGCCGACTGGAGCTTGCCGCCGGCGACCAGGTGCGGCTGGAAACGCGGCGCGGCACCGTCGACCTCAAGATCCGCGCGGATCGCGATGTCCCGGCGGGCATGGTCTTCTTGCCCTTCTGCTATGCCGAGGCGGCCGCCAACCTGCTGACCAACCCGGCACTCGACCCCTTTGGCAAGATCCCGGAGTTCAAGTTCTGCGCCGTGCGGGTCAGCCGCCCGGACGCCGCGCTCCAGGCCATGCCGTGACGGTGCTGGGGCCGGAGAGCCGGCTTTGTCTTGGGCGGGGGGCGAGGCTGCGGCACGACACCGCGCGCGACCGCTGGGTGGTTCTGGCGCCAGAGCGCATGTTCATCCCGGACCCCACGGCGCTGGAGGTGTTGCGCCTGATCGATGGCACCCGCAGCGTGGCGCAGATCGCGGAGGAACTCGCCGCCCGCTACGCCGCGCCGCAGGCCGTCATCGAGGCCGATATCCTGCCGTTGCTGCAGGAACTCTCGGACAAGGGCGTCGTCGTGCCGGCATGATGGTGCATGCGCCACATGGGACGGCGTGGCATCGCCAGGACTGCGGCTGGGCGTTTAGAAGAAGAAGGGAGAATAACCGGATGCGGAGCAAGCGGGGCTTTTCTGGGCTGATGATGCTGGCCGTCCTGTTGACGGCGCTTCCTCCGGCCATGGCGCAGGAGGTGCCGGCCGGAAATGCAGAGGCGGGCCAGGCCATCTACAACCGCCAGTGCATGGTCTGCCATTCCGTGCAGGCCGGACAGAACAAGGTTGGCCCGAGCCTGGCCGGCGTTTTCGGCCGGCACGCAGCAGAAGCGCCGAAGTTCAACTACTCCCCGGCTCTGAAGGAGGCGAACAAGACCTGGGACGCCGCGACGCTCGACAGCTACCTCGCGGACCCGCGGGGTTATATCCCAGGCGCGCGCATGATCTATGCCGGCCTCAAGGATACGCAGCAGCGGGCCGATGTGATCGCCTATCTCGGCACCCTGAAATAGAAGAGGGAGAGGACTTCCCTCGCATCTGCCCATGAGCGCCGGTGCCCGGGCGGCGTCTTCATGGCCGCCTGCGCATTCCTGCGAGAGCAGTCTCCCGGCAGCCACGGCTAGAAGCAGCGGAGCGTCGCTTCGGCCTGCGCCTGCCGCAACGCCTCCACGGCACGGCGGATTTCCGGTGGGTCGCGGAACATGGCGCCCCGCTCGCCCAGTGGGACTGCCTGCATGCGGAGAGCCGTTTCAGCTTCCTCATAGCGGGAGAAGGGGAGCTGCTCCGCGATGGCATCGATCGCGCAGGCACATTTCTCTAGCGCCAGCCGGGTGTTGCCATTTGAGGCCATGCAGCCCAGCACATAATCGGCCCTGACGGCTGTCGGATAGTCATGGGCCCAGGCGGCCACCGGCAGCAGAAGGGCCGCGAGCAGGATGCGCCCGGCGGTCATGGCGCGCGCGCGCCTTCGAAGGTGATGCTTTCCGTCACCGCCGGCCCATCGGGGCCGGCCAGGACCGTGCTCCGCATGTCGATGATTCCGCCAGGAACAGCATCGGACAGGGTGAAAACATAGCGCAGGGTCTGGAAGCGGCCTGCACGCCGCTCATTCTCGAATGGCGTCAGCTCGACCATGGTTGCCTGAACAGGCGCCTGCTGGCCGGCGGCGGGCACCTGACCGTGCCTCAACGTGGCCTTCTCTAGCAGAGCGGCCCGGAAGCGCCCACGGAACCAGTTCACCGATCCTCCTGTGGCTGCCGACAACTCCCGTGTGTCGCGATCCAGCGCGAAAAGCAGCAAGGGATTGCCCAGGAAGCCCATGGCGGGAGGATAATGGATGCGCCGTTCTCCGGTCAGGAACTCCGGGTAGACATCATGGCGGCCATTCTCCTCGACACGCCGCACATCCAGAGTGATGCGGTCCGTCACCGCGGGGTGTCCCTCCTCCTCACGGCGGAAGGCGTAGTCGAGCTTCAGCGGTGCCAGTATGCCGGCCAGGTGCGGTGTTTCAAACAAGGCTACCTGCGCCGAGCTCAGTGGCGGCGGCTTTTCCTCCGCACCCGCCGCCGCCGGTGCCAGCAACACTCCCAGCAGCATGGTCGTCCGGCGGGTGATTTGCACCATGATGTGTTCCTCCCGTTGCTGCGCCCGGACTCCGCATCAGCCTCCCGCGCATTATTCTTGTAAAGGGTTTTCCGGGCCGTATGCACAATATGACGCCGCGCCGCCGTCATCCTGCCCGGTCGCGGCCAGTCCAAGCGCATTCCATCAGAGTGGGGCGATAATGATCGAATTGGTGCTCACCGTGTGCCTGTTGTCCTCCCCGACCGCCTGCCGGGAGGAATGGCCGGAATTCGCCGGAGAATCCCTGATAGCCTGCATGACGCAGGCGCAGTTCCGGGCGGCCAGATGGGCCGAGCAGCACCCGGCCTACCGCATCGCAAAATGGCGCTGCCAGCCAGCCCAGGCGCGGCAGACGCCGATCTGATCCGGCAGACATCGTTGCTGCAGCGCGGAAAATGGGAGCGCAGGCCTGGAATCGGACCAAGACGCAGCCGCAAAGCCCAAGGCCCCAATTTATACTTGCCGCTTTCCTGAAAAGGGAAATACCATTCCATCGGGCGAACAAACCCCTGCTCCACCTGCAGGTGACCATGCCACCTGTCGCAGAGCGGCCATTGCCCAAACCACCAAGAAGAATCGCCGGGCGGCGTTTGCTGGTGACCGGCACACATGGAAGGGCGGTCATGTTCAGGAAATTCGCTGTCTCCACAGCGTTGCTTGGGCTCTGCATCGGCAGCGCCAGTGCCAACGAGGAGTTGCTCAGGCTCCAGCGTGATCCCAACCAATGGGTCATGCCGACAGGCAACTACGCCAATCATCGCTACAGCGAACTCAATCAGGTCACCCGCGACAACGTAGGAAAGCTGCAGGCAAGCTGGAGCTTCTCCACGGGCGTGTTGCGCGGGCATGAGGGCGGGCCTCTCGTCCTGGGCGACGTGATGTATATCCACTCGCCCTTTCCCAACCGCGTCTTCGCTCTCGACCTCAAGGACCCGGGGCGCATCATCTGGCGCTACGAGCCCACGCAGGACCCGAGCGTCATTGCCGTGATGTGCTGCGACACCGTCAACCGCGGCGTCGCCTATGGCGATGGCAAGATCATCCTGGCCCAGGCCGATGCGAAGCTGGTGGCGCTGGATGCCAAGACCGGCAACGTGGCCTGGAGTGTCAGCAACGGCGATGCTGGCAAAGGGGAGACCATGACCGCCGCGCCGATGGTGTTCGGCGACAAGGTCCTGGTGGGGATCAGCGGCGGCGAGTTCGGCGTACGCGGCCACATCACGGCCTACAACCTCCGCGACGGCTCCATGGCCTGGCGCGGCTACTCGGTGGGCCCGGACAATGAAATCCTGGTCGACCCGCAGAAGACCACGCATCTGGGCAAGCCCGTCGGCCCCAACAGCTCGCTGCAAACCTGGGAAGGCGACCAGTGGAAGATCGGCGGCGGCACGACCTGGGGCTGGTTTTCCTATGATCCCGAGCTGAACCTTGTCTACTACGGCACCGGCAACCCCGGCACCTGGAACCCTGTGCAGCGGCCCGGCGACAACCGCTGGTCGATGACCATCTTCGCCCGTGATGCCAATACCGGGCAGGCCCGCTGGGTCTATCAGATGACCCCGCATGACGAATGGGACTATGACGGCGTCAATGAGATGATCCTTGCGGACATCACGGTCCGTGGCCGCCCGGTCAAGGCGCTGGTGCATTTCGACCGCAACGGCTTCGCCTATACCCTGAACCGTGAGAACGGCGAGCTGCTGGTGGCCGAGAAATTCGACCCCGCGGTGAACTGGGCAACCAAGGTCGACATGGAGACGGGCCGGCCGCAGGTGGTGCGGGAATTCTCGACCCGGCAGGGCGGCGAGGATCAGAACACGCAGAACATCTGCCCGGCCGCGCTCGGCACCAAGGACCAGCAGCCTGCGGCCTTCTCGCCGCGCACCAACATGTTCTATGTGCCGACCAATCACGTCTGCATGGATTACGAGCCGTTCCGCGTGTCCTATACCGCGGGCCAGCCCTTCATCGGCGCGACCCTGTCGATGTTCCCGCCGAAGGGCTCGGACAACATGGGCAACTTCATTGCCTGGGACGCCAGCGCCGGCAAGATCGCCTGGTCCAAGCCGGAGCGCTTCTCCGTCTGGTCGGGTGCCCTGGCGACCGCCGGCGATGTCGTCTTCTATGGCACGCTGGACGGCTACCTGAAGGCCGTGGACCCGCGTGACGGGAAGGAGTTGTTCAGCTACCGCACCCCGTCCGGCATCATCGGCAACATCAACACCTATACCCACAATGGCAAGCAATACATCGCCGTGCTGTCCGGGGTCGGTGGCTGGGCCGGCATCGGCATGGCGGCGGGCCTGCAGGGCGATACGGAAGGCCTCGGCGCGGTCGGTGCCTACAAGTCCCTGGCCAACTACACGCAGCTTGGCGGGGTGCTGACAGTCTTCGCGCTGCCGAACTGACACACAGGCCCCCAGGCGCCTGAGAACTGCACGGGCCGGCTGCCCCAGAGCCGGCCCTTTCTGCTCTGGAACCGGATGGAGACGTCACGCATGAGGATCTTACGAGCGGTCGTCGCAGCAGGTTGCTGCGCCGTCAGCCTGTCCGCTGCCGCACAGCAACCCGCCGCAGCGCCTCAGGAGGCGCCCTACAAGATCGAGGGCGGCCGCGTGGATCAAGGCACCTATAATGGCTACCGCCGCTACGGCAATTCCTGCGAACGGTGCCACGGCCAGGACGGCGCCGGCAGCAGCTTCGCACCCAGCCTCGTCGAGTCACTGAAGCACCTGACGCATGAGCAGTTCACTGAAGTGGTCATCAACGGCCGGCAGAACGTGACCACGTCGCAGCAGAACGTCATGCCTCCCTTCGGGCAGGTCGAGGACGTGGTCCTTTATATCGAAGATATCTATGGCTACCTCAAGGCACGCTCCGATGGCGCCCTCGGCCGGGGCCGGCCGCAGCGGGTGGCCAATCAGTGACACGGACTGGCCTCTGGCTCAGCCTGTGCGCGCTGGTCGGCGGGCTCCAGTCCATGGCGGCCCTTGCCCAGACAGGGGAACTCGTGCCGCAGGAGGAACTCCGCGTCTGCGCCGATCCCGCGAACCTGCCCTTCTCCAATGAAAAGGGCGAGGGGTTCGAGAACCGCATCGCCCAGATCATGGGCGATACGCTGGGCCTGCCCGTGCGCACCATCTTCTTTCCGCAGGTGCAGGGTTTCGTCCGCAACACCCTGGGGCTGCGCCGCTGCGACCTTGTGATGGGCACGGTGGCCAGCGACGAGGTGATGCAGAACACCAACCCTTATTACCACACCACCTACGTCGCCGTGTTCCGCAACGACAGCCCTGCCCCGCCGGAGGATTTCGCGGACCCGGCGCAACGTGCCCTGCGCTTCGGGGTCGTTGCGCGCACACCGCCGGTCGACCTCCTGGCGAGGGCCGGGCTGCTGGATCGCACCCGCTCCTATGCCCTGGTTGTCGATACGCGCGTGGAGGCACCGGCGGCGCAGATGCTACGCGACCTGGCCGCGGGCGAGATCGATGTGGCGCTGGTCTGGGGTCCGATCGCCGGCTACCAGATCCACGTGCAGCATCTGCCGCTGACCATGCGGGCCCTGCCCAGCGCCCCGGGCGCCGCGCGTATGGACTACCGCATCACAATGGGGGTGCGTGCGAACGAGCCGCAATGGCGCCGCCGCGTCAATGCCGCCATCCGGGACCGGCAGGCCGAGATCACAGCGGTGTTGCGCGACTTCGGCGTGCCGCTGCTCGATGCCAGCGGGCGCATCAGCACGACCACGCCGTGAGATACACGGCCTGTGCCCTGCTGCTCGCCCTGGCCGTGCCGGCGGCAGCGGCGGCCGAGGTCGTGGTGCCCGATGGCTACCGCATGGGCGATTACCGCGCGCCAACGCCGCCTGCGGCCCCCGGCGCCACTACGCTGGATACCGCGGCGGCGGCGGCCTTGTGGCGCAGCGGCCGGGCGCATTGGTTCGATGTGCTGCCGGCCGCGCGCCGCCCGGAGGGCCTGCCGGCCGGGAGTCTGTGGCGACCGGCGCCGAGGCTCGGCATACCCGGCAGCATCTGGCTGCCAGAGGTGGGCCGGGGCCAGCTCTCGGCGGCGCAGGAAGCCTGGCTACGCGACACGGTCATGGCGGCGACCGGCGGTGACCGAGACAGCCCCCTCGTCTTCTACTGCCTGTCGGAATGCTGGATGAGCTGGAACGCCGCCCGCCGGCTGGCGGCATGGGGCTGGCGCGCCGTGTACTGGTACGCGGAGGGCAGCGATGGCTGGGAGGCCGCGGGCCTGCCCACGCAAGAGCTCCATCCGGCCCCTGGCGCGCCCTGACAGGCGTCAGGGCGGCGCGGGCAAGGCGGCTTCCAGCGCCCGCGCATAGGCGCCGAAGCGTGCCTCCAGCCGCACCGGCACCTCGCACATATAGCGCAGGGTGCGCTCGGCATCCTGGAAGGTCTTGGTGGCGAAGAAGACGCGCTGCTGCAGCTCGGCCTGCCGGGCCTTGGCATCGCCGGCCGTGTCCGGCTTCTCTGCTTCCGGGCCGGAGGCGTCGAGCTGCTCGGTCAGGTGCTGCACCGTGTCCGCCAATCCGCGCTGGCGGCGGGCGAAGGCGCCGATCCGCTCGATGATCTGCCCGCGCACCTGGTTGGTTTCCGCCAGGGTGCCGGACAGGACCAGCGGCAGCAACCGCCGACGCGCCTCGGCATCCAGCGGCGCCGCAAAGTCGCCGATCATCCGCAGGCCGGCCTCCTCCCGCACCGCGCTGGGCGTAATGCGGGTCACCAGGGCGGCGACATCGGGCACCTGCCGCCAGGCATCGCCCGGGGGCGGCACGGGCCCGGACCACACGCCGGCGGCGGTCAGGTTCGGCACCAGCCGCTGCACGCAGGGCCAGTCCGGGTCCGCCGCGTTCGCGGCGCGGGCGCCGGCGGCGGCCGATAGGGCCATGCCCAGCGCCAGCAGGGCCGGCAGGACGGTGGATCTCAGGCCAGGGAAGGTCATCATGCCACTGCCGGCGCGCCGCGGCGCGCAATGGCGCCATGCGCCGGGTCATAGGCCAGAACCGCCAGGCTCCCGAACAGCAGCAGCGCCCCGCCGACAACCGCAGCCGCGGTGACATCGAGGCGGCCATAGAGGGCGAAGCGGATCAGCTCCACCGCATGCGTGAAGGGATTGGCCTGGCAGATATACCAGAGGGTCAGGTTGGCTTCCTTGACGCGCCACAGCGGGTACAGCGCGGAAGAAGCGAAGAACATCGGAAAGATCACGAAGTTCATCACCCCGGCGAAGTTCTCCAGCTGCCGGATGCGCGCCGAGAGCAGCAGCCCCAGCGCGCCCAGCATCATACCGGACAGGATGAGCGCCGGCAGCACGGAGAGATAGCCCAGCGGCGGCGGCCGCACTTCCCAGAACCAGGCGATGGCGAGGAAGACATAGACTTGCAGCACGCCGACCAGCACGGCGGCCAGCAACCTGCAGCCCAGCAGCCACCAGCGCGGCAGCGGGCTGGTCAGCAGCATGCGCATGCTGCCCATCTCGCGGTCATAGACCATGGAGAGGCTGCTCTGCATGGACTGGAACAGCAGCACCATGGCGCAGAGCCCGGGCACCACATATTCCTCGTACATGACATAGGTCTCGTAGGGCGGGACGATCGAGACACCGAGCACGAAGCGGAAGCCCGAGGCAAAGATCATCAGCCAGACCAGCGGCCGCACCAGCGCCGAGAAGAAACGGCCGCGCTGCTGCACGAAGCGCAGGGCCTCGCGCCGCACGATGCCTTCCAGGCAGCGCAGGTAGCGCAGCATGCCGTGGCGGGTCATGGCCCGGCCTCCCTGGTCTCGCCGGTCAGGCGGGCAAAGGCCTCGCGCAATGTCCCGGCGCCGCCCGCCGCCAGGATCTCCGCCACCGTTCCGGCGGCACGCACGTGACCCTGATGCAGCACGACCACCCGCGCCGCCGCATCCACCTCGTCGATCAGATGCGTGGCCCAGAGCACCGCCAGTCCCTCCTCCTGGCATAATCGCCTGACATGGTCGAGCACGAAGGCGCGGCTGGCGGCATCCAGGCCCACGGTCGGCTCGTCCAGCAGCAGCAGGCGCGGCCGGGGCAGCAGGGCGCGGGCGATCTCCACCCGGCGCCGCTGCCCGCCCGAGAGGCCGCGTACCACCTCTTCCGCGCGGTGTGCGAGCTCGACCCGCGCCAGTTCCTCGCTGGTCCGCGCCCTGGCCTCCGCGCGGCCGAGGCCATGCAGCGCCGCACTATAGGCGAGGTTCTGGCGCAGGCTGAGGTCGGGGTCGAGCGTCGGCTGCTGGAACACCACGCCCAGTTGCGCGAGCGCGAGGCCCGGCTGGCGCCGCAGCTCAGCCCCGAAAATGCG
Source organism: Teichococcus wenyumeiae (assembly GCF_003696345.1). Classification (GTDB taxonomy): domain Bacteria; phylum Pseudomonadota; class Alphaproteobacteria; order Acetobacterales; family Acetobacteraceae; genus Pseudoroseomonas; species Pseudoroseomonas wenyumeiae. The sequence continues at coordinate 49,869 of NZ_RFLX01000022.1, read as the reverse complement.
GATGCTGCCCTGACGCGCGTCGAAAAGCCGCGTCAGCAGCGCGAAGAGCGTGCTCTTGCCGGCACCATTCGGGCCGAGCAGGACCGTGAACTCGCCCGGCATGACGCGCAGCGACACCTCATGCAGCACGCGCCGGGCGCCATAAGCATGCGACAGGCCGGAGACTTCCAGCGCCGGCATGGCCAGGGCGCTGCTGGAACTGGCATCCGGCTCCGGCCGGGTGGGCGGAGGCGTGGCGATGGTCATCGCCGCGCCACGATGCCCCAGGGCGAGCGGCCCACCGGCACCGAGCGCACCACCCGGCTGGAGGCGACATCGATCACCGAGATGTCGTTGCTGACGCCGTTGGTGGTGTAGATCCGCGAGCCGTCGGGGGAGAGGGCCAGGTTCCAGACCCGCTGCCCGACCAGCAGGTAGCGCTGCACCTGCAGGCTGCGCGCATCGACCATGGCGACGCGGTTGGCGGGGCCCAAGGCGACGTAAAGGGTGGCGCCATCCGCCGAGAAGACCATGCCCACCGGCTGCACCGCTTCCCGCGGCACGCCCGGCACCTGGAATTCCACCGTGCCGGCGATGGCATGGTTCGCCGCGTCGATCACGCTGATGGTGCCGCCGATCTCGGCCGAGACCCAGACCCGCTTCCCATCCGCCTGCCAGACCGCCGCGCGCGGGCGCGAGCCCACCATGACATTGGCGATGATCTCCAGGCTCTCGGTATCGATGAAATGCGCCATGTTGGTGGTTTCGGAGGTATTGACCAGGAAGCGGCCATCGGGGCTCAGCCCCATTCCCTCCGGCTCGACGCCCACCGGGATCTCGGTCAGCACGGCGCGCTGCTCCACATCGACCACGGTGACGAGGTTGTCGTCCTCATTGGCGACATACAGGCGGCGGCCATCGGGATGCACCGCCAGCAGCTCCGGGTCGGAACCGCTCGGCAGATGCTGCACCACGCGCCAGGAGTTCAGGTCGAGCACATCGATGCGGTCACTGTCGCCGACACAGACAAACAGGTAGCGGCCATCGGTCGAGAGGGCGATGCCGCGCGGCCTTTCGCCCACTGCTACCGTCCGCGTCACCTCCAACGTGGCGCCATCCAGCACCGTGATGCTGTTGTCCTTCTCGTTGGAGACCAGGATGGTTTCGGCGTGCAGGGGGAAGGCTAGCAGCAGCGGCAGGGCCAGGATGGCGCTGCGCCAGGAGGTCAGCGGAATCGGCATTTCGTCTCCGGCCTGTCTGTTCCGAGGGTGTCCAGTTCCGAGAACTGGTGCTGGAAGCCTGGCTGGGGCGAGACCGTAACCAGCGCATGCTCCTGCGCCAGCAGCACCGGCTGGCGCAGCTGTCCGTCCCAGTCCCGGAAGGACAGCGGCACGCCCTTGAAGCCGGCCAGCTCGAAGCCCGGCTCGCGGATGCGCGCCATCACGGCCTCCGGATCGGTGGAGCGGCTGCGCGTGGCGGCCTCACCAATGGTGCGCAGCGCCAGCCAGGAGGCATAGTCGTCCGGCAGCATCCAGCGCTGCGCGCGGGCGCGGAAGCGGCGCTGCAACTGCGTCGCGCCCCATTGCTCATGCGGGCGTGCCCAGCTCGTCGGCACCAGGCCCTGCGTCCCGGCCACCGGCCGGGGCTCCGTGGTGCGGTAGGCGATCTCGTCACCCCAGTCGCCGGCCTCGTCCGCCACCACGACCATGTCATGCGCGGGCATGCCCTGGGTGAAGCGCGCGACCTCGGCGGCGGCGCCGTAATGGCCGGTATCGACACGCCGCGCGCCGGGGTCAAAGGTCCAGGGCTTGTCGGCCACGATCCGCAGCTGGAACTTGCGCGCCGCGTTGCGGATGGCCTCGGCATAAAGCTTGTCATCCTCGGAAGGGCCGACCACCAGCACGATGTTGCGCCAGCGACGCGCTACCAGGAACTGCGCCAGCGCATCGGCCAGCATGGCGCGCGACGGCAGCATGTGCAGCACGCCGCGTCGGCAGCTTTCATTGCGCAGGGCGTCATCTGGCGCCCGCGTGTTGAACAGGGTCATGCCGCGCGCTTCCGGCATGTCGGCGACTTCCAGCAACTGTGCCGCCGGCAGATCGGCGACAACGAGCCGGATGCCGGCAGCCGCCAGCTCGCGCAGCGCCGGGGCAACGGCCTCCGGGTCGTTGACGCGCTTCTCCTGCAACTCGAAACGCTGCCCGGTGAAGCGGCCGGTGGTGGCGTTGTCGGCGATGCCGAGCCGCGCCCCCTGCACGCCCTCATCATCGGGCGGCGGGTCCAGGAAGCTATTGGGCATCTGATGCTTGATGGAGAGGCCAAGATAGCCGATCTGCAACGTGGCTTCCGCACCTGCCGCCGGCTGGGCGGCAAGCAGGGAGAGAAGCACCGCCGCGAGGGCGCGGACTGCCGGCAAGCCAGATCCTCCCCGTCCTTTGACCGTATGCCGCGTTCTGCGGCCCGGCTTCTTGCAATCGATCTTGCGCGCCTCGTTCCGAATCATCAATGCTTCCTTGATGGGAGGACGCACGATGTGGCGAAGAACCACGATGCTGCTGCTGGCCGGACTGGCGGCCGCGCAGCCGGCATGGGCGGCCGATCCGCCAAGCCTGGCTGTCTTCGACCTCGAACTCTACGACACCTCGGGCGAACCGGCGCAGCCGGAGCAGGATGCACGGCTGCAGAAGGTGACGGCGGAATTGCGCGACCGCATCTCGGCTTCCGGCCGCTACAAGGTGGTCTCCCTGCCCGCGCCGGCCAGCGCCGAGCTGCAGCGTTGCGACGATTGCGCCATCACCAAGGCGACGCAAAGCGGCGCCGATCTGGCCTTGGTCGGGCTCGTGCACAAGGTCAGCACCTTGATCCTGAAGATGACGCTGATCCTGCGCGAGGTACCGTCGGGCGCGGTGCGCGGCACCTGGACCGCGGATTTCCGTGGCAATACCGATGAAAGCTGGCAAAGGGCCGCGCGCTGGCTGCTGCGCAACCGGGTGCTGGCCACACCCAGCCAGGACGCGGCACCCGGATGAGGCAGGCCGCCGGCATCAGCCGGCGGATTGCAGCTTCCAGCGGCCGGAGAAATGGCGGTCGCGGTTGTCCTCGGCCTCCAGCAGCAATTCGCCATTCGGGTCGCCAGCCAGCATGAAGCCGAAGGTCGGGTTCTCCGCGATGGAGATATCGCTCTCAATATCCAGGGCGACGGCGCCGCCATAGCTGATGCGCAGATGCCTGACGAACTCGGCCGGGATCGAGAGGCGGCTGACCTGGTCGATCTGCAGCCCGGAGGTATTCGGATGGCTGAGCGCCACCTGCACCGGCACGGGCCGGCCTTCCGCCGGCGGCCCTTCCGGCAGGGTCAGGCGGGCACGGCCCATCCGCTCGCGCGCAGCCCGGAGGTCGCTGCTCATGGGTGCCGAGCAGCCGCCGGCGGCCTTGATGAACTGCTGCGCCAGGAGCAGCCGGCCGTCCGTGGTTTCCGCCACCGCATGGAGGAAGGTATAGGCGTCGACCCGGATGCGCGTGCTGATCAGCCGCAGATCGGCCGCCGGCCCGGCACGGAACACCGCCGCCAGCGGCGACGGATTGTCGTCAATGATCAGGCTGACGCTGCGGACCAGCGGCGCCAGGGGAGGTGCCAGGGCGATGGAGACCGGCACCGCGCCGGCATCGAGCGCGCGGTAAGGCGCCGTCAGCGTGACGGCCTCGCCCGCCTCCTCCAGCAACCGGTCGCCGAAGAGCAGGCCGCGCAGATCCGCCCAGCGTTCGGCGCGCCGGGGCTCGCCCTGTGCCCAGGCGGGCCCGGCGCCCGACAGCGCGACTGCGGCCCCAAGGGCCAGCACGGGGCGGCGGGATAGCGATGACATCGACTTCACTCCCATTCCAGTTGGCGATAGGCGGCGATGACATTGCGGCCATGGTACTGCTCGGCGAGGCGCCACTGCGCCGCGGCCTCCACGGCGACGCGGGCCGGCGCCTCGGCCAGCCCGATGCCGGCGGCGATGGCGGCGCGGATGCCATCGCGCAGCGCGGCCAGATAGCCCACGAGAGGCTCGGCAGCCTGTGGCCAGGGCACCACGGGCGGGCCATGGCCGGGCACGGCCCCTGGCGCAGTTTCCCGCCGCAGCCCGTCGAGAAGGCGCAGCCAGCCCAGCAGGTCGCCATCCAGCGCCGGCATGCGGTCCACGAACAGGAGATCAGATAGCCAGAGCATGCCGCTGGCACTGTCCCGCAGGCTGAGGTCGTGGTCGGTATGGGCCGGCGGATGGGCCTGCAGCTCCAGCCGGCGCCCGCCCAGGTCGATCTCGGCATGGTCCTCGACCAGCCTGGTCGGCACCAGGGCGTGGCTGCCGGCCGCGGCGCTGCCCATCTCCCGCTCCAGCACCGCGGCATAATAGGCGCTCCGCTGCGCCAGGGCTTCGGGGAGGCGGGCATGGCCGATCACCTCCGGCGCGAGATCCGCGAAGGCCGCGGCCCCCATGCTGTGGTCAGGATGCACATGGGTCAGAACCAGATAGCGCACCGGCGGCGCGCCACAGGCCTCGATGGCCCGGCGGAGCAGCCGCCCATGCGCCAGGCTGCCGCCGGGGTCGATCACCGCCGTTGCCTCCGCGCCGCAGATAAAGCCGATATTGGCAATGGCATCCAGATTGGCGGGGGTGGCCTCTTCCATCCGGCCCGGCATCACCCACAGGCCCGGCGCCACCTCCAGGGGAGTAGAGGCCGTGTCAGGCACCCCGCCCGCCGGCCGGCATGGCAGCAGCGGGCTTGCCAGACCGAGGAGCATGGCCCGTCGGTCCCGCCGCATGGCGCGCTACCCGGCAGCAGCTGGCTGCCGGCGCATCTCGCGGTACTGGAATGCGCCGTCGCTGGCCGCGGCTTCCTCCAGCGCGGATTGCAGCAGCGCGTGATGGGGCGACAGGGCACAGGCCGGGTCGGTGGCCGCGGCATCGCCGGTCAGCGCGAAGGCCTGGCAGCGGCAGCCGCCCCAGTCTTTCTCCCGCCGTTCGCAGCCGCGGCAGGGTTCCGGCATCCAGCTGGTGCCGCGGAAGCGGTTGAAGGCGTCGGAATGCTGCCAGATCTCGCGCAGCGAAGTGGTGCGCACATCGGGAAAGTCGAAGCCAGGAAGGCCGGCGGCGGCATGGCAGGGCAGAACCTTCCCTGACGGCGTCACCACGAGAATAGAACTTCCCCAGCCGCCCATGCAGGCCTTCGGGCGCTGTGCGTGATAGTCGGGCGCCACGTCATCGATCACCAGCCGGCCCCGCAGCGCCGGCCGTGCCGCCGCGATGGTGGTTGTGGCGGCGTCCAACTGGGCCCGGCTTGGCAGCAGCGCCGCGCGGTTCCGATAGGCCCAGCCATGGTATTGCACATGCGCGAGTTCCAGCCGGCCGGCGCCAAGCGCCAGCGCAAGCTCGATCATCTCCGGCAAGGCATCCAGATTCTGCCGGTGCAGCACGGCGTTGACCGTCAGCGGCAGGCCGGCTTCCCGCACGAGCTGTGCGAAGGCCAGCTTGCGGTTGTGCCCGCCGGGCATGCCGCCGATACGGTCGCCAGTGGCGGCATCGGCGGCCTGTATCGAGAGCTGCACGTGATCCAGGCCAGCCTCCGCAAGGGCCGCCAGCCGGCGCGCATCGAGCGACACGCCGGATGTGATCAGGTTGGTATAGAGCCCAGCTTCACTGGCATGGGCGATGATGGCTTCCAGATCGCGCCGGGCCGCCGGCTCGCCACCCGACACATGCAGTTGCAGCACGCCAAGCGCGGCGGCTTCTCGGAAAACACGGCCCCACTCTGCCGTGGAAAGCTCCTGCGCGGCCTGCTCAAGCTCGGTCGGGTTGGAACAATAGGGGCAGCGCAGTGGGCAGCGGTGCGTCAGCTCCGCCAAAAGCCCGAGCGGAGGATTGGCCGCCGAGGTCATGGCCATTCACCTTCACCGGTCACCCGGACAGCAGTGTGCGGCCGCTCAGCCCGTGTCGCCCCGGATCACAGCGGAGCAGCACGGGCCGTCGCCGCGGCAAGAGGCTTCAGACTTCGGCGCTCTCGTAGCAGTTGATTTCCATTCCCAGGCAAACTTCAACAATGCGAGGCTTGTTCCAGGCCATTTCATGTCCTCCTTGCTTGCCAAGTTCGTTTTCCTGGCATGATGAATTTCGGCTCGGTTCCAGCGGAAGTCAACGACATCCTATGGCATCTCTCTGGCCGAGATGGCTGAGGCTGGGCATCGGTCCATGGAACAGCTTTTTGTGGCCATCATTGGAAATGGCGGGGCCAGAAGATCATTGCGAAGAAGCATTGCTATCAAAGCTCTGTGAACTTGGCGCAAGCGACCAACCGCTTACGGCCGGCCATGCATGCCATGCCTAGGTAGCGGCCTCGTTCAGATCCAGTCTGTGACGGCGGCGATCAGCGCGAGTGCGGCAAGATAGTTCTGGGCGAGCGGTCGTAGCGGGTGGCGAGGCGCCGCCAGTTCTTCAGGCGGCAGAACAGGCGCTCGATCTGGTTGCGGCCCCGATAGGCCTGGCGGTGGAGTGGGGAGGGCTTGGTGCGGGTCGCTGTGGAAGGGATGACGGCTTTGATGCGGCGCTCTTTGAGCCAGCGGCGCAGGCTCTGCGCGTCGTAGGCCTGGTCGGCGATGAGGCGCTTCGGTGCGGTGACGGCCCGGAGCCGCGGCAGGGCCATGCTGATGTCGGCGATGTTGCCTGGCGTCAGCGCGCAGGCGACTGGTCGGCCGTGCTCATCGGCCAGGCAATGGATCTTTGCGGTACGGCCGCCGCGCGAGCGCCCGACCGCCTGCATCCACGCCCTCCTTTTCCGCCTGCAGCCGAGCGATGCGCCGTCACATGCAAGCTGTCGAGGCTGAGTTCCCGTGGGACATCGCCGGAGGCCGCCATCCTGGCGAACCGCCGCTGCCAGAGACCGCCTCCGGACCATCTGTTGAAGTGGTGGCGATGGTGGTCGGCGGGCCATGGGCTGCTGGCACATCGCGCCAGCGACAGCCGGTCTTGAGCACGTGCAGGATGCCGCTGATGACCCGCCGGTCATCCGCCCGCGGCTTGCCCGCTCTGCCGCGCGGCAGGTGCGGCTTGATGGCGGCCCCAAGCCTCATCCGACAGCCAGAACAACCCACGCCATGAGAGCCTCCTGAACCGTTCAAACCCGTTCGGGAGGCATAAACCCCAAGCAACAATATGTTGCATGGGTCCCCTATCCAGAGTCAGGACCTGTAAATGTGATTGCGGTACGGGGGTCGGGTCACAACCCCGTCGCAGCGCGAGATCGCCGCGGATCCGACGCCTGCCGCGGCGGCCTTAGATCGTCCCGCGCAGTAGGAGCGGCATGGGATCCAAACGGTCCTCCACTCGCCTCACGCCAGGAATCTCCTGGGCCATGACCTTAAGGCCCTCGCGCACGAGGTCGGAGCGCGTGAACCCGTAGAACGTCACGACCCCGTCCCGGACGCTGGGATAGATCCAGAACGTGTCCGCCCATGCTTGCCTGTGCATGGCCGCACGGACCGCTTGCAGGATGGCGTCGTCATTTGCCACATCGGCTGACCGCTCCGGTCCCTGCGGGCGCAAGACTGCCCGCAGCAGGTCCGCTCGGCTCACGATGCCGACAATCTTGCCGTCCCGAAGGACCGGCACTCGCTTGATCCTGCGCTTCTCCATGAGTCGGGCAATCTGTTCGACCGGAGTGTCCTCGTTCACCGAGGCAATCTCAGTGGTCATCACGTCTCGTGCTGTTGCGCCATGCGCCTTGAGAAAGCGGCCGGCGAGCCTGCCCGTGTTCTGAAACTGCTCCAGGAACCAGACCAGCGGGCCAGGCTCCTCATCGGCAAGGCGGCGGATAAGATCGCCTTCGGTGATGATCCCAAGAGGCGCTCCGCTTTCATCGACCACCGGCACGCCTGAGATGCCGTAGGACGAGAGCAACTCCGCAACTGCGGTCACCGGCATGTCCGGAGGCACGACCCGAAGCGTAGTGGACATCAAATCCTTGGCCAGCATGGCCATGGCGCCCTCCTCTGGATTTTCCTGCGACTCTGCTGCGCTCGTCGGCAGCCAAGCATTAGCCGCATATTGTAACATATACGCAATTATTTGGGCAGAATCCGCGCTTTGCCAAGGTCGGAGCCGGCTTTGTCGCCAGCTTCACTGACACGCCGGTGCCATTGAGGGTGCCGCCGATGAGCTTGGGCGGGGGGCGCTTTTCACCCAAGAAGGAGCCATGCCAGCGCTCGAACTTCCTGCAACAGGAACGTCAGGTGACGGAGGACAGACCTGCTGTGATCCATTGCCCGAGGCAGAGTCTCGCCTGTTAAGTTACGTCCAGTGCCAGGAAGTTACCGCATTGGAGAATCAGCAGCTATGGGCGCAGAGCGGCCGACCAAGGAAACTCCCGGACAGCCAGCCAGCGGGCACACTGACCAGGCATTATTCTGCTGACTTGACGTCGCGATGACGAAGCCTGGACGGTGCCGTTGAAGGCGAGGCCAAGCCAATGAACTGCCGTTCGCACTGGGCCTGTTGAACAGCCTGCCGGATGTGCCAGGTTGGATCATCGGCGACCGCGGCTATGCTTCTGATGCCTTCCGCGAGCGGATCTGCAACATGGGCGCACGCCTTGCCATCCCACCCAAGCGCACGGATGCGCCGGTCGCCTGTCCTTCCTGGATCTACAACAACCGCTCGCGGGTGGAGAACCTCTGGGCGCGCCTGAAAGAATGGCGCGCCATGGCCACCCGTTACGAGAAGACCGCCAGATCCTTCCTCGGCATCCTCTGCCTGGCAGCAGCCGCTGACTGGATAAGATTTAACAGGCCCTGGGCCCCTCAGCTATCCTGGCATTCTGACGGTATCGTTCTCGCCAGGATAAGCAGCTTACGGCAGCAACATGCTTCCGGCTTAGTCATGAAAGGGGAAGGCGGATGAAGCTCACACGCCGACAGCTTCCAGCAACCTTTTCAAGAATGGCCGGCAGCTCCAGCTTGGCGGCTGGCATGGCACCGCCTGCTGCCCTGACGCAGTCCATGCCTGGCCTTGTCCGCATCGATCCTACCCCACTCTTCCCCATCTCGCCCTATCTCCACATGCAGTTCATGGAACCGCTCGGGGTGACGGACGGCTCGGTCGAAGCATGCTGGGATTACGATGCCGGCAATTGGCGAAGCGACTTCATCGAGGCTGTTCAGGACTTGGCACCGGGTGCGATCCGCTGGGGCGGGCTCCTGAGCCGTTACTATCGTTGGCGAGAGGCCGTAGGGCCAGTGGCGGGGCGGCGGCCGATGCGGAACTACGCATGGGGCGGCTGGGAAACCAATCGTGTGGGCACGGCCGAGTTCGTGGAACTCTGCCGCCGCACGAATGCCGCACCCATTCTCTGTGTCAATTTCCTGAGCGACGGCCACCGGTATTTCGCGCGGACCCGCGAAGGCAATCGCACGGGCGATGCACGCGAAGCAGCCGACTGGGTATCCTATTGCAACGACCCCGATGATACGGCCCGCCGCCGGGATGGCGCGACGGCGCCCTATGGCGTCAAGCTCTGGCAGATCGGCAACGAGACATCATACGGCGATGCCGGCTTCACGAGAAGTGAGGCCATTGCCCATACCATTGCCTTCGCCCGGGAGATGCGCGGCCGCGACCCGTCTATCCGGCTGATTGGCTGGGGCGACCGCGGCCGCAGCGACGATCCCGCGATATGGGCGGCAGACATGCTGCGCCAGGCCGGGGAGTACCTCGACTATATTGCCATCCACATGATGCAGCAGATCCCCCAGCGTCAGGACACGGTGCTCCGCGGGCGGGCCTACCAGGACGACCCGGCGCGGGCCTGGGCGGAACTGCTTGAAATGTCCCATGGGATCGAGGCCAGGCTTCTGGAACTTGAGGAGGTTGTCGCGGCGCAGGGCTCGCAGGCCGGAATCGCCGTGACTGAAGGGCACCTGAGCCTTGCCCCGCATAATGCCAATCCGATCCTCGAGGAATGGCTGACCGGCGCCTATCATGCCCGGGCGCTGAACACCTACCAGCGGCATGGCGCCCGGGTCAGGATAGCCACCGCAGCCGATTTCAACTGCACCCGCTGGACTGTTGCGGCGGTGCGGATGCAGGTGCCGCGCGGGGTGAGCTATCTGACGCCTGCCGGCTCCGTCATGCGGCTCTTTGGGCGGCACAACGGGGAGCATGCGGTTGCGGTGACCGGCGGCCCCTCAGACCTCGACATGGCAGCCAGCCGGAGGGGCAACAGGATCTTCCTGCATGTCGCCAACCTCAGCTACGACGTAGCGGCCGAAGCGCGTTTCGCGATTGACGGATGCGCCATCACTGGCGGCCGTGTTCTTGAAATCGCGCCGGAGCGCCCGCGCCAGGTGGTAACCCAGGACCAACCGAACGTCTTTGCACCCAGGGAAAAGCCCATAGGGCCGGGCCAGGCGGTCACATGGCGTTTTCCGCCCACGGCCGTCAGCGTTGTTGAACTGGACTTCAAGCAGAGCTGAGTCTCTGCCCGCATACATCCCCTTCAGCCGCATGTCCTCCATCCAGCCCAGGAGTGGCCGGACGGCGCCGGCTTCGTGCTCCTTGAAGGCGGCGCCGGCTTGGGGCGGGTAGTCCTTCTTTCTCCTTACTCGTCCGTCAGCACCGTATGCGGCGTGCGGCCGAGCTTGGCGCTGCGCAACACCCGGCCCGTCGCGGCATCCAGCGCCAGCACGGCATCGTCCTGCGCATCGGTGACGTAGAGGGTGCCGCCCGCCGAAACCACATCCATGGGCCGCCGCCCCGCTGGCCAGTATCCCGCCACCCGGCGCGCGGCGGTGTCCACCACCGCCACCACGCCCGCGCGGCTGAGCGCCACGAAGGCACAGCTTCCGTCACGCGAAAGGATGATGCCGACGGGGCGTATATCCTCACGGCGGACATTCGGCGGCGTGAAGCGCACCTCGTCCGTCACGGCGCCCTTAATCGGGTCCAGCAACTGCACCGAACCGGCCGCCTCGGCGGTCAGCCATACCGCGCTGCCATCGGTGGAGATGGCGAAGCGGCGCGGCTTCAGCCCCACCGGAGCCTGCGTGACCACGCGGTTGCTGGCGGCATCCAGGATGGCAACGGCATTGGCCCCTCGCAGGCGATGTAGGCGCGGGCGCCATCGGGGCTCACCGCGGCACCTTCCGGCTCGGCACAGGTCCGCACCTGGGCGCGGATGCCGCCTCTGGCCAGGTCAGTAACGGATACCGCCGCATTCTCCTCATTCGCCGCACGGGCCATGCGACCGGAAGGATGCACCGCCGCCATCTCCGGATACTCGCCCGCCAGCGCCGTGCCCTAACCTTCAGCGAGGCGACATCGATGACATCCAGCCGGTCATTACATCCGGAGGTGACGTACAGGCGTGTCCGGTCGGGGCTGAAGGCCATGCCCTGCGGCCGCTTGCTGGGTCGGAATCACTTTCACCGGCGCGAAGCTCCCCGCCTCCAGCACCGTGACCACATCGGCACGTTCACTGCTGACGAAGAGGTAACCGGCCCCGCGCGCCCCCGCCTCACCAGGAATGGCGGCCGCGCAGGCCAGGACCCAGGCGGCACCGGCCAGGCGCCGCCGCATTGCTCGTCCCATCACTGCCTTCTCCCCGCGAGGCTGATCAGAAGTTCTTCTGCAGCCCGAACAGTACGCGGACATCCGTTTCGCTATCCCCGACCCCGATGCCGACGCCGCCAGCGAGGATGAAGTCGGCCGGCAGAAGCTGCCGCACCCCGAGTTCGATGAACTGGTCGGCGCGCCGGTGCTCGGAATCCTGCTCCCGCGAATATCCGACGAACAGGCCCGTACGGCGCGCGACCGGCACGGCCAGCGCGACGGAAGCGGCATAGCGATCGCTCCGCTCCCCTTCGCCGCGATCCAGTGCATGGAACCAGAGGATGTTCGCATACAGCACCGGCGCGTTCGCCCCGGGTGACAGCGGCTGGCTGGCCAGGAGGCCCAGCAGCGTCTCCGATGACTCGTGACGCGGGCCAAAGGGAGCCGAGATGCCGCCGATCACCGTCAGTGCCGGACGAAGCCCCTGCGCCGGCAGAAGATTCCATTTGAGCGTGAACTCGGCCTCGCCGGTCTTGGCCTCCTCGGCATTGCCGAAGGCATAAGCCAGCCCGACGCTTGCGGAGAGGTTATGGCCGAGCCCGACTTCCGCTTCGATGCTGGGCGTCATCAGGTCACGGCCGGAGCGCCTGCCGGGTGGCTCGTCGTCGTCATCCCCGCCCGAGGACATGCCGCGCAGCGAACGCAGCCGGCTGTAGCCGGCGAGCACCCGCACCTCCACCTCGCCACGGTCCGGCACACCGGCAGCCTCGGTGCTGACGGGGAAGTCCCGGTCCCCCTGTACCCGCTCATCCTCTTCCAAAGCCGGCCCGGCCCGGTGAAAGGCAGCAGCCCCGCCGGAGCCGAGAATCGTCCGCGCATCCTCGACCGCCTCTAGGCATTCAGCGTATTCACCCTCACCCAGCTCACGCTGAGCATCGCGCAATGCCTTGCCGAGTTCGGCGCGCGTGGCGGGATCTTGCGGTCGTGACTGCGCATCACGGATGAAGCCGATGCCCGCTTCGCAATCGCCGCGGCTTTGCGCATGTGCAAGGCCGCAGGAGATGGTGGTGGCCAGCGTGGCGTAGGATGCTGCGGCGAGTACACGGACCAGTCTGGTCACGGGCGTTTCCACATATCATTTTCTTATTGAAACAATGTTGAGCTGTCGCTTGTCAATGATTCTTGGCGAAGACGCACGGAGCGATCGAGAAGCGGGCTGGGGCAGCCGCTGATTGAGAGGCCAACCTGGCTCGTCAGGCCCGAGGTCCTTTCAGGCGGCCGCCAGATCACCGCTTCCCATGCTTGGCTGTGTCGCCATTCATCGGCGCTTCGTTTGTGCACCGCACTGTGAAGTCCCAGAAGCTCACTTCGTCGAGAGTACATAAAATGAGACTTTTGTTGCGATATGGACACGGTACAAAGACTCCCAAGAAGGGGAGGCATATGATGCCGGACGGTATGTCATTCGGGCAGCTGGTTGTGCATCTGTGGGAAGAGTGTGTCAGATGGCACCGGAGGCGCCGACGGACATCAAAGAGCGCCTACTATCCAAACTGACAGGCCGAGCGTAGCGATCCACGGATGAAGGGCGCTCCGGCAGCATACGGTTATCTTCCGCAAAGCTGCTCACCGGATGCCATTAACAGTGCCTGTGATCCGGAGCAGGCGCCTGATGCGGCCTTTGTCGGGCATTGCACTTCGCCCGCCCAGGCTGCATCACCGATGGTGTAAGCTCCTTGCTGCGAACAGCAGGGAATGCGACGCATGGATCTGGAACTTGAGAGCAAGGTGGCGGTGGTCACCGGCGGGACGCGTGGCATCGGTCTGGCAACCGCGCGGCTGCTCGCGCAGGAGGGCGCCGGCGTGGTCCTGGTGTCCCGCCACGCGGATGAGGCGGCGCGAGTAGCGGATGACCTGGCTCGCGCAAAAGGCCGCCGCATCCTGGGCCTGGCTGCGGACACCACGGACGATGCGGCGGTGGCCGCCATGGCAGCCGCCGTGGAGCGCGAAATGGGCGGTGCCCAGATCCTGGTGAACTGCGCCGCCGAGCCGGCCGGGCAGAAAGCGGTGCCCGTGCCTTCCGAGGCAGAGTGGGCCTCGCTGGCGTCGCATATGGACACCAAGGTCATGGGCTACCTGCGCTGTGCCCGTGCGCTGCTGCCCATGATGCGGCGTGCCGGGTGGGGCCGCATCGTCAATGTCAGCGGGCTGGGCGCGCGGCGGACCGGCGACGTGGTGGGCACCATCCGCAATGTCGCCGTGGTCGCCCTGGCGAAGAACCTGGCCGACGAACTGGCGGGCACCGGGATCGCGGTCACCACCGTCCATCCCGGCCTCACCCGCACGGAGAAAGTGGATGCTATGCTCGAGGCCCGCGCCCAGGCGGAAGGCCGTAGCCTGGGCGAAGTGGAGGCGTCCCTCGCGGCAAACGTGCTGATGGGCCGCCTCCCCACAGCGGAAGACGTGGCCCAGGTGATCGCCTTCCTGACTTCTCCTCGTTCTGTCGCGGTCAATGGTGTCGCGATTGACGTGGGTGGCGGTGTGCGCGGGGCCATCAATTACTGACCTCCGCGCTGGCTGGAGCAAGTCCGCTCCCAAGGCGGGCAGGCATCTAAAAGGTGCCCTCTCGCCAGCGCGCACCGGGCGACTGACCTGCCGTTGCCGTGATCGGCAGCCCTGTATCAGTTAAGGGCATCCGCTCGCCGCGGCAGCAGGCTGAGGGGAACACAGCATGATCTTCCCATAAAAAATTCCTGACACCGCCCGCCCCGCCGAGGGATGCCCCTCCCTATTCCGCCCGGATATTGGCCGAGCGGATGATGGGAATCCAACGGTCCGCCTCGCGCCGGATGAAGGCCGCGAAATCCGCAGGCGTGCCGCCGACAAACTCGGCGCCCTGCGTGCGGACCAAGTTCTCCCGCACCTCCGGCCGCGCGATGATTCCGTTGAATACCCCGGCAATCCTCACCGACAGGTCCGGCGCCATGCCGGCCGGGCCAGCGATGCCGTGCCAGGTGGTGGCCTCGAAATCCGGCAGGGTGGCGGCGATGGTCGGCACGCCCGGCAGCGCCGCGATGGGCTCCTTCTCCGCCACCGCAAGGGTCTTCACCTTCCCTTCCTGGATGAACGGCATGGCGGAGGAGAGTGAGATGATGGCCCAGTCTGTTTCCTTGGCGACGAGGGCGCGCAGCACCTCGGCCCCACTGCGGTACTGGATCGCCTCCGAACGCGCCCCGGCGCGCTTGAGGAACAGTTCGTCTGCCAAATGCGTCGGATGCCCGACCGAGGGCGCCGCATAGGTCAGCGGCTGTGGCCGCGACTTCGCCAGGGCGATCAGTCCGGCGACATCGTTGGCGCCGAGGTCCTGGCGCGTGATCAATACCAGCGGCAGATTCACCAGGTGCACGATCGGCGTGAAGGCACGCACCGGATCGAAGGACAGCGCGGGGATCAGCTCCTTGCCCACCGCGTTCGGCCCCATGTCGGCGATCATCAGCGTATAGCCGTCCGGCCGCGAGGTCGCGACCGCGCCGCCGCCGATGGTGCCGCCGCCGCCTGAGCGGTTCTCCACCACCAGCGAGCCGCCATTGGTGACCTGGGCAAAGGGCTGGGCAATGACGCGGGCCAGCGTGTCCGCCGCGCCGCCCGGGCCGAAAGGAACGATCAGCCGTACCGGGCGGCTGGGCCAGGCCTCCTGCGCGCGTGCCTTGGCCGGCACAAAGGCATTGGCGGCACCGAGGCCAAGCAGGCCGCCGAGGCCGCGGCGGGACAGGTTGATGGTCATCTTAATTATCTTCCCTGGACATTTTGAATCGTTTTCAGGCACGGACGGGCGGCGCAGCCAGTCGATGACCCACCAGTAGCAGTTCGACCTGCCGTAGCGGCAGAACGTGGCGCAGCTTTTACCGATGTGCCATCCGCGCGAGTCGGCGTCACCTCAGGACGGGCGTGCGGCAGACTCGCGACAGGCAGGACCTTACCGTGCGAGCCGGTCGTGGCCGGCAGGGTCAGCAAAGCTCGGTTGCCCGCGCGGGTGCGACCCTGATGTGCGAGGCAGCAGGCCGCTCAGGCCGCCGCGCAGCGGTCGGCCAGCGCCGCGCGCACCCGCCCGCCGGGGGAAGCGCCAGGCAGCGCCGCCGCCCGGGTCGCCAAGCGCAGCAGCGCGTCGAGGTCCACGCCCGTCTCAACCCCCATGCGGCGGAACATCCAGGCCACATCCTCCGTCGCCACATTGCCCGTGGCGCCCGGCGCGAAGGGGCAGCCACCCAGGCCGCCGAAGGCCGCATCGAAGCCGGTGATCCCGGCCCGCCACGCCGCCGCGACATTGGCCAGCCCCAGACCATAGGTGTCATGCCCGTGGAACACCCAGCGCGTGCGCGCCCCGAAGCGCGCGAGGCATTTCGCGGCCAGGGAGAAGACGTGGTCCGGGTCCGCGCGGCCCGTGGTGTCGCAGAGCCCGACCTCGACATCCTCCCGATGCGCCAGCAGCGCGTCCAGGCGGGACAGCACGAGATCCTCCTCCATCCGTCCGTCGAAAGGACAGTCGAAGGAGGTCGCCAGGTTCAGCCGCAGGCGCAGGCCGGCCGGCAGGCCGGCGACGATCTCGCCGTAGTCACGGATGGAGGTGGCAACGTCGCGCCGCACGTTGGAGCGGTTATGCGCCTCGGAGGCCGAGACCACATAGGCCAAGTGCTGCGCGCCCGCTTCCAGGGCCAGCGCCACGCCGCGCGCATTGGGCACCAGCACCTGCGCGTCCAGCCCCTCCAGATGCGCGGTGCGGCGCAGCACCTCGGCCGTGTCGCGCAGCTGCGGCACGGCGGCCGGGTTCACGAAGGAGCCGATCTCGATCCGCCGCAGCCCGGCGGCATGCGCGGCCTCGACAAAGGAAACCTTGTCGTCGGTGGGAATGAAGGGGCCGATGGGCTGGAAGCCGTCGCGCGGCGCGACCTCGATCAAGGTGGCCCTCACAGCACGCCCTCCTCGCGCAGCGCCGCGATGCGGGCGGCATCGTAGCCCGGCAGCGCGCCCAGCACGGCGTCGTTGTCGGCGCCCACCGCCGGGCCGGTGCTGCGGGGCGCATTGGGGGTGCCGTCCACGCGGGGCACCACGCCGGGATGCAGGATGGGGCCGAGCATGCCATCCTGCACCTGCTGCACCATGCCGCGGGCCCGCATCTGCGGGTCGGCGGCGATGTCGGCCACGGTGTAGACGCGGGTGTGCGGGATGTCGGCGCCGCGCAGCGCGGCTTCCAGCGCCGCCGCGTCCAGCGTCACGGTCCAGGCATTGATCAGCCCGTCCAGCTCGCGCACATGGGCCACGCGCTGCTGGTTGCCGCTGAAGCGCGGGTCAGCGGCCAGCTCCGGCTGCCCCATCAGCGCCGCCAGCTTGCGCCAGAGCGGTTCGGAATTGGCCGCGATCAGCACCCAGACCCCATCGCGGGAGCGATAGGCATTGGACGGCGCCGCCGTGGCGATGCCGCCGCCCGAGGGCTGCCGTACCGCGCCCAGGGCGCCGTATTCCGGCAACGCACCTTCCAGCAGGGAAAAGATGGACTCGCTCAGCGCGACATCCACCTCGCCGCCCTGCCCCGTCCGCTCCCGCCGCAGCAGCGCCGCGACGACGCCCAGCGCGGCATAGATGCCGGCCACCGAATCCCCGATGGAGACGCCGACGCGCACCGGCGGCAGGTCCGTGGTGCCCGGCGCATGGTTGGTCAGGTGGCGCAACCCGCCAATGGCTTCCCCGATGACCCCGAAGGCCGCCTTGTCGCGGTCCGGTCCGTCCTGGCCGTAGCCGGAGACGCGGGCGATGACGAGATCCGGCTTGGCGGCGCGCAGCACCTCCTCGCCCAGGCCCATCTTCGCGAGCTGGCCGGGGCGGTGGTTCTCCACCAGCGCATCGCAGGTCCGCACGAGGTCGAGCACCACCTCCCGCGCGCCGGGCTTCTTCAGGTCCAGGGTGATGCAGCGCTTGTTGCGGGCATGGACGCTCCACCAGGGCGCGGAGCCCTTGTAGCGCGCGCCCCATTGCCGCACCGGGTCACCCCCCGGCGGCTCCACCTTGATCACTTCGGCGCCGAGGTCGCCTAGCAGGCGTGTGGCGAAGGGCGCGGCGACATAGTGGCCAAGCTCCAGGATGCGGAACCCTGCGAGGGGGCCACGCGCCTCGGTCCCGGGCGCGACCGCCGCGGTCTGGTTAGGGGCAAGGTCCATGATGGGGGTTTCTCCAGCTTTCTCGTCCCGAATCTTGCGCTGCCTTGTCGCCGTTGCGCCATGCCCTTTCCAGCAAGGCAGGTTTCGCGGCCCTCAACCCGGCGGCCGGGTCAGATAGGCGATCATGGACCCTGGCGGCTGCGGAGAGCGTGTCCGGCGTGC
Organism: Teichococcus wenyumeiae; assembly: GCF_003696345.1. GTDB lineage: Bacteria > Pseudomonadota > Alphaproteobacteria > Acetobacterales > Acetobacteraceae > Pseudoroseomonas > Pseudoroseomonas wenyumeiae. Next base: position 31,940 of record NZ_RFLX01000022.1, on the reverse strand, counting down.
GGCGAAGATCACCAGCGGGCGTACCGCCCAGGGCTTGTTCAGAGGCCGCAGGCCGATCCGCAGGGCCGCAGCAAGGCTGGGCGGCCGTGGCGGACGGGTGACAGGGTCGGTGCGGACATGGCCTCTCCGGAATGGCGGAGAGCATGATGGCCCGCCAAGCCGGCGGTGGCACACCGCCCGAAAGGGTCGTCAACCTTAACCAGTCTGCTTACGCCATCGCCGGCAGGCTGTTGCTGCGATCAGCCGCTATGTCGAGGTTCGACCGAGGTTATGGGAAAACATGTTAGCGATCGAAGGTCTGCGGAACCATGTCCGACGTGTGCTGAGATTTAGGTGATCTGGCGTGACGCCTCAGGTCCTCATGGCTTGCATCAGCGGCCCGGCGCCCAGGATCGCGATCACCTGCTTCATGTTGTAAGCTAGCACATGCAGGCTCATCTCGGTGCCAACTCGCTTCAGCGTCCTGGTCAGGAAGTGGGTGGATCCCATCCAGGCTTTCAGCGTGCCAAATGGGTGCTCAGCAGTCTGCCTGCGGATACACATGCTGTTCGGCGCCTGGTCGAGCCGCTCCTGCATGGCATCCAGCACGCCCTCGTGCTCCCAACGCGGGATGCGGCGCATCTTGGCGGTGGGGCACTTGGTCGTCCAGTAGTGGCGCAGGATTTTCCCGTGTTCATCGACACGGTTGAACCACCACTTCATGGTCTCGCCCGCTGGGCACCGGTAAGCGTCCTGCTCCGGTACATAGACAAAGTCCTGCTTGCCGAACCGTCCGTCGGCTTTCGCGCCTGAGGTCAGGGTCTTCGGCACGAGCGGCATCATGCCGTCTTGCTCGCAGAGCAGGATGTCCTCGCCCTTGTAGTAGCCGCGGTCGGCAATGGCGGTGAGCGCCTCATGGCCCATCGCCTCCCGTGCCTGCCGGGCCATGCCGGAGAGAGCTGGCCGCGGTCGTAGCCCAGATTGGTGACCTCGTGCGCCACGATGAGGTGGTGCCTGGTATCGACGGCGGCCTGCACGTTGTAGCCGACAATGCCGCTGCCCTTGCCGCTGGTCGCCATGGAGCGCGCGTCCGGATCGGTCAAAGAGACCTGCTGGTCTGGCGCATCCTTGATGGTCTTCTCCATGGCGCGGAACTGCCTGAGCTGCTCGCGCAAGGCGGCAACCTTGTCCTGCAACCGGCCCGATTTGGCCTGCGCGATCTCGCCCTCCTGCCGGTCGGCTGCATCCATGGCGGCCATGTAGCGGGCGATGCTTTCCTCGACCTGCTCGATCCGGCGCTGCAGCTTGGCAGGCGTGTAGTTCTTGTCGCGGTTGTTCACCGCTTTGAACTTGCTGCCGTCGATCACGACCACGGCGTCCGTGAACAGATCCAACTTGCGGCACAGCGGGACGAACTGGCGGCAAGCAGCGCGGATCGCTGCGCCGTTGTCGCGGCGGAAATCGGTGATCGTCTTGAAGTCCGGCACAAGCCGGCCGGTCAGCCACATCAGTTCGAGGTTGCCCGGCCTCGCGCTCCAGCCTGCGACTGCACTGGATGAGATCGAGGTAACCGTAGAGGTAGAGTTTGAGCAGCGTCGCCGGGTGGTAGCCGAGACGGCGCGCGTGAAGCCGAGTTCGGCCATGTCTAACTCGTCGATGAACGCCTCGACGCCCGTACCGGGTTTTCCTCGGTCACGTAGTCATCGACACATTCGGGCAGCAGGCTTGATTGACGACGGTCTCGGCCATTAATGAAGCGTTTCATGTCGCCTCCCGTCAGCGTTCCGCAAGGGAGAATCAATCCTCCTCCTCATGTAGGACAAGGGTTTATCGTGTCGTCCATGACGTCGGCCCAAGACGTGCACATCCGCCACATCCTCGCCCCGACTGACCTTCCAAAGGTGGCGCAGCTCGGATGGGGACAGGATGACGCGGAGGGGCAGGAACGCGCCGAACGGGCTCTTACGGGTTCCGCTTGGATTGCCCTGGCAGAGGTGCATGGAGAGTTCGCGGGCTACGCGCGCGCTGAGCGATGGGGTGCTGGTGACCTACCTCGTCGAGGTGGCGGTCGTACCGGCATACCGGCGCAGAGGCGTGGGTGGTGCGCTCATCCGATCCTGTTTTGATGCTTTCCGGCACACAGCCATCTATGCGGATGCGGCTCCGGACATCATCGGGCTCAACACCCGCTACGGCCTTCTTCCCCCCCCCGTCACACCTGACAGCCTGCTCACGCGGTCCACAGAAGGTCAAAGCAACCTGACGGTCCGCCTCTCCACCCATCTGCGACAGCCCAGTAGTCTCAATGGCACGATAACCCCCACTTATCGTGTTTTTTTCCCTGCTGAGGAATAATGCCATTTTCCTTGGGCCTCCGCACTGGCTGGACTTAGTGCTTGTACGTGACGCCACATCCCCCCATGCCGGCGCCATCCAACCGTGCTAAGCCCTGACCATGCTGCGAGTCGCGACCCTGTCCACCCTGTTCCCCAACCAAGAACAGCCGAATTTTGGCGTCTTCGTCGAAGGCCAGACGCTACGCCTGGCCGCCTGCGAGGATGTGGAACTGCGCGTGGTGAACCCGGTCGCCATGCCGCTTTTTCCACTTAACCAATTGTCCCGCTACCGCCAGTTACGCGGCTTGCCAGAAGATGAGGTCTGGAAAGGGGTCCGTGTCAGCAGGCCGCGGCTGCGGGTGCTGCCGGGGCTCAGTGGCCCGTTCAATCCTTCCCTGCTGGTGCAGGCAGCGCGGCCGGTGCTGCAGCGCTGGCGGGAGGAGGGCTTCGCCTTCGATGTGATCGATGCGCAGTTCTTTTACCCGGACGGCCCTGCGGCGGCGCGGCTGGCAGCCGAGTTTGGTGTGCCTTATTCCATCAAGGCCCGGGGGGCTGATATCCATTACTGGGGGCGCGTGCCCGGCTGCCGGCCGCAGATCCTGCGCGCTGCCAGCAAGGCCAAGGGCATGCTGGCCGTGGCACAATCATTGCGGCGGGACATGGTTTCCATGGGCATGGACCCGGCGCGGATCGCCGTCCACTACACCGGCGTGGACCTGGAGCGCTTCCGCCCCCATGACCGCGCCGCCGCCAAGGCGCGTCTTGGTATCCAGGGCCCCTTGATCATCAGCCTCGGTGCTCTGATCCCGCGTAAGGGGCATGACATCGTCATCAAGGCTCTCACCGAGATCGATGGCGCGATGCTGATGGTGGCGGGTGAAGGGCCGGAAGAGGCCAGGCTGGCCAGCCTGGCGCGGCATAGCGGCCTGGAAGACCGGGTGCGGCTGCTGGGCAGCGTGCCTCATAAGGAACTGCCGGCGCTGCTCTCGGCGGCCGATGTCATGGCCCTGGCCTCGGAAAGCGAGGGTTTGGCCAATGCCTGGATCGAGGCCATGGCCTGCGGCACGCCGGTGGTAACGCCGGAGGTGGATGGCGCGGCGGAGGCCGTGGACCGCCCGGCCGCCGGCCGCCTGCTGCGGGAGCGCACCCCGGCCGCATTCGCCGCTGCCATCCGCGCCATCCTGGCCGACCCGCCCCCGCAAGAGGCGGTACGCGCCAGCGCCGAGCGCTTCGCCTGGGAGCGCAACACACGGCAGCTGCACCAGCACCTGACGGCGCTGGTGCGCTAGGCTCAGGCTGCCATCAGCGGCGAGCGGGTGGCCTCCACCGACCGCATCGCCTCATGCCAAGCCTGGAACATCAGGATGTTCCAGATCACCCGGTTCCAGCCGCGATTGTGGTGGGCGAAGTCCTCCCACAGCCGCCGGCAGGCCGTGACATTCAGCAGGCCATGGCGGCCCAGCGCCTCACGGCTCATCAGTGCCTCCGCCCATTCCCGCAGCTCGTTGCGCAGCCAGACTTCCACCGGGGCGCCGAAGCCCATCTTCGGCCGGTCCACCAGCTCGCGTGGCACATGACGGTAGAGCAAGGCGCGCAGCGGCAGCTTGCCAGTGCCGTCATGGCACTTGGCTCCCGTCGGAAAGCGCCAGGACATCTCGATGATGCGGTAATCCAGCAGCGGGCAACGCACCTCCAGCGAGGTGGACATGCTGGCACGGTCCACCTTCGCCAGGATGTCGTCGATCAGATAGGAGGCCGTGTCGATGAAGGTCATCCGGTCGATGGCGGAGGAACGACCGAGATTGAAGGTTCCATCCGTCAGCGGCCGGTTGGCATCGCCCCCTTCCGCCAGCAGGGCGCCGGGGTTGAGCGACTGCGACACCAGCATCTCATGCACCCGGTCCGGGTCGCCATGGTCGAGCAGGCTGCCGAGCAGCAGGAAGCGGCGCTCCATGCGCGTGCCGCTGACGCGGCCGACCGGGCGGGCGAGGCTGTTGACCAGGGTGCTGGCCAGGCTGCGCCCGAAGCCGGGCAGCTTGGCGCGGTGCGACAGCCAGCGGTCGATGGCGGCGTAGCGGGCATAGCCGGCGAAAAGCTCGTCGCCGCCATCGCCGGAAAGGGCCACCGTCACGCTCCGCCGCGCCATCCGGCAAAGCAGCGTGGTGGGGATCATGGAATCGTCGGCGAAAGGCTCGTCGAGGATGCCAGGCAGGTCCTTCACCACGCCGATCAGGTCGGCGGGGGTGACGTAGAGCTCCTCATGCTGGGTGCCGAGATGGGTGGCGACGCTCTGGGCGTGCTCGGCCTCGTTCCATTCCTTGACGGCGAAGCCGATGGAGAAGCTGCGCACCTGATTGGTGGAGCCCGCCGCCATGACCCCGGTCACCAGCGAGGAATCGATGCCGCCGGACAGAAAGGCGCCTACCGGCACATCGGCCACCATGCGGCGCGCCACGGCATCGCGCAGCACCGTGTCGAGTTCTTCCTCCGTCGCGGTCTGGCCGCTAGCCTGGGCGTCCAGGCCCGCCAGGGCGACCTGCCGCAGGTCCCAGTAAGGCTGCGGCCGCGGCATCTGCCGCCGGCGCAGCGCCTGCTGGTCCATCCGCAGCAGCGTGCCGCCCGGCAGCTTGAAGGTGGAGGCGAAGATGGTCCGCTCGCCCGGCACATAACCCAGCTGCAGGAACTCGTTCAGCGCCTCGGACGAAATGCCGAAATCGAATTGCGGGAAAGGCCAGAGCGCCTTCAGCTCCGAGCCGAAGACAAAGGCCTCTCCTGCCCAACCATAGTAGAGCGGCTTCTTGCCGATGCGGTCGCGGGCCAGGGTCAGCACCTGTTCCTCGCGGTCCCAGACCGCGAAGGCGAACATGCCATTGGCGCGCCGGATCGCCGCTTCCACGCCCCAGAGGGCAATGGCCTCCGCCATCACCTCGGTATCCGAATGCCCGCGCCAGGCGAGCGGACCGCGCGCTGCCTCGATCTCGGCGCGGATATCGGCGAAGTTATAGATCTCGCCGTTCATCATGATCACGTACCGGCCATCGCCCGAGAGCATTGGCTGGTGACCGGCGGGCGAAAGATCGATGATCGAGAGCCGACGGAAGCCGAAGGCGATGCCGGTCCGGTCGATCCAGCTGCCGCCATCGTCGGGGCCGCGATGCACCAGCCGGTCCCGCATCCGGTCCACAAGCTCTTCCGCCTGTCGCCCATCGGCCATGCCGCCGGGAATGAAGAAGCCGACAATCCCGCACATGCAAGCATGCTCCTCTGCCAGACAGGACGGCCACGTAGCGCCACAGGAACTCCGGTGGCTGTCAATCCTGTCACAATATGGCTGGCTTCTACAGGCTCATGTCATGTCATGGCTATGCGCAGGCAGGCAACGAGATGACACTATAACAAAGCCGTTACTTCATGCGCCGTTTACATTCTAGGAAACAGCATTGTTATCGCAAGATCAGCCAGCAAAGTGAAACCGTGGCGATAACGTAACTTGATTTTACAGTCAAGCTTGCGTCGCATGTCGAAATTCTTAACGACGGTGATTGCGCGGAACTTTAGATAGTTGAATTGCCAGCATTTTTTCTGCGGCACGGCATTTGCAGTCCTGCAGCGCGGAGGCTCACCACCATGGAGAGCCCGCATGCAAACAAAGGACGTCTCAATGCGGAACTTTAAGTCGCTGGTTCTCGGAACGGCTTTTGCGATCGCCACCAGCGCCTCGGCCATGGCAGCGCCCATTACCGGCAGCTTCGACATCACCGGCCTCTTCCAGGCCGAGAACAGCGCCGGTACCAATGTCGCCTTCACCCAGGCCACCGCCATTGATTTCTGCGCCAGCCCGACCGGCGCCTGCGTGACCGATGCCGGCGCCGGCACCGGGACCGGCACCTTCCAGGTCAACAACGCCTCCGCCGGCAACACCTTCGGCATCACCGACGGCGGGACCGGTGTGGTCAAGGACTTCAGCTTCAGCCCCTTCAGCAGCGTCAACGACTTCCTGAAGATCGGCGACCTGACCTTCGACCTGCAGGAGATCACCAACTCCTCCTTCAGCGCCGGCAACTTCGAGTTCCTGGTGCTGACCGGCACGGGCATGTTCAGCCGCGAAGGTTATGACGACACCGCCGGCACCTTCAGCTTCACCGGCCAGACCAATGGCCTGGACACCACCGGCACCTTCACCTTCAGCGGCGCCGCCGCCGCGGTGCCGGTGCCCGAGCCCGCCTCGCTGGCGCTGTTCAGCGCCGGCCTGCTGGGCCTCGGCCTGGTGCGCCGCCGCAAGGCCTGAGCGACAGCCTGTCGGGTTTCCTGACAGGGGGAGCGGCCTCCGGGCCGCTCCCGCTTCTGTGACAACACCGATCTTCCTGCCAAGCCCCTTTCGCACCAGGGATTCGGGACCACTTCCCTGACCTTCTTGCTTGGTCAGGAGCCTTGATGTCCCAACCCTTCCGCTTTCTGGTGGCTGAAAGCGAGGCGCCGGAAGCCCGTGATGCCCGCCGCGAGAGTGTCGGCCGCAGCTCCGGCGAAACCTATGTCCATACCCTCAGGCAACTGGCCCCTGGCGCCCTGTGCGACCAGCTGAAGCCTGCCGAGGAAGAGGCGCCGGAACAACAGCCGGAGGGCCTGCGCCGCTACGACGCCGTCTTCCTCTGCGGCTCGCCCATGCATGTCTATGACGACACGCCCAAGGTGCGGCGGCTGCTGCGCTTCATGCGGGCCGTTTTCGCCTCCGGCACGCCCGCCTTCGGCTCCTGCGCCGGACTGCAGGTCGCGGTGGCTGCGGCGGGGGGCAAGGTGCGGCCCCGGCGGCATGGGCAGGAAGCCGGCTTCGCGCGCCGCATCGTGCCGACGGAGACCGGGCGGCACCACCCGCTGCTGGCTGGCCGCGCCGCCAGCTTCGACGCCATTGCCATTCATTCCGATGAGGTGGAGGAACTGCCGCCCGGCGCCACCCTGCTGGCCAGCAGCAGCGAGACACAGGTGCAGGCGGCGGAGATCCGCAGCGGCAACGGCCTCTTCTGGGGTGTGCAATACCATCCGGAACTGGCACTGGACGAGGTCGGTCCGGCCCTGCGGCGCCAGGCAGGCTCACTGGTGGAGAGCGCCCTGGCCCTGGACGAGGTGGCGGTGGAAGCCTTCGCCACCCGGGTGGATGCCCTGGCGCGCGAGCCGGCGCGGCGCGACCTCGCCTGGCAACTGGGGCTGGACCGTCAGGTCACCGATGCAGGCCTGCGGCAGCTGGAGCTGCGGAACTTCATCCGCCATCAGGCCGAGCCGAGGCGGGCGGCACGCTGCCGGGCGGCCTCCGGCGTGCCCTCGCCCGCCTAGGGCTGGCCGCGCCTCAGGCGGATTGATAGGCGCAGTGCAGCACCTGGTTCTTGCCGCTCAGGCGGCGCACCTGCGCCATCACCCGCCGCAGCTCCAGCATGGTCATCACGGTATCGGCCAGCCGCGCCAGGATCTGCGGCTGGTCTCGGGGAATTCCCGCGGCTGGCGGCCTGGGACGCACAGCGTCCCCGGCGCGACGTCCCGGTTCACCAGCAGCGCACCGGCATAGATGCGCATGTCTGGCTCCCCCAACACCAGGGGATGATCCGCGAAGCGGGCGTCGGTGCGCGTATCCGGCGCCACCGTCACCTCGCCCGGCCGCGGGATGGCCCAGGCGCAGAAGGAATGCTCGCGCGGCACCTCCACCACCGGCAGGCCCTTGCGAGCCTTGAACCACTGCCGGTCGGCATCGGTGAGGGAGACAAGGGACAGCGGGCTGTCGGTCCGTTACGCGGCCAGCTCGGCGATGTTGTCGAAGGTGGCTTCGCAGGCGGTATCCAGACCCCGTGCGACCGCGGAGCGGCCAGGCGTTCAGCCTCAGTGACAGGAAGAGGGCATAGAGTACGGACAGGCTCCCGCATTCTGGCAGTCCTCCGCAGTCGGTTCCGCGGTTGTTTTTCGAAATGTGCAAATCATGAACCAACCCGGGGGGTAGGTTTGGCAACCTGTCAGGATGCAGGCCAAGGTATGCCAGACCGCCAGCGACATGCCCGGCCGGCTCCGGATGCTGCCGCCCTTCTGCCCATCGGCGCGGCCATGGCCAACACCGTCTCCGCGGCTCCTCCGGGGCCGCCGCGTTGTCCGCTGCCTGCCTCCCGCCCTATAGAGCGGCACCGCATCACGGACCACCGCCTTGCCGTCAGCCATTCCGCCGCGTGCTCCCGTCCCTCCCCTTCCGCCGGTGGCGGAGCGGGCATGGTGGGGGCCTGCCGCGCCAGGGCCGGCAGCAGGCGCGGCCTTCCGGCGCGGCGGCTGTTGCTGAACAAGGGGAAAGTCATGGATTACGCGCAGGAAATGGTCGGCAAGCGGGTGGTGATCACCGGCGCCTGCGGCATCATCGGCGGCTGGCTGGCCGAGGCCTTCGGCCGGGCCGGCGCCAAGCTCTGCCTGACCGATGCGCGTGCCGAGCCGCTGCAGGCGCTGACCTCCGCGCCCTGGTTCACCGAGAGCAGCTTCGTCCTCACCACCGATCTCCGCGATGCCGAGGCCATCGAGGCGATGGCGGCCGAGGTCGGCAAGCGCTGGGGCGCTGCAGATGTGCTGGTGAACAATGCCGGGATCTATCCCAGCGGCTTCCTGCTGGACGTCGATGCCGCGGAATGGGACCGCATCTTCGACATCAACCTGCGCGCGCCCTTCCTGCTCAGCCGCGCCTTCGCCAAGCTGATGATCGCCCAGGGCGTGAAGGGCAATATCATCAACATCTCCTCCGGCGCCGCGCGCAAGATGCGCCGCACCGCCTGCCCCTACAGCACCTCCAAGACCGCGCTGGACCGGCTGACCAAGGGCTTCGCCATCGAGCTGGCCGAATACGGCATCCGCGCCAATGCGCTGGAGCCCGGCTTCGCCGCCGGCAGCGATGTCAGCCAGCTCACTCAGGCGCATGTCGACAATGTCATCGCCAATATCCCCGCCGGGCGCCCGACCTCGCCGCAGGACGTGGGCAATGCCGCGCTGTTTCTGGCCAGTTCCGCCAGCGCCTATATCACCGGCGCCTCCCTGCCCGTGGATGGCGGCAATTCCATCGGCTCCCTCGCCGTCTACCAGGACAAGAAGCACGCGCTGTAAGGAAGCCCGACCCATGGTGCAGCCCTGGCCCCGCTACCAATGGCCCGACGGCAAGCAGGCTGCCTTCTGCTTCACCGTCGATGTCGATGCCACCGCCCCTTACCTCTGGGTGCAGCGGGCGCCGGGGGCGGCCCGCACCCTGGGGCAGCTCGAACAGCGGCATTTCGGCCAGCGCCTCGGCGTCTGGCGGATCATGGACCTGATCGAGCGCTTCGGCATCAAGGGCTCCTTCTTTGTGCCCGGCACCATCGCCGAGGAGCACCCGAACCTGCTGCCGGCCATCCTGCAGCGCGGCCACGAGGTGGGGCTGCACGGCTGGTTTCATGAGCTGGTGGCCGAAAGCTCGGATGCCGAATTCACCGCGGCGCTGGAGGCTTCGGTGGAGCTGTTCCGCCGCCAGACCGGCGCGGCGCCCAAGGGCTTCCGTTCCCCGGCCTGGGAAATGACGCCGCACATGGTGCGCGAGGTCCGTCGCCTCGGCCTCTGGGACAGTTCCCTGATGGGCGCCGACCACCCCTACGAGATCGAGGGGCTGGTGGAGGTGCCGGTGCAATGGGCCATCGACGACGCCATCCTCTACAAATACAGCGGCCTGCCCGGCGACCGGACGCCCGCCACTCCTGGCGTCGTGCTGGAAAGCTGGCGGGAGGAATGGGAAGGCCAGCACCAGTATGGCGGCATGCTGATGCTGACGGTGCATGACTGGATCTCCGGCCGGGTGCAGCGGCTGCGGATGCTGGAGAAACTGCTGGCGCAGGTCACCGCCACGCCGGGCGCCTGGGTGGCCAAGGTGGGCGAAGTAGCGGCCTGGCATGCCGCCTCGGCCAATGCCGGGCGCTTCCTGGCGGAGGCCAGGATCCCGGAGCCGGTGGAGCCGCGCCGCTTCGGCCGGGGTCTCGTGGGTTAAGCTCCGGAAACGTCACGCGAAGTTTCTGGCCTGTTACGGGCGGAAGCTGCTACAGGCGCGGGGCGCAGCTTCTGCCTCCCGCGCCTCCTAACGCCCGAAAGCGCCTTACCATGCGGCTTCCTCGCGGTCTCGTTCTGCCCCTCCTGCTCGCCACGCTGGCGCCGGGTCTGGCCCTGGGACAGACCACCCCCGCAGCCACACCGGACACGGCGGCACCCGCTCCGGCGGCCCTGGCCCCCGCGCCGAATGGCCTGGTTTATGTGCTGAATTCGGGCGAGGCCAATATCCTGGTGCTGGATGCCGCGACACGGGAGGAGGTGCGCCGCATCCCCGTGCTGCGGGAAGTGCACCACCTGGCCCTGACGCCGGATGGCGGCACGCTGATGATCGGCGATTCCGGCGCCAATGAAATGCTCTTCATCAATCCCGGCACCGGCGAGATGGTGAAGCGAGAGCCGCTCTCGAACCCCTATCACCTTGGTTTCAGCCCGGATGGCAAGCACCTGGTCATCACCAGCCTGCGGCGGGACCAGGTGGATCTCTATGGCTGGGACGGCCAGGCGCTGGCGCTGGAAGCGCGGCTGCGCCTGCCGGACATGCCCAGCCACATCGCCTTCAGCCCGGACAGCAAGCTGGCTTACGTCACCCTGCAGGGCAACAACCTGCTGACGGCCATCGACCTGCAGACGCGCGAGCCGGTCTGGAAGCTCGACGTCGGGCCGCAGCCGGCGGGCGTGATCTGGCACGAGGGCAAGCTGCTGGTGGGCATCATGGGCCGCGACTACGTGGCCGTGGTGAACCCGGAGACACGGCAGGTGGACCGCCGCATCAAGGTCGGCCGCGGCGCCCATGCCATCTTCCCGGCGCCAACGAGGGACGGCAAGCCGGGGCTGCTGTATGTCACCAGCCGGGTGGACAGCCGCATCACCGTGCTGGACCCCGCGACCCTGGACATCGTCAAGGTGCTGGACGTGCCGGGCGGGCCGGATTGCGTCTCCTTTGACCCGCAGGGCCGGCTCTGGGTGACGCAGCGCTGGATCGGCCGCGTCGCGGTGGTGGACCCGGAGACCGGCACGCTGGAGAACCAGCCGGTCGGCCGCTCCCCGCACGGTGTCCTTTTTCAGCCCACTGCCGCACCGGTGCCGGTGGCCGCCGGCGCTTCCGCCAGCCCGGCCCTCGTCCCGGCGCCTGCCGCTGGCGGCGTTGGTCTGGTGGCACCCGCCGCTGCCGCCGAGACCCCGCCAGCCCCAGTCACCGAAGCCGCGCCGGCGCCCAGCCGGCGCCTTTTCGCCCCCCGGACGCACTGAGCCCGCCGTGCCTGCTTTCCTGCCCCGCCGTGCCCTGCTGGCGGCGGCTGCCGCCGCATCCGCGACCCACGCCCTGGCTGCGCCCGCCCTGCCGCAATGCCGCGCCGGCACGCTGTACCTGACCATCGACACCGGCTGGGGGCGGGAGGCCGAGGCCATTGCCGCCGCCATGCAGCGCCGCGAGATCCGCGCCACGCTGTTCCTGGCCAATGAGCCGGATTTCCGCGGCGGCGAGACCCTGGGCCCTGCCTGGGCCGATTTCTGGCGCGCCCGCGCCGCCGAGGGACATGCCTTCGGCAGCCATACCTGGCGCCACTGGTATCTGGCCGCCGACCCTGCCCCGGCCCAGGTGCGCTATGTCTCCCGCCGCCGCGGCGAGGGCGCGGAAACCCTGGATGGCCCCGGCTTCTGCGCCGAGCTGCGGAAGCCCGTCGAGGCCCTGCAAAGCATCGCGCCCGATGCGAAGCTCCTGCCGCTGTGGCGCGCGCCGGGCGGGCGCACCACGCCCAATGCGCTGAAGCTGGCCACCGCCTGCGGCCTGCGCCACCAGGGCTGGAGCGCGCGCGGCTTCCTGGGCGATGAGCTGGACAGCGCCAAATACCCCAACAAGGCGCTGCTGGCCCAGGCGCTCTCCCGCACCCAGGATGGCGAGGTGCTGCTGATGCACTGGGGCGTGCGGAGCCGGCGCGAGCCTTTTGGGTTGATCTTCGAGGATCTGATTGCAGGCCTGCAGGCGCGCGGCTTCTGCTTCGCCACCCTGCCGGCCTCCGGAGTGGCATGAGCGATGATGGACGCGATCCAGGATGCCTGGAACGGGTTGAACGGCTGGCTCTTTGAGGCGGCCGTGCAGCCCGCCCTCTATGCCCTCGGCCTGATGGCCTGGGCGGAGGATGCCTTCGACTGGATGGACTTCTTCATGTTCGGCCTGCTGCAGGTGGCCATCGTCTATGCCATCTGCCGCCCGCTGGAAGCCTGGAAGCCGGTGGAGCGCTGGGGCGACCGCCGCCGGGTGCGCGTGGATATCCTCTACACGATGCTGGCGCGGCTCGGCATCCTGCCGCTGATCGCCTTCATCGCCTTCTCCGCCATGGAATCGCGGCTGGCGGGGCTGGTGGCCGATAGCGGCTGGGTGCCGCCGACGCTGGAGACGCTGGTGCCCGCGCTCCGGGAATACCCGCTGCTGGCGCTGCTGACCTACATCGTAGTGATGGATTTCGGCGAATACTGGCGGCACCGCTTCCAGCACACCTTCGGCTGGTGGTGGGCGCTGCATTCTATCCACCATGCCCAGACCCAGATGACCTTCTGGACCGATGACCGCAACCACGTGCTGGACGATGTCATCGGCGCCCTGTGGTTCGGTGGCCTGGCGCTGCTGATCGGCGTGCCGCCGGGGCAGTTCCCGCTGGTGGTCATCGTGCTGCGCCTGGCCGAGAGCCTCAGCCACGCCAATATCCGCCTTTCCTTCGGCGCGGTCGGGGAAAGGCTGCTCGTCTCCCCCCGCTTCCACCGGCTGCACCATGGCCAGGGGCGGGACCTGGCCAACAAGAACTTCGCCGTGCTGCTGCCCATCTGGGACTGGATCTTCGGCACAGCCGATTTCCGCCGCGATTATTTCCCGCCGACCGGCGATGGCTCCCCGGCCGATGCGCCCGTGCATGGCGGCTGGCTGCGGCAGCAGATGGTGGGGCTGCGGCGGCTTGGGGCGGCGCTGACGCGCTGAAAAGGCCAGGGGAATGGATTCCCCTGGACCCCTCCTTTTCTCTTCGAGTTGAGTTCAGGCGGCCGGTAACGGCCGCCTTTGTTTTTTTCAGAAGGCTTTTTGTCAGTCCGCGTAGCGCCGCGTCATGCTGGCGCAGAAGGAGGCGAATTCCTCCACCACCTGCGGCGCGCTGGTGTGGTGCGGCGCGATGCCCCGGTGCTCCGGCGTGAAGCAGAAGGTGACGGTGACATCGAAATCCGCCAGCGCCTCCATCTGCCGGTCGAACCAGGCCAGGGCATTGGGGCGGTAGCTGTCGGCCCAGGAGATGCCGGTGCGCAGGTGCTTCACGCCCAGGCGCTTCAGCCAGGTCACAGCATCATCCAGCCGGTGATCCTCGAAATGGAACCACTGGCAGATGCCCATATCGGGTGCGTGCTGGGCGAACTGCTCCAGCGAGGGCTTGGGCGTGCCGTCTTCCCGCACGAGGCCCATGTAGAAGTGGCGGTAGTAGGAGGAACCCTCGGCCTCCCGGTGCCGCGTGGTGGCTTCCCAGGCGCTGGGCAGGTCGAAGAGGCTGTACCAGAGGATGCGCGGCGCCAGGCCTTTCAGCAGCCCGGCGGTTTTGTTGACGCCCCAGGCCTGCACCTCCTCCGACCCGAAGGAGGAGACGCCGACCTCGGAAACCCAGACCGGCAGGTCGGTGACGGCCTTGATCTCGTCCAGCTTGGCCGGCCAGTGGTCGATGGGCCAGAGGTTCCAGTCCAGCGGGAAACCATGCACGGCCACCGCGTCCATCTGCGCCAGCACGCCGCGCTGCTGCATCTTCATGATGAAGACCGGATCGATCGGCGACATGCCGCCCAGCACGCGGGTGATCCGGCTGCTCTCCGCCCGCACCGCCTCGCCGGCCATCCGCGCCGTTTCCGCGAAGATCACCCAGTCCGGGTCCACCTCCGGGTCCCAGTGGGACTTGTTGTTGGGCTCGTTCCAGATCATCGCCGAAGTCATCATCGGGGCGGAATGTCCTTGTCGGTCAGACGGCGCCAGCGCCGCGGGCAGGATAGACAGCGGCAGCGCCGTAGGCGGGGGCAGTGCGGCGGCAGAGATAGACCTCGGGGTCCGGGTTCTGCAGGATCTCGAAGCCGGTGTTACGCAGCATGGCCTCGGCGCAGGCACGGTTGGGCACCCACCAGTTGGTTAGGTCGCCGGCATAGCGGTGCTCGATGAACTGCAGGCGCGGGAAGCCCGGCGCCTCGAAGGGCGCGGCGTCGGTGAAGGGATAATCCTCTGCCACAGGCGCCACTTCGGTGGTGCCGCGCTGCATGCACTGGAACAACAGCAGGTCCTTGGCGACATGCTCGTGGATCAGATCCAACGCCAGCAGCGGGTGGCGCAGGTGGTAGAGCACGCCGAGAAAGATCACGAGGTCGAAGCGCTCGCCCAGCGCACCGACGTCATAGACCTCCATGCGGCGGAACTCGATCTCCTGCCCGAGTGTGCGGGCGGCGAAGCGGGCCTGTTCCAGATAGGTCTCGTCATGGTCGATGCCGAGCACCCGCGCGGCGCCGCGCCGCTTCATCTCGAGGGCATAGAAGCCGCCGTTGCAGCCGATATCGAGCACGCTCATGCCGGTCATGTCAGCCGGCAGAACATGGGAAAAATGCTGCCAGAACTGGCCTGGATGATTGCCCAGCGGATGGTCCGGCGCGGTCCAGACGCCATGCAGGTCGATATTATGGAACCAATCGCCCAGCGCCGTGGCGCCGGCGCGGATCGCATCCTGTGACGGCCGCTGGCTCATGCCGCTTCCCCTTCTTCCACATTGGCGAGATGCGCCACGTCGTTCAGCCCCAGCACCCGCCCGCCGCCGGGCCAGAGCGCCAGGGCGCTGATGGAGGCCGGGCTGACCTCCAGCCGCTCATAGGCCTGCAAGGGCAGGCCGAGGACCTCCAGAATGGCGGTGCGGATGATCTCGGCGTGGCTGACCAGGGCAACGCGCCCTTCAGGATGCCGCGCCCGCAGCGCCTCCAGCAGCGCCTGCACCCGCGCCCGCACCGCCGCCATGCTCTCGCCGCCTGGGGCGGCGGCGGTGTCGCGGCTGTGGTTCCACGTCTGCCAGCGCGGGTCTTCCTCCAGCGCGGCGAAGCGGCTGCCGGTCCAGGCGCCGAAATCCACTTCCTCGGCCTCGGGCAGGATGCCAGGCTCCAGGCCACAACAGGCGCTCAGCGGCACTGCTGTCTCGCGGCAACGCTGCACCGGGCTGGTATAGAGCGCGTCGAGCATCCCTGGTCCGAAGCGCCGGGCCAGCCTCGCCGCCTGCCAGCGCCCGGTTTCGCCGAGCGCCACCTCGGGCATCCGGCCGCAGAGCAGGTCCCCCACACGGTCATGTGCCGCGTGCCGCAGCAGGAACAGGGTCAGGGCCATGGAGCCGGCGTCAGTCCAGTCCCTGGATGAAGCGCATGGTGCGCTCGCGCGCCTCGCTGTCGGTGAACTGCTGCGGCGGCGACTTCATGAAATAGGAGGAAGGCGCCGTCAGCGCACCGCTGATACCACGATCCAGCGCCAGCTTGGCGCAGCGTACGGCGTCGATCACGATGCCGGCGGAATTGGGCGAATCCCAGACCTCCAGCTTCAACTCCAAGTTCAGCGGCATGCCGCCGAAGCTGGTGCCCTCGATGCGGATCTGCGCCCATTTCCGGTCGGTCAGCCAGGGTACGAAGTCGCTGGGCCCGACATGAACATTATTGGCATCCAGCGGCACGTCGAACTGGCTGGTCACCGCCTGTGTCTTGGAGATCTTCTTGGATTCCAGCCGTTCGCGCTCCAGCATGTTCTTGAAATCGGCATTGCCACCGAAATTCAACTGATAGGTGCGGTCGATACGCACGCCGCGCTCGCGGAACAGGTTGGCCAACACGCGGTGCACGATGGTGGCGCCGACCTGGCTCTTGATGTCATCGCCGATGATCGGCAGCCCGCGCTCCTCGAAACGCTTCCGCCAATCGGGATTGGAAGCGATGAAGACAGGGATGCAGTTCACGAAGGCGCAGCCGGCCTTCAGCGCCTGCTCGGCATAATATTCGGAGGCCTGCTGCGAGCCGACCGGCAGATAGGACACCAGCACATCGGTCCGGCTCTCGCGCAGCACCTCGGCCACATCGGCCACGGGCGCCTCGGCTTCCTCCAGCTCCCGCCGCAGATAGGTGCCCAGGCCATCCAGCGTCGGGCCGCGATGCACCTGCACGCCGCTGAGGGCCAGCGGGGCGAATTGCTGGGTGTTGTTGGGCTGCGCGGTCAGCGCCTCCGACAGGTCGCGCCCCACCTTGCCGGCGGTGACATCGAAGGCCGAGGCGATCTCGATGTCGCGCACATGGTAGCCCCCGAGATCGACATGCATCAGCCCCGGCGGTGGCTCATTGGCGCCGGCATCCCGATAATAGGCCAGGCCCTGGACAAAGGAGGAGGCGCAATTTCCGGCTCCGACCAAGCCGACGCGGAGCGATGCTGAACCCGACACGACACCTCCATCCCCAATGATTTGCCGCAGAAAACGGTCCCGGCCTTCGCCGCGCGAGGCCCCGGATGCGGTGGCTGGCAGCCACAGACCATCACGCAGCACCGCCTTTCCGGAGTAGCTGGCGTAGGCGTGGCTATCAACACGGGGCGCAGCTTCTAAGTTGATCCTTGCTGCACATAATTTTTTGATCGCGCGATCATGCAGCGCCGCACAAGCATTTTCACGGCTATGTGAGCACTGATGTGGCGTGGCTCTCTTGCCACAGCAGGCAAAGAGGTCCTGAAATTTGCCAAGCTCTCGCGCAACTGCCGAGTTCGGCGCGCATTCAGCTTCTTGTTCATCTTCTACTTACCTGACCTTTCGCGCGCGCGCGAGGGCAGCGTTTCCTCCATGCCCGCAATCGCGGGCGCCTGCGACAAGGGCCACGGCATGAACGAGACCATCCTGATCACCGGTGGCGCGGGCTTCATCGGCAGCCATGTGGCAAGGGCCCTGCTGGAGCGAGGCTACCGGGTCCGGGTGCTCGACAGCCTGATCGACCAGGTGCATGGCGGCCGCGGCCCGACCCTGCTGGCGCCGGAGGTCGAGTTCATGCGCGGCGATGTGCGGGATGAAGCCGCCGTCACCCGCGCCCTGGAAGGGGTTGGCAGCGTCATCCACCTCGCCGCCGAGGTGGGCGTCGGCCAGAGCATGTATGCGATCGACCGTTATGTCTCGGTGAATGAGCTGGGCACCGCGGTGCTGTTCCAGCAGCTCATCCACAAGCCGGTGCGGCGCGTGGTGGTCGCTTCCTCCATGAGCATCTATGGCGAGGGCCTCTACCGCGACGCCGATGGCAGGCTGCATGACGACGTGCTGCGCAGCCCGCGCCGCGACGGCGCCGCCAACTGGGACCCGCTGGACGCCCAGGGGCGGCCGCTGGTGCCGGTGCCGACTCCGGAAAGCAAGCGGCCGCAGCTCGCCTCCGTCTATGCCATCAACAAGTACACGCAGGAGCGGCTGACGCTCACCCTGGCGCCGGCCTATGGCATGGAAGGCGTGGCGCTGCGGCTCTGGAATGCCTATGGGCCGGGCCAGGCCCTCTCCAACCCCTATACCGGCGTGCTGGCCATCTTCGCCGCCCGCATCCAGAACCGGCAGCGCCCGATGGTCTTCGAGGACGGCCAGCAGCGCCGCGACTTCGTTCATGTCGGCGACGTGGCCAAGGCCTTCGTCCTGGCACTGGAGCACCCCAAGGCGGCGGGGCAGGTTTTCAACGTCGCCAGCGGCCAGGACCGCACGGTGGAGGAAGTGGCGCTGGCGCTCGCCGCCGCCATGGGCCGACCGGAACTGGGGCCGGAGATGACCGGCAAGGCCCGCAGCGGCGACATCCGCCACAACATCCCCGATATCACCCGCATCCAGCAGGAACTCGGCTTCAGCGTCGACCGGGACTTCCAGCAGGACCTGGCGGAACTGGCCGAATGGGTAGCTTCGCAGCAGCAGGCCGAGGACCGCGTGCTGCAGGCGCGCAAGGAACTGGAGATGCGGGGACTGGTGGCATGAGCGGGGCCGAGATCGCCGGCCCGGCGCTCGGCGGCCGCAAGCCCGTCCTGGTCACCGGCGGCGCCGGCTTCATCGGTTGCAACCTGGCCGACCGGCTGGCGCAGCAGGGCCATGACGTCATTGTCTTCGACGCCCTGGCGCGGCCCGGCGTGGAGCGCAACCTGGCCTGGCTGCAGGCCCGACACCCCGCCCGCATCACCACCATGGTAGCCGATGTGCGCGACGCCAGCGCGGTGGATACAGCGCTGCGCGATGCGCAGGCGGTGTTCCACCTCGCCGGGCAGGTGGCGGTGACCACCAGCCTCGTCTCGCCGCAGGAGGATTTCGACATCAACCTGCGTGGCACCTTCCTGATCCTGGAAGGGCTGCGGCAGCGCGGCGGCGGCAAGGTGCCGCTGGTCTTCGCCAGCACCAACAAGGTTTATGGCGACCTGGGCGACGTGGCACTGGAGCAGGTGCAGGACAGCTACCTGCCCGCCGATCCGGCGCTGCGCGCCAGCGGCATCGGCGAGTCCCGGCCGCTGGATTTCCACACGCCCTATGGCTGCTCCAAGGGCGCCGCCGACCAGTATGTGCTGGATTACGACGGCTCCTTCGGCGTGCCCACCACCGTGCTGCGCATGAGCTGCATCTACGGCCAGCGGCAGATGGGCACGGAGGACCAGGGCTGGGTCGCCCATTTCCTGATCCGCGCCTTGCGCGGCGAGCCCATCAGCATCTTCGGCGATGGCCGGCAGGTGCGCGACGTGCTGCAGGTGGACAATGCCGTCGAGGCCTATCTGAACGCCTGGAGCCGCATGGGCACCACCCATGGCCGCGCCTTCAACCTCGGCGGCGGCCCGGGCAATGCGATCAGCCTGCGCCAGCTGCTCGCCGCCATGCAGGACATGCTGGGCCGGCGGGTGGAGCTGCAATTCGCCGACTGGCGCGCCGGGGACCAGCGCTACTACGTCTCCGACACCCGCGCCATCCGGCAGGAGCTGGGCCTGAGCGAGCCGCGCCCCTGGCGGGAAGGCATCGCCGCCCTGGCCCGCTGGCTGGAGCAGGAAAGCGGCCTGCAGGCCGCCAGCAGCCTGGAAACGCTGACATGACGGCCCGGCGGCCGCAGCGGCCGGGGACAGCCGCATGCCGGCGCCCCTGACCGCCGCTCCGCCTCGCATCCTGCTGACCACGGATGCGGTGGGCGGTGTCTGGACCCATGCGCTGGACCTGACACGCGGCCTGGCGGCGCGGGGGCTGTCCATCACCCTGGCGGTGCTGGGCCCCCGCCCCCCCCCCGCGCAGGCCGCGGCGGCCGAGGCCATTCCCGGCGCCCGCCTCTGCCTGACCGACCTGCCGCTGGACTGGACCGGCGCGGATGCCGCCACGCTGCTGGAAGCCGGCCGCGCCCTGGCCGCGCTGGCGGCCGAGGAACAGGCGGAGCTGGTGCATCTGAACAGCCCGGCCCTGGCCGCGGGCGGTGCCTTCGCGGTGCCGCTGCTGATCGGCTGCCATTCCTGCGTGGCCAGCTGGTGGGCGGTGATGCGCGGCACGTCCCTGCCCCCGGACCTCGACTGGCAGCGCGACATGGTGGCCCAGGGCTACCGCGCCGCCGATGCGCTGGTGGCCCCCAGCGCCGCCTTCGCCGCCACGACGGCGCAGCTCTACGGGCTGACGCAGCCGCCGCGCGTCGTCCATAACGGCCGCCGGGCCGAGCCGGCGCCGCCCCCCACGCAGCGCCAGGGCATCCTGGCCGCCGGACGGCTGTGGGACGAAGCCAAGAACATCGCCCTGCTGGACCGTATCGCGCCTGCCCTCGACCAGCCCATCCAGGTCGCAGGCCCGCTGGCGGCGCCCGGCGGCGGCACGATCGGCCTGCCCAACCTGCGGCACCTGGGCTTGCTCAGCGCCGGTGAGATGGCCCAGGCCTTCGCCCAGGCCGGCATCTTCGTCTCGCCCGCCCGCTACGAGCCTTTCGGGCTGACGGTGCTGGAGGCAGCCCAGGCTGGCTGCGCGCTGCTGCTGGCCGATATCCCCTCCTTCCGCGAGATCTGGGGCGAGGCCGCCGATTACGCCGTGCCGGAGGACGAGGGCGGCTTCCTGCACGGGTTGCGCCGCCTTTCCGCCGATCCTGCCCTGCGCGCCCGGCGCGGCGCCGAGGCTCAGGCGCGTGCCGCCCGTTACTCCGAGGCCGCCATGGCGGAGGGCATGCTCGCGCTCTACCGCGACATGCTGCCGCATCGCATCCGACTGGAGGCCGCCGCGTGAAGCTGGTGTATTTTACGCATTCCCTTGAATCCTGCTGGAACCATGGCAACGCGCATTTCCTGCGCGGCGTGCTGCGGGAATTCGTCGCGCGCGGCGACGAGGTGCTGGCCATGGAACCCACCGGCGCCTGGAGCCTGCAGAACCTGCTGGCCGACCATGGCCCGGCCGGGTTGCAGGCCTATCGCAGCGCCTATCCGGAACTGGTCTCTCGCCGCTTCGACCATTTCCCGCAATGCGAGGCGGCGGTGGCCGATGCCGACCTCGTCATCGTGCATGAATGGAACGAGCCTGCGCTTGTCGCGGCGCTAGGCCGGCTGCGCCGGAATGGCGGCCGCTTCACCTTGCTGTTCCACGACACCCATCACCGCGCCGTCTCGGACCCGGAAGCGATCCGCGCCTTCGACCTCGACGGCTATGACGGCGTCCTGGCCTTTGGCGAAACCCTCTCGGAAGTCTACCGCCGCTGGGGCTGGGGCAACCGTGTCTGGACCTGGCACGAAGCCGCCGATACCCGCCACTTCCATCCGCCCGCCGTCGAAGGCCGGCGCGAAGGGCTGGTCTGGATCGGCAACTGGGGCGATGGCGAGCGCAGCACGGAAATCGAATCCATGCTGCTGCGCCCGGCGCGCGAGGCCGGCCTGCCGCTGACCATCCATGGCGTGCGCTACCCGGACGAGGCCTTGCAGACATTGCGGCGTCATGGCGTGACATTCCGCGGCTGGCTGCCCAATGCCAGCGCGCCGGAGGTTTTCGCGCGGCATCTGGCGACCGTGCATGTGCCACGCCGCTTCTATGTCACGACCCTGCCCGGCATTCCGACCATCCGCGTCTTCGAGGCGCTGGCCTGCGGCATTCCGCTGGTCTCGGCGCCCTGGCAAGACAGCGAGACTCTCTTCCGCCCCGGCCAGGATTTTCTGGTCGGCCGCGACACGGCGGAAATGACGGCGCATCTGCGCGCCCTGCAACACGATCCGGACCTGCGCGCCGCCCTGGTGGCCAGCGGGCTGGAGAGCATCCGCGCCCGCCACAGTTGCGCGCACCGGATGCAGGAACTCTTGTCCATTCTGGCCGAGATCCGGCCCCAGACGCTGGTGGAGACCGCCGCATGAAGATCGCCTTTTACGGCTCCAGCCTTCTCTCCTCCTACTGGAACGGAGCGGCCACCTATTACCGCGGGCTGCTGCGCGACCTCGCCGGCCGCGGCTACGACATCACCTTCTACGAGCCCGATGCCTTTGACCGTCAGAAGCACCGCGACATCGAGCCGCCGGAATGGGCGCGCGTGGTGGTCTATGACGCCAATGACACGGCGCTGCGCGATGTGATCGCCCGCGCGGCGGATGCGGATGTCGTGGTCAAGGCCAGCGGCGTTGGCGTTTACGACGAAGAATTGCTGGAAGGTGTGATGCGCGCTGCCAGGCCCGATGCCATCCGCATCTTCTGGGATGTCGATGCCCCGGCGACGCTGGCGGAGATCGGCATGTCACCCGACCATGTTTTGCGGCGTGTGCTGCCGCAGCTCGACTTCGTGCTGACCTATGGCGGCGGCCAGCCGGTGATCGATGCCTATACCGGCTTCGGCGCCCGCCGTTGCGTGCCGGTCTACAACGCGCTTGATTCTTCCACGCATCATCCGGTGCCGCGCGAGAAGCGCTTCGCCTCCGACCTCTCCTTTCTCGGCAACCGCCTGCCGGATCGCGAGGCGCGCGTCGAGACCTTCTTCCTTGATGCTGCAACCCGGCTGCCCGGCCGCGATTTCCTCATCGGTGGGAATGGTTGGGAGAGCAAGGCGATGCCGCCGAATGTGCGCCACCTCGGCCATGTCTATACGCGGGACCACAATGCCTTCAATTGCTCTCCGCTCGCGGTGCTGAACATCGCCCGCGACAGCATGGCCAGCACCGGCTTCTCCCCCGCCACACGCGTCTTCGAGGCCTGCGGCGCCGGCGCCTGCCTGATCACCGACGCCTGGGTCGGGCTGGAGATGTTCCTGAAGGAAGGCGAGGAAGTACTGGTGGCCCGCGATGGCCAGGATGTGGCCGACCAGCTCGCCGCACTGACGCCCATGCGCGCCCGCGCCATCGGCGAGGCAGGACGCCAGCGCATCCTGGCCGGCCATACCTATTCCATCCGTGGTGCCGAGGTGGATAGCCTGCTGCGGCGGCAGAAGGCCATCCTGCGCGACGGCGTCGCGGCATGAGGGAGAAGCCGCTCGACATCGTCGTTCTGGGCCTCAGCCTCTCCTCCTCCTGGGGCAATGGGCATGCGACGACGTTCCGGGCGCTGCTGCGATCCCTGGCGGCCCGTGGCCACCGCATCCTGTTCCTGGAGCGCGACGTGCCCTGGTATGCCGCGCATCGCGACATGCCGGCGCCGGGCTTCTGCCGCCTGGAGCTTTACCCGGATCTGCCGACGCTGCAGGACCGCTGGGCCGGGGCGGTGGAGAGCGCCGATGCGGTGATCGTCGGTTCCTACGTGCCGCAGGGCGTGGCGGTGGGCGAATGGGTGCAGCGCACCGCACGCGGCGCCACCGCATTCTATGACATCGATACCCCGGTGACGCTCGCCAAGCTGCGGCAGGGCGACACGGAATACCTCTCGCCGGAGCTGATCCCCGGCTACGATGCCTATCTCTCCTTCACCGGCGGGCCAACGCTGGAGCTGCTGATGCAGCACTATGGTTCACCGGCGGCGCGTCCTCTCTACTGCTCGGTGGATGCCGAGGCCTATCGCCCGCAGGATGTGCCGAAGCGCTGGGATCTTTCCTATCTCGGCACCTATAGTCCGGACCGCCAGCCGGTGCTGGAACGCCTGCTGCTGGAGCCGGCCCGCCGCGCGCCGGACCTGCGCTTCGTGGTCGCCGGGCCGCAA
Organism: Teichococcus wenyumeiae; assembly: GCF_003696345.1. GTDB lineage: Bacteria > Pseudomonadota > Alphaproteobacteria > Acetobacterales > Acetobacteraceae > Pseudoroseomonas > Pseudoroseomonas wenyumeiae. The sequence continues at coordinate 8,413 of NZ_RFLX01000022.1, read as the reverse complement.
TACCCAGCCGATATCGCCTGGCCGGCGAATGTGGAGCGGCTGGACCATGTTCCGCCCGCGGAGCATCCCGCCTTCTACAGCGCCAGCCGCTACACGCTGAATGTCACCCGCGCCGATATGGTGGCGGCTGGCTATAGTCCCAGCGTGCGGCTCTTCGAAGCCGCTGCCTGCGGCGCCCCGGTGATTTCCGATATCTGGGACGGCATCGAGACCGTGCTGCGCCCAGAGGAAGAAATCGTCCTGGCCGCCGATACCGAGGCGGTTCTCTCCGTTCTGCGGGATCCTGACTCAGGAAGACAGGAACGCATCGCTCAGGCCGCGCGAAAGCGCATCCTGAGCGAACATACCGCCGAGCATCGCGCCGCCGAGTTGGAGGCGCACCTGCGTGAGGCTCTGCATCGTAAGGCTCCTGCCCGGGCGCTCGCCTGGGCCCAGCCCTTCCCCGCCGTCACAGCAACGCAAAGGGAGCTTCCATGAAGCAGGCTAAGACAAAGCAGGTTCTCGTGGCCGGTGGCGCGGGCTTTCTGGGGTCGCATCTCTGCGAGGCACTTCTGGCGGAGGGCGCCAAGGTCTGGTGCCTCGACAACCTCCAGACCGGCCAGCGCCGGACCTTGCGTAAGCTGGAGCAGGATCCGAATTTCACCTTCATCGAAGGCGATGTTATCGACCCGCTCCCGGCCCGTGCGCTGCCGCGGCACCTGGACCAGATCTATAACCTGGCCTGCGCCGCCTCACCGCCGCAGTACCAGGCCGATCCCGAGCACACCATGCTGACCAGCGTGCTCGGCACCCGGAACCTGTTGCGCCTGGCCGAGAAACATGGCGCCCGTTTCCTTCTGACCTCCACGAGCGAGGTCTATGGCGACCCGGAGGCGCATCCGCAGACGGAAAGCTACCGCGGCAATGTCAATTGCACAGGCCCCCGCGCCTGTTACGACGAAGGCAAGCGCGCCGCCGAGGCCCTTGCCTTCGATTTTCAGCGTGCTGGCCGTGCCGAGGTACGCGTGGCCCGCATCTTCAATACCTATGGCCCGCGTATGCGGGCCGATGACGGCCGTGTTGTCTCCAATGTCATCACCCAGGCCTTGGAGGGTCTCGATATCACCGTCTATGGCGAGGGCAGCCAGACCCGCTCATTCTGTTATGTCAGTGACCTGATCGATGGGCTGATGCGGCTGATGCAGTACGAGGGCCCGCAGCCAGGCCCGGTGAATATTGGCAATCCGGTGGAACTGACGGTCTCGGACTTGGTACAGCAGGTGCTGGCCATGACCGGCTCCCGCTCGGCCGTTGTGAACATGCCTCTGCCGGAGGACGATCCGCAGCGGCGGCGCCCGGACATCGCCAAGGCCGAGCAATTGCTCGGTTGGGCGCCCAGAACACCGCTGACAGACGGACTACGCGCCACTGTGGCTTGGTTCGCCGCGCTGCAGGCGGAGCCGGAGCCGGCCCGCTCGACTCTGAACGAAACACGCCTCTCCGCAGGTTGAGGCTTGCTCCCCTTCCGGTCGCCTGCTTCCCTGCGCGGCCGGAAAGGGAGCGGAACTTGGCCGAGATCGTATCCACTGAAGTAACGCACAACCGCTGGTCAAAGCTGACGGTGGCCACGATCCGTCTACCGGATGGGCAATTGACCAAGCGAGACATTGAAGATCATGGCGAGGCCGCAGTAGTGCTGCCTTACGATCCTGCCCGCCGCATGGCGACGCTGGTGCGCCAGTTCCGCACCCCCCCTTTTCATGTTTCCGGAGACGGCATGATGCTGGAGCCGGCTGCCGGCCGGTTGGATGAAGCCGATCCTGAAGCCTGCGCCCGCCGCGAGGCACTGGAAGAAACAGGCCTCCGGCTGACGCAGTTGGAACCCGTTGCCTGCGTCTGGACCATGCCCGCGCTGTCGACAGAACGCGCCTGGATGTATCTGGCTCCCTATGCCGAGGCAGACCGTGTCGCGGCAGGCGGCGGCCTCGCTGAAGAGCATGAAGAGATTGAGGTGCTGGAGCTGCCTTTGGCGGAACTGGCCGCCATGGCCGATGCAGGTACGCTCACGGAGCTCAAGCTGCTTCTGTTGGTGCAGACACTCCGGCTACGTAAGCCTGAGCTCTTCCCTTAAGAGATTCCGTTCCGCCTTTGGCCGCCAGGCTCGGGACTCATTGATGAGAAGAGGGCGGTGGCTGCGAGGCAGTTGGCGGGCCTGAAGGTGTAGGCGCAGCGGCCATAGCGCATGGCGATGCGGCGGTCCGAGGCAGTGCCTCGAACCCTTGAGCCTGCCGAACGTGTTCGCGATGCGGTGCCGCTGGCGGTAGGGCTTCCTGTCATGCGGGATGCGCCGTGCGGCCACGGCGTGACGGCATGCAGGGTTCGATGCCGCGGGCGGTCAGGGCCCGACGGAAGCGGTCGCTGTCATGGCCTTTGTCGCCGATCAGGATGCGGGCGGACGACAGGGCGTCGCGCATCAGGGCTGCGCCCTCGTGGTCGCTCATCTGACCTTCGGAGAGCAACATGACAAGGAGGACGACCCTGCCTATCCGGGACCACGTGCGGCTTGGAGTTCAGGCCGCCCCTGGTGCGCCCGCTACGGCGGGGATCAGCCCCTTCTCGAGCAGGCTGGCCGCCGTGCGGCGGGCCTGGATCTGCGTGGCGTCGATCATCAGCCGCTCCGGCTGCCCCTTGCGCCGGGCCAGCCCCGCGAAGATGCCCATGCGGCTCCAGCGGATGAAGCGGTTGCAGAGGGTCTTGTGCGGCCCGTATTCGGATGATGCCGCTAACAACGCGTCGGTCGTCCACCCGCGGCGCGCCATACGAGAGCGGGAAGGAGCGCGGGATCCGCTCGATCTGCGCCTTCGCCAGCCAGAACAGGTCAGCCATGGCAGCGCCTCCGGCCACCATGGCATGACAGCGCAAGAGGATCGTTAATAGTCCTGAGCCTAACACTACTTGGGCACTTTGAGGCTGGGTGACGGTTAGCTCCCTGCTGAACGATGCCGCGGGAGGCGAGGATGGCGACCGTTCATGGTGGTGGCGCTGAGCTGGATCGCTGGCTGGTGCCGTTCCTGGAGGTGCTCGGCCGCAGAACGCGCCGGACCTGAACGCCGCTCTATCTGCGAGGCTTGCTCGGCTCTGGTGAGCGCAAGAGCCTGCAGCCGATGGTAGCTCGTCTGGGCCTGGGCGGCCACGATCAGCTGCAGCATTTCATCGCCAGCCCAGCCTGGGATGATGGCCCTCTGTGGTCTGTGCTGGCGCCCGAGGCGGATCGGCTGGTTGGCGGTTCAGCAGCCTGGCTGGTGATCGACGACACGGCACTGCCCAAGACGGGCGCCATGTCCGTCGGCGGAGCACCCCAGTACTGCGGCCAGCTTGGTAAAAAGGCCAACTGCCAGTCGCTGGTGTCGCTCACCCTGGCCCAAGGCGAGGTGCCGGTTCCGGTGGGCTTGCGGCTGTTCCTGCCCAAAGAGTGGACTGATGATCCGGGGCGCTGCGCCCGGGCAGGTGTGCCCGAGGCAGCGATGGCGCCGCAGAGCAAGGGCAAGATCGCGCTGGAGGAGATCGACCGGCTGTGTGCCGCGGGTGCGCGGTTCGGCACCGTGCTGGCAGATACTGGCTACGGCGCCAGTGCCGCGTTCCGCCAGGGCCTCGATGCGCGGGGGCTGCTCTGGGCCGTCGGCATTCCGCACAACCAGAAGGTCTACAGCGCCGCCGTGCAACTGGTGGCGCCACAGGGACGTGGACGCAAGCCCGTGCCTGACGAGGAACCATTGGAGGCGGAGAAGGTGCTGGCTGGTCTGTCCTGGCGCCGCATCATCTGGCGGCAGGGCACCAGGGGTGCGCTGGCCGCCAAGTTCGCCGCAGCGCGTATCCGAGTAGGTGATGGCGCCATGTGGGCCAACAACCGGCACCTGCCGGGTGACGAGGTCTGGCTGGTGGGCGAATGGCGCACGAGCGGCGAGCGAAAGTACTATCTCAGCAATCTCGATCCCGGCGCGTCGCTGCGCGCCCTGGCCGCGGCCATCAAGGCACGCTGGATCTGTGAACAGGCGCACCAGCAGCTCAAGCAAGAACTCGGCCTTGGGCACTTCGAGGGCCGGTCCTGGACCGGCCTACACCGGCATGCGCTGATGGCCTGCATCGCCTGCGCCTACCTGCAGCACCTCCGCCTCGCCGAGCATCGCCGGATGAGCCGGGGAAAAAATGCCGACCCGAATGCCGGGTCCGCCACCCTCACCAAGTCTGCCCACCGTCCGGCTTGCCATCCTCGACCGGCTGCTCGCCCACCTCGCGACACCTCTCCAATGCCCGCACCGTCGACGTAGGTTCCTGCCACCACCCACTAAACCGCCCAAGTAGTGTTAGGCTGCCGCTTCAATCAGGTGAGCCGGAAGCAACTGGTTGCGACGAGTGCGATGGCAGACAGGAAGTTCCTGGCGAGACGGTCATAGCGGGTGGCGATGCGACGCAGTCTTTCATGCGTCCGAACATGCGCTCGATGAGGTTTCGGCCGCGGTAGGCGCGGCGGTTCAGCGGATGGAGTCTACGGCAGGCGCGGGTGGATGGAATGACCGCCTCCAGGGGCTTGCGGAGGTGATCGGCATCAAAGGCTTTGGCGGCGAGTATGCGACGTGCCGGCGCGATGCCATCGAGCAGGTGGGCGGCGGCACTGATATCGACGATATTGCCGGGCTTCAGGACGAAGGCAAGCGGTCGGCCTTCAGCATTGGCCACAGCGTGGATCTTGCTGGTCCGCCCCCCATGTGACTGGCCGATCGCCTGCGCGGCTTCGCCCCCTTTTTAGCGCCTGCCGCTGAGCGGTGCGGCTTTACATGCCTGCTGTTGATCGAGATCTCATCCGGGATGTTCACGGCTGCCGCCAGGCGTTTGAAGATGCGCTTCCACATGCCTTAGGCGTTCCAGCGGTTGTAGCGGTTATAGATGGTGGTGGCTGGATCGTACTCGGGCGGGCAGTCGCGCCACCGGCAGCCCGAGCGTAGGACGTGCAGGATACCGCTGATCACCCGCCGATCGTCTACCCGATGTGCGCAGGGCGGCCTTTGGGCAGGTGCGGCTCGATCACCGCCCAGGCCTCGTCGCTCAACCACTCTGATCCGCTCATGCCGTTTCCTCTGAAGAAGCACAGAGAATCGGAAGACCTCCGCCAAATCAACATCTGATCAGGTTCTCAGCCTAGTGGACCGAGTTAGAAATTTATTTGCGGCCTGGGGCAGATTGGGATGAGGCTGACATGCCTGGAGGCGTGTCATGTCTCATGGTTCCAAAGCTGTTTTGCTGGAACTGACCGGCGCTGAGCAGGCCGAGTTGCGGCGCTTACTGCGCCGCTGTGGGATTGGCCAGGCAGTGGCGCAGCGCATCCCGATGGCGCTCGCCTGCGCCGAACCCGATGCGACCAATCTAGGTGTGTCCAGGATGCTGGGTGTCAGTCGAAAGACAGTAGCGGCCTAGCGCGGCCGTTTCTCCGAGCAGCGGCTGGAGGGGCTGGTGGACGCACCCCGCTCTGGCGCACCGCGCAGCATCGGTGACAAGACGGTCGAGCGTCTGGTTGCCCTGATGCTCGAGGAGGCGCCTAGCAACGCCACGCATTGGAGCACGCGCACGATGGAGCGCCAGGCTGGCATGAGCTAGACCGCTGTATCGCGCATCTGGTGTGCCTTCGGCTTGCGACCACACCGTCAGACACATTCAAACTGTCCTCCGATCCTACTTTCGTGGAGAAGATGCGCGATGTAGCTAGGCTCTATCTGGCAACACGTGACCGTGCGCTGGTGCTGTGCGTGGTCGAGAAGCCGCAGATTCAGGCAGCACAGGACAAGGCGCCAGCATTCCTGATGCAGCCGGGCCAAGCCGAGCGGCCGACATCCGCTCACCGCTGCCAAAGCACGCTCGACTTATTCGCAGCTCTTGATGGTACGGGCTTGCATGCGCGTCCTTGTGACGGCACCAGTTATACTGCGGCGCTGTAGACCTTCTGGTTGCGCGGAGTACCGACTGCCCAGAGCAGCCCCCGCGGATCGAGGCCCTGGCGGAACGCTGCACTCGCGCCATAGCCCGCATCTGCCAGCACGGTGCCGCCCCGCACACCCGCGGCACACAACTGGTCGATTTCTTCCAGCGCGATCTCGCCTTGCTCTGCGGCACCATCGCTGCCTCGGGCACACCTGCCCGGGCACAGCGTCCCGGATCATCAGTCCACTCCTTGGGCAGGAACAGCCGCAGTCCCACCGGAAGAGGCACCTCACCCAGCAGCCCAGGCGAGCCGCCATAGGCTGCAGGCTCTTGCGCTCACCAGGGCCCAGCAAGCCCCGCAGATAGAGCGGCGCCCGGGTCCGACGCACTTGCGGGCGAGTACATACAGGAACGGCACCAGCCAGTGATCCAGGTCAGCGCCGCCACCATGAACGGTCGCCATCCTCGCCTCCTGCTCTATCAGTCAGGAGAAAGAAACCGTCACCCGACCCGAAATGCCAAGTAGCGTTAGAACGCCGCAGTGGCATCCACAGCGGCATACCACATGTAAGATCACCTGCGGCTCGGCTATTCGCGGTCAGTGCTAAACAAATGATCAATCTGCTGCAAGCGTGTTTCGATCTTTGCTAAATCTGTTTTAAGCGTATTGCGCCGCTCCATAAGCCGGCGACGTTCATCTCGTAGAGCAGCCCGGTTGATCCTCCCTTTTGGCAGAACCTTGTCGGCCAAAGGACGAGTTTCACGCCTGAGAACCATTATCTCACGTCGTGTTACATCTGCGCGGATAAGCCCGCGTTGCTTTGCTGTCTGAAGCTGGGCGTCGGATAACAGTGTAATTTGATAAGCGGTGCCATAGCTCCCTGGGCATTGCTCTCGCGGCAAACGGCCTGAATCAACGGCTCGCGCAATCTGCCGGAGCTGCGTGGCCGTGGCCTCAGAGAAGGGAAAAAGGCGCGCACTACTTTGGCGCAGGCGCTGCCACTCAGCACGTGTCAGGTTCTCTTCCAAGCTTAGGAGAGCTCGGCCGATAGCAAGAAAACTATCCCGCGCGTCGGTCCATTCCTTTTGGACCTCTGCTCGGACTTGCAAGATGCGGGAGACCTTGGCTCGATCCTCCATTAGGCTCGTGCCGGTAAAGACTTCGCGAATAGTGGCTAGGGCTTCCTCTTCCACTTCGCCCAACTGCCGCATCGTGGTAGCGCGGGGATCAGGAACCGCTGTGACATTATTCTCCGGCACTTCTGCAAGTAAGAAGTTGCGAAGGGCATTTTTCGATCGCCTGCCGCTCACAGCCCAATCTCCCGTCTGACAAAGGCCCAGATTTCCTCGAAGGGTGCGATTCCACGGCTCTTTGAGTAATCCAGCAGTGTCAGTCCTTTGACTGCCGGAACATGAATATCTTCCAGCTGTGGGATCTCTGTGGGGCAGACTGGCCCCGCCTTGATCAACATGCCTCGCATGCGTGCAAAGGAAGATGTTCGGCGATTAGCGCGGTTCAGAACCACGACAGCTCGGAAGCCCTTGTCTGTTAACGTACGGATCCATGGCCCTACGGCTTCTACATCATCCTGTGTACAGACGGCAGGCACAAGAACAAGATGGGATGCCCGAGCTAGACCGTCGATTGCTGGAAGATGGTCCTCGACAGAGGGAGGCGTATCCATGATAGCCAATTCATACCCTTGCGCCTGACGTAGGCTGCTCCGCCAGTCCTGCAGAACTAACGGCTGGACTGGCACTTCAGCAAAGTCTGGGAAGGCTTTTCGCGTCTGTGCCCGGCGCGCGCTCCACTTCGTTAAGGTTTGCTGGCGATCAAAGTCCAGCCCGACACTGCGCAGTCCTGCCTGTGCAGCGCTAACGAGCAGATGGCGCGCTAAGACTGATTTACCGGAGCCTCCTTTTGGCGAGGAAATCAGGATAGTCCGCTGAACTGCTCCGCGGCTTCTACTCATGCTCGCCTTCTCCCTCAGCACTTGCTGAGGCTTTAATAGCTTGGCTGTCAGTATGTCTATCCCCGCAGAATGGATGAATTAGACATGTCTAATCCGCTAGGCCGCCGCCAGGCGTTCGAAGATGCGCTTCCAAATGCCTTGGGCGCTCCAGCGGCTGTAGCGGTTACAGATAGTGGTCGCTGGACCGTACTCGGGCGGGCAGTCGCGCCACCGGCAGCCCGAGCGTAGGACGTGCAGGATACCGCTGATCACCCGCCGATCATTCACCCGATGTACGCAGGGCGGCCTTTTGGCAGGTGCGGCTCGATCACCGCCCAGGCCTCGTTGCTCAACCACTCTGATCCGCTCATGCCGTCTCCTCTGAAGACGCACAGCGAATCAGAAGACCTCCGCCAAATCAACCATCTGGACACTTCGAAAAACCTCGCGGCTGAGGCGCGAAGCTGATTCACTGCCGCTGGTCAGCGGAGGCAGTGGCGATGGCAGAT
>NZ_RFLX01000021.1 GCF_003696345.1 Teichococcus wenyumeiae | reverse complement strand
GTCAGCCATGGCAGCACCTCCGACGCCATGGAATCACAGCAAGATCAAAGCTCAAGAGGCTCATTAATAGGTCCTGAGCCTAGCTCAGGTTATTTGATGGCTGCCTTGGCCCTATCCCCGATACGTCATCTGCGATCCAGACTGCCACGAATTTTTCGCTGCCCAAGAAGCAGTTCATCCATGGCGTTAGTCCCGGACAAGCCGTTGCTGCCAAACCTCGGCCACGACGGCTGCATGGCCTTCTCGATCGTCGGGCGGCACCCCAGGGCATGCATGCCGGACAAGCGGCAAGCAAGCCTACACGGACGTGCCTGGCACCGAACATCAGGTAGATCTTCGCTGTTGAAGGAAGGCTATCCAAATTGTCGGAGGCCGCTCAGGCGACGCATTCCTCCAGCATCGCGCGCACCATGTCGGCCTGCAGCCTGCCGTTCTCCGCGATGAAGACCAGCCGCACCATCGCGCTGCCGGACGGAGAGGGCGGCGCGGCGCCGAAGGTCGCGCGTTCTCCGACCATCTGGAAGAGCATGGGTTTCTCCTGCCCCTCGAAGCGCAGGATCCCCTTTGCCCGAGCCAGCCGGGGTGCAAGGCGGCTGACCGCCATCTGGAAGCGAGGCAAGGAGAGACGGCGGTCCGCCGTCCAACTCAGGCTTTCGAAGCCTGGTGTTGAGAAGCGGGAGACGACCGGCACCGCACGGTCTGGTGCCTCGGGCGGTTCGTCGGCAAAGAAGAGCCCGGCCGGAATAGCGCCCTGGACTGCTTCCAGCACCGTCCTTGCCGGCAACAGGGCAAAGAGCCGGGTGCGCAGCGCGGCCAGTTCCTCCGCCGTCACCGTGTCGGCCTTGTTGAGCAGGATGAAGTCGCCCGAACGTAGCTGGGAAAGCAGAAGTGCATCCTCCAGCAACGGCGGCCGGTCCGTCAGCGCCCGAGCGTCGGCCACGCAGAGCACGGCGTCCAGTGCAGCCTCCCGCCAGATCACCGGGTCCAGCAGGCTGCGCACGACTTCCGCGGGGTCGGACACCCCGCTGGTCTCGATAACAATGCCCTCTGGCGGCGGCTCCTGCCGCAACAGCAGGGACAGGGTGCGCAGCAGGTCGCCTTGCAGGGTGCAGCAGATGCAGCCGTTCTGGAGCGCCACCACGCCATCGGCGCTGCCAGCCAGCAATTCCGCATCGATGTTGATGGCGCCAAAGTCGTTCACCACCGCCGCCAGCCGCTTTCCAGCTGCGTTCGTCAGCAGGTGGTTGATGACCGTTGTCTTGCCGGCCCCCAAAAAGCCGGTGACGAGCAGGACCGGAACCGGCATCAGCGCCGGACCGGCAGGCCCGGCCGTGGCGCGGTATCCAGCACGCCATCGGCAATGATCGGAACGCCGTTCACCAGCACGTGGCGCATGCCCTCGGCCGCGCGGTTCATGGTGCGGAAGTCTGCGCGGTCCCGCAGCGTTGCGGCGTCAAAGACCACGATGTCGGCGTCGCAGCCAGGCTGCAGCCGCCCCTTCCGGCGCATCTGGGGCGTGCTCTCCTCCAGGATACGGGCGGGGATGAGCGTGCATTTGGCGATGCCGTCCAGCAGCGGCATCGTCTTCCGGTCCAGCACGTACTGCCGCAGGAAGCGCGTGAAGGTGCCGGAGGAACGCGGATGGGAAGAAGCTTCCTCCGGCAGCGGCCATGCATCACCGGTGTAGACGGAGGCATCCGGCAGGGTCCAGGGCATGGCGTCAGAGGCGATGGCGCCGCCGGGATAAAGGATGGAGACATCCAGCAGCTCCTGGTGCCGCGGCTGCACGTCCACATCCAGAAAGTGGAAGAGCACGAGCGAGGCAGGCGTTTCCTCCTGCGCCGCCACCAGCTCCTCCCGCGAGGTGAAGCGGTGGCCGGTGGAGACCATCTGCACCGCGCCGTAGTCGCGCCCGGTGCGCTCAGGAAAGGCCGGGTCGGTGAAGAAGGCGGCGCCGAGCACGGTGGAGCCGGAACCGTAGGGATAGGCCTCCACGGTGATCTTGAGGCCGAGATCCTGCGCCTTGCGCACCAGTTCCGCCGAGCGCTCCACATCCAGCAGGCTGGTGCTGTTGAAGTGGCAGATGTGCATATGCGCGCCGGTCGAGCCCGCATAGCCGATCAGCCGCGTATAGGCCTCGATCGAGCTTTTGGGATCGACATTCGACATATAGGCGATGTGCGTATAGGTCGGCACCCCGCGTTCCGCCGCCAGGCTGCAGACAAGGGACATCTCCTTCACGCCGGTGCCAGGGGCATAGGCACTGGGCAGGCCGATGCCGATGCCGCCCTGGTCCAGCCCCTCCCGCACCCGGTGCAGCACCTCTGCCACCTCGGCATCCGTCGCCACCTCGTCCATCCAGCGGCGCTGGCGCGTGGCGCGGCCCATGAAGCCCAGCTCCGGCTCGGGCTGCATGCCGGTCATCGCGGCGATGCGGGCGGAAACCCAGGCGACGGCGGTGCCGTAATTCAGCACGCGGCCGGACTGCACCTGCTTCTCGTACCAGGCATCCACCGGCAGCACGCCCACCTCCAGCTCCAGCGAGGTGGTCACGCCATCGAAGGCCTGCATACGGTCGGCGGGGACGGATTGCCCGTGCCCGTGCAGGTCGATGAAGCCGGGCGCGATGCAGAGGCCGGAGGCGTCGATCTCCCGCGCCGCCGCGCCCTCCACCTGTCCGGTGGCGACGATGCGGCCGTCGCGGATGGCAACGTCACCGATGGCGTCCAGCCCCGTCTCGGGGTCCAGCAGCCGGCCGTTGCGGAGGATGATGTCATGCATGGGATCAGGCCTTGCGCACATTCCAGAAGACGGGCGCGGTGCCCGGCAACACGTCCTTCAGCGAGTTACGATAAGCGGTGGGCTGCTGGATCGTGCCGATGGGCACGTAGGGCACACTCTGGAAGGCTTCGCGCTCCATCTCTGCGGCCACGGCCTTCTGCGCTGCCTCGCCATCGGCGCGGAGCCAGGTGTTGCGCAGGTCCTCCAGCTTCGGGTCAGTGAACCAGCCGGGCCAGCCGGCGCGCCCATTGCCGCGCAGGGCGAGATGGGACGCCGGGCTCATGAACTCGGGCGCCACGGCGGTGGTGTGGAAGATGTTCCAGCCGCCTTCCTCAGGCGGCTTCTGGGAGGCGCGGCGGGCCAGCACGGTGCCCCAGTCGGTGGCCACCAGCTCCACATTCATGCCCAGCCGCTTCAGCAGATCCGCCGTCATGTCGCCGAGCGGCGCCAGGAAGGGCATGTCGGTGGGTGAGATGATGACGACCTTGCGGCCGTCATAGCCGCTTTCCTTCAGCAGGGCGCGCGCCCGGTCCATGTTGCCGTCCATGACCTCCCCGCCGGCGCCGGCCGAGAGGGGGTGCCGCAGGGAAAGAAGGCCTTGCACTCGCTGAACAGGGACGGGTCGCCCACCATCGCCTGCAGGTAATCTGGCTGATTCATCGCATGCAGCACCGCGCGGCGCACCCGCACGTCGTCGAAGGGCGGGTAGAGATGGTTGAAGCGCAGGAACACATAGACGCCCAGCGGATCGCGCGTGGTGACGGTGATGTCGCGGGAGCGCCGCAGGATGGGCAGCAGGTCGGCGGAGGCATTCTCGATCCAGTCCACCTCTCCGGTCGAGAGGGCGGAAGCGGCGGTGGAGGCATCCGGGATCACCTTCCATTCCACCCGTTCCACGAAGACGCGCTTGCCGCCCGCGGCGCCGTCGGCCGGCTCATCGCGCGGCACGTAGCCGTCGAACCTGGCATAGGCGGCCTGGCTGCCCGCCACCCACTCCTCCTTGAGGAAGCGGAAGGGGCCGGAACCGACTGCTTCGCGGATCTGCTCCTGCGGCGAGGTCTGGGCCAGCCGCTCCGGCATGATGAAGGGCACGGGGCTGGAGAGCTTGCCCAGCGCCTCGGCCAGCAAGGGGAAGGGCGCCTTCAGCCGGAAGCGCAGCGTGCGGTCATCCACCGCCGAAAGCTCATCCGTCTGCGCCATGAGGGTGGCGCCGAAGCCATCCCGCGCGGCCCAGCGGCGGATGCTGGCCACGCAATCCCGCGCGCGCACCGGCTCGCCATCATGGAACTTCAGCCCTTCGCGCAGGCGGATGGTCCAGGTGCGCCCCTCATCCGTCACCGCATGGCCTTCGGCCATCTGCGGCTTCAGCTGGAACCTGGAATCCATGCTGTAGAGCGTGTCGTAGACCATGTAGCCGTGGTTGCGGACCACGTAGCCGGTGGTCCAGACCGGGTCGAGCGCCGCAAGGTCGGACTGCGGCACGAAGCGCAGCGCCTTGTTGTTCTGCGCCAGGGCAGGGCGGGCGAGCGCCGGTGCGAATGCCACCGCAGCGGTTGCACCCAGCAGGGCACGGCGGGTCGGGGCAGGCATCTCGTCGTGCTCCTAGGAGTTGGCTGGCGCGAAGGGGTCAGCCACGCGCGGCCAGAACGGACGCGTGCGCTTGGTGTAGGGGATGTTCGCATAGTCCGGCGGGATGGCGCCGGGGGCAGCCACATAGCGGATCTCCCGCGCGACGGGCGCGAAGGCGGCGTGGAAGTGCTGCGTCGACTTCACCACGACGATGGCCTTGTCCTCCAGCGTGATGCCGAGGCCGGTGAAGGCGTCCGGCGCGAAGGTCTGCTGCCGCGTGCTGGTGAGGACGATGTCGATGCCCTCCGCCGAAACCCAGACGCTCGGCCCCAGGCCGGCGCGCCCGCCGCTCAGCCCCGTCTGGGTGAAGTTAGGATGGATCTTCCGCACCGTCACCATCAGGTCCACAGGATCGCCGGAGGAAGGGCCGCACTTGCCGCCGATGCGCAGCAGGAAGCTCGCGCCCTCGTCGGCCTCCCGGCAGAACTGCACCGCCTGCGGGTCCCAGAAGCAGCCGATCACCGCGCCCTTGACGCCCCGCTCCACCAGGCGGCGCAGGATAGCGGTATTGTCGGAGGGCGCGCCGCCACCCGCATTGTCGGCGACATCGGCCAGCACCACCGGCCCGCCCGGGCTGGCCAGCGCATGGTCGATGCCCTCGTCGATCGTGTCATGGCGGGTGGAGGTTGCTTCCCGCATGGCCCAGATCTCATCGCCCAGCGCCTTCGCCAGGGCCTGGGCCTTACCCATGTCGCCATCGGCGATGACGACCATCTTGGCCCCCACTTCCTCCACGTCGCCCCAAGGGAAGCCGTGGCCGAAGGAGATGGACAGGATGCCGTCCTTGCCTTCCAGCGCCTGCATGCGGGCGACAAAGGATTTCATTGGCTCGGCCGGCGTGCGCCACATGCTGACCATGCGGCAGTCATGATAAGCGGTGACAGGCCGCACCTCGCCCCGCGCCGCCCGGGTGCAGAGGGCATAAAGCTCCTCGGCCCGTTCGGCCATGTCGGTATGCGGGTATTCCTTGTAGGTGATGATGGCATCCGCGCTGCTGCGCATCAGCTCCGTCAGATGGCAGTGCAGGTCCAGCTCGATGCCTATCTTGGTGTCGGTGCCGACCACCGCGCGCACGCAGGCCAGCGTGTCACCCTCGCAATCGTCATAGCCATGGGCGACCATGGCACCGTGCATGGAGAGCAGGACAACGTCCACCGGCCCTGCCTGCCGCAGATCCTCCAGCAGCATGTCCCGCAGCCCTTCATAGACATGCTGCAGGGTGGTGCCGGCGGGCTGGGCGGAGGTGCAGATGCTTTCCACCACCTCATGCCCATCAGCCTCCGCCAGGCGGCGCCAGGCGATCAGCGGCACGTTGCCGGCCACGGGCGGGTTGCGGCTGCCATCGTTGCGAAACCAGAGCCGCCCCTCCTTGAAGCCAGCCCAGCCGGTGGGGATAGGGGAAAAGGTATTGGTTTCGGTCGCCAAGCCCGCGATAAAAATCCGCACGTCTCAATGCTCTCCAGCCGTTTCGCCCCCGGCCTTTTCGGTGCGAGGCACCTCCAGTTGATCCAGAGTTGTTCGATACTGAAACCGCCTTGCCGGGTACGTCAACCTGAAGGCGGGAGTACGCATTCCACTGGCTCCACCCCGTCGGAGCAGAGGCGAGCGGATGCCGCAGTCGCAAGGAAATACGTGATCCGGCCGGCGTGATCGCTACCGAATGTTGGTTCTGGGCCATCTGCACGTCCTGTTCCCCAATCATTGGGATCCATGCCGATCATGGCCGCCTTTTCGTCGCAGCGGCCTTAGTCAGCAGGCCGCTACGCGCGCCATCCCTATTCCCAGCGCTGCTGGTACGAGAAGATCGGCAACCTCCACCGGCCCCGGATGGCCAGAAGGCGCAGTGTCAGGCCGGCGGCGAAGCTGATCGCCGTATTCAGGCCAGTATCAACACCGGCTGCACGCAGGCTGAGGAAGAGGGCGCAGACGGCGAGGGAGACGCTTGCATAGAGTTCGCGCCGGAACACCATCGGTACCTGGTTGCACAGCACATCACGTAGGATGCCGCCGCAGATGCCGGTGATCATGCCGGACATGATGACGACGACAGTCGGGTAGTCCATCTTCAGGGCAACGCTGCAGCCGATCAGCGAGAATGCTACCAGGCCCATGGAATCGAGCACCAGGAAAACGCGCTTCAGATTGTCCATGAAGGATGCCACCACCGTCGTCAGCAACCCGGCGGAGATCACCAGGTAGACATACTCCGGATGCTGGGTCCAGCCGATGGGGAAGCGGCCCAGGATCAGGTCCCGGATGGTGCCGCCGCCAAGCGCGGTGACGAAGGCAATGACGGCGACGCCGAAGAAATCCATCTTGCGGCGCCCAGCTGCGAGTGCGCCCGACATCGCCTCAGCGGCGATCGCAACAAGGTAGATGACGAACAAAACGGATTCCGCCGGCAGAATCGCATTCATGGGGGAGGCTCCAACAGAGCCAGGACAGGTTCCAAACCATGTCCTGGTGCGCCTCTCCCTCTGTCCTTTTGCCTGAGAGTTTCGACTCCGCTGAGAGTCAGCCCCTTCGGCGGACCTGGGTGCATGTCCGCAGCACCCCGGCCTCTCTCCAGACGGCACACGATGTCTCCGCAGTACTGTGTGCCTGAGCGATTATGGGAGTTTGCGCCTTCGGCGGAGGCAAAAGCCTCTCTCTCCCGCAGAGGAGTAAGGGGCTTATCGGCCGGAAGCTGAGCATCTGTCAATCTTTGGGGCAGCGGCTTCCCATGACGCCTGTCTCCTTGGCGGCGCGCTGGAGGGAGCCCGCTGCGGCGAGGCGTTTCGCATCCGGAAGGTGGATGGCGGCCAAGCGACGCACCGCCTAGTTTGCGCCGCCATGGTCCACCTGCCGCGCCCTTTCTTCTTCCTGCTTGCCTGCCTGAGCCTGGCTGCCGCGCCGGGGTGGGCGCAGTTGCCGCCTGCCGTGCCGGCGGCCTCCTGGCTGGTGTATGACCGCGCCGCTGGCGAGATCCTGGCTTCCGCTAACTCCCGCCAGCGCTGGGAGCCCGCCTCGCTGACCAAGCTGATGACCGCCTATGTGGTCTTCGAGGCAGTGCGTGACGGCCGGCTCGGCTGGCAGCAGGCGGTGACGGCACCGGAGGCAGTGCGCCGCGTCGGCGCGGAAGAAACCCGCATGTATCTGCGGCCAGGCAACCGTCTGCCGATCCAGGCGCTGGTCGAAGGGCTGCTGATCGTCTCGGCCAATGATGCCGCTATCACCTTGGCCAGCGCGGTGGCAGGCACCGAAGAGGCCTTCGTTGCGCGGATGAATGCCACGGCGGCCCGGCTCGGCATGACGGGGACGCATTTCAACAACCCGTCCGGCATTCCTGGCCCGAGCCACTACACCACGGCCGAGGATCTGCTGCGCCTGACCCTGGCCTTCGACCGGGACTTCCCGCAGGTTTACGCCATTACCCGCGCGCCGCGCTTTACCTTCCAGCAGTTCCGCAAAGAGGCCACCAATCCGCTGCTGGGCCGCAACGCCTCGGTGGACGGGCTGAAGACCGGCCATACCAAGGCCGCCGGCTACAACATCGTCACCTCTGCCCGGCGCCTGCCCGGCGCGGCAGGGCAGGAACGCGACCTCGTCGCCATCGTGCTTGGCACGCCTTCCAAGGCCGAACGCGCCCGCAGCGCCGAGTTGCTGCTGAATTATGCCGGCAGTGCCTTCCATCTGGCTGAGGTGTTGAGCGCGGGGCGGGAACTGCAGCGCCTGCGCGTGCATGGCTCGGCTGAAGGCGAGATCGCGGTAGGTGTTGAGCACACGAAACAAATGGCACTGCCGGCCGGCACTGAGGCCCAGTTGCGCATCACCCTGAATGAACCCGCCCCCTTCGCACCGCTGCCTCGCGGTGCGGTGCTCGGCCAGGTCGAGGCGCTTCAAGGCGAACGCATTCTGGCGCGCGCACCCCTGGTTGCCTTGCAGGAAGCCTCCCCCGCCGCCTGGCCGCTGCGGCTCCTCGATTGGGTGGCGCTGCAGGTCATGCGCTGGGTGAGTTGAAGGCCGCTTCCAGGCGACGGATGCCTTCGCCCCGTGCCGGACCGGCCTTCCGAAACGGCTTCGGAAAGGGCAGCGCTCCGGCACCTACCTGAACGCACTGGCCGCTCCCTCGGCGACGAAGAGCGGGTCTGGTCCAGGCATGCTGTGCTGACGTATAGGGGCCCGCCTGCGCTGCATCTGTGGGAGCGGAGGGTAACCCGGTGAAGCGTCCATGCGCATGCGGTTCAGTGTGAGCGGATCTCCTTCCGCTGTGATGAAAGCTGGGCTTGGGCGTGTGATCTCCGGCCCCACATGCCTATAGCCACGCACTAATTTTATGCGGAACATCCAGGGATCAGCATCCATGCAAAACCATTTCACAAGACGCCAAGCCATTCGTGGAACCGTTTTGCTTGCTGGCGCGGCGGCGGGTTCTGCTGCCTTGCCTGGCACAGCAAGCGCGCAGGATGCCGCATGGCCCAATCGTCCCGTCCGCATCGTGGTGCCGTTCCCCGCCGGCGGCACGACCGATCTGCTGGCCCGCGTGCTGTCGGAACCCTTGCAGAAGCACCTCGGCGTTCCCGTTGTGGTGGAGAACCGCGCCGGAGCCGGCGGCAGCGTCGGTGCTGACTTCGTCGCCAAGTCGGATGCCGATGGCTACACGTTGTTGATGACCACGATCGGCACGGCGGCCATCAATTACGAGCTGTATAAAGGCAGCATCAACTACAAGCCCGCGGATCTTGCCGCCGTGTCCAATATGGCGAATGTACCGAACGTGCTGGCAGTGGCGGCCAACTCACCGGTTCGGACGCTGCAGGACTTGGTGGCCCTCGCCAAATCCAAGCCAGGAGAGCTGACTTTCGGCTCTTCCGGCAATGGCTCCAGCCTGCATCTGACGGGAGAACTGCTGAAGGGCGCGGCAGGGATCGACCTCATCCACGTTCCCTATCGCGGTTCGGGGCCGATGCTGATCGACGCCATCGCCGGGCGGGTGGATCTCGCCATCGACAATCTTCCGTCTTCCATCGGCCACATCAACGGCGGCCGTTTGCGCGCCATCGCGGTCACAAGCCCGCAGCGTAGCCCATCGCTGCCCGATGTGCCCACCGTCCGCGAGGCCGGCCTGCCGGGTGTCGAGACCGTGGCATGGTTCGGCGTTCAGGCCCCCGCGCGTACGCCACGCCCGATCATCGACAAGGTGGCCGCGGCGATCCACACCATCGTCAACGAGCCCACCTCCCGCACCAGGATCGCGGAGCAGGGCGGTGAGCCAGTCGGTGACAAGCCGGAGGAATTCCAGCGCCTGATCGACGCGGAAATCCAGCGCTGGACCACCGTGATCCGGCAGGCGAACGTGCGAGTGGATTGAGGCCCCGGCGCCGATGCATCGCATCGGCGCCGTCAGAGCATCAGTGTGTACAACGCGCCACATCCCACGCTTCTGGCGGGCGGGCCTGCCGATGGGCGAGCAGGCCCCTGACCACGTCGGGTGGGCGACGTTGGCTGAAGAAGCCTCGGTTTTTTACCCGCCGAGGTGCGGCAAGAGGGCAGGGGTTTCCTTTTCAGTTGCCTGCAAGGCGTCTTGCCGCAGCGTCACAAGGCGGGTCCTCCGCCGCGTGACCGCGCCAGGGCATCCGAGACTTCCCTTGCCGCTGCCTGCAGCATCGGGAGGAGGCGGGGCACGATCTCCTCACGCTTCGCCGCTTCCTTGAGAAACATGAGATTGAGGGCGGCGATGGCGCTGCCATGGAGCAGGACGGGCACGCCAATCGCGCTGGCCAGCCCACCGTACTCGCGCGCGGAATAAGCATCATCCATCATGGCAAAGCCGGCCTGGCGCAACTCGTGCAGGAAGGTTTCGGCCTGCCGGGAGTCGCGCGCCGGCTCATTCCAGGGTTCAGGGGATTGCGCGGCCAGTGCCAGGGCGCGCTCCCGTTCCGCAGGCCCGCAGAAGGCCAGAAAGGCCCGGCCGAGCGAGGTAGCCAGGATCGGCGCGCGATAGCCGGGGCGGCGCCCGAAGAGGAGGCGGCCCTCCGCGCGGCTGGTATGGGCGACCACCATGGCATCGCCATCGAAGACCGCCACATCCGAGGGCCAGCCGGTGCTCTGCCGCAGCGCTTCCATCACGGGCGTAGCCGCGATCCCGACCTCCCGGTGCGCCACATAGCCCGCGCTGAGCTCCAGCGTGCGCCCGGTCGGCACATAGACGGCTTCGCCCCGCTGCCGGACCACCAGCCCCGCATGGATCAGCGTCTCCAGCATCCGCACCACGGCCGGCTGGTTGAGGCCGGTGAGGCGGTGGATATCCTTCACCGTCGCGCCTTCCAGCCGGTTCACCGCGCGAAGAACATCCAGGCCCCGCAGCAGGGCAGTGACAGGCTCGTAGGAAGGCATCGCAAAAATCCGGTGATCGCCTGCGAATCGTTGTTCCCTGATCTGGGACCCTGCTGTTAGGCTAGTTCTGAAATTGCATTTCAGCAAATGAAATGACGGCGGGCGCGCAGACGAACCGCCAGGAGGAACCGCCCGAATGGGCCTATCGGCGAGCCATGGCTCCGCGGGAGAAGATGCCCGTGCCCCCGACATGCTGCCTGGAGCCCTGAGCGGGCTGAAGGTGCTCGACCTGTCCCGCGTGCTGGCCGCACCCTGGGCGACGCAGATCCTGGGCGACCTGGGCGCCGAGGTGCTGAAGGTGGAACAGCCCGGCAAGGGCGACGACACCCGCGTCTGGGGCCCGCCATTTCTGGAGGATGGATCGGCGCGGCCGGACGCCGCCTATTACCTCTGCGCCAACCGCAACAAGCGCTCGCTGGCCATCGACTTCTCGCGCCACGAGGGTGCCGCGCTGGTGCGGCGCCTGGCGGAAGATGCCGACATCCTAGTGGAGAATTTCCGCACCGGCGGGCTGGTGAAATACGGGCTCGACGCGGCCTCTCTGCTGCGGCTGAACCCGCGCCTGATCTACTGCTCCATCACCGGCTTCGGGCAGACTGGCCCCTATGCCGATCGCGGCGGCTACGACTTCCTGATCCAGGGCATGAGCGGGCTGATGAGCGTCACTGGCCGCCCGGAGGGGGAGCCGGGGGCAGGGCCGGTGAAGGTCGGGCTGCCGGTCAGCGATCTTTTCACCGGGCTCTATGCCACCACCGCCATCCTGGCCGCGCTGAACCACCGGAACCGCACCGGGGAGGGGCAGCATATCGACTGCGCGCTGCTGGACAGCCAGATCGCGCTGCTGGTGAACCAGGGGATGAACTACCTTGTCGGCGGCGCGGTGCCGCAGCGGCTGGGCAATGCGCATCCGAATGTCGTGCCCTACCGCGACTTCGCGGCCAGCGACGACTACATCCTCGTGACCTGCGGCAATGATGCACAGTTCCGCACCCTTTGCGGCCTGCTGGGCCGCGAGGATCTGGCGGCCGATCCGCGCTTCGCCACCAATGCCGGGCGGCTGCGCGACCGGCGCGTGCTGGAGGTGGAACTGGCGCGGGCCATCGCGCCCTGGCGCGCGGCCGAGTTGCTGGCGGCCATGGCCGAGGCCGGCGTGCCGGGCGGGCCGATCAATTCGGTGGACCAGGTGCTGGCCGATCCGCAGGTCGCCGCGCGGGAGATGCTGCGCGCGATGCGGCGCGACGACGGGACGGAGGTGACGGTGATCGCCTATCCCAGCCGCCTGTCCCGCAGCCCGGCCAGCTACCGCCTTGCGCCGCCACGCCTGGGGCAGGACACACGCGCCGTGCTGGCGGCGGAGCTTGGGCTGGGGGAGGCGGAGATCGAGGCGCTGCGCGCCGCCGGCGTGATCGCCACGGCAGAGCCCGCCCCGCAGGACCGGCAAGCGGAGAGGACGCCATGATCGGAGCCCTTCCCCTCGCCGCCATCCCGCCGGAGGATGAAGCGCTGCGCCCGGAGATCCGCGCCTTCCTGCGGGAAGCGGTGGGCGACATTCCCCCCGAGCGCCGCGCGCGGTCCTGGATGGGTTTCGATCCTGGTTTCAGCCGGAAGCTGGCCGAGCGCGGCTGGCTGGGGCTGACCTTTCCGAAGGAATACGGCGGCGCGGGGCGAGGGGCTTTCGCACGCTACGTGCTGGTGGAGGAACTGCTCTCCGCCGGCGCGCCGGTATCCGCGCATTGGATCGCGGACCGCCAGAGCGGCCCGCTGATCCAGCGCTTCGGGACGGAGGCACAGCGCCGCTTCTACCTGCCGCGCATCTGCCGCGCCGAGGCGTTCTTCTGCATCGGCATGAGCGAGCCGAATACCGGATCGGACCTGGCCAGCGTGACCACCCGCGCGGTGCGGGAGGGTGAGGGCTGGCGGCTGAACGGCGCCAAGATCTGGACCACCAACGCGCAGCACTCGCATTACATGATCGCCCTGGTGCGCACGAGCGGCACGGCGGCGGACCGGCACAAGGGCCTCTCGCAGCTCATCGTGGACCTGCATGCACCGGGCGTGCGCATCAGCCCGATCCGCGACCTGGCCGGGGACGCGCATTTCTCCGAAGTGGTCTTCGAGGATGTGCGGCTGCCCGCCGATGCGCTGATCGGCGAGGAAGGTTCCGGCTGGATGCAGGTGAATGCCGAACTGGCCTTCGAGCGCAGCGGGCCGGAGCGCGTGCTCTCCTCCGCCGTGTTGCTGGACGAGTGGGCATGCTGGCTGCGCGAGGCCGGGGCGACGGAAGCGGCCGAGGCGCTGCTCGGCCGTCTGCTGGCGCATCTGGCGGTCCTGCGTGCCATGTCCATCGCCGTCACCGGGCGGCTGGTCGAGGGCGAGAGCCCGATCGTGGAGGCGGCTCTGGTGAAGGACCTCGGCACTGAGTTCGAGCAGACGATCCCCGCCGTGGTGGCCGATATCCTGGCGCAGCCGGGCCTCGCGGCACCGGGGCCGCTGATGCGCACCCTGGCTTATACGGCGGCCATGGCGCCTTCCTTCTCGCTGCGCGGCGGCACGCGGGAGATCCTGCGCGGCATGATCGCGCGCGGCATGGGGCTGCGCTGATGGACAGCCTGCTGCTCCGCTCCGCCGAGGAATTGTTCTCCCGCCATGCCGCTCCGGCCTCCGTGCGCGCCATCCGCGCGGGCGGTCCGGCCACGGTGCTTTGGGAGGAGCTGGAGAATGCCGGCTTCCTCGATGCCCTGGTGCCGGAGGCGGCCGGGGGCATCGGCCTGGGCCCCGCCGGGGCACTGCCGGTGCTGATGGCGGCGGGGCGCTTTGCCGTGCCGTTGCCAGTGGGGGAAACGATGCTGGCCCGCGCCGCCCTGGCTGGGGTGGGGGAGGCGGTGCCTCCTGGCGCGGTGATGCTGGCGGAAGCTGCCGGCGAGGGGGCGCGGGTGCCGGCTGCCGGCACAGCCGACTGGGTGCTCCTGCCCCGCGGCGATGCCGCGCTTCTGTTGCCCATGGCGGCGGCAGCGCGGGATGAGGATGCCAGCTCGCCCCTGGGCCATGTTTTGCGCTGGCCGGGCGGAGCCGGGCTGAGCCTGGCCATCCCGGGCCTGTTCACCGCTGGCGCCTGGGCGGAAGTGGCGGCGATGGCGGGTGCCATGGAACGCATCCTGGACGAGACGGTGCGCCACGCGCAGGACCGCCAGCAATTCGGCCGGCCGGTTGCCGCCTTCCAGGCGGTGCAGCAGCAGATCAGCGTGATGACCGAGGATGTCTTCGCGACGCGCATGGCGGCGCAACTCGCGTCGGTGGCGGATGGCGACGGCATCGCCGGGCTGAACCCGGCCCGCATCGCCGCCGCCAAGCTGCGCGCGGGGGAGGCGGCGGTGCGCGTTTCCGCCATCGCCCATGCGGTGCATGGCGCCATGGGCATCACGGAGGAATTGGACCTGCATCTCCTGACAGAGCGGCTGCGAAGCGGCCGGATGCGCTTCGGGGGAGAGGCACATTGGGGCGCCTGGCTCGGCCGGCGCTTCCTGGCAAGCGATGCCATGGACACGCTGGCCTTCGTGCAAGCGCATCTGGGCCCTTCAGCGCCGGGGGTAACGGCATGAGCGACTTTCTTCTCTTCGAGCGTGACGGACCGGTCGTCACCCTCACCATGAACGCGCCGGAGCGGCGCAACGCCCTCAGCATCGAGGGAGAAACCAACGAGGCCTTCACCGAGGCCTGCCGGCGCATCGCGGCCGAGGTGGATGTGCGGGCGGTGATCCTGACCGGGGCAGGCACCGCCTTTTCGGCCGGCGGCGACCTGAAGGCGATGCGCGAGCGCTTCGGCATGAAGCCGGCGGATATCCGCGAGAGTTATCGCCGGGGCATCCAGCGCATTCCGCTCGCGCTCTATGACCTGGATGTGCCGACCATCGCGGCGGTGAACGGCCCGGCCATCGGCGCCGGGCTCGATCTGGCCTGCATGTGCGACATCCGCATCGGCGCCGAGAGTTCCTCCTATGCCGAGAGCTTCGTTAGCGTTGGCATCGTGCCCGGCGATGGCGGCGCCTGGCTGCTGCCGCGCGCGGTGGGTCAGTCCAAGGCAGCGGAGATGGCCTTCACGGGAGACCGGCTGGACGCGCGGGCGGCGCTGGAATGCGGGCTGATCTCCCAGGTCGTGCCGGATGCGGCGCTGATGGATGCCGCGCGGGCGCTGGCGGGCCGCATCGCCCGCAACCCGCCGCAGGTGCTGCGGATGACCAAGCGCCTGCTGCGGGAAGGGCAGCATATGCGGCTTTCCTCCTTGTTGGAGATGTCCGCAGCCTTCCAGGCCCTGGCCCATACCACACGGGACCATGAGGAGGCGGTGAACGCCTGGTTCGACAAGCGCAAGCCGGTCTTCGAAGGCCGCTGACACAGCAGGGGAATGGCGTGAAGAGGATCGGCTGCATCTAGCTGCGAAGGCCCAAGGTCTCCAGCCTGCACTGCCGGCAGTTCCGCGCTTCCGCTTTCGACATGAACCCCGCCAACACGATGACCAGGCGAGGGATTTTGTTTCCACCTATGCCTTGGCCAGAAGATAGAAAAACAAGAAGTTCAGGGAGGAAAAGATCATGACAGACAGGCAGCAAGGGATTGGTCGGCGTGCCGCACTTGGTGCGGGCGCTGCCCTGTTGGCCGCCGGCGCCACAGGCGCCAGGGCGCAGCAGCAACCCACCTTGCGTATCGGGTTCCTCACGGACCTGTCCGGCCCCTACAAGGACATTACGGGGGAGACTGGCGCGATCTGCGCGCGGCAGGCTATCGCCGACTTCAATGCCGCCGAGCGCGGCCTGAACGTTGAGGTGCTGCTGGCGGACCACCAGCAGCGGCCGGATGTCGGCGTCGGCATCGTGCGGGAATGGTTTGACCGCGGCAATGTTGATGTGGTGATGGACGTTGGCAGTTCCGCCATCGCTCTGGCGGTGAGCGGCTTGGTGGCAGAGCGGAACAAGGTTCATCTGAATACCGGCGCCGCTTCCTCTGACCTCACCGGCCGCGCCTGCAACGCCAATACCATCCACTGGCCCTACGACACCTGGTCCAATGCGAATTCCACGGCGCGATCGTTGTTGCGCTCGGGCGGCAACCGCTGGTTCTTCCTCACGGCCGATTATGCCTTTGGCAAGGCCATGCAGGCGGATACCACCCGCATCATCGAGGCGGAGGGCGGGCAGGTGGTTGGCACTGCCCTGCATCCATTTCCCGGCAGCACAGATTTCTCGTCCTATCTTGTCAACGCGCGCGCGCGGCGGGCCAATGTGGTGGCCTTCGCGAATGCCGGCACGGATATGCTGAACTGCGTGAAGCAGGCTGCCGAGTTCGGCCTGATGAGAAATGGGATACGCCCGGCGGCGCTGGTGGCCTTCATCCAGGACGTCAAGTCCCTGGGGTTGGAAACCGCGCAGGGGCTGACCATCAGCGAGAGCTTCTACTGGGACCTGAACGACCGTACCCGTACTTTCACGCAGCGGCTGAAGCCGCGGCTGACCAATGGCAATATGCCCAACATGGATCATGCATCCGCGTATTCCGCGACGCTGCACTACCTGAAGGTGGCTTCGGAAATGGGGGCAGCGCGGGCCAAGGCCGATGGGCGCGAGGTGGTGGCGGCCATGAAGCGCCTGCCGACGGAGGATGACTGCTTCGGTGCCGGCACCATCCGCCCTGATGGGCGCAAGATCCATCCCATGTATCTCTTTGAAGCGAAGAAGCCAGCCGAGAGCAGCGGCCCATGGGACCTGCTGAAGCTGGTGGGCACGACACCAGCTGAGAACGCGTTCCGGCCGCTGACGGAAGGCGGATGCGCGCTGATCAACATTTAGCTTCCTGACGGTAAGGTTCTTGCAAGCTTATCGAAGGCGCGACAGAGGGAGAGTGCCTCGCCTGAAGCGTCTTCGGGCTTGCCATGGGTGAGTTCCGCGGCGGCTTGGCCAAGCGTTTTGCCGTGGAGCGACAATGCCGGCCCATATGGGCACAGCGCAGTCTGCCGCCGGGTGTAGAGGCGGCACATGATGGGCACGTGCTCACTGTGGCCCCATATTTTACATAAGAATTCTTACGCGATTTGCGGATCAAGACGGGACGGATCGCAAATAGGCCAGCGATGCTGTGTCTCCACCCGCCATTCCAGAATGGCTGACCAGCTCAGGCTTCACCTTTAGAGCTGACCTGGAAAATCCTCGCGTTTGCGCCCATTTGATCTTATGAAGTGCTTAAAGGAGCTGATCAAATGACCTCGGCGGAGACACTCGGCAGCCGTGCGCTCAAGGCAACAGGGCGTAAGCCCAACTTGGTGGCACATCGGGGTGCGGTTCAGATCAAAGGCACCGCCCGGAGCCGTGCCGGCCTCCCTGCTTATGTCAGGCTCTATCAAGCTGAGCCATTCGAGCGGATCGGCATGATCAAGCATGGCCTGCCGGCGGCAGAGGCGAAGGCTATTCTGGCGGATCTCGATATCCCCCAGCTCGCAGCCATGCGGGCCCTGAACATTGCCCCGGCCACCATCAACCGGAAGGTCAAGGGAGAGGACCGGCTCTCACCTGCGGAGAGCGAGCGCATTCTGGGCGTTGCCCGGCTTGTTGGCCAAGTCCAGGTCATTGTAGAGGAGTCTGGCAATTCGCAGGGCTTCGACGCGGCCGCATGGACCTCGCGTTGGCTGACCGAGCCGCTCCCCGCCCTTGGCGGGGTTCGGCCGCTTGATCTGATGGACACGATGGAAGGTCAGACGCTGGTGTCCAGCACCCTCGCCCAACTGCAGAGTGGCGCCTACGCGTGACGCGGAAGGTGTGGCGGATTGCCACGGATGCGCCAACCTACGAGGCCGACGACCTCTCCGGCACAGGGGCCAAGCTCACCGGCGGGCGCTGGAACGAGAAGGATGTGCCAGCGGTCTATACGTCAGAAAGTCGAGCGCTGGCGTGCCTGGAGACGATGGCTCATCTCAATTCCGGTGGCCTGCCCCTCAACCGCTACCTTGTCGAGGTCACCATCCCGGACAACATCTGGGATGCGCGGGAGGAGCATGATGCGGCCGCCCTTCCCATCGGCTGGGACGCACGCCCGACCGGCCGAACCAGCATCAGATTTGGTACGGACTGGCTGCGTAGCCGGCGCTCGGTGCTTCTTCTCGTCCCTTCGGTGATCGTGCCGGAGGAGAGAAACGTATTGATCAACCCTCTGCACCCGGCGGGCGGCGGTATCACGGCACGTAAGCTGCGGCTGTGGAGCTACGATCCTCGAATAGCCAAAGCGCCGTAAACCCTGGCCTCACGGAGCCAGATTGCCTGTGTTGTTGACTTGGCCTGCCGCCGTTCACGACCACTTCATTGCTGCGGCTTTGTTGGTGCTGGCCTCCTTCGCCCTGGTGCCTCGCGGTCCATTGGCGCCTGAAGACTGAGGCCTGACCCCGTGCACATGGGTCGACGATGGCCAAGCAGCCAGTAGGATAGAACGCGGTCAGGTCATCCTTCCCCGCACTAGTGCTGCCTGCTTCCTTGGGCCAGACTGCTGCGATGTGCCTGTGGCCAGGCGCTGCTTTGCAAGGGAAGGACACGGGCATGGGGGCGTTCAAGGCTGGAGTCATGCGCGGCAGCGTATACAGCTTTCCTCCTGATCCCACGCCTCGCGTCATCATGCAGGCAATCCTGAAGAACATCGCGGCCCCGGCCTGTCAGCCACGGGCCATGCAAGGCGCGAAGGCAGCATGACCGGCGAGCAACTACTGGATTCACGGGCGGCCTGGATCCGTCTTTGTGCCATTGTCGCGCTCACGACACTCGGCGGGGCCGGGATGTGGTCCGTCGTTGTGGCACTGCCGGATGTGCAGGCGGAGTTCGGCGCCACACGCGGCGCGGCATCCCTGCCCTACACGCTCACCATGCTGGGCTTCGGCGCGGGCGGAATCCTGATGGGCCGGCTCACGGACCGGTTCGGTGCCATGAGGCCGCTTCTCTGCGCGACAGTGGCGCTGTCCAGCGGATATATCCTCGCGGGGCTCGCGCCAAGCCTGGCGCTCTACACGCTGGCACAGGGCGTGCTGATCGGGATGTTCGGCGCCTCCGCGGCCTTCGCGCCGCTGGTGGCCGATGCTTCTCTCTGGTTCCGGCGGCGGCGCGGCATCGCGGTGGCGCTCGCGGCCTCCGGCAACTACCTCGCGGGCGTGGTCTGGCCTCCGATCCTGACCTGGCTGATCGGGGCGCACGGTTGGCGCACGGCCCATATGGTCGTTGGCGTCATCTGCCTCGTCACGATGTTGCCGCTCGCGCTGATGCTGCGTGCCCGGGCGCCGGGCTCACAAAGCGGTGGCTCTCTGGGTGATGCGGGGCAGGCCAGGCCACTCGGCCTCTCGCGCGCCGGCCTGACGGCAATCCTTTCCTTCGCAGGCATCTCCTGCTGCGTTGCCATGGCCATGCCGCAGGTCCATATCGTCGCCTATTGCGGCGACCTGGGCTACGGCGTGGCGCGGGGTGCGGAGATGCTCTCCCTGATGCTCGCCTGCGGCATCGTCTCCCGGCTCGGGTCTGGCCTCCTGGCCGACCGGATCGGCGGGCTGCGCACGCTGATGCTGGGGTCGATCCTGCAGGGCGTGGCGCTCTCGCTGTTCCTGTTCTTCGATGGGCTGGGCTCGCTCTTTATCCTGTCGGCGATGTTCGGCCTGTTCCAGGGCGGCATCGTGCCATCCTATGCGGTGATCGTGCGGGAGAGCTTCCCCGCTTCCGAGGTGGGAATGCGGGTCGGCATCGTGCTGATGGCCACCCTGATCGGCATGGCGCTGGGCGGCTGGCTTTCCGGCGTGATCTTCGATGCGACCGGCAGCTACGCCGCCGCGTTCCTGAACGGCATCGTCTGGAATGCGGTGAATGTGCTGATCGTGGCAATGCTGTTGTTGCGCAGCCGCGCGCGCCTCGCACTCGCCTAGGCGCGCTTTCAGACTGCTTCCGTGGTGCTGAGTGGCGGGCTTCGAGGAAGCGAAGCGGCCACAATTCCAACCACCGCCAGGTGCCAAGCCAGTGCGCGGCGGCGGGCGGCCTGTCACAGATCCCGCTGTCCATCCGTCACGCGCTGACGCGCGCGGTGCAGGTGGTAGCGCATGGACAGGCTGGCCCCCTCAGGGTCGCGGCGCCGGATCGCCTCCGCGATCGCTTCATGCTCCTCGATCACCCGCCGCGCCCGCTCCTCCGACCCCTCCCGGGTGATGCCATGTGCCACCGCCATGGCCTGCAGCATGGTGTCGTTGATCATCTCCAGCATCGCGGCGAAAAGCTCGTTGCCGCTGGCGCTGGCGACGGCGCGGTGGAAATCGTAATCCGCCTGGGCGGGAACCCCGCCGGACGCGGCCGCAGCATTGTCGCGCAGGGCATCCAGGGCGCGCAGAATGCGCTCCAGCTCGTTCGGGGTCCGGCGTTCGGCCGCCAGGCCCGCCGCCCGGTCCTCCAGCGCGATCCGAACCTCCATGCAGCGCAGCAGGCCGGCCACGTCCGAGACCTTGGCCAGACGGGTCAGGTGGCCAGGCGGGCGCTTCTGCACGAAGGTGCCGGAGCCCTGGCGCGTGGCCACCAGCCCATCCGCGTGCAGGCGCATCAGGGCCTCGCGCACTGTGGGCCGGGAAACCTGGAAGGCCTTGCAGATCTGGCTCTCGGACGGAAGCTTGCTGCCTTCCTCGAAGGTGCCGGATACGATCTGTTCCAGGATCTGCCCGTAAAGTTG
The DNA here is from genome assembly GCF_003696345.1 of Teichococcus wenyumeiae. Lineage (GTDB taxonomy): Bacteria > Pseudomonadota > Alphaproteobacteria > Acetobacterales > Acetobacteraceae > Pseudoroseomonas > Pseudoroseomonas wenyumeiae. The sequence continues at coordinate 47,915 of NZ_RFLX01000021.1, read as the reverse complement.
ATCCCCGAGCCGCTGCTTCCGCTCTCTGACCAGCTTGATCCCATCCATCTCCGTGCTCCATGCGGCCGTGGCAACATGGCGGATTTCCATTCCAGCCGCCAGATCAACCTGTCAGGCATGTTGACAAGTTATCCGCCAACTTGTCAGGATAGCCGCAGAGCCCGGTGCCGGCCGCCAAGGTCCCGCCAACAATCCGGGTACGGAGGATCAACGACCTGCTCTCGCCCCGCCGTGCCCCTCGCATCGGGCAGGCCCGCGCTGCCGGGTAGCAACGAGCGACCGCCGCAGCGGCACCCTCCGCACAGCAGGTCCCGCCGGCCCTCCAACCTGAGACCCGCCGTCCAACCCCAAGGAATCCAACGTGGCTGAAACCCTTCTCCCCCATGGTACCTCGGCGCCCGAGGCCGGCACCACAGCGGGGTCTTCCGCCACAGCCGCGCCGCCCCGCACGGGCGGCCAGATCCTGGTGGACCAGTTGGTGGCGCAGGGCGTGGAGCGGGTCTCCTGCGTGCCGGGCGAGAGCTACCTGGCGGTGCTGGATGCGCTGTTCGATGCCAGGATCGACGTCATCACCTGCCGCGCCGAGGGCGGTGCCGCCATCATGGCCGAGGCCTATGGCAAGCTGACCGGCCGCCCCGGCATCTGCATGGTCACACGCGGCCCCGGCGCCACCAATGCCTCCTGCGGCGTCCATGTCGCCATGCAGGATTCGACGCCGATGATCCTGTTCGTCGGCCAAGTGGCGCGCGAGATGCGTGAGCGCGAGGCCTTCCAGGAGCTCGACTATCGCGCCGTCTTCGGCACCATGGCCAAGTGGGCCACCGAGATCGACAGCGCCGAGCGCATCCCGGAAATCGTCTCCCGTGCCTTTCATGTCGCCATGCAGGGCCGCCCCGGCCCGGTGGTGATCGCGCTGCCCGAGGACATGCTGACGGAGCTCGCCAGCGTCGCTGATGCGCCACGGGTCACGCCCGCCCTGCCCGCCCCCGCCGCCGAGGACATGCAGGCCATGGCGGCGCTGCTGGAAGGCGCGCGGCGGCCGCTGGCCATCCTGGGCGGCACGGGCTGGGATGAAGCGGCGGTGGAAGGCATGGCCGCCTTTGCCGAGCGCTGGTCGCTGCCTGTCTGCACCTCCTTCCGCCGTGCCGACCGCTTCCGCTGGGACCATCGCTGCTATGTGGGCGACCTCGGCATCGGCCCCTCCCCCAGGCTCGCCGCCATGGTGCAGGAGGCCGACCTGCTGCTGCTGATCGGCGGCCGCATGTCGGAGATGCCGTCGGGTTCCTACAGCCTGCTCGACATCCCCGTGCCCCGGCAGAAGCTGGTGCATGTGCATCCGGGCGCCGAGGAACTGGGCCGCGTCTATGCGCCGACGCTGGCCATCCAGGCTGCGCCGAGCCGCTTCGCCCCGGCCCTGGCTGGCTTCGCCCCCAAGGCCACGCCGGCCTGGGCGGCGGAGACCGCGCCGGCGCATGAGGCCTTCCTGTCCTGGTCCGGCACGCCCCGCACCCTGCCGGGCGACTTCCAGTATGGCGAGGTGGTGCGCTGGCTGAACGAGCGCCTGCCGGCCGATACGGTGCTGTGCAACGGCGCCGGCAACTTCGCCGGCTGGATGCACCGGCACTGGCGCTTCTCGCGCCTCGGCACCCAGCTCGCGCCCACCTCAGGCTCCATGGGCTACGGCGTGCCGGCGGCGATCATGGCCAAGCGGCAGAAGCCGGAGGCGGTGTCCGTGGTCATCGCCGGCGACGGCGACTTCCTGATGACCGGTCAGGAATTCGCGACCGCCGTGCAGCACGGCATCCCCGTCCTGGTGATCGTCATCGACAACGGCATGTACGGCACCATCCGCATGCACCAGGAGCGTGACTATCCGGGCCGCATTTCCGCCACCCGGCTGGTGAACCCGGACTTCGCCGCCTATGCCACCGCCTTCGGCGGCCATGGCGAGGTGGTGCGCAGCACAGCGGACTTCGCCCCCGCCTTCGAGCGTGCCCTGGCTTCCGGCAAGCCCGCCATCCTGCACTGCTTCCTCGATCCCCGCGCCCGCTCCGTCGGCCGCGACATGCCGGAAGGGCAGCCCCTGTGACACAGGCGGAGGGTCCGGGGGCCGTTTCGGCGCCCCCGCCGCCGAAGGCCATGTACCGGGCGGTAGGCCAGGGCCTGCCCCGCCGCCTGCGCCCGATCCTGGCGCTGGAGGATTTCGAGCCCGCGGCGCGGCGCAAGCTGCCGCGCCCGCTCTTCGGCTATATCGCGGGGGCGGCGGAAACCAATGCCGCGCATCACGACAACCGCACGGCCTTCGCGGAATGGGCCTTCCGCCCGCGCTACCTGATCAATGTCTCCCAGCGCAGCATCGCGACGACGCTGCTGGGCCAGACCTACCGTGCGCCCTTCGGCATCTCGCCCATGGGCATCAGCGCCATGATGGCCTATCGCGGCGATCTGGTGCTGGCGCGCGCGGCGCAGGATGCCGGCATCGCGATGGTCATGAGCGGCTCCTCCCTGATCCCGATGGAGGACGTGGCGCGGGCCGCGCCGGGAAGCTGGTTCCAGGCCTATCTGCCGGTGGATGAGAAGCGCATCGCCGCGCTGGTGGAGCGCGTGGCGCGCGCCGGCTTCGGCACCCTGGTGCTGACGGTGGACACCACCACCATGGGCAACCGCGAGAACAATATCCGCACCGGCTTCTCCACGCCGCTGAAGCCCTCGCTGCGCCTGGCCTGGGATGGCGCGATCCGCCCGCTGTGGCTCTGGGACACGCTGTACCGCACCCTGCGCCACCACGGCATGCCGCATTTCGAGAACAATTTCGCCGAGCGCGGCGCGCCCATCATCGCGCGCAACGTGGAGCGCGATTTCGGTGCGCGGGACCACCTGGACTGGAGCCACATCGCCCGCATCCGCCAGCAGTGGAAAGGCAAGTTGGTGATCAAGGGCATCCTGCATGGTGAGGATGCGCGCCGCGCCTCCGCCGAGGGGATCGATGGCGTCATCGTCTCCAACCACGGCGGGCGGCAGCTCGATGGCGCCATCTCGGCCTTCCGCGCCCTGCCGGAGGTGCGGGCCGCCGCGGGCGGCATGGCGGTGATGATGGACGGCGGCATCCGCCGCGGCGCGGATGTGCTGAAGGCCCTGGCCATGGGGGCGGACTTTGTCTTCGTCGGCCGGCCCTTCCTGTATGCCGCCGCCGTCGGCGGGGAAGCCGGGGTGCGGCACGGCATCGAGATCCTGGGGCAGGAGGTGGACCGCAACCTCGCGCTGCTCGGCTGCCTCTCGCCGGAGGAACTGGGTCCGCAGCATCTCATGCGCATCGGCGGCATCCCGCAGCCGGCCTCCGCCTGATATCGCGGAGCTGCGGCGCAGCCGCGCAACAAATACCGGAAAGACGGAGGAAATAAACCTTGTCCATGCGAATTCTCTGGCTCGGCCTCGCCCTGGTCGCCGCCGTCGTGCCCGTCCGGGCACAGGCGCAGGATTATCCCAACCGCCCCATCCGCGTCATCGTGCCCTTCGCCCCGGGCGGTGCGACCGACATCCTGGCGCGGGTCGTGTCGCAGAGCATGAGCAAGCGGCTCGGCCAGCCGATGGTGGTGGAGAACCGTGCAGGCGCCGGCGGCAACCTGGGCAGCGATGCCTGCGCCAAGTCGGCGCCGGACGGCTACACGCTGTGCGTCAGCACCATCAGCGCGCATGCCATCAATGCCAGCGTCTATCCCAACATGCCCTATGACAACCTGAAGGATTTCTGGGACATCACGCTGCTGGCGAAGCAGCCGAACCTGCTGGTGGTGAACCCCAAGGTCCCCGCGCAGAACCTGCGGGAGATGATCGAGCTCCTCAAGGCCAAGCCCGGCGCATTCACCTATGGCTCCTCCGGCGTCGGCACCTCGCAGCACCTGGGCATGGAGCTGATGCTGCAGACCATCGGCAGCGCCGCCGTGCATGTGCCCTATCGCGGCAGCTCGCAAAGCCTGAACGACCTGATGGCGGGGGAGATCCAGATGATCCTGGACAACTTCTCCTCCGCTTGGCCCATCGCCCAGGACGGCCGTATCCGGGCCCTGGGGGTTGGGTCGCTGGAGCGCAATCCGGCCGCGCCGGACCTTCCGGCCATCGCGGAGGTGCTGCCGGGCTTCGAATCCGTCTCCTGGACCGGCCTCTTCGCCCCGGCCGGCGTGCCGCGCCCGATCATCGACCGGCTGAACCAGGAAGCCCGGACGGCGCTGACGGAGACCGACGTGCTCGCCCGCTTCCGCGAGTTGGGGCTGCAGGCGGCCGGCAATTCGCCGGAAGAGTTCCACGCCTTTGTCGCGGCTGAAACCAAGCGCTGGGGCGATGTCGCCCGCCGCGCCAACATCAAGCCTGAATAAGCCGCCTCGGCTGCCCTGATGGTGGAGGGCCGGCCAGCCGGGTGCTGGCCAGCCCGCCGCGAAGTCCGGCCCTCTGGCGCGTCCGGCAGCACCATCACCCGCGAGATGCGGCTGCGGCAGCCCGGTCCGCGCCGCGCCCCCGCATATGGACCTGCGGGCTGCACCCCATGTCGGTGCGGAATGCGTAGATGAAGGCTGATGTCGAGCCATAGCCGAGCTCCATCGCCGTCTGTGTCACGCCCAGGCCGCCGCCTAGCAGTTCAATGGCCTTGAACAGCCGCAGGCGCCGCCGCCAAGAGCGCAGGCTCATGCCCAGCTCCGCCTCGAAGCGCCGGGCCAGGGTCCGCGCCGACATCGCGAGTTCCTGGCCCCATTCCTCCGACCCGCGCGGGTCGGCCGGGTTGGCGTAAAGAGCTTCGCACACCTCTGCCAGAGCTCCCCCACGCGGCCACGGCAATGCCCCCGGAAGAGGCTTCGCGCGCCGGAGTTGGTCGAGGATCAGGTCGGTGACGCGGCCCGCATATCCATCGCGATCCTCCTGCCCCTCAATGGCGGCAGCCTCGATGATCAAGGCCTGGAGCAGGGGCGAGACGCTGAAGACCGTGGGGCTCCCCGGCAGGCCCGCGCCGGCTTCATCGGCGATCCAGAGGCTGCGGAACTCCGCGCCCAGCAGCGACCCGACGCGGTGGGTCTGGCCGGTTGGCAGCCACACCGCCTGCTCCGGCGAGATGGCGAAGGACCGCCCCTCCACAGCCACGGTCAGCACGCCGGAGATGGCATAAGCCACCTGGTTCCAGCGGTGGGCATGCTCCGGGAAGAAGTGGCGGGCGGGGATGGACTGCGCGCGCACCGTCATCGGGCGTGGGGGCGCTGCGTCGGGTGGCGCCGTGATCGTTTCCCAGATCATGGTACGCTCCAGTTTGTCCGGTATTCTACATGGATTGGCACCCCGTCGAAAGACGGTCATCCTGTGGCGGGGTATCCTGGCGAGGATGGCGCCAGGAAGCCTGCCTTGATTCCAGCATGAGGACCCCTGCCATGGCCCGCCTCGACCGTCGCGGCCTGCCGCTCTCGACCGCCTCCGATGTCGCGGCCGAGCGCTACCGCGAGGGTGTCGATCTCCTTCTCTCGGCCTGGCCCGGTGCCGCCGAGGCTTTGGACGAGGCTGCCGCGGCCGATCCGGACTTCGCCCTGGCCCATGCGGCCCGTGCCCGCCTGCATGCCATCCGTGCCGAGCCAGCGCAGGCCAGGGCGCGTATCGCGGCGGCAGCGGAAGCCGCCGCCCGCTCCGGAACGGATCGGGAGCGGAGCCATGTCGAGGTTCTCTCGCTCGTGATCCATGGCCAACCGGCCAGGGCGCTGGAGCGGGCGCTGGCGCATGCCGATGCCTGGCCCCGCGATGTGCTGGTCCTTTCGCTGCCGCTGGGCGCCTTCGGGCTCTTCGCCTTCTCCGGCATGGCGGACCATGACCAGGCGCGGGTGGACCTCTGCGAGCGCCATGCCCGGCACTTCGGGGAGGATGACTGGTGGTTCCTCACCTACCGGGGCTGGGCCCATGCCGAGAACGGCGCGGCCGGGCTTGGCCGTGACCTCGCGCAGCGTGCCTTCGACCTCCGGCGCGCCAATGCGAACGCGGTCCACGCCCTCTCGCATGCCATGTTCGAGGGCGGCGCTGGCGAGGACGCGGACAGGCTGATCGCAGGCTGGCTACCCGGCTACGACCGGGGCGGCACCCTGCATGGCCACATCGCGTGGCACGCGGCGCTGGTTGCGCTGGAGCGTGGCGACGCAGGGCGGGCCCTCGCGATCTATGCGGACCACGTCCAGCCCTCGGCATCGGCCGGCATGGCCGTCAACGTGATGAGCGACGCGGCCTCCCTGCTCTGGCGCCTGCGGTCATACGGCCACACGGTGCCGGAGGGGCTCTGGGAGGCAGCGGCGGCCTATGCCGCGCCCGTCTTCCCGCAGGCAGGCTTCGCCTTCGCCGATGTCCACATGGCCCTTCTCGCGGCCGCCACCGGCGACAAGGCCGGGGTGGAGCAGCGGGCCACGGCACTGACCCGGCTGGTGGAGGCAGGCAGCCTCGCCGCCGGGCCCGTGGTGCCCGCCATCTGCCGCGCGGCACTTGCCTTCGTGGAAGGTGACTACGCTGTCTGCGCCGGCATCCTGGAGCCGGTCGCGGGCGAGGTCACGCGCATCGGCGGCAGCGGTGCCCAGCGCGAGGTGATCGAGGATACGCTGATCCTCGCCCTGATGCGCAGCGGCGAGGCCGCCGAGGCCCATGCGCTGCTGAACCGCCGCCTCCACCGTCGTCCGTCGCTGCGCGACACGCGCTGGCTCAGCCAGATCACGCCCTGAGGAACTCCATGTCACAAGCCAAAAGCGCCACTGCGGCCGGGCTGTCGCCCGCCAGCCCCTATCAGCACGAGCGCGGGAATGTCCTGCGGCTGGCGGTCGCGCAGGCGCTTGCCGGGGCGAATTCGGTGGTGGTCTACGCAACCGGGGCGATTGTCGGCCACACGCTTGCGCCCAGCCCGGCGCTGGCGACGCTGCCCATCTCCATCTTCGTGGTGGGGATGGCGGCCTGCACCTTGCCGGCGGGCCTCATCGCGCAGCGCCACGGCCGCCGGGCCGCCTTCCTGACCGGCACGGGCTGCGGCGTGCTGGTCGGCCTGCTCGCCGCGCTGGCGGTGGTGCTGGGCTCCTTCTGGCTGTTCTGCGTGGCGACCTTCTTCGGCGGGGTCTATGCCGCCGTGGTGCTGTCCTTCCGCTTCGCGGCCGCCGATTGCGCGCCGCCGGAGCGGCGTGCGCGGGCATTGTCGGCCGTCATGGCGGGCGGTGTCTTTGCCGGGGTCCTTGGGCCGCAGCTTGTCACCTTCACGATGCACCTGTGGCTGCCCCATCTCTTCGCCGCCACCTACCTGGCGCAGGCCGCCGTGGCCGCGCTTTCCGCCGTTATCCTGCTCGGCGTCCGGCTGCCCAGGCCGACGGCGGCGGAGACGGCGCGCGGCCGGCCGCTCGGCGTCATCGCACGCCAGCCGCGCTTCATCACCGCCGTGATCTGCGGGGTCGTCTCCTATCTGCTCATGAACTTCCTCATGACGGCCGCGCCCCTCGCGATGCAGATGTGCGGCCTGCCGCAGGAAGCATCCAACCTCGGCCTCCAGTGGCACGTGATCGCGATGTATGGCCCGAGCTTCTTCACCGGGCGGCTGATCACCCGCTTCGGCGCGCCCCGCGTGGTGACGGCGGGTCTCATGCTGATCGCCGCATCCGCCGCCGTCGGATTGACCGGCGTGGATGTGGCGCATTTCTGGCTCACCCTGATCCTGCTCGGCCTGGGCTGGAACTTCGGCTTCGTGGGCGCCTCGGCCCTGGTGCTCGAATGCCACCGCCCGGAGGAAAGGGCGCGGGTGCAGTCCTTCAACGACTTCGTCGTGTTCGGGACCATGGCCTTCGGCTCCTTCCTGTCGGGCGGCCTGCTGGCCTCCTATGGCTGGGACACCGTCCTGTGGCTGTCCTTCGTGCCCCTGGTTGTGGCCATCGTCGCCCTGACCGTCGCGGCCGCGTCCCGGCCCAGCCAGGCGGCCGGATAGTCAGGCACCCGTCGCGCCGCTGCTCTTCCCGGGCAGCGGCGCGCGGCTATGCCCTCCCGGCTGCCAGTGCACGGCGCAGGATGGTCGGGATCATGCCACCGGCCTGGATCAGGCTCACCTCGCGCGCGGTATCCAGCAGGGCCATGGCGGTGCCGCGCAGCAGGCTGCCGTCCCGCCGCCGCAGAACCACCGGCACGGCGGCGCGGGGCTTCAGAACGGCGTCCTGCAATGCGACCTCGACAAGGTCGCCGGCCTCCAGGCCAAGCTGGTCGAAGCGCCAGCCATCCGGCAGGCGCAGCGGCAGCACGCCCATGCCTACAAGATTGGCGCGGTGGATGCGCTCGAAGCTGTTCGCCAGCACCGCCCGCACACCCAGCAACTGGGCACCCTTGGCCGCCCAGTCCCGCGAGGAGCCGGTTCCGTAGCGTTCGCCGGCCAGGATCACCACCGGCAACCCGGCTTCCTCGTAGCGTGCGGCAGCGCGCCAGACCGGCAGCACCTCCCCTGTCAGCGCGAAGACAGACTGGCCGGGCGCGAGCCCCGCCGCCAGATGATTCACCGCGGCCTTGTTGGTGAAGAGGCCGCGCAGCATCACCTCCCAGTTGCCGCGCCGGGAGGCATAGACATTGAGGTCCTGGGGGTTCTCGCCGCGCTCGACCAGCCAGGAGGCGGCGTCGCTCCGGGCGGGGATCGCGCCGGCGGGGGAGATGTGGTCGGTGGTGATGTCGTCGCCCAGCACCAGCAGGGGGTGGGCCACCAGCGGACCCTCCCTCTGGCTGTCCGGCCCGACATTGACGAAAGGCGGCGGGCGCAGATAGGTCGAGGTGGCATCCCAGGGGAAGCGCGCGGTGCCGGGTGCCTCCAGCGCCGCCCAGGCGGCGGAACCGTCGGCCTCCGCCGCGGCCAAAGCGATGTCGGCCGGGTCGCTGGCGGCCGTAGTGACCGCCTCGATCTCCATCGCCGATGGCCAGAGGTCAGCGAGGCGGATCGCGCGCCCCTCCGGCGTGGTCGCCAGCACGTCCTGGCCGATATCCAGCGCGGCACGCCCGGCGATGGCATAGGCCACGACCAGCGGCGGGGAGGCGAGCAGCGCAGCATCGACCTGCGCATGCACGCGGCCGGGGAAATTCCGGTTGCCTGAGAGCACGGCGACGGGGCGCAGCCCTTCCCGCCGCACGGCCTCCGCCACTTCCGGCAGCAGGGGGCCGGAATTGCCGATGCAGGTGGCGCAGCCATAGCCCGCGATGCCGAAGCCCAGCGCCTCCAGGTCCTGCAACAGTCCTGCCCGCCGCAGCCGCCGTTCCGCGCTGGGCGAGCCGGGCGTCAGGGAGGTCTTGACCCAGCGCGGCACCTGCAGGCCCATCGCGCGCGCCTTGCGCGCCACGAGGCCGGCGGCGACCAGCAGGCCGAGATCGGTGGTATTGGTGCAGGATGTCACGGCGGCGATGGCCACGGCATCCGCCGGTATCCCGCCCTGCCCCGGCGCACCGCCGCCATGGATGCCCGCGTCCCGCAGCGCCGCCGGCACCTCGGCGGGCGCCAGCCGGTCCTGCGGCCGGCGGGGGCCGGCCAGCGAGGGGCGGATGGAGGCAAGGTCCAGCTCCAGCACGCGCGTGTAGCGCGGAACCTGCGCGGGCTCGTGCCACAGCCCCTGGGCCTTGGCGTAGCTTTCCACCAGCGCGACCTGTGCCGCGTCGCGCCCCGTGTCCTGCAGGTAGCGCAGCGTCATCTCGTCGATGGGAAAGATGCCGGTGGTGGCGCCATATTCGGGCGCCATGTTGGCCACGACGGCGCGCTGCCCGGCCGTCAGCCGTCCGATGCCGGGGCCGAAGAATTCCACGAATTCACCGGAAATGCCGGCCGCGCGCAGCATCTGCGTCACGGTCAGGGCGAGGTCGGTGGCCAGGCTGCCTTCCGGCACGGCGCCCTCCAGGCGCACGCCGACCACCTCCGGCACGCGCAGGGAGACGGGCACGTCGAACATCACGCCCTCGGCCTCGATGCCGCCCACGCCCCAGCCCAGCACGCCGATGCCGTTCACCATGGGCGTGTGGCTGTCCGTGCCCACCAGCGTGTCCGGCACCGCCCAGGGCTCGCCATCCCGGATCTCGATCGAGACCACGGTGGCCAGCCGCTCCAGATTAATGGTGTGCATGATGCCGGTGCCGGGCGGAAAGACGCGGAAGCCGTTCACCGTGCCCGCCGCCCATTTCATGAAGCGGTAGCGCTCGGCATTGCGCGCCATCTCGTTCGCCATATTGGCCCGCACGGCATCCGGCCGGGCGGAAACATCCACGGGCAGCGAGTGGTCAGTGGAGGTGGCGACCGGCACCGCCGGGTTGAGGCGCGCGGGGTCGCCGCCCGCCTGGGCGAGCACGTCCCGCATGGCGGCGATATCCACCAGCGCCGGCCCGCAGGTGGTGTCGTGCATCAGGATGCGGCCGGGCGCGAAGGGGATCTCGGCCTCCGACTGCCCCGTCTCCAGCCAACCCATCAGGGCCGCGCGCCCGGCGGCACGCTGCGCGGCCTCCGGCTGGCGCATGACATTCTCCAGCAGGATGCGGTGGCACCAGGGCATCCGCGCCAGCGCCTCCCGCCCGCCCGCCACGGCCGGCAGGTCGATGCAGCGCAGCCGGCCGAAGGGGCCTTCCAGCCAGCGCGCCGGCACCGGCGCCACGTCACCCTGCCGGTCATCAGCCATGATGCGCGCCGCCTCCGGCCAGTCCCTGCTCAGTCAGGTCGAAGCGGGAGACCTCATCGAGGTCATTGGCGAACCATGCCTCGATCATGCAGGCGCGCTGGCCATGCGGCACCATGCGGCCCGCCGCGTCCAGGGTCAGGGCGAGGTCATGGCCCGGCATCAGCACGGTTCCCGGCACCTCGCGCCACACGGCGTTCAGCCGGGCGATGGAGGCCGCGTGGGCAGCGGCATCCAAGGTCATGTCGGCGCGGCCGGTGGCCAGTTCCGCGCGGTTCTTGGCCACGTCGGCCGAGAAGATGGTGCGCTGCGCACCCTCGATCACGAAGACAAGGTGGTGCAGCGTATGCCCGGGCGCCGTGAAGCAGGCGATGCCCGACAGGCCCGTCTCGCCATCCCGCAGCCGCCGCAGGCGCGGATGCCGGGCCAGCTCCCGCACGGTGAATTCGGGATAGAGCGGGTCACCGTCCGGCAGGGCGAGCGCCATCTCCAGCTCGGCCTCCCCGGCATGGATGGTGGCCTTGGGGAACATCGGCCAGTTCAGGCAGTGGTCGTAATGCAGGTGGGTCAGCAGCAGGTCCGTCACCGCCTCCGGCGCCACGCCGGCGGCCTCGAGCTGCGTCAGCAGGCGCCGCCGCGCGCCGAAGCCGCCGGTGTCCAGCAGCGCGATCCGCCCGGCCGGCCCGCGCGCCAGGGCCACCGTGCTCCAGCCAAGGCCACCGTGATACTTGGATTTGCCAGGGTAGCCCTGCAGCAGGATCTCGACCGTCCAGGACATCTTACTGCCTTTCGTCATGATTTCGGTGCCGGCCCGGGCAGGGCCGGCGCTGGTATCGGGCTGCCTTCCGGGTCAGCCGGCAGGTGCCTGCAAGGCCTCCAGGTCCGCTGTGGCGACGGTCACGCCCTCCCGCTTGGCCCTGGCGTAGAGCGCCATCTCCCGGTCGCCGGGCGCCATCACCGGCTGGGCGGGGTCGGCGGCGGGCGTGCTGCGCAGGATGTCGCCGAAATCCGCCATGCGCTCCCGCATCCATTCGGCGGAATGGAGCTTCGCCGTGTCGATCAGGATGAAGACATGGCCGAGATTCTGCGCGGCCTCGGGGTTCTTGTCCCAGGCCTGTACATGGGTCAGGTAGGCGGCGCCGGAGAGCAGGCCCGCCAGCAGGTCCACCATGACCGCCAGCCCATAGCCCTTGTGCCCGCCCATCGGCAGCAGGAAGCCTTCCAGCCCCTTCTTGGCGTCGGTGGTCGGCTTGCCATCGGCATCCGCCGCCCAGCCTTCCGGCAAAGGCTGGCCCTGCTGCAGCAGCTTCCGCATCTTGGCCCGCGCCGCGACCGAGAGCGCGATGTCGAGCAGGATGGGATCGCCACCCGGATTGGGCATGCCGATGCCCATCGGGTTGTTGCCTACCCGCGTATCCTTGCCGCCCCAGGGCGCGATGGTGGTGGTCGCGTTGCTGGCGATGATGCTGGCGAAGCCCTGCTGCGCGGCCAGGAAGCTGTAGGGCAGGATCGGGCCGAAATGGTTGCTGCCGCGCGCGAAGGCGGCACCGATGCCGACCTCGCGCGCCGATTGCATCGCCGCCTCCAGCGCATGCATGCCGACCAGCGGGCCGATGCCGTTGCGGCCATCCACCATGGAAAGGCCGGGCGCCATCCGCGCCACCTGCACCTCGGCCCGCGCATCGATGCCGCCGACGCGCACGCGGCCCAGGTACTGCGCCACCCGGCTGATGCCATGGGTGCGGACGCCGAACATATCCGCCAGCACCAGCACCCGGGCTGTCTGGGCCGCATCCTCCTCCCGCATGCCGCCGCTGTGCAGGGCACGGGTGGTCAGGTCGAGGAGTTCGCTCTCGGGGATGGTGGTCTCGGTCATGCTCGCCTTATGGGTCTGTTGGGGTTGGAGCGGCATGCTCAGCCCTCCGGGGTGATCCGGGCATCACGGATGATGGCGGCGAATTTCTGCGTCTCCTCGCGCACGAAGGTGCGGAAGGCCTCCGGCGCCAGGCGGCGCGGGATGATGCCCTGCTCCATCAGCTTCGCCGCCAGGGTGGGGTCCGCCAGCGCCGCATCCGCCGCGCCCGCCAGCCGCTCGAGCACCGGGGCCGGCGTGCCGCCGGGCGCGAAGGCGCCGAACCAGTTGATCAGCTCGTAATTCTCCAGGCCCGGCGCCTCCCGCAGCGGCATCACGTCCGGCAGCTGCGGCATGCGCTCGCGGGAGGTGACGGCCACGGCGCGGATCTTGCCGCTCTCGATCAGCGGCAGCGCGGCGCCGAGGCTGCTGAAGCTCATGGTCACCCGGCCGCTGGCCACGTCCGTCACGGCAGGCGCCGAGCCCCGGTAAGGCACGTGCAGCACATCCGTGCCGGCCATGTGATTCATCAACTCGCCCGCCAGATGCTGCGGATTGCCGATTCCGGAGGAGGAGAAGGACAGCTCGCCCTTCTTCGCGCGCGCATAGGCGATGAGTTCCGCCGGCGTCCGGACCGGCAGCGAGACCGGCACCACGACGACGCAGGGCACCGTGCCGCACAGGGCGACCGGCGTCAGCTCCCTGGCGGCGTCATAGGTGATGCGGTCGCTGTAGAGGGAGGGATTGACCGCGATCTCGCCAGCGGCGGCAAAAAGGATCGTGTAGCCATCCGCCGGCGCTTTCGCGACGGCCTGGGCGCCGATCATCGCGCTCGCGCCCGGGCGGTTCTCCACGATCACTGGCTGGCCCAGCTTGGCCCGCATGGGTTCGCCCAGCAGGCGCGCCACGATGTCCACGCCGCCGCCCGGCGGATAGCCGACAACGGCCTTCACGGGGCGGTCCGGGTACACGCCCTGGGCCCATGCCTTGCTGCCGGCGAAAGCGAAGGCGGCGCTGAGGGTCAGATGGCGGCGAGAGATCATGGCGCGGCTTCCTCGGGTTGGTGTTTTGCCTTGGATTGCATCTTCCTCGACAAAAATGCAATCCTGAATCGCGGCTCCCGCTGCCCGGCCGCATTGCGGGCCGGTCCCGATATGCTTTACCGGGGCCATGAAACCGGAGACTGCCCACCGCATGGCCGAGACACCGACCAGCACCGTCTCGCAAATCGTCCGGGCGCTGGCGGAGGATGTCAGCGCCGGCGCCCTGCCCGCCGGGGCGCATCTCTCGGCACAGCGCCTGGCCGACCGCTTCGGCGTGTCGCGCTTCCCCATCGGTCAGGCCCTGCGCGTGCTGGCGGACCATGGCGTGGTCACGCCGGCGCCACGCCGCGGCTTCTTCGTGGCCAGGGAGGGGCAGCAGCCGGCCGCCCTGCTGGCGGGCCACCGGCAGCCGGAGGGGCTGGACGCCGTTTACTTCGCCATGGCCGAGGATCGCGTGTCGGGCCAGCTACCGGACACGGTGTCGGAATCCGCGCTGCGGGAGCGCTATGGCGTGACGCGCGGGCAGCTCAACCAGCTACTCGACCGCATCGCGGCCGAAGGTTGGGCAGAACGCCGCGCCGGCTATGGCTGGCGCTTCTCCTCCGTCCTCACCACGCCGGATGCGCTGGAGCAGACCTACCGCCTCCGCCTCGCGATCGAACCCGCCAGCCTGCTGGAGCCCGGCTACCGGCTGGACCCCGCCGTGGCGGCGCAGTGCCGCGCGGTGGAGGAGAACATGCTGTCCGGCGGCATCGAGACCGCTTCCACCGATGCGCTCTACGAGCGCGGCGTCCGCTACCACGAAGCCATTGTCGGCGCCGCAGGCAATCCCTTCATGCTGGAAGCGCTGCAGCGGGTGAACCGCGTGCGCCGCCTGCTGGTCTATCGCTCCCTGACCGACCGCCAGCGCTTCTACCGCCAGGCCCGGGAGCATCTGGCGATCCTGGACCTGCTGGAAGCAGGGCGGCAGGAAGAAGCCTCGGCGGCCATGCGGGCGCATCTGGGCGAAGTGATGCGGAAGCTCTCCTCCGTGCGGCCCCTGCTGGAGGCGGCGGCTCCCCCGCCATCAAGGAAGTAGGCGCGGCTCAGCAGCCTGCCCGTGCATCAACCCTCATCGCCAAACATGTAGCCCTGGACAAAGAGGATGTGTTCCCGCATCACGCGCCGCGCTTCCATCCTATCACGCTGCCGGACCGCTTCCACCATGGCATGATGCTGCGCCTGCAAGGTGGCGCGCCGTTCCGCCGTGTTCCCGCGCGCCTTGAGTTGCCCCCAGTCTGTCCGCTCCCGCACCCGCGCGAGAGAACGCGACATGGCGATGATGGCGCCGTTATGGGTGGCCAGCGCGAAGGCGTCGTGCAAGGCGGCATCCCATTGCTCGAAGCCCGGCAGATCCGCCGCGTCATCCGTGCCGCGCAGGCATTCCAGCATCCGCGCGATGTCGCCCTGGGTGGCGCGGGCCACCGCCAGGGAGATCATTTCCGGCTCCAACATCAGCCGGCATTCCACCACATCGGAGGGGCTGAGTTCCTCCTCCCCCGCCGGGGCCGCGCCAGGCGGAGCATTGCGGAAGGTGCCGCGCCCGACATGGCGGGTAATCAGGCCCTCGGCCTCCAGGGCCTCCAGGGCGCGGCGCACGGTGTTGCGCGCGACGCCGTAGCGCAGTCCCAGTTCCCGCTCCGTGGGCAGCTTCTCGCCAATAGCCCAGCGGTTCTCGCGCAGTTCACGGGCCAGCAGGTTCCGTAGCGCCATCGCCCCTCTGCGTTCCGCAACATCCTGTGCCACCGAATATCCTTGACGTAATGGACCAATTGGCGAACCATACAGGCGAATTGGTTCATAATAAAGCCAAATTGGTATAGGAAACGGTGCATGAAGCTTGCGATGATCAAGCGGGGGGATGCTCCCTGCCTGGTGCGTGTGGACCAGTCGGGGAAGCGCTACTGGCCGGTCGCGGACCTCGCCCCCGGCCTGCCGGGTGACATGGCGGGCCTGATCGCCGCCCTGGCCGGCGGCGCGGCCCTGCCCGAGCCCGCTGGCGCCGGGGAAGCGCTGGACCCGGCGGACCTGCTCGCCCCGCTGTCCAATCCGCCGCGCAACATCTTCTGCGTCGGCAAGAACTACCATGCCCATGCCAGGGAATTCGCTGGCAGCGGCTACGATTCTTCCTCCACCAGCGCGGCGGATGCCATTCCGAAGGCGCCGATCATCTTCACCAAGCCCTTCACCTCCATCTCCGGCCCCTGGGACGACATCCCGCTGGTGCCGGGTCTGGATGCCGAGGTGGATTACGAGGCCGAGCTGGCGGTGGTCATCGGCCGCGGCGGCCGCTGCATCCCGAAATCCTCCGCCATGGCGCATGTCTTTGGCTACACCGTGGTGAACGACGTCACGGCGCGGGACCTACAGGGCAAGCACAAGCAATGGCTGCTGGGCAAGGGCATCGATGGCTTCTGCCCCATGGGCCCATGGATCGTCACCGCCGATGAGCTGCAGGCGGAGGCCATGCGCGTCACCTGCACCGTCAATGGCGAGAAGCGCCAGGATGCGGTCACCGCCGATCTGATCTTCGACATCCCGACGCTGATCGAGACCATCTCCCTCAGCATGGCGTTGCTGCCGGGCGACGTGATCGCCACGGGCACGCCGGAAGGCGTCGGCATCGGCTTCAAGCCGCCGCGCTTCCTGCGGGATGGCGATGTGGTGGAATGCGCCATCGAGGGCATCGGCCATATCCGCAACACCGTCCGCAAGGCGGACCCGGTGGCGCTGCGCGGCGCTGCCTGACGCGCGGCACGCCGCGCGGCGTGCCATGGAGGAGGCGGGGGCCAAGGGCTGGCGAAAGACCGGCCCGCCCCCGGAAACAATCCAGGAAAGGCGGGGGCGAATGCCGCCCGCGGGAGAACAGTCGTGCTTTCTCGACGCGACGTGATGATGGCACTTGCTGCCGCGGGCCTGCCCCAGGCGGCGGGGGCGCAGGAGGCCTGGCCCAGCCGCTCTGTGCAGATGATTGTCCCCTTCCCGCCCGGCGGCCAAGCGGATGTCACCGCCCGCCCCGTGGCGGCGGCGCTGGAGCGGGTGTTCGGGCAGGCGGTGCCGGTGGTGAACCGTTCTGGTGCCGGCGGCATCCTCGGTACCTCCAGCGTGGCTCGCGCGGCCCCGGATGGTTACACGGCGCTGATGGCGCTCTCCTCGCACGCGGTGCTGCCCGAGAGCGAGCGCATCCAGAACCGCACGCCCGCCTATACGATCGAGCAGTTCGCGCCGGTCGCGCGCATCACCGCCGACCCCACCGTCTTTCTTGTCGCCGCCAATGCCCCCTGGCGCTCCATCGAGGAACTGGTGGCGGATGCGAAGAAGCGGCCCGGCGCCATCACTTTCGGCTCCGCCGGCAATTATTCCACGCTGCATGTCGCCATGGCGATGTTCACCGGCTCCGCCGGCATCGACATGCTGCATGTGCCCTACCAGGGCGGCGGCCCGGCCCTGACGGCGTTGCTGTCCGGCACCCTGCACACCCTCGCCTCCGGCCCCGGCCCGGCGCTGGCGCATGTGAAGGAAGGCCGCCTCCGTGCCCTGGCCAGTTGGGGGCGGGAACGGCTGCCGGGCTTCGAGGATGTGCCGACCTTCATCGAGCTTGGTCATCCCGAGGTGGAATTCTACATCTGGACCGCCGTCTTCCTGCCCGCCGCCACGCCCGCCCCGGTGCGGGACCGCCTGCGGCAGGCGCTGCGCCAGATCTGCGAGAGCGACGAGGGCCTGCGCCGCGCGCTGGATACCGCCGGCAGCCCCATCGCCTACCAGGAAGGCGCCGAATTCGACCGGTTCTTCCAGCAGGACAGTGCCCGCCTGATCCGCGCCGTGCAGCGCATCGGCAAAGTCGATTGAAGGAAGACAGCATGCCCATCAGCATCACGCGCCGTGGCTTCGGTCTTCTCGCGGCCGGCGGGCTGGCCGCCCCGGCCCTGGCGCAGGAGGCCGCCTGGCCGAGCCGTGCCGTGCGGATCATCGTGCCCTTCGGGGCCGGCGGCTCGGCCGATATCGCCGCGCGCAACGTGGCGGAGGCGCTGACACAGGAGTTCGGCCAGGCCTTCGTGGTGGAGAACCGCCCCGGTGCCGGCGCCACCATCGGCACCGAAGCCGCCGCGCGCTCGGCCCCGGATGGCTACACCCTGCTGATGATGTCCAACACGCATACGGCGAATGAGACGCTGCTGCCGAACCGCCCTTATGTGCTGATGCGGGACCTCGCGGCGGCGGCGGCCGTCAATGTGGCGCATCACGTGCTGGTGGTGCACCCTTCCCTCGGCGTCAGCAGCACGGCGGAACTGATCGCGAAGGCCAAGGCGGAACCGGGCCGGATCGATTACGCCTCCTCCGGCCCCGGCACGCCCTACCACATCGCGGGCGAGGTCTTCCGCGCCATGGCGGGCATCGAGGTGCAGCATGTGCCCTTCCGCTCCTCCGGCGAGGCGCGGACGGCGTTGATCTCCGGCACCGTGCCGGTGATGTTCGACGCCATCCCGACCATGCAGCCGCATGTCGCCGCCGGCCGCGCCAGGGCGCTCGCCACCACCGGGCCGCAGCGGGTCCCGCTGATGCCGGACCTGCCCACCGTCGCGGAATCCGGCCTGCCCGGCTATGAGGCCTCCATCTGGCTCGGCCTGATGGTGCCGGCGCAGACACCGCGCCCGATCGTGGAAAGGCTCAATGCCGTGACCAACGGCTGGCTGGCCCGTGCCCAGACCAAGGCGGCCATGGCCAGCCAGGGCGCGCAGCCCATGCCCATGTCCGTCGCGGAATTCGATGCCTTCCTGCGCAAGGATGTCGAGACCCAGCGGGACTATGTCCGCATGGCGCGAATCACGGTGGAATAGGTGCGGCTCGCCTTCACCCTCAATGGCGCCACTGCCGCGCTGGAGGCGCCGGAGGGCATGACGCTGCTGCAGGCGCTGCGTGGTCCGCTCGGCCTGAGCGGCCCGCGCTTCGGCTGCGGCGCCGAGGCCTGCGGTGCCTGCTACGTGACGCTGGACGGCCAGCCGCAGCCCTCCTGCGCCCTGCCAGCGGAGGCGGCGCAGGGGCGGCAGGTGGGCACCGTGGAAGGTCTCGGCACCCCTGCTGGGCCCCACCCGTTGCAGGCTGCTTTCCTGATGGAACAGGCGGGGCAATGCGGCTGGTGCCTGTCCGGCATCCTGGTCAGCGCCGCCGCCCTGCTGCGGCGGAACCCGGCCCCGGATGAAGCGGCGGTGCGCGCGGCGCTGGAGCCGCATCTCTGCCGCTGTGGCGCGCAGAACCGCATGATCCGCGCGGTGCTTTGTGCCGCGAAGGAGATGCGGGCATGAACCTGGCCTTCGGCTTCGCCATGGGGCAGAGCGGCAATGCGCCGAACCTGCCCGGAAGCCTGCGGGCGGAGCCGCGCCTCTGCCGCTGGTTGCGCTTTTCCACTGACGGCAGCGTCACTCTTACCCCGGGCAAGGTGGAGATCGGCCAGGGCATCCTCACCGCCCTGGCGCAGATCGCGGCGGATGAGCTGGATGTGGCGTTGCACCGCGTGCATGTTGTTGCCGCCTCCACCCTCGGCAGCCCCAATGAGGGCGTGACCTCCGGCAGCCTCTCGGTGCAGGAAAGTGGCACCGCCATCCGCCATGCCTGTGCCGAGGCACGCGCCATCCATCTCAGCCTCGCGGCCCATCGTGCCGGGGTGGAGGCGGCGGTGCTGCGCGTGGTGGATGGCACCTTCCTGGCGCCGGATGGCAGCGTTGCCGGAACCTACTGGGCGGAGGCCGGCACTGACCTGCTGGAGGTGGAAGCGCGCGGCGACGTGGCGCCCAAGGCATCAGCGGCGCGGCACCTCGCCGGGAGCCCGGTGCCGCGGCTGGACCTGCCGGAGAAGGTCTTCGGCCAACCCCGCTACCTGCACGACCTGCGCTGGCCGGACATGCTCCATGCGCGGATGATCCGCCCGCCTGCCCGTGCCGCCCGCCTGCGGGCGCTGCGCGAAGGGCCGCTGCCGGGCGATGCCTGCCTGCTGCGCGACGGCGGCTTCCTGGCCGCCATCGCCAGCGAGGAATGGGCCGCGGAGGCCGCCGCCACCCGCCTTGCCGCGCAGGCGGATTGGGACCTGCGCGAAAGCCTGCCGGAGGAAAACAATCTCGCGGCTTGGCTGCTGTCAGCCCCGGCGGAAGAGAGCATCGTCGCGGAGCGTGGGGAGCCGGCGCCGCCCGCCGCCCATAGCGTCGCCGCCCGCTTCACGCGCCCCTTCCTCGCGCATGGTTCCATCGGCACCTGCTGTGCCGTGGCGCTGTGGCGGGAGGATGCGCTCGAGGTCTGGACCCACAGCCAGGGCATCTACAACCTCCGTGCCGATCTCTCGACCGTGCTGGGCCTGCCGCCGGAATGGATCGTCCTGCACCATGTGGAAGCCGCCGGCTGCTACGGCCATAACGGCGCCGACGACGTGGCGCTGGATGCCGCCCTCTGCGCCCGCGCGCATCCCGGCCGCCCGGTGCGCGCCCTCTGGAGCCGTGCCGAGGAACTGGCCTGGGGCCCGCTCTCCCCCGCCGGCATGGCGGAGATCGAGGCGGCGGTGGATGCGAAGGGCCGGCTTTGCCGCTGGCGCACGGTGCTGCGGGGCAACGGCCATTCCTCCCGCCCCGGCCGCGCCAAGGACCCGACGCTGCTGGCGGCGGCCTATCTCGACCCGCCCTTTACGCATCCCGTGGCCATCGACGCGCCGCTGGCGGCGGGCGGCGGGGGCCAGCGCAATGCTGTGCCCGGCTATCAGGTGCCGTCGCTGGATGTCCGCATGCACCGGCTGCTGGAGATGCCGCTCCGCAGCTCCGCCCTGCGCGCGCTGGGCGGGCTGCTGAATGTCTGGGCCATCGAATCCGTCATGGACGAGCTGGCGGAACGTAGCGGCCAGGATGCCGTGGCTTTCCGCCTGCGCCATCTCGACCATGACCCGCGTGCCCGCGCGGTGCTGGAGGAAGTAGCGCGCATGTGCGGCTGGCCGCGCCCCGCGGCGGGGGAAGGGATCGGCACCGGCATCGCCATGGCGCGCTACAAGGGCACCGGCGGCTGGTGCGCCGTGGCGGCCGAGGTGGAGGCCACGGAGGTGGTGCGCTGCCGCCGCCTCTGGATCGCCGCCGATATCGGCGAGGTGATCAACCCCGATGGCGCGGCCAATCAGCTGGAGGGCGGCGCCATCCAGGCCACCTCCATCGCGCTGAAGGAAGCGGTGCGCTTCGACCGCTTCAACGTCACCAGCCAGGGCTGGGACGCTTATCCCATCCTGCGCTTTTCCGAAGTGCCCGCTGTCGATCTCCGCCTGCTGGCGCGGCCGGAGGAGCCGCCGCTGGGCGCGGGCGAGGCTTCGCTCGGCCCCACCATCGCGGCCATCGCGGGCGGCATCCATGCGGCACTCGGCATCCGCCCGCGCGCCATGCCCTTCACGCCCGACAACCTCGCTGCCAGCACGGAATAGACACTTGCCCGAGACCCTTCGCCTCTCCCTCGCCTGCACCACCTCCGACCGCACGCGGCCGATCCTGGATGGCCGCGTCACCGTGCCCGGCGTCAGCCTGACCGTCCTGCCTGGAGAGCCGGAGGATATCTTCCGCCGCGCCCTGCGGGACCGCGCCTTCGACGTGACGGAACTCTCCATGGGCAGCCATATCGTCACCACGGCGCGCGGAGACGCGCCTTATATCGGCATTCCGGTCTTCCCCTCCCGCGCCTTCCGCCACAGCGCCATCTATGTCCGCACCGACCGCGGCATCCGCAGTGCCGCCGACCTGGCCGGCAAGCGCATCGGCCTGCCGGAATACCAGCAGACCGCCGCCCTCTGGGTGCGGGGCATCCTGCGGGAGCATTATGGCGTGGACACCCAGGGCATCGCCTGGCGGACCGGTGGCATGGAGGAGACCGGCGGCAGCGAGCGCGTGGCACTGAAACTGCCGCCGGAGCTGGATGTCCGCCCGATCGGCCCGCAGGAGACGCTGAACGGCCTTCTGGCGGCAGGCGAGCTGGATGCCGTGATCGGCCCGCGGCCGCCCTCCTGCTTCGTCGCCCGCAGTGCTCCCGTGGACAGGCTTTACCCTGATTACCGGGCGGAAGAGGAAGCATATTTCCGCGCCACCGGCTTCTTCCCCATCATGCACTGCGTGGCGCTGCGGAAGGAGCTGGCGGCCGACCATCCTTGGCTGCCGCTGGAGATCTTTCGCGCCTTCGCCCGGGCGCGTGCCATGGCGGTGGCCGATCTCTCGCTCGTCAACGTGCTGCGCGCCTCCCTCCCCTGGATCGCCGCCGAGGCGGAGGCGCAGACACGGATCATGGGCGGCGATCCCTGGCCCTATGGCTTCCGCCGCAACCGGGATGAGATCGCGGCCATGATCCGCTTCGCCCGGACCGATGCCCTGGCTGTTCGTGACATCGAGCCGGAGGATCTGTTCCACCCCAGCGTGCTGGACGCGGCGCCGTAACACGGCCCCAGAGGCCCGGGATACCGCTCTTCCAAGGCACTGGCGCCCTGTGCTGTCGCCGCAGGGGAATGACCTTGACCGCCTGATGGGGCCCGTCATGCCAGGGCGTCAGGTGTGGCTTGTTGTCCCCACCGCGAGCACTGCCGCCAGGAGGCCGGGGAAGCGGCTGTCCAGGTCTTCCCGGCGCAGTTCGTTCATGTGCGTCACGCCCTCGGTGCGGGTGCGGACCAAGCCCGCCTCGCGCAGCACGCGGAAGTGGTGGGACATGGTCGATTTCGGGCGCCCCGCGTCCAATGCCGCGCAACTCGCCACACCCTCCGCCGCCAACTGCCGGACGATCGCCAGACGCAGGCTGTCGCTCAGGGCATGCAGCACCTTCTCCAGCTGCAGCTCCGACGCTTCGGGGTGCTTCATCGCCGCCATACGGGTTGCGCTCCTCTGGCCCGCCCTTTGAAGGGGTTGCCTATAGTTCGATAGTTATGGAACTAAGGGTTCAACACAAGGCTCACGGAGCCTACTTCAAAGGACGAACCCATGCCCCTGCTGTTTGAGCCCTATACCCTGAAGGGTACCACGCTGCGCAACCGCATCGCCGTGTCGCCCATGTGCCAGTACTCCGCCGAAAACGGCGTCATCAACGACTGGCACCGGGCGCACTACACGGCCCTGGCCCGTGGCGGGGCCGGCCTCGTGGTGGTGGAGGCCACGGCCGTCTCCCCGGAAGGGCGCATCACCCCGGCCGATACCGGCCTCTGGAACGACACGCAGCGGGACGCCTTCCGCCCCGTGGTCGCGGCCATCAAGGACGCCGGGGCGGTGCCTGGCATCCAGATTGGTCACGCGGGCCGCAAGGCCAGCGCCAACCGCCCCTGGGAAGGCGACGACCATATCCCCGAGGACGACCAGCGGGGCTGGCAGACCATCGCGGCCTCCGCCATCGCCTTCGGCGGCGGCCTCGGCAAGGTTCCCAAGGCGATGACGCTGGAGGACATCGCCCGCGTGCAGGCCGATTTCGTCTCGGCCGCCGAACGTGCGCGTGACGCCGGGTTCGAATGGCTGATGCTGCACTTCGCCCATGGCTACCTGGCGCAGAACTTCTTCTCCCGCCATTCCAACCAGCGTGACGATGCCTATGGCGGTTCCGCCGAGAACCGCGGGCGCTTCCTGCTGGAGACGGTAAGGGCCGTACGCAAGGTCTGGCCGGCGCATCTGCCGCTGAGCGCCCGCTTCAGCGTCATCGAATTCGACGGCCAGGATGAGGCGATGCTGACTGAGGCGGAGGAGCTGATCCGCGCCATGAAGGCGGAGGGTCTCGACTTCCTCGATGTCTCCATCGGCTTCAATACCTCCGAGGCCAAGATCCCCTGGGGCCCTGGCTTCATGGGCGAGACCGCCGGCCGTATCCGGCGGCAGACCGGCCTGCCGACCGCCACCAGCTGGTATGTCGGCACGCCCGAGACCGCCGAGGCCATGCTGCAGAAGGGGCAGGTCGATCTGGTGATGATGGGCCGCCCGCTGCTGGAGAACCCGCACTGGCCCTATGCCGCCGCCAGGGCGCTGGGGGTGCAGAAGCCGTCCTGGACGCTGCCCGCCCCCTATGCCCACTGGCTGGAGCGTTATCGCGCCGCCTGAGAGGCAGCGCCGGTGGCCGAGGCCACCGGCGCCTGCGCACTCAAGAATTGGGCATCTCGCTCCACGCTTACGGCCAATGGCCACGGTGCGGATGCCAAAAACAGAGGCAAAGCCGAATGCAGGCGTCATTGATGAAGCTCCGCGAGTGACGCCGGGGGGCCTGCCGACGAAAACTGCCTGATCGTCCTGAAACACCGTGGCGGCTGAAAGAATAAGATTGCCCGCCGCCCTCCATGCCTCGCGCGGCAAGGTTCTGTCGTCATATTGACCGATCGGTCAGCGCCTCTTATGAACTCCTCAAGAGCCTCTGCCGCAGCCTGTGACGACCTCTGTCATTGCCTGCAGGCAACGGCGATTTCGGAGGAAGAACATGCTGTTCAGCAGCCGTCCGTGCTTGCCTGCGTCTCAGGCCACGTCCCTCACCCGCCGAACAATCCTCGCGTCTCCCCTCTTGATGACAGGCATTGGTTCCGCATCTGCCCAGAACCTCTCAGGCCGCCCGATCAAGCTCGTCGTGCCCTTTGGGGCAGGCAGCGAGCCTGACATTCTGGCCCGCCGTCTTGCCGCCGCGATGCAGGAGGTGCTCGCCCAGCCTGTCGTAGTGGACAACCGCCCGGGCGCCAATACCGCCATTGCAGCAAACCACGTCCTGCAGTCGCCGCCGGATGGCGAGACGCTTCTGCTGACCTCCTCGACCACCTTCGCGACCTTGCCGAACCTCTATGCCGAGCCGCAGGTCCGCATCGAGCAGTTCATGCCGATGACGATGATCATGCGGGCACATATGGTGCTGTACTGCAGCATGGCGGTGCCGGCGACCACGGTCGCGGAGTTCATCCAATACGCCAAAGCTCAGCCGCAGCCCGTTCTCTATGGGGCCAACCTGGGCGCCATAGGCCATCTCTGCGGCGAGATGATGAAACAGAAGACGGGCGTCCAGATGACGGATGTTCCCTATCGCAGCTCGCTTGTCTTGCAGCAGATGCTGCTGCGCGATGACGTGCAGACCGGCTTCGATGGCGTGCCGGCCCATGCGGGGCTCGTCGCGGACGGGAAGCTGCGCGCGCTCGGCGTCACTTGCAACCAACGCGTCCCGCTGCTGCCTGGAACGCCGACGCTTGTGGAGGCAGGCTACCCGGATATCGCCATTCCCTACTGGTACGGCCTCTTCGCCCCCAAGGGCACGCCTCAGCCGGTTTTCGACCGGATTGTCGACGCTGTGCACAAGACGCAGGCGGCAGGCAAGATCGGGAAACAGTTCGAGCCACAAGGGGCTCAGATCGAGGGAAATTCCCCGGCTGAGTTCGCCACGATGATCGCGAGCGAGCGTGAGACCTGGGGTGCCCTGATCCGCTCCATCGGCCTCAAGCTCGGCTGACCATGGCAGAGCCGGCCAGCGGGATCATTCCATCCTGATCGACTTCAATCGAAGGTTCGGCGACAAGAACATGAAGATCACCCGGATCGGGACTACCGTGGACCGCCTTGGCGAAGGCCCGATCTGGGACGCCGAGACGCAGCGCCTCTATTGGCTCGACAGCCTTGCTGGCACATTGCACACCCTCGACCCCACGACCGGCGCGCACAAGACGCTCAGCGTTCCCGCGCCGGTCGGCTCGATGAGCTTGCGCAAGGCCGGGGGCGCAGTGCTTTCGTTGCGGGACGGCTTCTATGGCTTTGACTTCGAGAGCAATACTGCCACGCTGCTCGCTCCGTTGGGCATCGACAATCCCAATGTACGGCTGAACGACGGCAAGACCGATCGGCAAGGTCGCTTCCTTGCCGGAACCATGCATCTGCACCGCGCCGATGATGAGCCTGTGATCGGTGGCCTTTTCCGGCTCGATTCCGGTGGCAAGGCCGTGCAGATCGCTGACGATATCCTGACCTCCAACGGTCCCTGCTTCAGCCCTGACGGACGCATCTTCTACTTCGCCGACAGCACGCGCCGCACGATCTGGGCCTTTGACTACGATATCGAAACCGGAACACCCCATAACCGTCGCGTTTTCGCTGACCTTACCAGCATGAATACCTCACCGGACGGCGCCACTGTGGATGCAGAAGGCTATGTCTGGTCGGTACTGATCCGCAGCAGCACTATCGCTCGCTTCGATCCCACCGGCCGCATTGTCCAGCAGATCAAGATGCCGATCCTCTATCCGACCAGCATCGCCTTCGGCGGCAAGGATCTTGATGTCATCTATGTCACCTCGATCTCGCGCAGCGTGCGCTTTGCTGACGAGCACCCTGATGCAGGAGGCCTTTTCGCTATTGAAGGCTTAGGCATCCGAGGCCTTGCCGAGCCGCGGTGCACGGTTTGAGCTCTGAGATGCGGCTGTAGCGGTCATTTTCGTCTGTGGAGAGGCCGTGCTTGGGGTCCAAAGCGCGGCACTTCCCGCAACCGCGACGAACGACAGCAGCGCTGCCGTGCTGCCCGCCGTATCCAGTATAACACCGAAGAGCGGGGCACCCGCTGTTTGGCCAACGGCAGTCATCAGGAAAGGTAGCCCCAGACCGAGATCCGGGCGGTCCTGGAACAATGTGATCCCCCACAGCAGGAGTGCGCCGCTCGATACAATATAGCCAAGGCCGAACAAGCTCATTGCAACAAAGGTCATCAGGGGAGCAACTGGCGCGATCGTAAGGGTGACTAAAGCCACAGCCATCGTGGACAGCGCAAGGCGATGAACCGGCCCGATCCCAAGGCGGCTTGTGAGCAGTCCTGTTCCCGCCCCGGCGATGCCCGCTGTGCCGAGGGCGATCCAGGCCAGGGCGATCTGGCCATCGGAGAAGGCGAGTTCCTCGCGCATGAGGTTGGCCGCGAAGGTCCAGACCGCCGTGCTTGAAGCCCCCATGAGCAAGGCGCTGGAACAGAGACCGAGAACCCCCGGACGCCTCAGCGCCGCGCGTGACAACCCGCCTGCTCCGCCACCGCGAGACGCTGCAGGCATGGCAAACCACAGCCAGACCGTTACTGCCGTGCCGATCATTGTGAAAAGCACATAGAGTTCGCGCCAGCTTCTGCCGGACGTCATCACCACGAGACCAGAGAAGATGATCCCGGCCGCCGTGCCGGCATTGATGGCGCCATTTGCTTTCGGCTGCGCTGCATCGTCAATGCATCGTGCCACTGCCGCCGCGAGTGGTGGGGATGCGAGTCCGCTGCTCAGCCCTGCCAGCGCAAAAGCTATACCCAATGTCCAACCGGAAGAGGCGGCGGCAATGAATGCCATCCCGCATGTCGCTGTGAGGCCAGCCAGGACCGCGACGTGACGTTCGCCAAGGCGCGCTCGCAATGTAAACGCGAAAACGATACCGAGGCAGTAGGCTGCGAAGGCGCTGCCCCCGATCGCTCCGCTCCATGTTGCGCTTAAGGAGAGATCTTCCCTGATATGTGGAAGCAGAAGCCCATAGGCGAAGCGTGCCAGACCGTAGGAAAGCGCCGTAAGAGCAAAGGCGGCTGCAACGAGATTAACCTGCCCCTTCACTTTGATTGGCCTTTCGCCACAGCAAGGAGAACGCTGGCAGCGTTCTTGGCTACTGGCACCACGGTCAAGTCGGATACGCTCGCGGCCGCCGTCGCTCCCTCGAAGATCATCCAGACCTGAGTGGCAACGTCTCCATCGTCGTGACCAAGCTCCTTCTTGACGCGCTGCGCGATCTCGCCTGCGAACTCCCTCTTCTGCTGCCTTACAAGCGCGACAACGTCCTTGTTTGCGCTTGAGTACTCACTGTGGGCGCGCAGGAGCATGCAACCTCGCGCTCCATGCTGGACTAACCACTGCTCTAACGTGTCAAAGAGGCTGCCGATGGGATCAGCGGCCTCGTCCACAGCTTCCAGGCGGCGCATAAACTCCTGGTGTCGCTCCTTCAGAACCTCAAGAACCAGTCCGTCGCGCGAGCCGAAGTGTTTGTAGAGAGTGCGGGTGGAGGCTCCGGAGGAAGCCAAGATTTGATCCACGCCAGTGCCACGGAAGCCCCCGGCTTCGAAGGCGCGCGTGGCGCCCATGAGTATCTCGCGATGCTTCTCCATGACACATGATGTAAACCGATCGTTTTACATTGCAAGGGCCATGAAAGACGGGCTCACTGAGTTGCTCAGGCTTAAGCCTCATCGATCCAGATGACGACAGACGCGGCGAGGCAGATGACGGACATGGAGATGTGGACGCAGCGGTTATACAGCGCGTGACGATGCGGCGCTGCTCCTCGAGCTTACCGCACATGCTCCCAGTGAGGTGCCGCTGGCAGTTGAGCACCTTGTTATACGGGCTGCACTGCCTGCAGTCAGGCTTGGCGTAAACGATTGCTGCCACGACCTCCGCTGATCAGGACGCTTGTGGATCGAGAGCATCCCGCATCATCGCCCCGCCTTTTTGCCCTTCTTTTGGCCTTCAGGCGGCAACATGACGAGCAGGCGGCCTTAGCCGTCTGAGACCACGTGTAACGTGAAAACCAGCCCGCGACTGGTGCGGTCCGATATGGCGGATAACAGCCTCCTTTCTGAAAAAGCTAGCCGCCGTGCGAGCCGCAATCGGCGGGTGCATCTCGCCAGGAGGTGACTGCGAGTGACATTTGTGATACCATTGATGACCCATTGGGCATCGAACCGCGGCACTCGTGCGGGAACAGGAAGTAGGGCCCCGATCCGCTGGATCTGCGCCTTTGCCGGCGAGCACATGATTCTGAATGACACAGCAAGCGCAAGGCAGCCAACTGTGGTGGCCAGCTGGCTCCACCCTAGTTCTTCTTGCCACCGCTGATCGCAGCGTCCAATTGGCACTGTTCCTGGTCTAGGCGTCACTGAGCAGTCTGGAGGAGAAGCACGATGCAGGAAGGTCTGAGACTGGGGTTCCCTGAAGGCAGCCTGCTAGCCGTCATGCTGAGCGAGCGTGCGCCCGTGGATGTCCGGCGCGCAGCGCGGCGCCTGCGGTCGGAAGGCGCACCTGCACTGGCGATCACCGCGGACATCGCTGGCCTGGCACGTGAACTGGCCTTCTCCGAGGTGTCGCGTTCGCCGGCTGTTGTGGACGTCCTGCCGCCGTTGTTCTGGCTTGAAGCTCAACGGGAGAACGGATCTGATGCCAGCGGGATCAGCGGGTGGGTTGTGGAGAAGAAGCAGGACGGGTTCGCCGTGCGAGGCTTCAGCATCATCTCCGGTCATGAGGCCGTGCCGGAGCCGGAAGGAACCATGACGGTGCCATTCGAAGCGGCCGCACGGGAGGAGCACGACGCGGCCAGTTACGTGAGAGGTCTTCTCACCGCCATCAGCCTGCCTGAGCTTCTGTCGCAGATGGGCGAGAGCTCTCCTGTCATGCTGCTGCCAGCCAACGCCGCCGATCAGGATGCAAGCATCCTGCGCGGCTTCAGGCTATCCGTGGCGATATCTCCGGACGCCGCACCGACCTGAGCCTGTATTCGCCATGGCCGATCAGCCTTGGGGGGATTTGATGGCTGCCCTGCCGGGCGGCGGCCCTAGATCCTCCACGGCACGGCTGCCAAGCGGTCAGGCTACCTCGGCGGGGCATGCCTGGTCCCGCGACAGCGGGAATAGCCAGCAGCCCTACCCGATATTTCCTGGTGCGGATTTCGGCCAAAGATGTGATCGCCAAACACCCAGAACCAACAGCGTTGCGACGATACCGATGGTGCCGTAGATGGCCGTCGTCGCTGGAAAGCCCAGGTGATCGATGAGAGGCCCGGAACAGAGCAGCCCGACAGGCAGCCCATAGACCGCCAGCGTACGCATGCCCATGATCCGGCCGCGCAGCGCCGGAGGCGCACCACGCAGCAGCAGCACCGACATGGGGAGCAGGCACAGCATCTGCGTGATCCCGATCAACGGTAACAGCAGCAGGCCACCGGGCAGGCTGTTGATCTGCCCGAACAGAATGACCAGACCGTGCCAGGCAATGCTGAAGACCAGCATCATGCGCGCGGGCTGTGCTGCCCTCCCCATGCGGCTGACGATCAGCGAGGCCACGATGCCGCCCCCCGCGACGGCTGCGATCAGGTAGCCCAGCCCTGCCTGGGTGGTGCCGTACACGTCCTGCGCCACGTAAGGCAGCAAGCCCAGCGTGAAGGGATAGGCGGTGAGATTGATCAGAAAGGCCATCAGCATCGCCGCCAGCTGCGGCGGCGCCTGCCACACTGCCTGCGCCGCCTCCCACAAGCCACGCAGCGGTGATGGCGCCGCTCCCATGGTCTCCCGGTCCGCTGCCCGCGTTGCATCGACGCCCAGCGTCAGCAGCATGCCCAGGACGTAGAACACCACCACCATAAGGTAAGCCTGGCCCATGCCCAGGATGGCTACGATGCTCGCCCCCGCCAGGGCGCCGCAGACCCGCGCCGAATCTGAGGTGATGCGCGAAAGCCCGATGGCGCTGGTCAACCGGTCTTCCGGCATGGTCTCGCCGATCAGCACGTTGCGGATGCCCATGTCGGAAGGGCGGATCAACCCTGCTATCCCGGCCACGACCAGCGCCAGCACCGGGGTCAGCAGGTCTGTCAGTACCAATGCGGCCAGGAAGGCTGCCAGCAGTGCATAGGCCGCGCGCATGAGACACATCACGTTGCGATGCCCGAACGCATCACCTGCCAAGCCGAAGAAAGGCGCAATCAGCGTCCCCAGGAACTGCAGCGACCCGAACAGTGTCACCAGCAGCACGGAATTGGTTTGCACCACGATGTACCAGCCGAGGATCAGGGTCTCCATTTCGAAGGCCCAGGAGGTCATCAGATCGGCCGACCACTGGAAACGGTAGCTCCGGATCGCGAAAGGTGAACGCGCCGGTGCGCGACGCACGACGATCATCCAGCGGCACCTGCCCGAGCGCGGACGCCTGTGAGTCCTGTTATCCTGGCCATGACGGTCCCCCTTGCCCTTAACATCCCCCTGATGTCGTTCCGCGGCAATCCGGACTGGCAACAAGACGGCGGCGGAAGACGGGGTCCTAGCCAAGGCGGCACATCGTTGCCTTGCCGTAAAATAACCACTTGCCGCTCCAATTCACTCAACAGTAGGTGTTGGCCTGTCGCGCCACGGGTCGGATGGCCGATGGGAGAGAACGAACCATGTTGCATCGCCGCGCCCTCGGCGCCACCACGCTTGCCTTGCTGTCTGCTCCTCTCGCGCTGCGGGCGCAGGGCTCCGGCGGGTCTTACCCGGCAGGCAATGTCACGCTCGTCGTTCCCTGGGCGGCAGGCGGTTCCACGGACGCAGTTGCCCGCATCCTGGCGGACCGGTTGAGCCGGGACACGGGGCGCGGCTTCGTCGTCGATAACCGCGCCGGCGCCAATGGCGTCATCGGCTTCTCCTCGGTCGCCCGGGCACGGCCGGATGGCTACACCGCCCTGGTTGGCACCGTTTCAACCTACGCCATGGCACCACACCTGCTTCCCTTGCCCTACGACAACGACCGCGCCTTTGTCGGCGTCGGCCTGATCGCGTCACAGCCGATGATTCTCTGCGTACCGAAGAACTCACCGCACCAGACCCTTGGCGAATGGGTCGCGGCGGCGAAGCGGCCGGACAACCGGATGGTTTATGCCAATTCCGGCACCGGCTCCTCCACGCACCTGGCGACGGAACTCTTCCTCAGCGCTGCGGGGATCACGATGACGGATGTCGGCTACCGCGCCGGCGCGCCGGCCGTGCAAGGGACCATGGCGAACGAGGCCCAGATGATCATCCAGGCCGCCTCGGGCGTGCTGCCGCTGATTCAGTCGGGTGACCTCCGCGCCCTTGCGATCAGCAGCGCCGACCGCTCAGCCGTCGCGCCCAGCATCCCGACGTTCAAGGAGCAGGGCTTTGATGTGGTGGTGGCGGAGCATATCGCCGTGCTCGTCCCTGCCGGCACGCCGGAACCGATTGTCCGCCGCCTCAACGAGCTTTTCGTGGCTGCCGCGACGGCGCCAGAAACGCGCGAGCGCCTCGCCGCCCTTGCAACCGTGCCGGAGACAATGCGGCCCGAGGAGTGGAACGCCTATAACACAGCGGAGAACGCGAAGTGGCGGGACGTGATCCGCTCCCGCAATATCCGGGTCCAGTAGCGCGGAAGGGGAGCGGATCCCGATAAACCTGCTGCGGCTTTGGTCCGACCGCTCAAGTGCAGTCACACAGGATGGCCGCACCCTGTGCTCCAGGCTGGAGAACGGTTGATGGGTAGGCTTCGACGGGCAAGAACCCGGTCTCGCCTCCATCGGCGATGGCTATAAAGGAAGCAAAGCAACCAGTACCGCGAAAGCCGGCGTTATCGAGTTGGACCTGCTCCTGCGAGGGCGGGAACAGGTGTGATGCACGAGATTTGCGAGCTTTAAGGCCAGAACAGGTCAGGTCCCGGGCTTAGGTTGATGGCAGCCAGTCAATGACCGCCGCGGCCTGTGCTAGCTCGTTCCGCAGGATCGGCACGGCATGGTCCACGAAGCCGCGCACGGGCGACCATGGGCGTGGGTTGGGGCGAAAGATCATGTGCACCGGAATGGCTTCCGGTTCAAAAGGTATCAGCACACGACGCAAGCGGCCGACCGCCAGTTGCTCCGCCACCTGGTAAGACAGGACCCTTACCAGCCCCTGCCCGCGCAGCGCGACATCGAGCGCGGCAGCGACGCTGGTAGTGGACAGCCGGGTCTGCACCGCAGCCGACCGTGTCCGCGCGCTGCCGCTATTCTGCCGGAAGGTCCATAGTTCCCGGTTCCCGTCCGGATTCATCCCGATGCACAGGTGGTCAGATAGCTCTGCCGGCTCCTGGGGCTGGCCATGGCGGTCGAGGTAGGTGGGCGAGGCGCAGACGACCTGCCGCACCTCGCCCAGCTTCACCGCGACCAGGCTGCTGTCCTGGAGGTGCGCCAGACGGATCGCGACATCGACACCCTCACCCACCATATCCACCACGCGGTTCAGCAACAGCGCCCGCGCCTGGACCCCTGGATGCGCGGTGAGAAAGGATTCCAGCACCGGCATCACCTTCAGGCGCCCGAACAGTTCCGGAGCCGTCAGCACCAGCGTGCCGCCGATGGCGTTCGGTGCCTGGTCCATTCGGGCCTCGGCCAGCCTGTTCAACACCTCGCGCCAGATCGCGACATGGCGCTCCCCGGCCTCGGTCAGGCGCAGGCCGCGAGTAGAGCGCAACAGCAGCGTCTCCCCCGCACCCTCTTCCAGAAGGGCAATGGCACGGGTGGCCGCGGCCGCCGAACGGCCGAAGCGCCGGGCAGCGGCGGCCAGCGACCCTTCATCAATGGCGGCAACGGCCATCTCCATCGCATCCAGCCGGTCCATCGTTTCAGATCCTGAAATCAAGCCACTCATCCAATGCAGGTTCTATCGCGTACTGCAAGTCGATAGCTTCACCTGACTGCGACGGAGCGCGATCATGAACCAGACGACCACGACGCTTTCCCGGCGGGCCCTGGTGCTCTCCATGGCGGCCGCTCCGGCTGCGGCGCTGACCACACCGGCTGCCGCCCGCACGGCACCTTCAACGGAGACAACGATGCCTGATGTCCAGTACCGCACCCAGAAGGTCGGATCCGTGGACGTGTTCTATCGGGAGGCGGGGCCTGCCGACGCGCCGGCCCTGCTGCTGCTGCACGGCTTTCCCACCAGCAGCCACATGTTCCGCGACCTGATCCCGCTGCTGGCCGACCGCTACCGGGTGATCGCGCCGGACCTGCCCGGCTTCGGCCTGACCAGGGCGCCGGAGCGCGGCAGCTTCGAGTACAGCTTCGACAACCTGGCAAAGGTCATCGGCCAGTTTGTCGAAGCCATCGGCCTGACCCGCTACGGCCTCTACGTCTTCGACTACGGCGCGCCGACGGGGCTGCGGCTTGCCATGGCGCACCCCGAGCGGGTCACGGCGATCATCACGCAGAACGGAAACGCTTACCTGGAAGGGCTCAGCGCGGAGTGGGAGCCCTGGCAGGCTTATTGGCGCGACCCGACGGAGGCTAACCGCGCTGCCTGCCGGGCTTCGCTGACGGACGACTTCATCCGCGACCAATACGAGCATGGCGCGCCGGCAGGTCGTGTCGGCCCGGATGGCTATACGCTTGACCAGTTCTACATGCATCGGGCCGAGGCGGCGGAGATCCAGCTCGACCTCATCCTGAGCTACCGGACGAATGTGGCGCTGTACCCGGCTTTCCAGAGCTATTTCCGGCAACACCAGCCGCGGCTGCTGGCAGTCTGGGGCAGGAATGACGCCTTCTTCCTCCCCGCGGGCGCCGAAGCCTTCCGGCGGGACCTGCCCAAGGCGGAGGTGCACCTGCTCGACACCGGCCATTTCGCCTTGGAAACCCACCATCGAGAGATCGCGGATCGGATCCACCACTTCCTGCCGGCCTGACGAGCCCCCTCCTCGCCGTCATTAAGCACGGCAAGGAGGCCGCCTCTCGGCTCCGTGCACGGGACCGGGTCGAAGGGTCTTAGCTCCTCACCGGCGTGTTGTGCCCCCGGGCCTTGTCGATGGTGAAGAACGGCAGCGCATGGTGGACCACCCAGCCGATGCTCACCGCGTAGAGTACGGTGCCGAGGCCGACCGTGCCGCCCAGCACCCAGCCGACCGCGAGAACGGCCAGTTCGATCGCCGTGCGCACCAGCTTCACCGGCAGGCCGGTGCGCTGGCAAAGGCCGGTCATCAGCCCGTCCCGCGGGCCGGGGCCGAGCCCCGCGCCGATATACGCCCCACCCGCCAAGCCGTTCAGCAGAATGCCGAAGCCGAGGAGCGCGAAGCGTGTGGCATAGCTGTCCGGCGAAGGGATCAAAGCGAGCGCCACGTCGGTTACCGTGCCGATCACCAGGATGTTGAGCACGGTGCCCAGGCCCGGCCGCTGGCGCAATGGCCACCATAGCGCGAGGACGACAAGCCCGAGGAGGTTGACCGTCAGCCCAAAGCTGAGGCCGATCCGCGGCGCGAGGCCCTGGTGCAGGACATCCCAGGGATCGAGGCCCAGGTCCGCGCGAACCATCATGGCCATGGAGATGCCGTAGAGGCTCAGGCCCCAGAAAAGCTGGAACAGGCGAGTCCGGAGGCGGTCATGGGCGAACATGCCATCCATATGGAGCAAACCGGCCGTTCAGGACATGTCCACCCCGATAACACCGGCTTCGGAATCAACCTGCCCCTCTCAAGGCCCGTTCTTGGTTCCGTCTCTTGGGCGGGCAGCACAGCAGTCAAACAATCCAGAGAAACCTGCTATTGCGGCAAGAACGTAGGAATGGATCACGCCGTGCCGTCAGCCCAGTGTTTCGGGGACATCCCAGAGGAGAAGACGCCGAACCAAGCCTCCCTCCCGGATGCAACCTTCGCCGTGCCCTTACGCCGCCGTCATCTCCTGCCGCTTCTCGGGGCACTGGCCAGCCCTGCCCTGGCACAGGCGCAGGAGCCCATGCCCGCGCAAATACCACGGACGACGCAGCATGATCTCGCCTCACGGGGCGGCCAGCCTTTCCGGCTGTTCCTCCACGTCCCTCCAGGCGAGCCGCCACCGGGCGGCTGGCCGATGATCACGGTGCTCGACGCCAATGCCGTGATGGGCATGACGGTGGACGTGGTCCGCGTCCTCGCTTACCTGCCGCGCGAGGCCGGGGTCCGCTCGGCCGCCGTGGTGGCAGGCATCGGCTACCCCACGGACGGGCCCTATGACCTCGTCCGCCGTTCCTTCGACCTCACGCCGCCGCCCGGGCGCGAGGTCCCGGCGGCGGAAGGCCGGCAGGCCAGCCGGACGGGCGGGGCGGACGAGCTGCTGGATTTCATCGAGGAGGTGGTGAAACCGCTGGCTGCCAGGGCAGCGCCGATCGACCCCTCACGCCACGCGCTGCTGGGCCATTCCTTCGGCGGGCTCTGCGTGCTCCATGCCCTGTTCACGCGCGGCGGCGCCTTCCGGGACTATGTCGCGGGCAGTCCCGCCATCTGGTGGGAGGACAACGCCATCCTGGACGCGGCAAAGCGCTTCATCGCAGGGCCGGACCGGCCCTCGCCGCTCCGGCTGTTGATGACGGTGGGAGAGTACGAGCAGAACCTCGCACCCTGGCACGACCCCGCCTGGCGTCCGCGCATGGAGATGATGAAGATGGTGGACCAGGCGCGCAACCTGGCCGAGCGGCTGCGCCCCCTGCCGGGCCTGGAGCTGAAATTCGCGACCCTGCCGGGCGACGGCCACATGTCCGCCTTCCCTGCCGCCGTGCTGCACGGCGTTCGCTTCATCCTGGCAGGCTAGGACGCCGCGGCGAGGCCCCGTGCAAGGGCAGAAACCGGGGGCGCCCCACACAGGCGCCCCCGGCCATCGGGATGGCGAACCTAGAAGTCGAAAGAGGCGGAAACGAGGAGGGTGCGCGGCGACCCCACTGTGACGAAGTTACCGGTGGTCAGCCAGTAATCCGCCCCGAAAGCGTTCTCGAGGCTGGCGCGCAGCGTCACCGGCTTGTTGCCGATCTCCGTCCTGTACCGGGCACCGAAGTCCACCCGCGTCCAGCCGTCGAAGCGAAGCGTATTGGCGGTGTTCAGGTAGGCACCCGAGGTATAGATGACGCGGCCGTTCAGGGCGAGGCCGGGCACCCCCGGCACGTCCCAGTCCAGCGCGCCGGAGAAGGTTCTGTCCGGCACACCCTGGGCATCATTGCCGCGCTCGGCAGGGTCGCTGGGGTTGGTCAGCTCGGGCTTCAGGAAGGTCACGCTGGCCAGGGCGCGCAACCCGGGCAGAGGCTCGCCGAAGGCGGACAGCTCCAGCCCCCGGTTGCGCTGCTCACCGTCATAGGCGAGGTCGTTGTCCCCGGTGCGGATGGCATTCGGGCGGCTGATCTGGAACACCGAGGCAGAGGTGGTGATGCTGCCCCAGTCCACCCTCACCCCGGCCTCGTACTGCTCGGACTTGTAAGGGGCGAGGACCTCGCCGACGTTCCTGTATCCGGCGCCGACGATCTGACCGCGCGTCAGGCCCTGGGCATAGTTCGTGTAGAGGGAGACGTTCTGCCAGGGCTTCACCACCAGCCCGAAGACCGGCGTCGTCGCATCGGCGTCGTAGCGGCTCGTCCGTTCGCCGGTTGTCGTGCTGTAGCTGTTGACGACCACGTTCTGGAACCTCACGCCGCCCGTCAGCAGCACCCGGTCATTGAAGAAGGACAACGTGTCAGCCAGCGCCAGGCTGGAGAACTCTGTCACCGACGCCCGCCGCGGATCGGTGCGCGGGGCGGTGATGGGCGGAAGCGGCGACGGGTTGTAGATATTGGAGGGGTAGGTGATGGCCGAGGCGATATAGGCGTTGCCCGCCTCCTGCTGCAGGCCCGAATAGCCGATGTTGAGGGTGTGGCCGACCCCCAGCGTATCAAAGCGGAAATTCGCGCCGACGGTTCCGCTCACCGTCTTGCTGAAGGAATCGTAATAGGCATTGGTGACCCGGAAGTTGCCCAGGGCATCGGCGCCTCCCGGGCGAGAGTCGGGAAAGGTCTGGTCGTTCCAGCCATCGCGGTAGCCGACTGCGGCATAGGCGGTCATCCAGTCCGTCACGTCGTATTCGGCCCGGGTAGCGATGGTGCTGTCCTGCTGGCGCAGCTTGGTCCCGGGGAACCAATTGCCCCGCGAACTGGGCGGGGACGGGATGTAGGCAATGGTGGGCGAGAGGGTCAGCTGCGGGCGGAAGTTCTTGGTGTCGTCACGCTGGAAGATGGCGTCGGCCGACCAGCGCAGCCTTTCGCCACGATAGTCCAGCCCCAGCGCGGCGAGGCCGCTGCGCAGGTTGCCGTCCTTGATCGAGGCCTCGCCGTCGCGATACAGGCCATTGAAGCGCACGCCCCACTCGTTGTTCGCCCCGTAGCGGCGCGACACATCGGCCTGGATGCCGAAATTGCCGTCGCTCATGAAGGTCGGCGTCAGGCGGGTCAGCGGCAGGTCGCCGGCTCGCTTGGTGATGATGTTGATGCCACCGCCGATGCTGCCGCCGGGCGCGATGCCGTTGATTAGCGCGCCAGGACCCCGGAGCAGCTCGATCCGCTCGATATACTGCGCCTGCGCACGGTTGGAGGAGAGGAGCCCGTACAGCCCGTTCAGGCCGACATCGGTGGAGGAGACGCTGAAGCCGCGGATCTGGAACGAGTCGTCGAAGCCGTTGCTGCCGGTCGTGAGGCGCACCGAGGAATCATTGATCAGCGTGTCGGCGGCAGTGCGCCCCTGCTGGTCCTCGATCAGTTCGGAGGTGTAGCTGCTGGTGCTGAAGGGCGAGTCCATCACACTCTTGGTGCCGAGCAGACCCAGCGACCCACCTTTTGCCACCTGGCCGCCGGCATAGGGCGCCGGCAATCCCGCGGGTGCCGGGTTCGCGACGACATCCACGGTGGGCAATACGATCACGCCTGGCGTGGAACCGCTTCCCCCTGCCGCCGGCGCTGCATCGGGGACCACCGTCTGTTGCGCGTAAGCGGCCGGCGCGATGGAAAGGCCAAGGAACACCACGGCTCCAGCCGCATGGGTGAGCAGCGCCTTGGAATTTGGCTCATGCGGCATCGCGCTGGGACGACCGGTATGGCTGCCGTGATAGACAACCGGCGGTGCACTGATCCGGCGGTGAACTCGACTCATAAAAGCAGCCCCATTTGACGATTCTGGGAGCGGATAATATGAGAATGCATCGCATTAGCATAGACCGCGAGCGTAACGGTGTGCAGACATAAAAAGGTCCTTTATAAACAGAATCTTGAATTAGCCGATGCGCTCTCGCCTGGAACAGGCCGGTAGCTCAGCTCCAGTCGAGGCACCTCTCAGTCCGGGTCGATACCGACCGCATGCTGATCGATGATGGCGACATCATCACTGCGGGGTCATCCTGGCCTGGACGGACCTTGGCCTGACGCTGGTCGAACGCCTACTCGGGCCGAGCGTGATGCTGGATACGTCGTGCTTTCTGCTCATCGACCCGTCGGGCCGGGCGCAGCGGCCCTATGGGCGGTTCATCCCCAGGCTAGACCATGGCGACCGGGCGATCCTGGCGGTGCAGCACTGGCTGCAGGCAACCGACTGCCAGCCCGCGCGGAGTTGGAGGAAACCACCCTCCTGCGCCGCTTCAAGAAGGCCACCGGCCTCCGCCCGACAGAGTACGGGCAGCAGATCCGCATCGCCAAGGCACGGGAGGCGCTGGAACTGACGCGCCGGCCGGTGGAACAGATCGCTTGGCAGACCGGCTACGGCGACCCATTCGCCTTCCGCAAGCTGGACGGGTCTGGCACCGGTCGAATACCGGCGCCGCTTTGGCGTCGCCCTCCGGGCCCAGGCTGCAGCCGATGCCGAAGCTGAGGAGGGTATCGGCAGCAGGATGCCTTGAGGTATCGAACCGCAGCAGCACCTGCCGGACCAGGATCTCCTGTCCTGAACTGGCGCTTGCCCCGCAAGCATCGCGCTACTGGGCCGCCCGGAAATACCCGGTGGCCTTCTCCACTTCCTCCCGGCAGCCCATCACGACGGCGACGCGCTGATGTAGTCCGACCGGTTCGATGTCTAGAATGCGGACAGTGCCATCGGTGGCCGCGCCGCCTGCCTGCTCAATGATCATGCCAAGTGGATTGGCTTCATACATCAGCCGCAGCTTGCCTGCCCGGCCTGGCTCCCGCGCGTCCCAGGGATACAGGAAGATGCCGCCACGGGTCAGGATGCGCTGGATATCGGCCACCATGGAGCCGGTCCAACGCATGTTGAAGTCCTCACCACGCGGGCCATCCTTTCCGGCCATGCAATCCTGGATGTAGCGCTGAACCTCGGGTGCCCAGTGCCGGTGGTTGGACATGTTGACGGCGAACTCGCGATAGTCGGCGGGGATGGTGATGTTGGACTGGGTCAGCACCCAGGAGCCCACTTCGCGGTCCAGGGTGAAGCCGAACACGCCCTTGCCGAAGGTCAGCACCAGCGTCGTCTGCGGCCCGTAGATGGCGTAGCCCGCCGCCACCTGGTGCCGTCCGGCCTGCAGGAAGTCGGCTTCCGTGACCTCACGCCCCGATGCCTCCTCCGGCGCCTTCAGCACCGAGAATATGGTGCCCACGCTCAGGTTGACATCGATGTTGCTGGAGCCGTCGATCGGGTCATAGACCAGCAGGTACTCGCCCTTGGGATAACGGTTCGGGATCGGGTGGATCGCCTCCATCTCCTCCGAGGCGAGGGCCGCGAGGTTGCCGCCCCACTCGTTGGCTTCCAGCAAGAGGTCGTTGGCGATGACGTCCAGCTTCTTCTGCACCTCGCCCTGCACGTTCTCCTGGCCGAGGCTGCCGAGCACACCCCCCAGCTCGCCTTTATTGATGGTGTAGCTGATGGCCTTGCAGGCCCGCGCGACCACCTCGATCAGCAGCCGAAGCTGGGGCGGCAGGTGGCCGCCCTCGCGCTGCTGCTCGATGAGGAACCGGGACAAGGTGACACGTTGCATACGGCTGGGCTCCTTGAGATCAGGCTTTGGCTTGGAGAGGCCTCGCACCGCCAAGACGGGCACAACGCACCCAAAGCGCCAAGCAGGGTGGAGCAACGGTAACGCCGATCCATGCGCACCGGTGGCGAGCATAGCGCCACTCACCTACCGGCGCCCCCGTTCAGCGTTTCGGGCCAGCGCCGGAACATGGGCATCGCCACGGCCAAGCTGCCATAAGCGGTCACCGCCGCTGCCGACCGGGGGCGGCGAGACCGGCTGCCCAAACCAGAGCACAGCAATTTCGGAACACATTATGCCTGGGCATGCAGGTGGATGCCCCCATTAAGCCGGGCTGCCTGGAACAGAAGAAGGGGTCCTGCACCTGCTGGCGCCATGGAACTGGCCAGCGGCGAGTGCCACGGTCCGGAGGACGCGTGGTTATCGCCGGTGGCCGTTACGTGCGGCTATCTCGCGTCGGACGGCCTGGCGCGGGCGATGATCTCGCCGAAGCGCTGCCTGACCCGCGCAGGCAGGGTCTCCGGTATGGTGGCGGCGTCGGCGGGCTTGTCGCCTACCTGCACCAGCATCACCATGCCCATGGCATAATGCGGGATGCATTGGATGCCGTAGAAGCCCGGCGTGTCGAAGGTGACCTCGATCTCCTCGTTGATCCGGCCTTTGAAGGGCGCCGCGCCATCCGGCAGCATGGCCGGGATGGTGGCCGCGTTGTGGGTGACGTGGGTCGCGATGAACTTCACGCGGTCCCCTGGCCGGAGGCGCAGGTAGTCCGGCTCATAGACCATGCCGCCGGTCTCATTGCGGTTCAGCATCCTCACCTCATGGACCTCGGCATGGGCCGCGGTGGCAAGGAACAGCAGGGGCAAAAGCAGCAGTCGCATGGATTGTCTTTCACGAGACCGCGTGGAAGCGGATGATCCGCTCGCCATCGGCCGGATCGGTGAGGAAGGTGGCGCGGACGCCGAAGACGTCGCGCAGCAGGGCAGTCGTAAGCACTTGGTCGGGCCTCCCCAGCGCCACCAGGCGGCCGTGGTGCATCACGCCCAGGCGGTCGCAGCCCATGGCCTGGTTCAGGTCGTGCAGGGCGAGGACGGTGGTCACCGGCAGGTCCGCGACCAGCCGCAGGATCGAGAGCTGGTGGTGGATGTCGAGGTGGTTGGTCGGCTCGTCCAGCAGCAGGATGCGCGGGCGCTGCGCCAGGGCGCGGGCGATGTGCACCCGCTGGCGCTCCCCGCCAGAGAGCGTCGCCCAGTCGCGCCCGGCGAAGCCGGACATCTCCACCTCGGCCAGTGCCTCCGCCACGGCGGCATCATCCTCGGCCGACCAGGGACGGAGGGCGGAGAGCCAGGGCGTGCGCCCCAGTTCGACCGCATCCTGCACCGTGATGCGTTCGGCGGTCTCGGCCTGCTGCTCCACCACGGCCAGCAACTGCGCCACATGCCTGCGGCTCATTCGCGCCAGCGGGGTGTCGCCCAGCCAGACCTCTCCCGCCTCCGGCCGCAGCACGCCGGAAAGCAGGCGCAGCAGCGTGGACTTGCCGGAACCATTGGGGCCGATCAGCCCCAGCGTCTCGCCCGCCCCCACCTGCAGGCTGACCTCGCGCACGATGGGCACGCCCCGCGCCGACCAGGCGAGGTTCTCCGCGCTCAACCTCATCGGGCCGGCTTCCGGCGCACCAGGATCAGCGCGAAGACCGGCGCGCCCACCAGCGCGGTGACGACGCCGATCGGCAGCACCTGCCCCTTCACGGCGATGCGAGAAATGACATCCGCCGCGATCAGGAACATCGCGCCCATCAGCGCCGCCGCCGGCACCAGCCGCACATGCCGCACGCCGACGATGAAGCGCGCCGCATGCGGCACCACCAGCCCGACGAAGCCGATGGAGCCGACGATGCTGACCATCACCGCCGTGGCCAGCGAGGCGCAGCCGATCAGCAGCGTCTGCACCCGCCGCACCGGCACGCCCAGCGCCGTGGCGGAATCCGTGCCGAAGGTGAAGGCGTCCAGGGCGCGCGCATGCCAGAGGCAGAGCAGCGTGACGCCCAGCGCCACCGGCACCGCCAGGCCCACATTGTCCCAGCGCGCGCCACTGAGGTTGCCCAGCAGCCAGAACATGATGCCGCGCGCCTGCTCAGCGCTGGCGGAGCGGGTGATGATGAAGGCCGTCAAGGCATTGAACAGCTGCGATCCCGCGATGCCGGCCAGCACGATCTGTCCGGCCGCGCGCGGCCCGATGCCACCACCGGAGGCCCGCGCCAGCAGTGCCACCAGCAGGAAGGCCGCCAGCGCGCCGCCGAAGGCGCCGAGGGAGAGCGACACGGCCCCGGCGCCCAGGCCCGCCACCGTCACCAACACGGCGCCGGTGGAGGCGCCGGCCGAGATGCCGAGCAGGTAGGGATCGGCCAGCGCATTGCGCAGCAGCGACTGCAGGATGACGCCCGAGACCGCCAGCCCCGCGCCGCAGCAGGCCGCCACGATGGCGCGGGTCAGGCGGTAGTTCCAGACGATGCCCTGGTCGATGCGGTCCAGCGGATAGGCGGCGCCGAGCAGCTTATTGGCCAGGGTCTGCCAGACGGTGGAGAGCGGGATGGCCGTCTCCCCGATGCAGACGCCGGCCAGGACCGCGGCGGCCAGGGCCACCGAGATCCAGGCCCCGTGCAACGCCACGCGGCCGAGCAGGCGTGCCAGCGGGCGCACCGCCGGAATCTGCGGCATCACGGCCGCAGCTTGGCCATGGCGTCCGTCAGGGCCTCCAGGCCGCTCACCAGACGAATGGTGGCCTGCATGGCATGGGCATCGATGACAACGATGCGGTTCTGCTTCACCGCCTCCGTCTCCCGCGTCACCGGGTCGGACTTCAGGAAGGCCAGCTTCTTCTCGAAGTCATCGGCCGGGAAGCGGCGGCGGTCCATGCGGGCGATGACGATGACGGAAGGATTGGCCCGCGCGATGCTCTCCCAGCCCACGGTGGGCCATTCCTCATCCGACTGCACCACGTTCCGCAGGCCCAGCGCCCGCATCATGTAGCCCGGTATGCCCTTCTGTCCCGCCACATAGGGGTCGAGGTCGAGGTCGGCGGAGGAGAACCAGAAGACCGCCGAAGCATCCGGCAGGGCCAGAGCCTTGGCGCGCGCGACCGCCGCTTCCTCCCGCCGCCGAAGGTCCGCCGCCAGCGCGCTGCCCTGGTCCTGCCGGTCGAAGATCCGCGCCAGTTGCGCGATGCCCTTGTAGATCGATTCCGTGGTGAAGGGCGCGGTGCGGGTGCCATCGGCACCGACCAGGTTGTTCTTGCCGTCGCAGTCGGCGGGCATGACATAGGTTGGCGTGCCCAGCTCGTGGAACTGCTCGCGCGTGCCGACCACGCCCTGCGGGCCGATCATCCACTCGAACTGCGTGGCCACCAGACCCGGGCGCTTGTTGATGACGGATTCAAAGCTGGGCGCGTTGTTGTCCAGGCGCGGAACCTTGTCGTTCTGCGCCTTGAACTCCGGCAGCACATCGTTGAACCACAGCGCCGTGCCGGCCATACGGTCCCCAAGGCCAAGGGCATAAAGGACCTCCGTGGCCGACTGGCCGATGGTGACGGCGTTGCGCGGCGCGGCCTCGAAGCGCAGCGTGTGGCCGCAATTCTCCACCGTCAGCGGGTAGCGCGTGGGCTCGGCCCAGGCGCCGGACAGCGGCAGGCCAAGGCCAGCCGCAACGATGCTGGCACGCAGCACCACGGATCGCCCCAACGGGCGAGACAAACAGAACATCGACATCCTCCCCGGACACCCCGCCGGTCAGTCAGTTGCACAAGCCGGCAGGTCTCCTGACTGGCGGGTCATCGCCCCATCCGGCCTTCCCGGGATTGCTCCCAGTGGCGTGTTCGGATCGGGCTCGCCGCCTACAGTTGCGGGGGCAGTTCCGTTTCCTCGACCCTTGCGGGCCTCAGGCGGATTCCCTGTTAGTTCCTCTCGGAAACCGGCGTGCCCTGCGTAGAGGACGCCTGTGCAGGAGGCAAGCACCCATCCGGCATGACATGCCTGGCTTGCCGTCGGCCTGTGAACAGCAGGTTCACCACA
The DNA here is from genome assembly GCF_003696345.1 of Teichococcus wenyumeiae. Taxonomy (GTDB): domain Bacteria; phylum Pseudomonadota; class Alphaproteobacteria; order Acetobacterales; family Acetobacteraceae; genus Pseudoroseomonas; species Pseudoroseomonas wenyumeiae. The sequence continues at coordinate 3,777 of NZ_RFLX01000021.1, read as the reverse complement.
GTGGCGCCTGCGATGAGGTATCGCGCCAGCGCCTCCGACATGGCCGAGACCTCGGCGGGTGGCGCCGAAGCGTCCCAGAAGGCGGCATTGCGATGGCGGCGGCGGTCGGCGGGTGAAGGCGATCAGAGCCAACCTGCCATGAGTAGCGCGGCCGCGACCCGCTAGGCCTCGCGCGCCAAGAGAGCCGCCGATGCGGAGCCGCTAGCCCGAGGCTGAACTGGCGCGGCGACGGGAGGTTCTCCTCGGCACCGCGCCTTGCGGAGGGCTGGCCCCTGCCCTGGCAGGAGAACATCCCGGGGCAAAGGCATCCAGCCCGCCCGTGTCCAGCACCTGCGCGACACAGCCGTCGATATGGCCGCGCAACACTTCCCGCGCCGTGGCGGCGTCCCGGGCCAGAGCAGCGTCGAGTAGCTTGCGGTGCTCGTCGGCCGCCACTTCTCCACGGAACACCACCGCGACCATCTGGTAGCGCAGGTAGCGGTCGTAGGCCGCGGCATGCGCCTTCAGGAGGGTCCGGGAGCCGCAGGCGGCGATCAGGGCGTGGTGGAATTCCCAGTCATAACGCTTCCAGAGGGCCGCATCGGCTGGCTCACCCGCCAGGAGGCTGCGCTCCAGCGCCGCGAGCTTGTGGTGCGCGGACACCACGCCGCCTTCCCAGTCCAGCTCCCCCGCCGCGAAGGACTGCTCCAGCGCGTGGGTTTCGAGCAACAAGCGAAGTGCCGCGACCTCCCTCAGGTCCGCGGCCGAGACAGGCGCCACCTCAAAGCCGCGCTGACCTTCCGCCACCACCAGGTCTTCCGAGGCCAGGCGGCTCAGGAGCTCCCGCAGAGTGCTGATACTGGCACCATAGGCCTCGCGCATCCTGTCCAGGCCCAGCCGCTGGCCCGGTGCCAGTCGGCCGAAGACGATGTCCGAGCGAATGCGGCGGTAGGCGGCCTCGCCAATCGAACTGTCTTCCATGTCGCCTCCAGCTCCGGTCGCCTGTCGGTCATCCCACGGGGCCGCATTCGGGTCAAATAGCTGCTTTTACCTGCATCATCATATGATTCTATCAATATCGGTTGACTCTGACTTGTTTCTGCGCCGAGATGAGGCCGAACGAGGAGGAAACGCCGTGCACTGTTTCAATCCAGCCGGGAAGCACCCACGGTGAACCGCATCATCCATGTGTTGAACGGCCCGAACCTGAACCGGCTCGGCAAACGCGAGCCCGAGATCTACGGCCACACCACGCTTGCCGAAGTGGAGGCCATGTGCCGCGAGGCCGCAGGGGCTGACACGGTGGTCTTCCGGCAGACAAACTGGGAAGGGCAGCTCGTGGAGTGGATCCATGAGGCGACGGACGGCGACGCCGCCGGCATCGTCATCAACCCGGCCGGGCTGACCTTCACCTCCATTCCGGTGCTCGATGCGCTGAAGATGTTCGGCCGGCCGATCATCGAGCTGCACATCTCGAACATCCACCGGCGGGAGGCGATCTACCACCGCTCGCTTGTCTCCAGCGTGGCGACGGCTGTCATCGCCGGGCTTGGTGCCCGCGGCTACGCGACGGCCGTCCGCTCCATGCAAGACCTCCTCGGCTGAGGGCATCGCCCGGCGCCAAACAAGAAACAACAAGCAAAGACAGGGAGACTACGATGCACGAGGATGCAAACGGCCAGCTGGTGCGCCGGCGCGGGCTGCTGATGGGCCTGTGCGGCATCGGCGCGCTGCCGTTCGTCGGAGGAGGCGCAGCCCGGGCCCAGACCCAGGGATACCCGAACCGGGCCGTCACGATCATCGTGCCCTTCGCGCCGGGCGGCTCCACCGATTTCGTGGCCCGCCTGCTGGCGCAGCACCTCTCGGCCAAGCTGAACGGCAACTTCGTGGTGGAGAATCGTGCCGGGGGCAGCGGCACGCTCGGCCATGGCGCCGTGGCCCGCGCGCGGCCCGACGGCTATACCCTCGGCGTCTCCCCCACCGGCACCTTCGCCCTCGCGCCGTTCCTGTTCGAGAAGCTGCCCTACGACAGCGACAAGGGTTTCGCGCCGATCAGCCTGCTGGCGGGCAACGCCATGTTCGTCTGCGTGCATTCCTCCAGCGACATCAAGACCTATGCCGACCTGATCGCCGCGGCGAAGGCGCAGCCGGGAAAGCTCACCTACGCCTCGGCTGGTGCGGGCACCATCGCCCATCTCGCGCCCGAACTGATGCTCGACATGTCGGGGACGGAGATGCTGCACGTTGCCTATCGCTCCGGCGGGCTGCAGGTGCAGGCGGTCATCGCGCGTGAGGCGAATCTCGGCTTCATCGACACCGTGACAGCCATTCCCTATATCCAATCGGGCGAGTTGCGCGCGCTGGCAGTCACCAGTGTCGGGCGCAGCCCTCAGGTCCCCCAGGTGCCGACCCTCGCCGAGTGCGGGCTGACCGGCTACCGCGCCACCAACGATTTCGGCTTCTTTGCGCCGGCCGGCACGCCATCCGAGATCGTGCGGCAGCTCTCTGCATCCGCCCGCGAGATCCTTGCCATGCCAGAAGTCAAGGCGCGGCTCGATGCGGCCTCGATCGACATCTACGCAGGCACGTCCGAGGCCTTCCCACCCTACCAGGCCGAGGAGGCCCGGCGCTGGGGCGACCTGATCCGCCGCCGCAACATCAAGATGGAATAGGCGGCGCAAAGGACAGGAATAGCGCCATGGCCAATGCGATGCTTGCCATCTGGAGCGATGTCACGCCGGAGCAGGAGACGGACTACCTGCACTGGCTGACACGCGAACATACGACCGAGCGGGTCAGCATTCCCGGCTTCGAGGCGGCGCGGGTGTTCCGCGCCGCCCTGCCGGAGGTCTGCCGCTACCTGATCCTCTACGATCTCGCGCAGCCCCAGGTGCTGACCAGCCCTGCCTACCTGGCTAGGCTGAACGCGCCGACGCCGTGGTCGCAACGCATCATGCCAAGGCTGCGGAACTTTGCCCGCGGCGGTGGACCCGTGAGGGCCATACGCGGAATCGGGAGCGGCGCGCATCTCCTGCCGCTCCGCCTTGGTCAGGTGCCTGGCGGAGCGGAATCCCTGCTGGAAGCCCTGGTGGCTGAAGACCGGGTCTGCGCCGCCCGGCTGCTCGAAGTGGACCAGAAAGGTTCCGGCACACCGACGAACGAGAAAGCGCTGCGGGGTGGGGATGGGAGCTTTCCCGGACTTCTCCTGATTGAGGCGACAGACCCTGGGGCACTCCGCCAAACGCTGTCACGGCATGGGCAGGCTATTACCGCGCTCGGGGTCGAGGTCAAAGACCCGGCGCTCTACACGGCGGTGTTCGCGCTTCAGAAGTCGGAGTTGAGGGATGGAGCAGCAGACGGGATGAATGAAGCATCACCAGGACCAGCCTGAGCTTGCCAAGCGCGTGCCTCGTTCAAAGCCAAGTTCCGCGTTCCGTTGGCCTCCAGAGCCTGCTCCTCTCGCCAGCCTCATGCGCGGAAGGTAGCTCCGGCCAGACGAGATCGTGTTGGCTATGCACCAAGATCTCGATCGTTCTACAAAGAGGTTGCTCGTCTCCTGGGTATCAGTAGGGCTATGGCGAGGATGGCGGTGGTCCAGAAGATCTCTCTACGCCGCACGTAAGGCAGGACAGTTCAAGCAGGCACGGAAGATTACGATTTTAAGCCACGGTTGGTTCCCGGTGAATAAACTGCCTGCCCAAGCAGTCTGTGATCCAGGCTCAGGACCTATTAATGAGCCTCTTGAGCTTTGATCTTGCTGTGATTCCATGGCGTCGGAGGTGCTGCCATGGCTGACCT
>NZ_RFLX01000020.1 GCF_003696345.1 Teichococcus wenyumeiae | reverse complement strand
GCGGCCACAGCCCGCAGGACATATTCCTGGCCGGGTCATTTCTCGATGAAAACGCCGGGTCAGGTCTCAGCGAAAATCAACACACTTAGCCATAGCGGACTGCCCCCCGAAGAGGGCCACAATCCGGTTAACGGGAGAGCTTTTACCGGTCATTCCGGTAAATCTTCTACCGGTAATATCCGTTATTCGTCAACCGTCAAATGCGGTATTTAGTGCCATGACCCGTGGCCGCCCTACCAAAGTCCATTTCGCCGACCGCCCATCTTGGGCAAACCGCCTTGTGGCGGCGCGGAAACGCGCCGGACTATCCCAAATGGCGCTGGCTAAAGCCGCAGGACTTTCGCAGTCGGCCATCGCTGATTACGAGGTGGGTCGGTCAGAACCCGGCTTCCGCGTGATCGAGCGGATAGCAGAAGTTTTGCAGGTAGACCGCGATTTCCTGACCAAGGCCACGAGTGTTAGCCGAGAGAGCATCGAGCGTGACCTCGAACATCGCAGCAAGATGGCCGAAGGCGATGAACTCTCAGTCTATCAAGACGGGGAGAAATACGATGGCGCATTCGTCCGCACCGCCGAGAAGGTTCACTCGATGCTTACCGAGGAGATGCCTCACACCAGGATTTCGATGGCGGCGGTCATCTCGATGTCTAGGATTGCGTGGCGAATGGCGATGATGATGAGTGGTGGCCAGCCGACAGATGAGGTGATTGCTGCGGTCGTTTCCCTGCTACGCACGGCCCAGCGGACCTTCGCCAGGTTCCCTGACGCGACGGGCGACATGGTTATCAACGAAGACGACGACATGGACGAAACCGGCATCGACCGGTCAGATAAACCGGATTAACCGGTTTTTCGGTTGACGTCACCGGTTAATCCGTTAATTGTGGCCTCCGTACCCCACGGAGGCACCCCATCGTGCGTTCCAATTCCAACTCTCCCGACCTGCTGGTCGCGGCCCCACGGCTGCTCGCACCGCAGGAGAATTCCTTCCTCGCGCCGATCGTCACCATCGTGGACGGTCAGGCGCGAGCCGACAGCCGTGACGTCGCTGACTTCTTCAGCAAGGCACACAAGAACGTCCTGCAGGCGATCCAGAACCTGCACGTCAGCGACGACTTCCGCCGGCGCAATTTTCAGCCGTTCAAGATCAATGACTTAACAGGCGAGAGCCTGTCCCATGTCTCCATGACGCGGGATGGCTTCACCTTCCTGGCCATGGGCTTCACCGGAGCGACCGCCGGCGCGTTCAAGGAAGCCTTCATCAAGCGCTTCAACGCGATGGAGGCTCAGCTTCGGGCGGGCAGCGTTGCCCCCGCTCCGTCTCGTGTCCCTCCCGTCAAGGAGGTCGCGGCCACCTTCCGCGCCTACCACGGCATTGCCCGTCTGGCTGGTCTCGACCGTAACCAGGCGTCCTTGTCTGCCGGCCGGGCCACCAAGGCCGTCACCGGCGTGGACCCGTTGGAAGCCCTGGCCATCAGGCACCTCGTCGCTCCCCAGCAGGAGGCGGCGCTGACACCCTCCGACCTGGGCGCGCGCCTCGGCGGCAAGTCTGCTGTCGTGGTCAACAAGCTCCTCGCCCAGCGTGGGCTGCAAACCAGCCACCGCGCCGCCAAGGGCCAGCAGTACTGGCAGCCAACCGCCGCGGGTGAACCGCATGCCGTCTGGCTCGATACGGGCAAGCACCATGGGAATGGCACCCCCGTTCGGCAGCTCAAGTGGGCTGCCTCCATCCTCCCCCTCATCGAAGGAGACGCTTCGTGATCTCCGCTCCCTTCTCTGCCCGCGCGGCGGTCTCGCGCTGTCTGACCCGCGCGATCGAAGCCGCAGATCGCGGTGACCGGCTGGAGGCGCAGTACTGGCAGTCCCTTGCCGCTGCGGCCCAGCGCCGTGTCTCCACCCTTCCCGCCCCGCAGCCCAGCCTGGCGGTCCGGCTGACGCGCGTGGCCGCCCTCTTCACACGCCGCATGGAGCGTCTCGCATGAGCACGCGCACTCAGCTGAAGGCCAAGGCTTTCACCGCGCCGCCGCCGGTCGCCACCAGGGCCGCGTCGCCAGGCAGTGTACTGCCGGCGGGCTCCCCCGATCGGCTCACCAACCTGGAGATTGTCCGAGCGGCCCGTCCTGCGGGTCACGACACTCCTGAGATCTGGAACGTAGTCTCCGAAGACCGGGCATTGCTTTTGATCTCGAGAGACAGCGCGGACCGGCTGGACGGTGCAGCATCGGCCATCGGCTACTTGCAGACCTTCTTCGGCGCCAACGACCGCTCGCCAGCACTCACCTTCATCGCGGCGTCCCTGAAGGACCAGGCGCGATTGCTGCGAGCTGCCGCGGGTGCCGTGTGGGACCGCTCGAAGGCTCAAGATGCCGCGTACGATGCTGCGGCCGAGTCAGACGATGCCGACCTCCTTGCTGATCACGCCCGGTTTGACGCGCTCGAGAGGCGGTTCCTTGACCTGATGGGAGGTGAGTCGGGTCCCGAGGGCGACAAGGTGCGTGAGAGCCAGATCAAGGCCGTTCAGCGTCGCCAAGGCTCCGTGCTGAACCGCATGTCAAAGAAGCAGGCGCAGTCCTGGGCCGGTATCGCGGCCCGCTACCGCTCCCTGATGCTCTATGATGAAGAGTTGGCGCCAGCGAAGCGCGCCTCCGATCCGGGAGAGTACGAGTCCCGGCGCCTGCTTGCGATGCTGCTGCGTGACCTCGGCGACCTCCTCGCGGTCCAGGGTCTCCTCGATCCGCGAGAGTTACCGTGATGGAGCACATCAGCTCTGTCCTCGCCCGCGTCCTGGCAGAGATCGAGGACAAGATGTTGGAGGCGTCTGCACCGCCGGCCTCTCCCTCTCCACCACCCCCTCGCCGCCCGGGCCCGCCGCATCACTCTAGCCAGGAGCACCGGCCGTGAACGCAGAGAAGAAGCGGCAAGCCCTGCCTGCCGCCGCTGCGGCAGCCCTTCTTCCTGGAAGCCGCAGAGCTATCGAGGAGATGATCGAGCGCCTGATTGCCCGGCTCGACGCCATGGATGGCGATCCGGATATGGAGCCGGACCACGACGGCGAGGCAGAGCCTGATGAGGCCAGCCTGCAGCCGCTGACGATGGCGCGTGACGCGAGGCCGGCTGCGGTCCATACCCGAGCGCGGAGGGCGGCATGAACGCGATCAGCAAGACCCGCCGCCCCTCAGTCCGCGCCGTGGCAGCTCATGAGTGCGGCCATGCCATTGCTCGTCTGGTGCTCAACGACATGTTGGGGCTCGGATGGCCGGTTGTCCGATCGGTGTCAGTGCTGCCAGAGCAAGACTGGATAGGGCGTGTGCAGATGAATGCGCGCGTGCCGATCCAGTACGCCGATCTTCTTCCGCCCGCGGCCCCGCTGCTTCGCGCCGTGCGCTTCGACATCATCGAAACACTGGCTGGACCCATCGCAGAGATGCGCCACGCCCGCCAGAATGGGCTGGACGGCTATCTGGCTCGGCGCGCCGGCATAAAGGAGATCCTGGGGCTGGACGCGCCATCGCTGGAGGGCGGCGACATCGACGATGTCGCGCTCCGCCTGCGTTTCCTGATGCGCCATACGCCGGGCGAGCCTGCCGAGGTTCTAACGAAGCTGTGGGAAGCCGCCTGGGAACTGGTGGAAGTCGAATGGCCTGGCATCAACACCATGGCCAGGGTGGTTGCCGCTGCGGGCTCGATGGATGGCGACCGCTTCGAGGAAACGTGGCGCCGCCTTGCTAGGCCGCCCCTCAAGCGGCTGGAGAGGAAGCGGCGGAGCATTGGTACCAGCGCCCTTTCCTGGGCTGGCGAACTGCGGGCGGAGGTGCCGGCATGAGCGAGAACTCCGTGACATCTATTGACCTCGTTGCCCTGGAGGAAGCTCTCCAGGATCTGCGCGAAGCCTACTCGTGGCTCTGGGCTCAGCGCCACGAGAGCCATGGCTGGCCGCAGGAGCAGTTCCCGATCATCAAGCTCTTCCGGGCCGGGGAGGATCTGGGGCTGCTGGCGGGTGTAAACCTGGGAAATTCCCAGGATTACATAGGATTTGAAAACGGCGGAAATGGCGAGGGGATCACCCTTTCTGCCAGCGATATCAACGCCGTAGACCCCGATTTGGCCTCAGAGGGGATCACCCAGAGCACCACCTCCGCCCTGGCCGATCTCAAGGCTGCGCTGGAGAAGCTGAGGACTGAGTTCCCCAACATCTGGGAGACCCGATGCAATCAAGAGCCGACGTGCGCAGTGCTGGAAGTCTTCCTCGCCGCCGAACGCGCCGGCCTTCTGACCTCCGATCCGGGGCCGAAGGACCCCACGGGCGAACTGCGCGAAGCCTCAGAAGGCGCCTTGGCAGCTTACGAGGGGATTTTTGGCAGGTCCTGCTGGAATGACCGGGACCGCACGGCCTTCGACCGGCTGCGCAGGGCCCTCGCCGCCATCCGCAGCGGGAGGGGATGATGCACCAGATCGACCAAGCCAAGCGGGTCCGGCGGATGGAGCGCATCGACGCCATGCCGGAAGACATCCGCCGCTGCGTCCACGACTTCGGGCTGACCATTGTGGATGCCTTCACCCAGTGCGGCGTGACCAAGGGCAAGCACATCCGGCATCTCGTCGAGACGGTGCGCGCCGGCTCCTATCAGGGCGCGCTGGATGGGGCGGCGATGAAGCCCGCCATGCCGCCGGCCGAGAGGAGGCCCGGTTGATGCTGCAGATCGAGGTCGCCATCCACTATCTCGCTCTTGGAATGGGGTACGGCCTGATGTGTGTCGGCGGCCTGACCCTGTTCGCCGCCAGTGCCTGGTGGTGCTTGGATAAGGTCGCCGCCCGCCTCGGATGGGCCCGCCTCTTCTACAGGCACAGCAGGACGATCATGGCTGCCGAGCGCGCGCGGCAGGATCGTGAGCGCCTGGAGGGCAGAGATGCCAGCCCGTGAGCCGACCCGTCGCTTCCTGCTGCCGGCGGGCATGGAGCCTCGCTACCTCTCGCGGGAGGAGGCCGCCGCCTACCTGGGTGTGTCGGCCGACACCTTCGACGATGAGGTGGCATCCGGCATGTGGCCGGCCGCCCGCCGCCGCGGCAGCAAGGGCGCACGCCTGACCTGGGACCGGAAGGTGCTGGACACCTATGCCGACCAGGCGGCTGGCATCCTACCCTCCCCTTCCCCCGAGCCGGAACCCGCCTTCAGCGCCCCGGCTCCGATCCGAGCCCTGGCGGCCGACGCGAGCCCGCCACCGCCGCTCCACACCCAGCCTAAGCTGACGGCCGAAGCCGCAGCCCTTCGAGGTCTTCAGAATGCCCCGCCCCGCAACCGGCCTAAACACCGTCAGCCGACGCCGGCCTGACGGCACGGTCGAATTCACCTGGTATCACCGCAAGAGCGGTCTGCTGATTGGCAAGAGCCGGGACGGCTGGACCAAGGAGGCCGCCTTGGAGCGTGCCGCCTCCATGGATGCCGAAGAGGTGAAGGCCGGCCCGCCCTCCGGCAGCTTCGGAGAGCTGTGCGCCTTCTATCTGTCCGACCCCCGGTTCGTCCGGAAGGCGGAGAAGACCAAGCGCGACTACCGGAAGCACATCGAGCTGATGCGGGGCATGTGGGAGGCCATCCCGGTGACTGGCATCACTCGGAAGGTGGTCCGCGCCCTGCATGCCCAGTATCAGGACCGACCCTGGCAGGGTAACGCCCTGCTGCGGACCCTGCGGCTCCTGATGAACTTCGGCATCCATGATTTGGAGATGCCGGGGCTCACGAAGAACCCGGCCGACCGGCCCTCGCTGTACGAGACCCGGGCCCGAGACCAGATCTGGGATCAGCACCGGATCGACGCCTTCATGGAGGCTGCCAGGGACTATCCGGCACTGCGTCGCGCCTTCGCCCTGCTCCTCTATACGGTGCAGCGGCCGAGCGACGTGCTGACCATGGCGCGGCCGATGGTCTTTGAGCGGGATGGGCGGATCTGGATCAGGCTGCGGCAGGCCAAGACCGGCGCCCTGGTGGACGTGCCGTGTCATGAGAGGCTGTCCGCCGAGCTGGTGGCCCCGAACAGCGGTGGGACCATGCTGCTGGTCAGCAGCCCGCGCGGGAAGCCATGGAGCTATCGGAACTTCGCCCGTGCCTGGGATCGGGTGCGGCGGCTGGCCAACTGGCGCTTGGCAAGGGCCGCCATCGTGGCACGCGGCGGCCTGCCGCCCAGGAGCCGGCCAAAGGAGCGTGAGGCGGCCAAGAAGCACGTCCGGGCGCAGATGCTGGCCGACCTGCAGCGGCGCGACCTGCGTCGCACAGGCATGGTGCAACTGGCCATCGCTGGGGCGACCACGCCTCAGATCGCGGCTCTGTCGGGCCACTCGATCGACCAGGCGCAGAAGATCCTGGATACCTACCTGCCCCGCCGCGGCGAGGTGGCTTTGGGCGGCATCGAGAAATGGGAGGACGGAGGTGACCGGGTTGTCGTGCTGGCGAAAAAACGCCGCTGACGTAAGCAACAGGGTGTTGCAAACAGTCCTGAAATGCAAAACGCCCCTTCGCGGGGCGTCTCGTAACCGACTGATTAAAAAGGGAAGAGATGGTGGGCGCTCACGGGCTCGAACCGTGGACCTACTGATTAAGAGTCAGCTGCTCTACCAACTGAGCTAAGCGCCCATCTCTTTTTCCTTCAGGGCGTTTGAGGCGCCCCGTCGGTGGAGGGGGCTTTTAACGCCTCTGGCGGGATTGGCAACCCCCCTAATCACGTGCCGCGCCAAATTCTGCATCGCGATGCACATAGACCGACATCAGCAGCCCGCAGCCCAGCATGGTGGTCAGCATGGCGGAGCCGCCGTGGCTGATCAGCGGCAGCGGCACGCCGCCCACCGGGATGCTGCCCGTCACCATGGCGATGTTCACGAAGACATAGAGGAAGAAGTTCACGCCCAGGCCCACGGCCACCAGCCGCCCGTACTGGTGGTGGCAGCAGATGGCCACCATCAGCGCGAAGGCCACCACCAGCGCCAGCAGCAGCAGCGTCGCCAGCGCCCCCACCAGCCCGAATTCCTCCGAGATCATGGTGAAGATGAAGTCCGTCTGCTTTTCCGGCAGGAAGTTCAGGTGCCCCTGCGTCCCCTGCAGGAAGCCCTTGCCCCACAAGCCGCCGGAGCCCAGCGCGATCTTGGACTGGATGATGTTGTAGCCAGCGCCCAGCGGGTCACTTTCCGGGTCCAGGAAGGTGGTGATGCGGGCGCGCTGGTAGTCGTGCAGGTGCTCGTAGGCAATCGGCGCCGCAACGCCCGCCGCGGCCAGGATGGCGGCGAATTTCCACCAGCGCACGCCGGCGGCCCAGAAGACCGCGCCGCCCACCATCAGCGTGATCATGCCGGTGCCGAGATTGGGCTGCTTCAGGATCATGCCCACCGGCACCAGCGCGGCGATGACCGGCGGGATCAGGAAGAGCGGGTTGCCCACCTTCTCCCAACTCGCGCGGTGGAACCAGGCGGCGAGGCCCAGCACCAGCATGATCTTCATCAACTCCGAAGGCTGCAACTGGATCGGGCCGATTTCGATCCAGCGTTGCGCGCCCTTGCCGACCTGCCCGTGCAGCGCCACCAGCACCAGCAGCGCGACGCCCCCGGCATAGCCGAGCCAGGAGAGCTTCGCGATGACGCGGATATCGATCATGGCGATGGAGAGCATCATCACCAGCCCGAAGGCGAAGCGCAGCGCGTGCTTGCTGGCATAAGGCTCCGGCGCGCCGCCGCCCGCCGAGTAAAGCGCCACATAGCCCACAGCCGCGATGGCGCAGAGCAGCAGCACGAAGCTCCAGGGAATCAGCCAGAGCTTCTCCAGGATGCCGGCGCCGCGGTCGCGGGTCAGCAGGCGGCGCTCGAAAATCGCGCGGGACATCATCGGCGGGGGTTTCCGGGGGGCCGCTGGGCCTCTGCCAGTTGGGATGCGGGGTCGGCCTCAGCACTGGGGCTGGGAGGGGCATTGCCGCCCCGGAAACGGTTCAGCACTTCCACCATCACCTCCCGCGCCAGGGGCGCGGCGGCGGCGCCGCCCGCCGTGCCGTGCTCCACCACCACCGAGACGGCATATTGCGGATTATCGTAGGGCGCGAAGGCGACGAACAGCGCATGCGGGCGCCATTCGCGCGGCATGTTCTCCACCCGGAAGCCGCGCTCGCGCTGCTCCCGCGAGACGCGGCGCACCTGCACCGAGCCGGTCTTGCCCGCCAGCACGCCCACCGAAGCCGGCAGCTTGCCATTGGCACCGGTGGCGCCGGGCTCGTTCACCACCGCCCACATGCCCTCGCGCATCAGCTTCAGGTCGCGCTCCGGGATGCCTAGCTCGGGCCAGTCCTCGGGCTTGATGCCACGGGTGGGCTTGCCGTTGATGCTGCGCATTAGGTGCGGCTGCACCGCGCGGCCGGTGGCCAGCCGCGCCGTCATGGTGGCGAGCGAGAGCGGCGTGAACTGGTAGAAGCCCTGGCCGATGCCATGCACCACGGTATCGCCCAGGTTCCAGGGCTTGCCCTGCTTGATGCGCCAGTCCCGCGTGGGGGAGAAGCCGCTGCGGGTGCCGGGCAGCTCGATATCCAGCGGCACGCCCATGCCGAAGCGCTTGGCCATGGCGGTGATCTTGTCGATGCCAGTGCGCTTGGCGATCTCATAGAAATACACGTCGCAGGAATGCTTGATGGCCCCGCGCATATCCAGGCTGCCATGGCCGAAGCGGCGCCAGCAGTGGAAGCGCGTGTCGCCCAGGTCGTAATGGCCGGGGCAATAGATGCGCTCCGTCGCCGTGACGGTCTTGGCCTCCAGCGCCGCCAGCCCCACCACCATCTTGAAGGTGGAGCCCGGGGCATAGAGGCCGTTGGTGGCCTTGTTGATCAGCGGCGTGGAACGGCTGCGCGTCCATTCCTTCCACTGCGCCGCCGAGATGCCGGAGGAGAACAGGTTGGGGTCGAAGGAGGGCTGGCTGGCCAGGGCCAGCACTTCGCCATTGCGGGCGTCCATGACGACCACGCTGGTGCCTTCCTCGATCTTGTCGCGCACCACCTTCTGCAACTCGGCATCGATCGAGATGCCGACATCCTGGCCCCGCGCGCCCTCCCGCCGGTCCAGTTCCCGGATCACGCGGCCCACCGCATTGACCTCGAACTGCACCGTGCCGGCATTGCCGCGCAGCAGCTTGTCGTGGAACTTCTCGATGCCGGAACGCCCGACGCGGATGCCCGGCAGCTCCAGCAGCGGGTCGCCGTCCATGTCGGCCTCGGCCGGCGGGGCGACATAGCCGACCACATGCGCCAGATGGTCCGCCCAGGGATATTGCCGCGTGGTGCCGACATCGACGCTGATGCCTGGCAGGTCGGGGGAATTGACCTCGATCCGCGCCATCTCCTCCCAGCTCAGGAACTCCCGCACCGTCACGGGCACGAAGCGGCGGCGGCGGCGCACCTCGCGCTCGATCCGCGCCCGCTCCTGCTCCGTCAGGGGAATGAGGGCGTTGAAGGTCTCCAGCGTGGCATTCACGTCCTGGGTCTGCTCCGCCGTCAGCAGCGCGCGCCAGTTCAGGTCGTTGGCGGCGATGACGCGGTTCTGCCGGTCCAGCACCCGGCCGCGCGGCGGGGCAATCAGCCGGGCGGAGATGCGGTTCTCATCGGCGAGCGTCGCATAGCGCTCCCCCTGCTCAAGCTGCAGTTTCTGCAGGCGGTAGCCGAGGAAGCCGAGCAGGCCCGCCTGGCCCGCCCCCAGCATCAGCGCCCGCCGCGTGAAGACGCTGCGGCGCCGTTCTTCCTCTCTCTTGCTCATCTCAGGCCAGATCCTCGGCCCGCTGCATGGCCTTGTGCAAGCGCGTCAGCAATGCGGCGATCGCGGGGTAGAAGCCCGTGCTGAGCGCCCAGGACACCACGCCGGGCATCACCGGCGGCAGGCGAGCATTCAATGCCGCCTGCAACACATAGCCCAGCAGCGCCGCGCCGGCGGCGAAGCCGGCGAAGGCCAGCCAGACGGTCAGGAAGGATTGCCGCGCCAGCGGGCGCCGCAGCCGCAGCGCGAGGCCATGCACCACCAGCATCGTCAGGATGCCGATGCCCAGCGGCGCGAAGCCCAGCAGGTCCTGCAACAGCCCGATGGCAAAGCAGATCGGCGGCGACATGGCGGCCGGGCGGAACAGCGACCAGAAGAAGACACAGGCTAGCGCCACCGCCGGCAGGGCCGAGGGCAGGCCCACCGGCGCCGCCGAGGCCACCATCATCAGCGCCGTGCTGCCGGCCGGGAAAGCGGCGCGCGCCAGCGCATCCAGCCGGCTCAGCAGGCCGGGGGCAGGCTCACGCCGTCCTTTGATGGCCATGGGCTTTTCAGCGCTTCCCGCGCGGCTCGGGGCGGGCCACGGATTCCGGCGGCAGGATGCCGGTCAGGCCGAAGTCGAAGATGCGCAGCATGTCCAGCCGGTCCAGCCGCGCGAAGAGTTCCACCTCCGCCGTGCCGCCCTCGGTCCAGCGCACCACGCCCACCGGCAGGCCGGCGGGGAAGACGGAGGCTTCGGCGCTGGTCACCACGCGCTCGCCTTCCTTGGGACGGGTGCCCTCGGGCCAGTGCTGCAGGCGCGGGTGGTCACCATTGGTGCCGGCCATGATGGCGCGCGCCCGGCTGCCCTCCAGCGTCACGGGGATGCGGCTGTTCATGTCGGTCACCAGCAGCACGCGGGCGGAGCGGCTGCCCACCTCCGTCACGCGCCCGGCCAGGCCGCGCTCATCCAGCGCCACCTGGCCCTTGCGGATCTCGACGCCCGGCGCCAGCGCCAGCAGCACGGCGCGGGCATAGGTGCCGCCGGCATCGGCCACCACGCGGGCGGTGCGCAGGCTCCAGGGCGCCTCGGGAATGACGCTGAGCTGGCGCCGCAGCAGGGTGTTCTCGGCTTCCAGGGACAGGGCGGCGGCCTGCCAGCGGTGCAGGCGGTCGTTCTCCTCCCGCAGCCGCGCATTCTCTTCCCGCATTGCCCAGAGCATGCGGGCCTCCTGCACCCCGTTGCGCAGGGCGTTCACCGGCTCGGCCACCACGGCATAGATGGGGGCCAGGGTATCGGCCAGGGCCATCCGCGCGCGGTCCACCAGCAGCGTGTCCGCCTTGCCGATCAGCATGGTGCCGAAGGCAAGGGCCACCAGCACTGGCAAGGACAAACGCGACAGAGCCTGGCGCAGCGGAATGCTGAGACGGATCAAGCGCGGACTTCCTCAGGGCAGGATGTCGGAAGAACGTCCAGAATAGCGATTCGTCAGGGGCCCCGCAGTCTGAGCCCCAGCTTTTTTAATACATGGAGGAGAGGACGTGGCGAAGCCGCTTCATCTCATCCAGCGCGCGCCCAGTGCCCAGCGCGACGCAGGCCAACGCATCCTCGGCCACCGAGACCGGCAGGCCCGTGGCCTCCCGCAGCACCTGGTCCAGCCGCTGCAGCAGCGCGCCGCCGCCGGTCAGCACGATGCCCTTGTCCACGATATCGGCGGCGAGTTCCGGCGGCGTGTTCTCCAAAGCCACCTTCACGGCCTCGACGATCTGCGACACCGGCTCGGCCAGGGATTCGGCGATCTGCCGCTGGCTGACGATCACCTCGCGCGGCACGCCGTTCATCAGGTCGCGGCCACGCACCTCGGTGACCGGGCCTTCCTCGTTCCAGTCCGGCAGCGCGGCGGCGCCGATCTCCATCTTGATCCGCTCGGCGGTGCTCTCGCCGATCAGCAGATTGAACTGGCGGCGAATGTAAGAAATGATCGCCTCGTCCAGCTTGTCGCCGCCGACTCGCACGCTGCGGGCATAAACAATGCCGCCGAGCGAGATGACGGCCACCTCGGTCGTGCCACCCCCGATATCAACGATCATGGAGCCGGAGGGCTCGGTCACCGGCAGGCCGGCGCCGATCGCGGCCGCCATCGGCTCCTCGATCAGCAGCACCTTGCGGGCACCGGCGCTCTCGGCGCTTTCCTGGATCGCGCGGCGCTCGACGGCGGTGGAGCCGGAGGGCACGCAGACAATGATCATCGGCGAGGCGAAGGAGCGGCGGTTGTGCACCTTGCGGATGAAATGCTTGATCATTTCCTCCGCCACCTCGAAATCGGCGATGACACCGTCCCGCAGCGGGCGGATGGCCGCGATGTTGCCGGGCGTGCGGCCCAGCATCTGCTTGGCTTCCTCACCCACCGCCAGCACCTGCTTGCGGCCGCGGATATCGGCGATGGCGACCACAGAGGGCTCGTTCAGCACGATGCCTCGCCCCTTCACATAGACCAGCGTATTGGCCGTGCCGAGGTCGATGGCCATGTCGGCCGAAAGGAAGCCGAACAGGCGAGAGAACATGCTGCGAACCTTCCGGGAGAAAAAGCCGCGTGACAACGCGGAAAAGGCGCCGTGGATTACCCGCCCGCGCGCCCGGGCTCAAGCTGCAATCTATGAGTGCAATGCAACCCAGTGCCCAAGCCTGCGTTTCCGAAGCGTAGATTGCAACAGCTTCAGGATTCACGCCCATGCGCAAGTCTTCTCTCGCCCTGCTCGCCCTTGCTGGCCTGAGCCTGGGCGCCTGCGGCTACTCAACCGGTGACCGCGCGGCTTCCGGCGGCCTGCTGGGCGCGGGCGCTGGCGCGGCGGTTGGCTCGCTGTCCGGCAATGCCGGCACGGGTGCGCTGATCGGCGGCGCGGCGGGTGCCCTGGGTGGCGCCGCCACCAGCCCCAACACCGTCAACCTCGGCCGCCCCGCCTGGCGCTGAGCCGGACTGGCCGCCCCCGGGCGGCCGTCTGAAACGAGAAACGGCCGGCCCCATCGGGACCGGCCGTTTTTCATGGCCCTGGGCTGGCCTCAGCCAGCCTGGGCAGGGGCCAGGATCTCCGGCGGCGCGGTGCGCACGCGCTTGGCCAGCAGCTTGTTCAGCGCATGCACATAGGCGCGGGCGGAAGCCACGATGGTGTCGGTATCGGCGCCCTGGCCGTCCACCAGCTTGCCTTCCTCCTCCAGCCGCACGGTCACGCGCGCCTGGGCATCGGTGCCGCCGGTGACGGACTGCACGGCGTAGAGCTTCAGTTCCGCCTTGTGCGGCACCACCTGCTGCAGTGCGTTGAAGGTGGCGTCCACGGCGCCGTCGCCGCCGGCCACGGCGTCGCAGCGCTCGCCATCCACTTCCAGCACCAGGCTGGCGGTGGGGCGGGTGCCCATGCCGGTGGCCACCGTCAGGGCCAGCAGCTTCACGCGGTCCTTGATGCGGACCACCTCGTCATCCACCAGGGCGACGATGTCCTCGTCGTAGACAACCTTCTTGCGGTCGGCCAGGTCCTTGAAGCGGCGGAAGGCGTCGTTCAGCTGGTTGTCGCCCAGCGTGTAGCCCAGCATCGACAGCTTGTCGCGGAAGGCCGCGCGGCCGGAATGCTTGCCCATCACCAGGGAGTTGGTGGTCCAGCCGACGCTCTCCGGCGTCATGATCTCGTAGGTCGCCTTGTCCTTCAGCACGCCATCCTGGTGGATGCCGCTCTCATGCGCGAAGGCGTTGCGGCCGACGATGGCCTTGTTCGGCTGCACGTCGAAGGAGGTGATGGTGGCCAGCAGGCGGCTGGTGCGCAGGATGTTCTGCGTCACGATGCCGGTGGAGAAGGGAATGACGTCCTGGCGCGTACGCAGCGCCATCGCGACCTCTTCCAGCGCCGCGTTGCCCGCGCGCTCGCCGATGCCGTTGATGGTGGCCTCCACCTGCCGCGCGCCGGCATGCAGCGCCGCGATGGTATTGGCGACGGCCAGGCCCAGGTCGTCGTGGTTATGGGCGGAGAAGATCACGCCATCGGCGCCCGGCACGCGCTCCCGCAGCATGGAGAAGATGCGGGCGATATCCTCCGGCACCGCGTAGCCGACGGTATCCGGGATGTTGATGGTGGTGGCGCCGGCCTTGATGGCGGCCTCGACGCAGCGGCACAGGAAGTCCGGGTCGGTGCGGCTGCCGTCCTCGGCGGACCATTCCACGTCGGCCACGTGGTTGCGCGCCAGGCTGACGGAATTGGTGACGGCTTCCAGCACCGCCTCCGGCGTCATGCGCAGCTTGACGCGCATATGCAGGTCGGAGGTGGAGATGAAGGTGTGGATGCGCTGACGCGCGGCGGGCTTCACGGCCTCCACGGCGCGCAGGATGTCGCCGGGCGCGGAGCGGGACAGGCCGCAGACCACCGGACCACCCTTGGCGAAGCGCTGCGCGATGGACTGCACGCTCTCGAAATCGCCCTGGCTGGCGATGGGGAAGCCGGCTTCCATGACATCGACGCCCAGCTCGGCCAGGGCCTCGGCCATCCGCAGCTTCTCCTCCAGGTTCATGGAGAAGCCGGGGGACTGCTCACCGTCGCGCAGCGTGGTGTCGAAGACGATGACGCGGTTGTCGGCAATGGTGCCGAAGCTGGGGTGGTTGATGGCCATGATACGTGTCCTTCGTGTGACGAGCCGTGCAGCGCCGGAGCCCATGGCCCCGCTGTCCCCTTGGGGAGGGGTCCCCTGAGCGATGCCGGCAGGTCAGCCGGGCGTCACGCCCAGGGGCGGCTAAGTCGAAGGAGGCGGAGGCCAGAAAGGGCGCGCAGGTCCGCGGCAGCGGCGAGGCCGTCCAGCAGCGGGTTATGGCGCGCGGTGGCGAACATGCAAGCGACGATAGTGAGCGCTTTCAGCCTCCGCAACCCCCATTCGCCCCAGATGATAATCTGGACCAAAGCGGAACGATGGTCTCTGCTGCGACTCATGACCCTGCCCAGCCAACGCCACCTCTTCGATATTCCGGCGAACGTCGCCTACCTGGACGGCGCCGCCTATTCCCCCCTGCCCCGCAGCGTCCGCGCCGCCGGCGAGGCCGGCGTGCTGACCAAGAGCCAGCCCTGGGCCAGCCCGCGCAGCCGCGAGAACGACTGGGCCGAGCGCGCCCGCGCCGCCGCCGCCGGGTTGATCGGCGCCAGCGTGGAGGATGTCGCCATTGTCAGCGCCGTCAGCCACGGCATCGGCACGGCGGCGCGTAACCTGCCCCTGCCCCTGCCCGCCGGCAGCCGGATGCTGCGGGTGCAGGATGAATTCCCCTCCGTCAGCCTGGTCTGGGACCGGCTGGCGGCCAAGGCGGGTGCGGTGGCCGATGTGGTGCCCCGGCCGGCGGATGGCGACTGGACCCGCGCGGTGCTGGAAGCCATCGCCCGCCCCGGCGCGCCGCCGCTGGCGGTGGCCTGCCTGACGCCGCTGCACTGGTCGGACGGCGCGGTGATCGACCTGGACCGCATCGCCCCCGCCGTGCATGCCGCCGGGGCGGCGCTGGTGGTGGATGCCACCCAGGCGGTGGGCGCCATGCCGGTGGACGTGGCCCGCTGGCAGCCGGATTTCCTGGCCTTCCCGACCTATAAATGGGTGCTAGGCCCCTATAGCCTCGCCTTCCTCTATGCCGCGCCGCACCGCCAGTCCGGCCTGCCGCTGGAGGAGAATCAGGTGAACCGCCCCGGCGGCCAGTTCGCCCCCGGCGCCCGCCGCTACGACAAGGGCGAGCGCAACGACCCCATCGCCCTGCCCATGGCGGCGACGGGGCTGGAACTGGTGGCATCCTGGGGCACGGCGGCGGTGGAAGCGCGGCTGCGCAGCCTGACGGACCGGCTTGCAGAGGATGCCATGGCGCTCGGCATCCCGGCGCTGCCACGGGCGCTGCGGGCACCACATATCCTGGGCCTGCGCATTCCCGGCGGCATGCCGCCCGGGCTGATCGAGGCGCTGGCGGCGGCGGGGGTTTATGCCAGCGACCGGCTGGGGGTGCTGCGCGTCAGCCCGCATGTCTGGGCCGAGGAAGCCGATTGCGACCGCTTCCGCGCGGCCCTGGCGCGGGCGCTGGGGCGCAGCTAGCGCCCCTCCAGCGCCTTCTCGTAGCCCACCTGGCTATTGCCGCCCACCGTGGCCCAGAGGAAGGGCGCCATCACTTCCTGCCGCAGCTCCATGCCCAGGCCGGGGCGGTCCGGGATGGAGACGCGCCCGCCCTGGATGCGGCCTTCCGGCGGGTCGTCGGTGATTTCCACGTATCCCTCCATCTCCTGCCACATCGGGTAGATTTCCTGGATGGCGAAGTTCGGGATGCAGGCGGCGAATTGCAGCGCCACCGCCGTGGCCAGCGGGCTGCCGCAGACATGCGGCTGCACCCGCATGCCATAGGCCTCGGCCATGGCGGCGATCTTCTTGCCCTCCATGATGCCGCCGGTCAGGCCCAGGTCGGGCTGGATGATGTCCACCGCCCGCGCTTCCAGCACCGGCTTGAAGCCGTATCGGGTGTAGAGCCGCTCCCCGGCCGCGACGGGCATGCGGATGCTGTCGCTGATCTTTTTCAGCGTGCCGGTGTCGAAGGGGTCGCAGGGTTCCTCGACGAAAAAGATGTCGAATTCCTCGATCTTCCGGCAGAAGCGGATCGTCTCGTCCGTGGTCAGCCCGCCGCTGAGGTCCAGCAGGATATCGACATCCGGCCCCACCGCGCCGCGCAGCGCCTTCACTTTCTCATAGGCCAGCGTCAGCGCCTCCCGCGGCAGGTCGCGGCGGGACGGATGGCGGGAGGTCGCCTGCGGATGCGCTTCCCGATAGGCGAAGGGATAGAATTTCAGCGCGTCATAGCCTTCCGCCACCGCCTTCTCGGCGGCCTGCACGAAGGGCGCGACCTCCCGGTGCGGCTGGCCCCAGCCATTGTGGTAGAGGCGCACGTCGTCGCGTATCCTGCCGCCCAGCAGCTCATAGACCGGCACGCCCAGCGCGCGGCCCTTGATGTCCCAGAGCGCCTGCTCGATGGCGGAGATGGCGGCAAAGACGATCGGCCCGCCGCCCTTGGCCCAGAAGGTGTGATCATACATCTCCGACCACAGTGCCTCGATGCGGAAGGGATCGGCGCCGATCAGCATCCGCTCCCCGATATCGCGCAGCATGCCGGCGGCGGCGGTGGCGCCCAGGCCATAGGCGATGCCGGCCTCGCCGATGCCGGTGATGCCCTCGCTGGTGCGGATCTCCACCACCACGGGGTGCAGCCGCGCGGTCTGGACGATGGAGATGCGGAGCTCGGTGATCCTCATTTCGGCGGATGCACCTTCAGCCAGTGGCGGGCGATCTCCTCCCGCGTCGTCACCCAGACATCCGGGCAGGATTTCACGTGGTCCAGGAAGCGGGCCAGCGCGGCGGCGCGCGCGGGGCGGCCCACCAGGCGGCAATGCAGGCCGACGCTCATCATCTTGGGCGCGGTCTGGCCTTCCTGCCGCAGCAGGTCGAAGGCATCGCGCAGGTGCTGCTCGAACCCGTCATTGGAGGCGAAGCCGGGCGGCACCGCGAATTTCATGTCGTTGTTGTCGAGCGTGTAGGGAATGATCAGCAGCGGCTTGCCGGCGACCGTGACGTAATAAGGCAGGTCGTCGTCATAGGCATCGCTGTCGTAGAGAAAGCCTCCGTGTTCGGCGACGAGGCGGCGCGTCTGCTCGCTGATGCGGCCGGTATACCAGCCGACCGGCGGCTTCCCCACCGTGCGGGTAATGGTCTCCACGCATTTCGCGATATGCTCGCGCTCGGTGGCCTCATCGATGTTCTGGTAGTTGATCCAGCGCCAGCCATGGCTGGCGACCTCGTGCCCCGCTTCCGCGAAGGCGGCGCCCACCGCCGGGTTCAGCTCCAGCGCCCGGCCGACGCCATAGACCGTCAGCCGGAAATCCCGCTGCCTGAACAGCCGCAGCACCCGCCAGACACCGGCGCGGGCGCCGTAGTCGAACTGGCTTTCCTTGCCGATGTCGCGGGCGCCCAGCACCGGGTTCCCGCCCGGCGTCTCGTTCAGATAGATCTCGCTGCCGGCATCGCCGTTCAGCACGCTGTTCTCGCCGCCCTCCTCGTAGTTCAGCACAAAGGAGATGGCGAGCTTCGCGCCCGCCGGCCATTGCGGGTCCGGCGGGTTCGGGCCGTAGCCCTGGAAGTCGCGGGGATAGCAGCTGTCTGGGGCCAGGATCGTCATGGGAACGAAGCTTGGACGGCTCCAGGCGCCCTGGCAACGCTCAGGACAGCCGCACCATGACGATCTCCGGCGCCACGCCCAGGCGGATGGGGAAGACGCTGCAGCCCAGCCCGCCGGAGACGATCAGCCGCTTCCCTTCCTCCTCCACCAGCCCATAGGCATAGCGGTTGCCGTAGCGGGAGCCGACGATGGGCGACCAGCCCGCCAGCCGCACCTGCCCGCCATGGGTATGGCCAGACAGCGTCAGCGCCACCCGCCCGGGCACATTGGGGAACTGGTCAGGCTCATGCGCCATCAGGATGGCCGGGGCATCGTCGGCGGCCAGGGGCGCCATGGCGGCGCGCAGGTTGTCGACGCCGCGGTAGATGCCGGGGATACGGCGGAAGGCCAGCATGCTCTCGGTGCCGCAGAGCCAGACGCCATCCCCATGCGGCAGCCGCACCGCGCCATTGGCCAGGATGGTGAAGCCGGCCTGTTGCAGCAGGCCCCGCAGCGCCGGCACGCCCCGTCCCGCCCGCTGCACCGCCTGGTCGTCCCACCAGTCGTGGTTGCCCAGCACGCCGAAGCAGCCCAGCGGCGCCCGCAGGCCGGAGAGCGCCTCCACCACCTCCGGCATCGGCAGGCGGCGGCGGACCCAGGGGAAATGGCCGGGAATGTCGCCCAGCAGCAGATGCGCGTCCGGCTCCAGCGCATTGGCGGTGGCAACGATCCGGCGGATACGGTCCAGCGGCATCCAGGGCTCGTTGGAATGGATATCGGCGATGACGCAGAGGTTCAGCGGCGGCCGTGCGCCCCAGCCGGGCAGCGAGAGCCGGTATTCCCGCACCGTCAGCAACAGCCCCGGCTCGATCACCAGCCCAAAGGCACTGACGGAGGCGCCGCTGGCCAGGGTGATGACGCCACCGGCCAGCAGGCGGCGGCGCGTCAGCCGCATGAGCTCACCCGGCGTCGGCCCGCACCTTGCCATGCACCAGGGACTGGATGAAGCCGAGCTTCGTCACGACCTCGGGCGAGAGTACGAAGGGGTAGAGATCCGCCACGCCCATGGAGCGGTTGAGGCTGTTCACCGCCACCGTCAGCGGCACCCAGGCCTCCATCACGGCATGGATGTCGGTGGAGCGGTAGGGGTCGAAATCCACCTCCGCCTCCAGCTCCCCTTCCCGGTCCACGCGGGGCGAGATGCCGATGCCCAGCGCCCGCGCCATCTCCAGCGTGTCCACGATATGGAGGTAATGCGCCCATGTTTCCGCGAAATCCTCCCACGGATGCGCGGTAGCATAGGTGCTGACGAAGTGTTCCTGCCAGTCCGCCGGCGCGCCCTCGTTGTAATGGCGCTGGAGGGCGGCGCCGTAGTCCTGGCTGTCGTCGCCAAAGATGGCGCGGCATTCCTCGAGCCGCCCGGCGTCCCGGACCAGCAGGTCCCAGAAGTGGTGGCCGGATTCGTGGCGGAAATGGCCCAGCAGGGTGCGGTAGGGCTCGCCCATGACGGTGCGGCGGCGGGCGCGCTCGGCATCGTCGGCCTCCACCAATGCCAGGGTGATCAACCCGTGGTCGTGGCCGGTCATGACCTTCTGCTGTGCATCCGGCGCGTCGGCCAGGAAGTCGAAAGCCAGGCCGTGCTCGGGGTCCTCCGCGCGCGTGTGCAGCGGCAGGTGCAGGCGGATGAAGCTGTAGAAGGCGCGGCGCTTCGCCATCTCGATCTTCTGCCAGCGCTCCAGGTTCACCGGGTCGGAAAGGTCCGGGATGGTGCGGTTATGGCGGCAGGCGAGGCAGAAGCGCTCCTCGCTCTCCGCCGGCACCAGCCAGTTGCAGGCCTCGTGCCGGGCATTGTCGCAGAAGCGCAGGGGCTGGTTCGGCAGGGCCCTGGCATAGAACTCGCCCGGCTTGCCCACGATGTCTTCCAGGGCAGAGAGCACGTTGCGCTCCGGCAGATAGCCCAGGGTGCTTTCGCACTTCACGCAGCGCGTGTTCTCGAAGTGCAGCACCTGGCCGCAGACCTGGCATTTGTAGAGGCGCATGGAGGATGTCCCTGAACCCGGGACCACCCCGGCGCGTGGCAGGTGAAATGCCGCGCCGTCGTTACGGTTGCGGCCCGCTTCAGCATAGCAGAGCCGCAACGGAAAAGGGGCCCCGAAGGGCCCCTCGCCGATGCTCAGTTCTTGGCCTTGTCGACCAGGGCGCCCTTGGTGATCCAGGGCATCATGGAGCGGAGCTTGGTGCCGACCTCCTCGATCGGGTGCTCGGCCAGACGGCGGCGGGTCGCCTTGAAGGAGGCCTGGTTGACCTTGTTCTCCAGCATCCAGTCGCGGGTGAACTTGCCGGACTGGATGTCGTTCAGCACGCGCTTCATCTCGGCCTTGGTCTCGGCGGTGATGATGCGGGGGCCGGTCACGTACTCGCCATACTCCGCGGTGTTGGAGATGGAGTAGTTCATGTTGGCGATGCCGCCCTCATAGATGAGGTCGACGATCAGCTTCACTTCGTGCAGGCACTCGAAATAGGCCATCTCGGGGGCATAGCCGGCTTCCACCAGCGTCTCGAAGCCCGCCTTGATCAGCTCCACGAGGCCACCGCAGAGGACGACCTGCTCGCCGAACAGGTCGGTCTCGCATTCTTCCTTGAAGGTGGTCTCGATGATGCCCGAGCGGCCGCCGCCGACGGCGGAAGCGTAGGAGAGCGCGATCTCCAGCGCATTGCCCGAGGGGTTCTGGTGCACGGCCACCAGGCAGGGCACGCCGCCGCCCTTCTGGTACTCGCCGCGCACGGTGTGGCCGGGGCCCTTCGGCGCGATCATGAAGACGTCGATATCGGCGCGCGGCTCGATCAGGTTGAAGTGCACGTTCAGGCCATGCGCGAAGGCCAGCGCGGCGCCTTCCTTCATGTTCTCGTGCAGGTGGTCGCGGTACAGGTCGCCCTGGCCCTCGTCCGGCGTCAGCACCATCACCAGGTCGGCCCACTTGGCGGCCTCGGCGGGCGACATGACCTTGAAGCCGGCGGCCTCGGCCTTCTTGGCGGACCCACCCGGGCGCAGGCCGATCACGACATCCGTCACGCCGGAATCGCGCATGTTCATGGCATGGGCGTGGCCCTGGCTGCCGAAGCCGATGACCGCGACCTTCTTGCCCTTGATCAGGTTCACATCCGCATCGCGGTCGTAGTAAACGCGCATCTCTCGCGCTCTCCTCAGGCTTGGTTGTTCAGGGTTGCAGCGCGGCGGTGCCGCGCGCGATGGCCACGGCGCCGGTCCGGCTGACTTCCGCCAGCCCGATCGGCCGCATCAGGTTGATGAAGGCATCCAGCTTCTCGCCGCTGCCCGTCATCTCAAACACGAAGCTCTCGGTGGTGGCATCCACCACGCGGGCGCGGAAGGCATCGGCCAGCCGCAGCGCCTCCTGGCGCCCCATGCCGGTGCCGACCACCTTGATCAGCGCCAGCTCCCGCGTCAGGTGCGGGCCTTCCAGCGTCAGGTCGGCCACCTTGTGCACCGGCACCAGGCGGTCGAGCTGCGCCTTGATCTGCTCGATCACCATCTCCGTCCCCGTGGTGACGACGGTGATGCGGGACAGGCGCCCGGCCTCGTCCACCGGGGCCACGGTCAGGCTGTCGATATTGTAGCCCCGGCCGGAGAAGAGGCCGATGACGCGCGCCAGCACGCCGGCCTCATTCTCCACCAGCACGGCGATGGTCGCCGCGCGCTGCGCGTTGTCGGTCATGTCGGACATGGTCTCGGTTCCGTGGAGGGTCAGGGTCGCGGATCAGGCTGGCCGAGTATCAGACCAGCACCTTGCCCTCATCGGTCACGCCGGCGATGCCGCCTTCCTGCCCGGCCGCCAGCAGCATCTCGTTATGCGCGGCGCCGGACGGGATCATCGGGAAGACGTTCTCCTTCTCGTCCACCGCGCAATCCACGATCACGGGGCGGTCGATGGCGATCATCTCGCGGATCACGCGGTCCAGGTCGTCCGTGCCCTCGATCCGCATGCCGACGCCGTGGAAGCTCTCGGCCAGCTTCACGAAGTCCGGCAGGGCCGCGCTGTAGCTTTCGGAATAGCGGCCGCCATGCAGCAGCTCCTGCCACTGCCGCACCATGCCCATGTACTGGTTGTTCAGGATGAACACCTTCACCGGCAGGCGGTACTGCGCCAGCGTCGCCATCTCCTGGATGTTCATCAGGATCGAAGCCTCGCCGGCGATGTCGATCACCAGCGCGTCCGGATGGGCGATCTGCGTGCCCATCGCCGCCGGCAGGCCATAGCCCATGGTGCCGAGGCCGCCCGAGGTCATCCAGCGGTTCGGCTTCTCGAAGCCGAAATACTGGGCGGCCCACATCTGGTGCTGGCCGACCTCGGTGGTGATGAAGGTCTCGCGGCCGCTTTCCTGGGTCAGCTCGTACAGGCGGCGCACCGCGTGCTGCGGCTTGATGATCTTGCCTTCCTGGACGTAGGACAGGCACTTCTTGCCGCGCCACTCGTCGATCTGGCGCCACCAGCCAGCCAGGGCCTCGCGGTCCTGCTGCGCCGGCATTTCCTCCCAGGCGGCGATCATGGCGCGCAGGATGGCGGCGGCATCGCCCACCACCGGCACCTCGACCTTGACGTTCTTGTTGATGGAGGACGGGTCGATATCGGCGTGGATCTTGATGGAACCCGGCGCGAAGGCGTTCAGCCGCCCGGTCACGCGGTCATCGAAGCGGGCGCCGATGTTGAACATCACGTCGCACCCATGCATGGCGAGGTTCGCCTCAAAGGTGCCGTGCATGCCCAGCATGCCCAGGAACTGCGGGTCGCTGGCCGGATAGGCGCCCAGGCCCATCAGTGTATTGGTGCAGGGCATGCCCGCCATGCGCACGAACTTCGCCAGCAGCTCGCTGGCCTCTGGGCCCGCGTTGATGACGCCGCCGCCGGCATAGACGATGGGGCGCTTGGCCTGCTTCAGCAGCGACACCGCCTTGCGGATCTGCCCGGCATCGGGCTCCGTCTGCGGGCGGTAGGAACGGTGGTCCTGTTTCGGGGCCTCGGTATAGGGGCCCTTGCCGATCAGGATGTCCTTCGGCAGGTCGATCACCACCGGGCCGGGGCGGCCGGAGCGCGCCACGTAGAAGGCCTCGTGCACCGTCTCGGCCAGCTTGTTGATGTTCTTGACCAGGTAGTTGTGCTTGGTCGCGGGCCGGGTGATGCCGGTGGTATCGGCTTCCTGGAAGGCATCGTTGCCGATCAGATGCGTCGGCACCTGCCCGGTCAGGCAGACGATGGGGATGCTGTCCAGCAGCGCGTCCACCAGCCCGGTCACGGCGTTGGTGGCGCCGGGGCCGGAGGTCACCAGCACGCAACCCACCTTGCCGGTGGAGCGCGCATAGCCCTCGGCGGCATGCACCGCCGCCTGCTCATGCCGCACCAGGATGTGGCGGATGGCGTTCTGGTTGAAGATGGCGTCGTAGATCGGCAGTACGGCGCCGCCGGGATAGCCGAAGATAACCTCTACGCCCTGCTCCTTCAGCGCGCGCAGGACGATCTCGGCACCCGTCAGGGACTGGGTGTCGGACGCGGCGGGAAGGATCTGGGAAGACATGGCGGTTACGGGCTTCCTGACATGTTGGGCCCTGGCACGGCATGACGCCATGCGGGCGTGGCGGTGTTACCGCGCCCGCGCCACGCCCGTCAACGGTGCCGATCAATAAAAGCGATAATTTGAGCCCAATCACTTTCTGAAAATTGCTCTAGACCCGTCACGCGCGCATGGATCGTATGCGTGGCGCTCACATCCGCGAGTGGCTGGTGCCGGAACCAGGTGGCCTGCCGCTTGGTGTACTGGCCGATGGCGAGGCAGGCGCGGCGTCCGGCCTCCTCCAGGCTCATCTCCCCGCGCAGGGCCGCCGAGATCTCCGGCACGCCATGCGCACGCATCGCAGGCAAGTCGGGGTCCAGCCCCTGGGCCAGCAGCGCCCGCACCTCCTCCACCGCGCCCGCCGTCATCATACCCGCCCAACGGACGCCGATGGCGGCGCGCAGAACCTCACGCGGCGGGTCCAGCCGGATGGCGGCGAAGCGCCAGGGCACCCCATCCCGCTCCGCCGGGCCGGTGCCGGGCTCCCGCTGCCAGGCGGCCAGCCCGCGCCCCGTGCCGCGCCAGACCTCCCAGGCACGGGCGAGGCGCTGGCTGTCGCTGGGGCGCAGGCGGGTGGCGGTGTCCGGGTCCTCGGCTGCCAGGCGGGCATGCAGGGCGGCGGGGCCATGCTCCGCCAGGAAGGCGCGTGCTTCCTCCCGCGCCTCGGGCGGCACGGGCGGCACTTCGGTCAGGCCCTGGGTCAGGCTGCGGAAATAGAGGCCGGTGCCGCCGCACAGGATCGGCAGCCGTGCCGCCGCCATTTCCTCCAGTGCCCGCTCCCGCCACCAGGCGACGCTGGCGGCCTGCCCCGGTGGATGCACGCCGTAAAGGCGGTGCGGCGCGCGCGCCTCCTCCTCCGGGCTCGGGCGGGCGGTCAGCACGCGCAGCCCGTCATAGACCTGCATGGAATCGGCATTGATGACCGTGCCGCCCAGTTGCTCGGCCAGGGCCAGCGCCAGGGCCGACTTGCCGGATGCGGTGGGCCCCGCCACCAGCAGCGCGAAAGGTTGATCACTCATGGCTGCACAGGCATGGTCCGGCCCCGATGTCTCATATTCTCACCCTGATCGCCCCGCCGGGTCACCTGCAGGCGTCCGTCATCTCCCGCATGCGCGCGGCCCTTCTCGACCTTGGCGGCCAGCCCGGCACCCCGGACTGGCTGGCGGAAGGCGAGGCCTTGGACCTTCCCTTCTCCGGCCTCGCCCCGGAACAGGCCGATGCCATCGCGCGCGGCGCTTTGGAAGGGGCGCCGGTGGATTGCATCGCGCAAGCCGCCGAAGGCCGCCGCAAGAAGCTGCTGGTGGCGGACATGGACAGCACCATCGTCACCGCCGAGACGCTGGACGAGCTGGCCGCCTATGCGGGCGTGCAGGACCAGATCGCCGCCATCACCCAGCGCAGCATGAATGGCGAGATCGACTTCGCCACCTCGTTGCGGGAGCGGGTGGCGATGATCAAGGGCCTGACGCTGACGGCGCTGGAGGAAACCTGGGCCAAGATCGAGATGATGCCGGGCGCCGAGGTGCTGGTCCGCACCATGGGCGCGCATGGGGCGCATTGCGCCATCGCCTCCGGCGGCTTCACCTGGTTCACCTCCCGCGTGGCGGAGAAGCTCGGCTTCCACAGCCACCACGCCAATATCCTGCTGGATGACGGCACCGCCCTGACCGGCAAGGTCGAGGAACCGGTCTTCGACCGCGACGCCAAGCTGACCATCCTGAAGAAGCTGGCGGCCGAGCTGGGCCTGCCGCTCACCGCCACCGTCGCGGTGGGGGATGGCGCCAATGACCTGGCGATGCTGGGCGCCGCAGGCCTGGGCGTGGCCTATCACGCCAAGCAGGTGGTGGCCGCCACCGCGCGCGTGCGGGTGGACCATGCCGACCTGCGCGCCCTGCTCTTCGCCCAGGGTTACCGCGCCGCCGACTTCGTGGCCTGACACGAAAAAGGGGGGCCGAAGCCCCCCTTCCCCAAGCCTGGGCAAAGCCCGGTTCAGCCCGGGCTGCCGCTTTCCGGCCGCAGGCGCAGCGGCACGAAGCGCTGGCCCTGGCCATTCTCGATCAGCAGCAGTGCGCTGGGGCGGTTCTGCTTGCGCAGGCGCTCCAGCTGCTCACGCACCTCCTGCGGGGTGGAGACGCGGTTCTGCTGCACTTCCACGATCAGGTCGCCAGGGGTGATGCCACGCTCGGCGGCGCTGCTGCCCGGCGCCACCTCGGTCACCACCACGCCCTTGGCCTCGTCGCGCAGGCTGAAGCGCTCCTTGGCCTCGGGGGTGATGGGCGAGACCTTCAGGCCGAGGCCGGAAAGTTCCAGCGCAGAGCCGGGGCGGGTCTGCTCGGGCGCGGCGCTGGTGGAGGCCTGCTGGTCGGTCGGCAGCTCCGCCACCGTCACCTTCAGCTGCTCTTCCTTGCCGTTGCGCCAGACGGTCATCGGCACCTCGGTGCCCACCGGCGTCTCGGCCACGATGCGCGGCAGGCTGCGCATCTCCTTCACATCCTGGTTGTTGAAGCGCAGGATCACGTCGCCGTTCCTGACGCCGGCCTTGGCAGCCGGGCCATTCTCGTCGGCGCGGGCCACCAGGGCGCCACGGGCGCCGCCGGGCACGTTCAGGCTCTCGGCGATCTCATCCGTCACCTGCTGGATGTTCACGCCCATCCAGCCGCGCTTCACCCGGCCACCGTCGCGCAGCTGCGCCACGATGTTCTTGGCCAGGTTGGACGGGATCGAAAAGCCAATGCCGATCGAGCCGCCGGAAGGGGAGACGATGGCGGTGTTGATGCCGATCACCTCTCCCTGCATGTTGAACAGCGGGCCGCCCGAGTTGCCGCGGTTGATGGCGGCGTCGGTCTGGATGAAGTCGTCATAGGGGCCGGCATTGATGTTGCGCCCACGGGCCGAGACGATGCCCGAGGTGACGCTGCCGCCAAAGCCCAGCGGGTTGCCGATGGCCAGCACCCAGTCGCCCACCTCGGCCTTGTCGGAATCACCGAAGGGCACGGTGGGCAGCTGCTTGTCCGTCTTCACCCGCAGCACGGCCAGGTCGGTGCGCGCGTCCACGCCCACCAGCTCGGCCTTCAGCGTCGTGTTGTCCTGCAGCACGACGTTGATCTCGTCGGCGCCGTCCACGACGTGGTTATTGGTGACGATGATGCCGGAGGCATCGATGATGAAGCCCGAACCCTGGCTCTGCGCCCGGCGCGGCGGCTGGCCCGGGCGCTGGCCCGGCCGCTGACGCTCCAGGAAGTCGCGGAACAGCTCTTCAAACGGGCTGCCCGGCGGGACCTGCGGAATCTCGGGCGCATCGGGGCGTCCGGCGCGCGGACCGCCGATGGTCTGGCTGGTCTGCACATTCACCACCGCCGGCAGCAGCTGCCGCGCCAGGGGCGCGAAGCTCGGCGGGGCGGGGAACGTCTGGGGGGCGGGTGACGTGGTTCCGGGGGGAGTGACGTTGGGCGCCGTCATGGTGGCCTGTGCCCAGGCCGACAGCGGTGCTGTCAGCGGGGCGGCGGCCACGGCGGCGGCCAGCATCATGGGGGCGAGACGCATCGGCAGAACCTCGCTTTCGACCGATATCGGCCGCGTGGGTCAAGAACGCAGTGCAAATGGGGCCGTTGCCCGTGAAGGCAAAGCCCGTAACCGCGATGAGTTACGAGAAAGCTCAACTCGAAACGGGCCGCAAGGGATGCGGCCCGTTTTGGAACATTTGGATACGCGGCGCTCAGGGCGCCGGGGCGGGTGCCGGCTGCGGCGCGGCGGCGGCCGCAGCCGGGCTGGCGGGCACCGTCGACGCGGGCCTGCCGTCCGTCCCGGTCGCGGGCGCGGCGGGTGTCGGCAGCGGCATGCCGGACTGGCTGGAGCGGAAGTAACGGAAGAACTCCGAATCCGGCGTCAGCACCAGCCGCGATTCACCGTCCGAGAAGGCTTCCCGGTAGGCCTGCATGGTCCGCCAGAACTGGAAGAACTGCGGGTCCCGCTGGAAGGCATCGGCGAAGATGCCGATCGCCTCCTGCTCGCCCTGGCCGCGCAGCACATCGGCCTGGGCCTGGCTTTCGGCCAGCAGCACGGTGCGCTCGCGGTCGGCGCCGGCGCGGACGCGGGCGGCCACCTCGGCACCCTCGGCCCGCGCCTCGCGCGCCACGCGCTCACGCTCGGACTGCATGCGGTTCAGCACGGCCTGGGTATTCTCTTCCGGCAGGTCGGCGCGGCGGATGCGGACATCCTCCACGGTGATACCGAACTGCGTGGCCTCGGCATTCACCTGGCGCTTGATCTCATCCATGATCTTCTGCCGGTCGGAGGAGAGCACCCCCAG
Organism: Teichococcus wenyumeiae; assembly: GCF_003696345.1. Lineage (GTDB taxonomy): Bacteria > Pseudomonadota > Alphaproteobacteria > Acetobacterales > Acetobacteraceae > Pseudoroseomonas > Pseudoroseomonas wenyumeiae. The sequence continues at coordinate 43,636 of NZ_RFLX01000020.1, read as the reverse complement.
CAGCGGCTGGCTGCCCAGCACGCGGCGCAGCGAGGACGAGACGATCGAGGACAGCCGCCCTCGGATGCCCGCTTCCTGCGCGCCCGAGGTCTGGAAGAAGCGCAGCGGGTCAGAGATGCGGAAGCGGGTGAAGCTGTCCACGATCAGCCGGCGCTGGTCGCCCAGAATGACTTCCTCGCCCGGCGCGTCGTAGTCCAGCAGGCGGCGGTCAAAGGACACCACGGTCTGGATGAACGGGATCTTGGCGTGCAGACCCGGCTTCGAGATGACGCGGATGGGCTCGCCGAACTGGGTGATCATCACCTGCTCGGTCTGCTGCACCGTGAAGAGGGTGGAGGCGATGGCGACCACGGCCACCACGGCCACGCCCGCCAGAAGCGTCAAGCGGTTCATCGGGCAGCTCCCCCCTGGCGGTTGAGCATGGCCGGCGGCGCCGGCGGCGTGGACTGGGCCGCGCCCTGGGCCGGCGGCTGCGGCGCGCGCTGCTGCGCGGCGCCCTGCCCGTCCAGCGGCAGATAGGGCACGATGCCCTGCAGCCGGTCGTCCACCACGATCTTCGGGTTCTTGCGCAGGATCTCTTCCATCGTCTCCAGGTAGAGGCGGCGCATCGTCACGTCCTGGGAGGTCTGATAGGCCGTCAGCACGGACAGGAAGCGCGCGGCCTCGCCTCGGGCACGGGCGACCTGCGATTCCTTGAAGCCCTCGGCCTCCTGGATCATGCGCTGGCCCTCGCCGCGGGCGCGGGGAATGATGTCGTTGCGATAGGCCTCGGCCTCGTTGCGGGCGCGCTCGCGGTCCGCATTGGCGCGCTGCACGTCGCGGAAGGCGTCGATCACGGCCGGCGGCGGGTCCACCTTCAGCAGCTGGATCTGCATGATCTCGATGCCCGAGCCATACTGGTCCAGGATGTACTGCGTGCCCTGGCGCACCGCCTGCTCGATCTGCGCGCGGGCCTCGGTCAGCGCCGGCTGGATGGGGGTGCGCCCCACCACCTCGCGCATCACGCTCTCGGCCGCCGACTTCACGGTCTGGTCCGGGTTGCGGGTGTTGAACAGGTATTCGCCCGCGTCGCGGATGCGCCAGAACACCGCGAAGTCGATGTCGATGATGTTCTCGTCGCCCGTCAGCATCATGCTCTCCTCCAGCACGTCCCGGGCGGAGACGGGGCGGGAGAGCGGCGTGTCGTTGGGCGCGCGGAAGCCGATGTCGATGCGGTTGATGCGCGTCACGCGCGGCGTGGTCACGCTCTCCACCGGCCAGGGGATGCGGTAGTTCAGGCCGGGCTGGGTGGTGCGGTTGAAGGCGCCGAAGCGCATCACCACACCCTGCTCGTCCGGCTGCACGCGATAGATGCCGCTGGCGGCCCAGACCGCGATCAGCGCCAGCACGCCCAGGCCGATCCACTTGCCAGTGCCGCCACGGCCACCGCCGCCGGGAAGGATGCGGCGCAGCGCCGCCTGCGCCTGGCGGATCGCATCATCCAGGTCAGGGCCGTTGCTGCCGGGGCCACGCCCACCGCCGCCACCACCCTGGGGCGGTTGCCCCCAAGGCCCGCCCGGACGCGGATTGCCCCAGGGGCTCCCCCCAGAGTTCGAGCCACCAGTATTGTTCCAGGGCATCGGCCGGCACATCTCCCGTAACGTGTCGTCGCGCACCGCGCGGGTTCCGCGCGGCACAGGTTGTCGTCGGCCGCTTGCGCGAAGCGGATGCATGCGCGACAGGGCCGGATCATATGTCGCCCTGTCCGGGCTGCGGCGCAATGCGGTTGCATCACGCCACTGCGAGGGCAGGGCGGATATTGTCCGGGAAGAAGAGGTTTTCAAGCGATGTCGGAGACACTTGCAGAGGCCGTCCGGGCCGCCCTGAGCGCGGTGCGTGACCCGGACACGGGCCGGGACGTCGTCTCCTCCGGCATGTTGCAGGGGCTTTCGGCGCGGGACGGGCTGGTGCAATTCGCCCTGGCCGTGCCGCGGGAGCGTGCCCGGGCGCTGGAGCCGCTGCGCGCGGCGGCGGAGCGGGCGGCGGCGGCGGTGCCGGGCGTGCTCTCCGCCACCTGCGTGCTGACGGCGCACCGAGATATCCAGGCCGGGCCGGCGCCGACGGCACCTCATGACCATGACCATGCGGGGCACAGCCATGCCGCGCCGCCACCGGGCGCCGCCCGCGCCAGCCGCCCGCCGCCGGGCCAGGGGCCGATGCTGCTGCCGGGAGTGAAGTCCATCATCGCGGTGGCTTCCGGCAAGGGCGGCGTCGGCAAATCCACCACGGCGGTCAACCTCGCCGTGTCGCTGGCGGCGGAAGGGCTGAAGGTCGGGTTGCTGGACGCCGATATCTACGGCCCCTCCCTGCCCCAGATGCTGGGCACGCGGGAACGGCCGCGCGCCACCCAGGGCCGCATCATCCCGATCTCCCGCTGGGGCCTGAAGGCCATGTCCATCGGCTTCCTGGTGGAGGAGGAAACGCCGATGGTCTGGCGCGGCCCCATGGTGATGGGCGCGCTGGAGCAGATGCTCGGCCAGGTGGAATGGGGCGAGCTGGACGTGATGGTGGTGGACATGCCGCCCGGCACCGGCGACGCGCAACTGACCATGAGCCAGCGGGTGCCGCTGGCCGGCGCCGTCATCGTCTCCACCCCGCAGGACGTGGCGCTGATCGATGCCCGGCGCGGCATCCGCATGTTCCAGAAGGTGAACGTGCCGGTGCTGGGGCTGATCGAGAACATGTCCTACTTCTGCTGCCCCAACTGCAACCACCGGGCCGAGATCTTCGGCCATGGCGGCGCGCGGGCGGAAGCCGAGCGGATGGAGGTGGAATTCCTCGGCGAATTGCCGCTGAAGCTGGCCATCCGGGAACTGGCCGATGCCGGCACCCCCATCGCCATGGCGAAGCCGGAAAGCGAGGAGGCAAAAACCTACCGCGCCATCGCCCGCCGTTTGCGCGATAAGCTGGAACAAGGCGCGGCGGCCCCCGCCATGCCGCGATTCGTGGTGGAGTGAAGCGCGTGTCGGACACCGGCCTGCAGATTGGCTTCCTGATCTTTCCCCGCATGACGCATCTGGACTTCGCCGGACCCTGGGAGGTGCTTTCCCGCCTGCCCGGCGCCACCCTGCATGTGGTGGCCAAGGACCTGGCGCCGGTGGAGGGCAGCGGCCTGAAGGTGCTGCCGACGGTGACGCTGGAGAACTGCCCGCAGCTCGACCTCATCTGCGTCCCCGGTGGCCCCGGTCACCTGGAGGCCATGGAGGACGAGGCCGTGCTGCATTTCCTGCGGGAGCAGGAGATCGGCTGCCGCTTCCTCACCTCCGTCTGCACCGGGGCGCTGGTGCTGGCGGCGGCGGGGCTGCTGCATGGCTTCAAGGCCACCACCCACTGGGCCTCGCACGACCGGCTGGCGGCATTCGGGGCCGAGCCGGAAAAGGCGCGGGTGGTGGTGGACCGCAACCGCATCACTGGCGGCGGCGTCACCGCCGGCATCGATTTCGCGCTGACCCTGGTGGCGGCCCTGGAGGGCGAGACTTTCGCCCGCCAGGTGCAGCTTGGCCTGGAATACGCACCCGAGCCCCCCTTCCCCGGCGCCGGCAGCCCGGATGAGGCCGGCGATGCGGTGCTGGAAGCCGCGCGCGCGGCTACTGCCCCTTACCGCGCCCGCATGGCGGAGGTGGATGCGCGGGCCCTGGCGCGGCTGTCCCGCGTCACGCTGTGATCTCCTGGCAGCGCCTCAGGCGCTGCCGATGAAGATGCCCGCCAGCAGCACCAGCACGCCGCCCAGCACCACCTGGACGGTGGCGGACTGGAAGGGCGTTTCCACGTATTTCCAGCGCACCCAGGAAATCAGCAGCAGCTCCACCACCACCACGGCGCCCGCCACCGTCGCCGCTATGGCGTTGAAGACCGCGGCCGAAGCCGGATAGCTGCCCCGCAGGCGCAGGGCGAAGTGCCTTTAGATGCGCGAATCCTCCTCGCTGGAAATGGCCAGGGCGAGGGGGTCGGCTTCGGTCAGGTCCTCAAGGCGTCTCATGCGGCGACTCCCGAGCCAATTATGGCCGGGGCCGCGCCGTCTCGTGATAATATCCTTTTAAATCAAAAACTTGACGAGAATACGCCGTGTTCGCAACGGCGCTGGCGTCAGGCGGAAGCCAGCAGCGCCTCGGTCTCGGTGGCCGTGGGCATCGCAACGGCCGCCCCTTCCCGCCCCACGGCGATGGCGGCGGCGGCGCTGGCGCGGCGCATGGCGGTGGGCAGGTCCTCCCCGGCATCCAGCGCGGCGGCCAGCGTGCCGCACCAGCAATCGCCGGCGCCGGTGGTATCCACCGCCAGGGCCTGGAAGGCGGGCTGGTGATGCGTGCCGGTGGCCGTCGCGGCTTCGGACCCCTGCTCGCCCCGCGTCACCACCACGTCGATGCCGAGCGCGCCGCGCAACGCCGCCGCCTCGGGCGCCACGCCCAGGCTGGCGGCCAGCCAGGCGGCCTCATGTTCATTGGCCACCAGCAGGTCGATCTGCCGCAGCATGGCCTCCGGCACCGGCGCGGGCGGCGCCAGGTTCAGGATGATGCGGGCCCCCGCGGCGCGGGCACGGGCCACCAGCGCCACCATCTCCTCCACCGGCACTTCCATCTGCAGCAGCAGCACGGTGTCGGGGCCCAGCTCGGCATCCGCCACCTGCGTCGCCCGCACCGCCATATTGGCGCCGGAGGCCACGGAAATCTGGTTGGCGCCCCTGGCATCGACGCAGATGGCGGCGGCGCCGGTGGCCACCCCCACCCGCGCCAGGCCAGACAGGTCCACCCCCGCCGCCGCCATGCCGGAGAGCGCGACCTCCGCCAGCGAATCCGTGCCCACGGCGCCGATGAAATGGGTCCGCGCCCCGGCACGGGCCGCCGCCGTGGCCTGGTTGGCGCCCTTGCCCCCAGGCGATGCGCGCCAGCTTTCTCCCAGCACCGTCTCGCCCGGCGCCGGCAGCGTGGGGGTTGGGAAGATCAGGTCGGCATTGGCGGAGCCGAAGACCAGGACGCTCACAGGCCTCGCTGCCTTTTGCGGCCCCAGGCATAGCCGAACCAGAGCGCGGCCACGACCAGCAGCGCCGTGGCCGCGTCGTTGAAGACGAAGGTCAGCACCGCCCAGACCAGCCCCAGCACCGCCCCCACCAGCCAGACGCCGACCGAGAGCGCGGCGAAGAGCATCATCATCGGCAGGCCGAAGACCAGCAGCACCAGCAGCATCAGAACCCAGAACATCCTATCCCCCTTCCGCCCGGCGGCGTGGCGCCTTGCCGCGCGCTGCCGTGCCCGGGATGTCGTGTCGCGCGGTGGCGCGTCCAAGGGCGAAGCCGCCGACGCCCACCAGCAGCAGCAGCGCGCCGAGATCCCCCACCAGCGCCACCGCCAGCGGGATGCCGATCAGCAGCACCACCACGATCACCGCCACCGCCAGCCAATGGCGCGGCAGCAGGGCCAGCCAAAGGCGGAAGCGTTCCGAGCGCTTGGGCGCCCGGCCCTTGCCGCTGCCGCGCGCCGCCGCCCGGGGGGCACGCGCGGGCTTGGTTGCGGCGGCGGGGTTGCTGCGGGGCGCGGCGGCCAGGGCTCAGGCCTCCCGGCCCAGCATCACCATCAGCTCGCGCCATTCGCGCTTGGACAGGCCGGTGCCGGCCTGGTCCACCGCCTCGCCCGCCAGTAGGCGGCGGGTGATGTCCAGCATCTGGGCGGACAGCGTCACGGCGCCCAGGCGATAGTCGCGGAAGGCCTCGGAGACCGCCGGCACCCAGGCCTCCAGCACCCGCAGCATCGCCTCGGCATAGACCCGGATCTCGTACTGGGCATGCGCGTCGGCGCGCAGGCGCAGGAAGTTCATCAGGTTATGGAGGTCGGTCTTCCAGTACCACTGGGTATAGGTGTTCAGCGTCAGGTTCATCCGCGCCAGTTCCCGCGCCAGCCCCTGCCGGCCCGGGTCCATGACGGCGCCGGATTCATCCTCGTTCAGCATCTCGATGTAGTGGTCGTAGGCGGTGGTGGCATCCTGGCGCAGCAGGTCCATGACGCGGGCCGCGTCCTCGCCGGCCAGCACCTCGCCCCGCCCCTGGCGGTTGGAGGCGGATTGCGCCGCGAGCTGCTCCGGCGCCGGGATGTAGAATTCCCGGTCCATGACGGAATACCGGGCCGAATACTCGTTCACATTCGCCATGCGGTGGCGGATCCACTGCCGCGCCACGAAGATCGGCAGCTTCACGTGGAACTTGATCTCGCACATCTCGAAGGGCGTGGAGTGCCAGTGCCGCATCAGGTAGCGGATCAGCCCGCGGTCCTCGCTCACCGCCTTGGTGCCACGGCCGTAGGAGACGCGCGCCGCCTGCACCACCGCCGAGTCGTCGCCCATGTAGTCGATGACGCGGATGAAGCCGTGGTCCAGCAGCGGGATGGGCTCGAAGAGCATGGCTTCCAGCGCCGGCACGGTGGGGCGGCGGGTCTCGAAGCGGGCGGCTTTCGCCTCCGCCAGTTCCTGCTGCTGTGCGTCCGTCAGTGCCATGCTCGCCCCCACTCAAACCGGCGGTGGGATTACCCTTTGGGGGGCGCCGGCACTAGCGCAAAAGGCGCGGGTCCGGGCTGAGCCGGGGCCGTTCGAGCGGCCCCGGCCCATGCAGACTAGGGAATGAGCCGGTCGGCGCGGAGCTGGCCGAAGAGGTCGAAGAAGGCCTCGTCCGTCGGCTGGTAGGCGGTGAAGCCGAGGCGGCGGCTCTTGCTCATGTCGGTCACCACCTCGATCGGGCGGCCGAGATCCGCATCAGTATGCCAGGGCGAGGCAAGCCGGCCGAGATCGGGTTCCGCCAGCCCTTCCCGCTCGGCGATGCGGCGCCAGAGCGGGGCATCGCCGGCCATCTGCTCCTCCAGGGGCCGCAGCGTGCCGTCGAAGGGCGCGGGCTCGATGCCGAACCAGTTGGCGATCCGGCCCCACATCCAGCTCCAGCGGAACACATCGCCATTAACGATGTTGAAGGCTTCGTTATGCGCCGCCTCCGTGGTGGCAGCCCAGAGCAGGTGCTGCGCCAGGATCCGCGCATCCGTCATGTCCGTCAGCCCGTTCCACTGCGCGGCCGATCCAGGGAAGCGGAAGGGCCGTCCGGTCTCGCGGCAGAGGGTGGCATAGACGGCCAGGGTGGTGCCCATGTTCATGGCATTGCCCACCGCCTTGCCGATCACGGTATGCGGGCGGTGGATGCTCCAGGAAAAGCCGTCGCGCGCGGCGGCGGCGAAGACCTCGTCCTCCTGCGCGTAATAGAAGTTCTCCACCTCCAGCCGGCCCTGTTCCTCGCGGAACGGCGTCTGGGGCAGCTTGCCCTTGCCGTAGGCCTCGAAGGGGCCGAGGTAGTGCTTGAGGCCGGTGACCAGCGCCACGTGCTGTGTGCTGCCGCCCGGGCGCAGCGCGTCCAGCAGGTTGCGCACCATGGCGGCATTGACGCGGATATTCTCCGCCTCCGTCTTCTGCCGCAGCCAGGTGGTGATGAACACGGCATCCGGCCGCAGATCCGCCAGCGCCGCCGCCGTGCCGGCCGCGTCCTGCAGGTCGGCGGCCACGGGATGCACGCCGGGCTGATCGACGGGCCGGCGGGCCAGCCCATGCACCGTCCATCCCCGCGCCTGCAGCAACGACGCCGTCGCGCTGCCGACGATCCCGCTCGCGCCCACCACCAGTGCTGTTCCAGCCATCAGATGCTCCATCCGCTTCAAGGCGCCTGAGCTAGTCAGCGCCGGCCCCTGGTTCTAGACGGCACCAATCAGGGACATAGGCACCAGGAGGTAACCACCATGCGGCCGGGCAGCGAGGAAGAAGCATGGCGGGAGGACTGCGCGCCGCGCCGCGTGCTGGAGCTGTTCTCCACCAAATGGACCAGCATGATCCTGCATACCCTGCACGCCCGCCATGGCGGCACGGCGCGCACAGGCGTGCTGCAGCGCAGCCTGCCCGGCATCTCCAAGAAGATGCTGACCCAGACGCTGCGGGAGATGGAAGGCAGCGGGCTGGTCACGCGCCATGTGCAGGGTACCATTCCCCCCGCCGTGGAATACCGGCTGACGCCCCTCGGCACCCGCTTCATCGAGCCGGTGGAGCTGCTCTACGCCTGGGGGCGCGACAATGCCGATGCGCTGGACCAGCTCCGCAGCCGCCCGACCTCGCGGCGCTGAGGCCGGCTTGCCCCTGCGCCGGGCCGGTGTTTGCATGGCTGCCGCCACCGACGCAGGAATCCAGCAGACATGTCCGGCTCCCCCGCTTCCGCCATCGACCAGATCCGCCGCTACCAGGATGAGCTGACCGCCATCCGCCATGATTTCCACATCCATCCCGAGCTGGGGATGGAGGAGCACCGCACCGCCGGCATCGTGGCCGACAAGCTGGAATCCTGGGGCATCGAGGTGCATCGCGGCGTCGGCAAGACGGGCGTGGTGGGCGTGCTGCGCTCGGGCAAGGGTAACCGCGCCGTGGGGCTGCGGGCGGACATGGACGCCCTGCCCATGACGGAAAAAACCGGCCTGCCCTATGCCAGCCAGACGCCCGGCAAGATGCATGCCTGCGGCCATGACGGCCATACCACCATGCTGCTGGGCGCCGCCAAGTACCTGGCGGAGACCAAGAATTTCGACGGCACCGTGCATTTCATCTTCCAGCCCGGCGAGGAAGGCTGCGGCGGCGCCCTCGCTATGCTGGAGGACGGGCTCTTCGACCGCTTCCCCTGCGATGCCATCTTCGGCATGCACAACCGCCCGAACATGCCGGTGGGCGAATACGGCATCCGCCCCGGCGCCACCGCCGCGGGCGGCGCCTTCTTCGACATCACGGTGCATGGCAAGGGCGCCCATGGCGCGCGGCCGGAGGTCAGCGTGGACCCGGTGATCGCCGCCTGCCAGATCGCCACTGCCATCCAGACCGTCGTGGCCCGCAATGTCTCGCCCTTCGAGCCGGCGGTGATCTCCATCACCAAGATCCAGGGCGGCGATGCCTATAATGTCATCCCGGACACGGCCACGCTCTCCGGCACCGCCCGCTTCTTCTCGCGCGAGGTGGCGCAGCAGATCGAGGACGGCATGCGGCGGGTGGCCGAGGGCGTGGCGGCGGGCCTCGGCGGCAGCGCCGAGCTGGATTTCCGCCTGATCTTCGCCCCCACGATCAACGATCCCGAGCTGACCACCGCCTTCGCCGATGCCGCCGCCGGTTTGGTGGGCGAGGAGAAGGTGGCCCGCAACAAGGAGCCGGGCATGGGGTCCGAGGACTTCTCCTTCATGATGGAGAAGGTGCCGGGCGCCTATATCCATGTCGGCAACGGCCCGGGCGCCACGCCGCACAACCCGGCCTATAACTTCAACGACGAGACGACGCCCTATGGCGCCGCGCTCTATGCCCGCATTGTCGAGACGCAGCTGCCAAAGGCCTGATTTCAGGCGGAACGGCAGGCGAGAGCATAACCAAGCGAATTTGAGCGCTGGCCCCTCGATTTCGGGCCCGCATGCCCCTATATTGGTTTCGCTCACCTTCGGGTGGCTATGGCGATAAACGGTATTTGGAATAAGCATTGCGGACCCGGGGGCAGTGCCCGGCGTCTCCACCAATCAAACCACCAGGGATCGTATGGTGGTGGCATGGGGACGAAACAGTCTCGACGCGTGTGGTAAAGACTTACCTTTTGCCCGGCATTGTACCGCCGTTATCGGGCTATATCACAAGTGCCAACGATAATGGTCGCGAGACCATGGCGCTCGCTGCCTAACAATAGGTAAGCGCGGTCCGGGGGGAACCGGGCAACAGAATCCCCCCACTTCGGCTTCCAACGACGGTTTCGTGCCGCCGCCTCTTTCCGCGGTGCCGCGTGATCACTACTCTGGCCACGCTCCGGGGTTTTGCATGATGACTGATGATACGAAGCCGGTTGAAAGCCTTCTGCCCTACGATCGCTGGACTGAGGACGCGATGCGTGAGGTCGCGCTGCGCGCGCTGGACCATGTGGGAACGCATGGCCTTCCCGGCGACCACCATTTCTACCTGACCTTCCGCACCGACCACCCGGGTGTCCAGATCCCCGGGCACCTCAAGGCGCGCTACCCGGAAGAGATGACCATCGTCATCCAGCACCAGTTCTGGGACCTGAAGGTGGACCGGGCGGCACAGACCGTTTCCATCGGCCTGTCCTTCGGCGGCGTGCCGGCCAAGCTGGTCATTCCCATCAGCAGCATGACGGCCTTCTGGGACCCTTATGTCCGCGTCGGCCTGCGCTTCGGCCCGCCCGAGGCGGCCGAGGACATCCTGGACGTGCCCGACACCCTTCCCCTCTCCCCGGCCCCGGCCCCGGCCGAGGAAGGCGAGAAGGAAGCCGAGGCCGAGGGGCCGGCCCAGGTGGTCAGCCTGGACGCCTTCCGCCGCCGCCCCGCGCGGGACTGAAGCGAGCCACCAACGCCGCTGAAGCGGGGCCCGGCCGTTCCACCACCGCCAACGTGGCACGGAGCGGCCCGGTGGCCTCAGCGCTTCAACAGCGAGCCCAGGACGCCACGCACCAGCGCGCGTCCCACCTGGCCGCCGAGCTGCGAGCCGACGCTCCGCACCACGGATTTCGCCAGGGCCTCCGCCGCGCCCTGACGCCGGCCGCTGCCCATCAGGATCTCCGACAGCATTCCCCCGGCCCCGCCCCCGCTTTGCTGGGGCGCCTGCCGGCTGCCCCGCGCCACCTTGGCCGTTCTCGGACGGGCGGCGGGCGGCGGCGCCATGCCGCCATTGCCCCAGGGGCTGCCCTGCCGCACCGGCGCGGGCTGGGCCCCGGCTGTCCCCCAGGGCGAATGGGGGCTTGGGTCCGCCACCGCCGTGCCGGCCCGCTGCTGCAGCATCTCGTAAGCTGAATCGCGGTCCTCGGCGGTGTCGTAGCGGCCGCGCAGCGGGCTTGCCGCCAGGGTGGCGGCGCGCTCCTGCTCCGTGATCGTGCCCATGCGCGACTGCGGCGGGCGGATGCGGGTGCGCTCCACCATGCTGGGGACGCCGCCGGGCTGCAGGGTGGAAACCAGTGCCTCGCCCACCTCCAGCTGCGTGATGGCGGCCTCGGTGGAGAAGGCGGGATTGGCGCGGAAGGTCTCGGCGGCGGCGCGGACGGCCCGCTGGTCACTGGGCGTGAAGGCGCGCAGCGCGTGCTGCACCCGGTTGCCGAGCTGCCCCAGGACCGCGGCCGGCACATCCAGCGGGTTCTGCGTGACGAAGTAAACACCGACACCCTTGGAGCGGATCAGCCGCACCACCTGCTCCACCTTGTCCAGCAGGGGCTTGGGGGCATCCTTGAACAGCAGATGCGCCTCGTCAAAGAAGAAGACCAGCTTGGGCTTGTCCAGGTCGCCGACCTCGGGCAGCTCCTCGAACAGCTCGGACAGCATCCAGAGCAGGAAGGTGGCGTAGAGCCGCGGGCTCTGCACCAGCTTGTCGGCGGCCAGCACGTTCACGGCGCCGCGCCCGTCCGGGGTCAGCAGCATCAGGTCGTCCAGCGCCAGCGCCGGCTCGCCGAAGAAATGCTCGGCGCCCTGCTGTTCCAGCACCAGCAAACGACGCTGGATGGCGCCGATGGTGGACTTGCTGACGTTGCCGTAATGGGCCGAAAGTTCCGCCGCCCGTTCCGCGACATAGGCCAGGATGGCGCGCAGGTCCTTGAAGTCCAGCAGCAGCAGCCCTTCGTCATCGGCCAGGGCGAAGGCGATGTTCAGCACGCCTTCCTGCGTGTCGTTCAACTCCAGCAGGCGGGAAAGCAGCAGCGGCCCCATTTCCGAGACCGTGGCGCGGATCGGGTGCCCCTGCTCGCCGAAGACATCCCAGAAGACCACGGGCGCGCCCTCGTAGACGAAATCCTCGACACCCGTGGCGGCGGCCCGTTTCTCCACCTTCAGGTTGACGGTGCCGGGCTGGCTGATGCCTGCCAGGTCGCCCTTGATGTCGGCGCAGAAGACCGGCACCCCGGCGCGGGAGAAGGCCTCCGCCATGACCTGCAGCGTGATGGTCTTGCCGGTGCCGGTGGCACCGGCGACCAGCCCGTGCCGGTTGGCCAGCTTCAGTTGCAGCCATTGCGGGCTGGTGCCTGCGGCCCCGAGCAGGATTGCATCTGGTTGCATCGCCATGGATGGTTCTCCTCTCGCAACAGCAAGCGCGCCTGCGGCGGCGCTGTCCATTCAAAGACAGGCGCGCCAGGGCCGGGTTGGCTTCGGGCCCGCGCTGCGCTACCTCCAGCGCTTCAGCGACGCTGCCCTGCCTGGCCGCGCCGGGACCCTTCCGATCCTCCTCCTGCCGGAGCGCGCCCGATGACTCCTGACCACGCCCCTTCTCCCGCCGAGGCGGCCGCGCCGCTGGCCGACACGCCGATCCAGGATACGGACGCCGGCACCCCGGTCTCGCAGCGCAGCAAGGGCTTCACCTATTCCCCCATGCTGCCGCTGGGGGAGGACAAGACGGTCTGGCGCAAGCTGGACATCCCCGGCGTCCGCACCGTGCAGGTCGAGGGCCAGACGGTCCTGAAGGTCTCCCCCAAGGCGCTGGAGGAACTCGCCTTCACCGCCTGCCGCGAGGTCTCCCACTACCTGCGCCCCGGCCACCTGCAGCAGCTCTCCAACATCCTGAAGGACCCGGAGGCGAGCGCCAACGACCGCTTTGTGGCGCTGGACCTGCTGAAGAACGCCTCCATCGCCGCCGGCGGCGTGCTGCCCATGTGCCAGGACACCGGCACCGCCATCGTCTTCGGCAAGAAGGGCCAGCGCGTCTGGGTCGAGGGCGATGAGGAGGAGGCGCTGAGCTACGGCGTCCACCGCACCTATACCGAGACCAACCTGCGCTATTCGCAGATGGCGCCGCTGACCACCTTCGACGAGGTGAACACCGGCAACAACCTGCCGGTGCAGTTCGACATCTACGCCTCCCCCGGCGACCACCATGCGGACGAGTTCCACATGATGTTCGTGCTGAAGGGCGGCGGCTCGGCCAACAAGACCTTCCTGTTCCAGCAGACCCGCGCGGTGCTGAACAAGCCGAAGCTGCTGGCCTTCCTGGAAGACAAGATCAAGTCGCTGGGCACCAGCGCCTGCCCGCCCTACCACCTCGCCATCGTCATCGGCGGCACCTCGGCCGAGACGACGCTGAAGACGGTGAAGCTGGCCTCCACCCGCTACCTGGACGAGCTGCCGACCCAGGGCAGCAAGGCCGGCCACGGCATCCGCGACCCGGAGCTGGAGGCCGAGGTGCACAAGCTGACGCAGAACCTGGGCATCGGCGCCCAGTTCGGCGGCAAGTATTTCTGCCACGACGTGCGCGTCATCCGCCTGCCGCGCCATGGCGCCAGCCTTCCCATCGGCATCGGCGTCTCCTGCTCGGCCGACCGGCAGGTAAAGACCAAGATCACGCCCGAGGGCGTGTTCATCGAGGCGCTGGAGCACGACCCGGCCCGCTTCCTGCCCGAGACCACGGATGAGATCCTGGGCGGCGAGGTGGTCAAGATCGACCTGAACCAGCCGATGGACGCCATCCGCGCCACGCTGAGCCAGCACCCGGTCAAGACCCGCGTCTCCCTGACCGGCACCATCGTGGTGGCGCGCGACATCGCCCATGCCAAGCTGCAGGAGCGGCTGGACCGTGGCGAGGGCCTGCCGCAATACATCAAGGACCACCCGGTCTATTACGCGGGCCCGGCCAAGACGCCGGAAGGCATGCCCACCGGCTCCTTCGGCCCCACCACGGCCGGGCGCATGGACAGCTACGTGGAAGGCTTCCAGGCCGCAGGCGGCAGCCTGGTGATGCTGGCCAAGGGCAACCGCTCCAAGGCCGTGCGGAATGCCTGCAAGACCCATGGCGGCTTCTACCTCGGCTCCGTCGGCGGCCCCGCCGCACGGCTGGCGCAGGACTGCATCAAGAAGGTCGAGGTGCTGGAATATCCGGAACTCGGCATGGAAGCCGTCTGGCGCATCGAGGTGGAGGACTTCCCCGCCTTCATCGTGGTGGACGACAAGGGCAACGACTTCTACGACGGGCTGGAATAAGGCCCGCCATGGAGCGCCGCCGCATCAGCTCGGGCAGCCGGTTCGAGGAAGAGATCGGCTATTCCCGCGCAGTGGTGGACGGGGATGACATCTTCGTCTCCGGCACGACCGGCTACGACTACACTACCATGACCCTAGCCGAGGGCATGGTGGCGCAGTGCGAGCGCTGCTTCGCCAATATCGATGCGGCGCTGCGCGAGGCCGGCGCGACGATGGATGACGTGGTGCGCGTCACCTACATCGTGCCGGACCGGGCGGAATGGCCGGCCTGCTGGCCGGTTACCCGCAAGTGGCTGGGCCGCGCCCGTCCGGCGGCCACGCTGCTGGTCGCAGGGCTGATGGACGAGGCCATGAAGATCGAGATCCAGGTCACCGCCCGGCGCAGCCGGCGGCAGGGAGATGCTGTCTGATGCGCTTTTCGGTGGACCGGCTGGACCATCTGGTCATTACCTGCCGGGACGTGGAAATCTCGGCCTCCTGGTACCAGCGGGTGCTGGGGATGGAGCGTGAGGCCTTCGGCGAGAAGCGGCGCACCGCGCTGCGCTTCGGCGGCCAAAAGATCAACCTGCGCCCAGCGGCCTCCGACCAGGCGGACTGGTCCAGCGGCCATAACGCGCAGGTCGGCACCATGGACCTCTGCTTCGTGGTGGCCGTGGCGGGCGAGGATATCGCCACCCACCTGCGCGAATGCGGCGTGACCATCGTGGACGGGCCCGCCCCCAAGGTGGGCGCCCTGGGGCCGATCACCTCGGTCTATTGCCGCGACCCGGACGGTAACCTGATCGAGATCTCCACCTACAGCCGATAAGGCTGGCGGTACCTTGACCACCATCTTACCCTTGGCTTGCCATAATCCGGCACGAATCCCATCTATACTGGCGTTCGTAGAGCCCAGGAGGGTGACATGAAGTTCTTCAACGGCCTGCGTACCGCGGCCCTGGCTGGCCTGACCGGCGTGGCGCTGCTGGCGGCCTCGCCCGCCGCCGAGGCCCATGGCTGGCACCGGCGCGGCCCGAGCGGTGGCGCCGTGGCCGCTGGCATCATCGGTGGCCTGGCGGTCGGCGCCCTTGTGGCCGGTGCCGCGCAGGCTGCCCCGCCCCCGCCGCCGGTCTACTACGCGCCGCCCCCGCCGCCGGTCTATTATGCCCCGCCAGTGGCTTATTACGCGCCGCCACCGCCGCCCCGCGCGTATTACGCGCCGCCTCCGCCCCGCGTGTATTACGCGCCATCCCCACCGCCGCCGCGCTATTACGCCTGGTAAGCGGACCAGCTTCGGAACACCCCTGGGAAGCCCTTCCCGGGGGTGTTGCTTTTCAGGGCTCCACCGCCCTTTCTCCATGGGCCAGGAGACCCCACCAAGGCCCATCCAATGACCAGCAGCACCGAATCCGACAGCCTCCGCGCCCGCGCGGCCCATGCAACGGGTCGCTGAGGTGACAGGCGCGCATCTGGAAAAGCGCTCCTTCTCGCTGGCCGGCCACCGGACCAGCGTGGCGCTGGAGCCTGCCTTCTGGAGCGCGCTGGAGAAGCTGGCTGCCGCCCGTGGGCAATCCCTGGCGCGGCTGGTGCAGGCGGTGGACGAGGCGCGGCTGGAGGCGGATATCCCGCTGGCCAGCGCCCTGCGCGTCCATGCGCTGGAATCCCGCTAGCGCAGGTCCGACTCGAAGGCGGCCCAGCGTTCGTGGTCCCGCCATTCCCCGCCGACCTTGAGGTATTGCGGGGAAAAGCCTTCCAGGCGGAAGCCCAGGCGCTTTACCAAGGCAATGGACGCTGTGTTGCCCGGCTGGATATTGGCTTCGAGCCGGTGCAGGCCCAGGCGCTGGAAAGCGTGCCGCGCCGCCTGGCGCACCGCTTCCGTCATCAGCCCGCGCCCGCCGAAGCCCGCCATGCCGTAGTAGCCGAGAAAGGCGCTGTGGAAGGCACCCGCGACGATCTGGCTGATATTCACCACGCCCACGATCCCGCCCGAGGCAGCCTCCCGCGCCAGCAGCGAGACATTCGGGCCGGTCAGGATCTGCGCGAACCAGGCATCGAAGCCTGCCTCGTCGGTGAAGGGATAGGCCCAGGGGGCATGGTGGGCGCGGCTGGCGGCATTGGCGCGGATCAGCGCCGGCGCGTCCTGCCGCGTCACAGGGTGCAGCGTGATCATGGCGTGGTGGCGGCGCGCGGCTGTTCCGCCCGCCAGCGCAGCCAGTCGGCGATATCCAGCAGCCGGCGCGGCTGCCGCAGCGGGCCGGTCAGGCGCAGGCCCAGTTCCGGCCCTTCCGGCGGCGCCAGCCACAGGGAGAGGTCGATGCTGCCATGTGCCAGGTCCACCTCCCCCCGCACGCTGGCCATCGCCTGCTCGCCCAGGGAAAGGCTGGCCTGCTCGATCACCGCGCGCCCGGCCTGCAGCCGCAGCTTGGCGTCCAGGCGGTCGAAGCCGGTGGTGCCCTCGGCCAGCGCCGCGCGCAGCGCCGCCTCGGCGCCCGTACCGGTCTGGGCCGCGGCGCGCAGGGCGGCATTGAGATCGGTGCCCGCCAGCACGCCGCCCCGCACGCTCAGGCGCGCCGCGCCTTCCAGCCCGGCCAGCAGCGCGGCGGGGCTGTGGCCGGTGGCGCGCAGCGACATCTCGCCATCCAACTGCCCGGACACCAGGCTCAGCGGCAATCCGGGCGGCGGTGCCTCCAGCCCGATGCCGTTCAGCCGCAGCTCCGTCGTCATGACCGGGGGGGAGGCCGTGGTATCGACCACGGCTCCGCCTTCCAGCTTGCCGCCGCGCAGCAGGGCCTGGAGCTGGTCCAGTTGCAGGATGCCACCGTTCAGCCGCAGGCCGGTCGAGAGCTGCTCCAGCGGCGGCAGCAGGGGCGGCATGGCGCGCGCGGCCTGGAGCGTCAGGTCGGCATCCACCAGCCCCAGCGGCCAGAGCACCAGCGGTTCCTCACCACCGGCCGGGGCGGGCAGCGGCAGGCGCTCGGCCTGCAGCCGACCGGTCAGGCGCGGCCGCGCCGCGGGGGCCAGGGCCAGGCCGAGCTGCCCGCCCAGCCGCATCTCGCCAGCCACGAGGTCGAAAGTCTCCAGCTGCCCACCGGAGCGCGTGGCCTGGAGGTTGGCGATCAGCGACAGCGATCCCTCCCCCAGCCACAAGGGCGGCTTGCTGCCCAGCGCCTCGGCCAGCAGGCGCTGGGCGCCGGGGTGGCGCAGGGTCAGGATGCCGGCATAGCGCGGCGCCAGCGCGTCCAGCGTGCCATTGGCCTCCACCCGCGCATCGCCCAGGTCCAGCCCGCCGCGCACCGCCAGGGCGTTCAGCGCCCCATTGGCGGACAGCCGCAGCGCCAGCGGCTGCGTGGTGATGGGCGCGGTCTCGTCCCAGGTGCCGGGCAGGAAGGCCAGCAGCGGGCGGGCCACCGGCGCCGTCACCTCCAGCGCCATGTCGGTCAGGCGCGGCGGGGCATTGGCGGCGCCGGGGGCCAGCATGCCGCTCAGCGCCACCTCGGCCCTGGCGATGCGGGCGGCGACGCGGCGCGCCGTCAGCCGCCCGGCCTCCATGGCTGCATCGACGGACAGGCGCTCCATGGCCAGGTCGCGCCAGCTCGCCCGCTCGGCATTCAGGCGCAGGTTGGCGTCCCAGCCGGGGTTGCGGGTGGCCATGGCCATCAGGTCGAGGTGCTGCGGCAGCCAGTTATCCAGGTCCAGCCGGTCGAAGGTCAGGCCCAGGCCCAGCGCCGGCCGCGCCCCGAAGCGCAGCACCCCCGCGCCGGAGATCCGCGCACCATCGATGGTGGCGGTGAATTCCGGCATGGCGACCTGGGATTCCTCCAGCACCAGCCGCATGCGGCCCTCGCCCTGGCGCAGCAGGGTCGGGTCCGTGGCATCAAGCTGCGCGCCCAGGGCCAGCAGCGTGGTGCGGAGCGCGCTGCCGCGGAAGCGGATGGCGGCTTCCAGCTTGCTCGTGCTTTCCCGCAGCCGCCCGGTGGTGGCACCGGACATCTCGATCTCGGTATCGCCCGGCAGGATGGCGGACACGTCGGAGAGCGTCAGCCGATCGCCTTCCACGAAGGCGGCGGCGCGCAGCCGGCGCAGGGTGATGCCGCGCAGCGTCGCCGCCTCGGCCGAGAGATCGATGCCGAAGGGCAGGCTGGGGGCCGAGGCATTGCGCAGCGCCGCCACCCAGGGGTCCAGCACCACCCGGCCGGTGACCAGCGCCAGGTCCAGCCGGGGCACCGGCGCGAGGCGCAGCGTGGCGGCGCCGCGCGCCGGGCTGCCGCCCAGGTCCAGGGTCAGGTCGCTGGCGGTCAGCAGGTCCGCCGAGGCCGAGAGCGCGCCGCGCAGCCGGAAGGCGCCGCCGGGGCCGGGCACCAGCGCCGCGAGGTCGCTGCCGCCGCCCTGGATGGTGCCCTCGAAGCCGCCTTCCGGCAGCAGCACGCCGCTGGCGGAGAACGAGGCCTTGGCCGCCGCCACCGTCAGGTCCAGCGGCGCGGCATCGTCCCATCCGGGACGGCCGAGGACGGTGTTGAAGGTGGCGTCCAGGTTGCGCCAGCGGAAGCGGCCGTCGATGCGCAGGGCATCGGTGGCGCTGCCGGCGGCCAGTTCCGCCGTCACATCCTCCAGCGGCACATTGCCGATGATGATGCGGCTGTCCTCGATGCGGCCGCGCAGCCCGGTCAGCCAGGGCGGCGGGCGGAAGGGCTGGCCGGAGGTCGGCGGCCAGGGCAGCCGGATCTCGGCGCCCACCAGCACCACCTCGCGCGGTTCCAGTTGCAGGCGCAGCAGCGCGCCCAGGTCCAGCCGCAGCCGCAGCGCGCGCGCCTGGATAGACAGGCCGCCCTCCGGCCCGCCGCCCTGCAATTCGCCGATGATGACGCCATCGGCCTCCAGCATCGGCTGCGGCAGCAGCGCCAGCTTCACCGGCCCGGTCAGCATCACCGGCTGGCCCAGCCGCCCGGCGGCCAGGATGGCCAGCCGGTCCCGGTGGGTGTTCCAGTCGGTCAGGCGCGGGCCGAACCACAGCGCCGCCGCCAGCAGCACCGGCAGCGCCACCAGCAGCCCGAGCGCGATGCGACGAGGCCAGGGCATCAGATGGCGCGGTCTCCCTCACGGCCCCAGCCGCCGCCGCCGGGGGTCTCCAGCCCCAGCACCTCGCCGGCGGCGAGTTCGGCGCGGTCGCGGCCGCCCATCTCCTGCACGGTGCCGTCCAGCCGTTCCACCCATTGCCGGCCCGGGGCGCCGGGGGCGCCGCCATGCAGCCCATGCGGCGGCACCTCCCGGCGGGAAGCGACGACAATGGCCTGCATCGGCCGCAGGAAGCGGATGCGCCGGCGCACGCCATCCCCGCCATGCCACTGCCCGGCACCGCCGGAGCCACGGCGGATGGAGAATTCCTCCAGCCGCACCGGATAGCGCAGCTCCAGGATCTCGGCATCCGTCATGCGGGTATTGGTCATGTGGGTCTGCACGGCCGAGGCGCCGTTGAAGCCCGGCCCGGCGCCGACGCCGCCGCAGACCGTCTCGTAATACTGGTAGCGGTCATCGCCGAAGAGCAGGTTGTTCATGGTGGCCTGGGCGCTGGCGCAGGCATCCAGCGCCGCCAGCAGCGCGTTGCACGCGGCCTGGGAGACCTCGGTATTGCCCGCCACCACGGCGGCGCCAGGGCGCGGCGAGAGGAAGGTGCCCTCCGGCAACACGATCTCCAGCGGCACCAGGCAGCCGTCGTTCAGCGGGATGTCGCCGCCGACGAGGCAGCGGAAGCAGTAGAGCACCACGGCGCGCAGCACGGCCGGGGGCGCGTTGAAATTGCCGGGGCTCTGCTCGCCGGTGCCGGTGAAGTCGATGGTGGCGCTGCGGCGGGCGCGGTCCACCCGCACGGCCACCTTCAGGGGGCGGCCGTCATCCATGGTGTAGGTGAAGCTGCCGTCGGAGAGCTTCTCAATGGCGGCGCGGACGCTTTCCTCCGCATTGTCCATCACGTGGCGCATATAGGCGCGCACGGTATCCAGCCCGAAGGCGCGCACGGCCCGCTGCAATTCCTGCACGCCGGTCTCGTTGGCGGCGATCTGCGCCTTGATGTCGGCGACATTCACGTCCGGGCTGCGGGCCGGGTATTTGGCACCAGACAGCAGGGCGCGGAACTCGGCCTCGCGGATCGTGCCGCCATCCACCAGCAGGAAATCGTCGATAACGACGCCCTCCTCCTCCAGCGTTCTGGATTCGGGCGGGGTGGAGCCTGGAGTCAGCCCGCCGATATCGGCATGGTGGCCGCGTGAGCCGACAAAGAACAGGATTTCCGTCCCGGCCTCGTCAAAGACCGGCGTGATGACGGTGATGTCCGGCAGATGCGTGCCGCCGTTATAGGGGTTGTTCAGCGCCACCACGTCGCCGGGCTTCAGGGTGGCGCCGCGCGTACGGATGACGGTGCGCACGCTTTCCCCCATGGCGCCCAGATGCACGGGCACATGCGGCGCATTGGCCACCAGCCGGCCCTCCGCATCAAAGAGCGCGCAGGAGAAATCCAGCCTTTCCTTGATGTTGACCGAGAGCGAGGTGTTCTGCAGCACCGTGCCGGTCTGCTCGGCGATGCTCATGAAGAGGTTGTTGAACAGCTCCAGCAGCACCGGGTCCGGCTTGCTGGCATCGGCCACCGCGGCATTGGCGCGGGCGGCGGTGCGGCGCAGCACCAGATGGTTCAGCGGCGTGACCTCGGCGGTCCAGCCGGGCTCCACCACGGTAGTGGCGATGGCCTCGCGAATCAGCGCCGGGCCGGGAATGCGGTCGCCGGCCAGCAGCGTGTCGCGGTCGAAGACCGGCGCGGCATGCTCGGCGCCGGCGGTGAAGAGCGGCACGGTGGCCAGGGGCGCGGGTCTCTCGTCCGCCGGGCGCGGCGGCAACCTGGGCTCGGCCACGGCCTCCCCCTCGGCGATGCTTTCCACCACGCAGGCTTCCACCACCACCGGGCGCTCCGGCGTGGCGAAGCCGAAGCGGCGGCGATGCGCTTCCGTGAAGGCTTCCAGCACCGCGTCATGCTCGCCGAAGGGCACGGGCAGGAAGCTGTCGGTGCCGGCATAGCGCAGGTGCAGCCGGCGCTCGGCGCGCAGGCGGGCGGCGTCGTTGCCCTGGGCCAGCAGGTCGGCACGGCCCTCTTCGGCCAGGGTGTCCAGCCTGGCGGCCAGCTCCGCCATGCCCTCGGGCCGCAGCGGGGTTTCCACCGCCGCCTCGCCGATCACGCTCTGGTCCGCCAGCCCCATGCCATAGGCCGAGAGCACGCCGGCAAAGGGATGGATGAAGACCGTCTCCATGCCCAGCTCATCCGCCACCAGGCAGGCGTGCTGGCCGCCGGCACCGCCGAAGCACTGCAAGGCGAAGCGGGTAGCGTCGTGGCCCTTCTGGATCGAGACCTGCTTGATGGCATGCGCCATATTGGCCACGGCGATGCGCAGGAAGCCCTCGGCCACCGCGCGCGGGTCCTGCGGCGCCTCGCCGGTGGCGGCGGCAATCTCGGCGGCCATGGCAGTGAATTTCTGCCGCACCACATCGGCATCCAGCGGCTGGTCGCCGCCGGGGCCGAAGATGGCGGGGAACTGGGCGGGCTGGATCTTGCCCACCATGACATTGGCATCCGTCACCGTCAGCGGCCCGCCCCGGCGGTAGCTGGCGGGGCCGGGCACGGCACCGGCGGAAGCCGGCCCCACCCGGAAGCGGGCGCCGTCGAAATGAAGAATAGAACCGCCGCCGGCCGCGACGGTGTTGATGGCCATCATCGGCGCCCGCATGCGGATGCCAGCCACCACCGTCTCGAAGGCGCGCTCGAAGGCACCGGCATAAAGCGCCACGTCGGTGGAGGTGCCGCCCATGTCGAAGCCGATGATGCGCTCGAACCCCGCCATGCCCGCCGTGCGCGCGGCGCCGACGATGCCGCCCGCCGGGCCGGAAAGGATGGCGTCCTTGCCCTGGAATTTTTCTGCGAGTGTCAGCCCGCCGGAGGACTGCATGAAATACAGGCGCGCGGCCTCGCCCCCGGCTTCCGGGCGCAACTCGCCCGCCACCTGCTCCACGTAGCGGCGCAGGATCGGGGAGAGGTAGGCATCCACCACCGCCGTATCGCCGCGCGGCACGATGCGCGGCAGCGGGCTGGCCTCGTGGCTGAGGCTGACCTGGGTGAAGCCTACCTCGCGCGCGATCTCGCCCACCCGCTGCTCATGCGCCGGGTAGGTCCAGGCATGCATCAGCACCACGGCCACGGCGCGGATGCCGGCGGCGAAGCCGGCTTCCAGCGCCGCGCGGGCGGCGGCCTCGTCCAGCGGCGCGATCTCGGCGCCGTCGGGGCCGATGCGGCCGCCGATCTCGGCCACCTGCTCATGCAGCAGCTCCGGCAGCTTGATGTCGAGGTCGAAGAGCCGGGGCCGCGCCTGGTTGCCGATGCGTGCCATGTCGGCGAAGCCGTGGTTGACCAGCATCAGCACCCGCTCGCCCTTGCGCTCCAGCAGCGCGTTGGTGGCAACGGTGGTGCCCATCTTCACGGCCTCCACCATCCCCGGCGGAATGGCGGCGCCTTCCGGCAGGCCGAGGCAGGCGCGGATGCCCGCCACCGCCGCGTCGCGGTAGCGCTCCGGGTTCTCGGAGAGCAGCTTGCGGGTGGAAAGCCGCCCCTCGGGGTCGCGGGCCACGATATCCGTGAAGGTACCGCCCCGATCGACCCAGAACTGCCAGCCAGCCGCGCCCATTGGTTATCTCCAGTGTATCAGTCGTGCCGGTGTGGCGCCCGGCCGCCCGCCATGCAACCCGTTTCGGCAACCCGTGGCGTGCCTTTGCGGGACGCATGGCACAAGCCCGGCATGGCAGGGGGCGATGCGACATGGTAGGGGGCTGAAGCGAATGGCATCTGAGCAGGGAGCGGCCTGGGCTTGAGCCTCTGGGGCAAGATCATCGGCGGCGTGGCGGGCTTCGCGATGGGCGGGCCCTTTGGCGCCGTCATGGGCGCGGCGCTGGGCCATGCGGCCGAGGAAGGCACGCGCTCGCCGGAACTGGACCCGCGGCCGGAACTGGCCGCGCATATCCGCAGCAAGGAACAGCTTTTCTCCATCGGCGTCATCGTGCTCTCGGCCAAGCTGGCCAAGAGCGACGGGCCGGTGAAGCGGATCGAGATCGACGCCTTCAAGCGCGTCTTCCGCATCCCGGACGAGAATATGCGCGATGTCGGCCTGCTCTTCGACCGCGCGCGGGAAGAGGTGGGCGGCTTCGAGCCCTTCGCCACCCGCATGGGCGTGGCCTTCGCCGACCAGCCGCAGATGCTGGAGGAGGTGCTGGCCGCCCTGCACCACATCGCCCGCGCCGATGGGCCGATGACGCGGGGCGAGGCCATCTTCCTGGCCAAGGTGCGCACCGCCTTCCGGCTGGACGAGGCCGCCGGTGAGCGTGCCAGCGCCGGCCGCGCCGGGGGCAGCTTCCCGGGAACCGCCGAGCCGATCGGCGTGGACCCTTATTCCGTGCTCGGCGTCCCCGCCGGCGCCAGCGACGACGAGGTGCGCCAGGCCTGGCGCAAGCTGATGCGCGAGCACCATCCCGACAGCCTCGCCGCCCGCGGCCTGCCGGAGGAGCTGGTGCGCGGCGCCACCCGCAAGGTGGCCGAGATCAATGCCGCCTGGGACCGCATCAAGCGGGCGCGCAATCTGTGAGCGTGGGGCAATGGCTGCCATGATGCCTGCTTTCCGGGAACGCCCGAGCCCGAACCACGATGAGCGCCCCGCCGGCACGCCCATCGACATGCTGGTGCTGCACTACACCGGCATGAAGACGGCCAGGGAGGCGCTGGAGCGCCTGTGCGACCTCCACCCGCCCGCGCCGCTGCCCCGCGTCTCCTGCCACTACCTGGTGGAGGAGGACGGGCTGGTCTGGCGCCTGGTGCCGGAAGAGCGGCGGGCCTGGCACGCGGGCGTGTCCTTCTGGCGCGGGCATGACACGCTGAACGGCCGCAGCATCGGCATCGAGATCGTCAATCCCGGCCATGAATGGGGCTACCGCCCCTTCCCCGCCCTGCAGATGGCGGCGGTGGCGGACCTGTGCCTCGACATTCTCGGCCGCCACCCGATTCCGCCGCAGAACGTGGTGGCGCATAGCGACATCGCCCCCGACCGCAAGCAGGACCCGGGCGAGCTGTTCGACTGGGAAGGGCTGGCCGCCAATGGCATCGGCTTCTGGCCCGGCGGCGTGGACGGCAGCGGCGCCGACCGGCCGGAAGGCGGCATGGGGCGCGCGGCGGAACTGCTGGCGCGAATCGGCTATCCTGTCGACCCCGCCCGCCCGCGCCTGGCCCTGACCGCCTTCCAGCGCCGCTTCCGGCAGGAACGCGTGGATGGTGAGGCCGACTCGGGCACCCTGGCCCGGCTGGAAGCGGTGCTGCGGCTGAGCGAGGCTGCGGCCAGCCCGGCGAGCCTCGCCGGCTGAAGCACGCGAATCGGTCGCTTAGCGATTGACTTTCCACGGTATGCGGCGCACTTGACCCCGGCGTCAGACGGCCGGGCGACCGCTGGTGGGGGAGCGATCCCCTGCTGGAGGAAAGTCCGGGCTCCACGGAAATGCGGTGCCGGTCAACGACCGGCGGGGGCAACCCCAGGGACAGTGCCACAGAAAACAAACCGCCCGCGTGGCTTCGGCCCCGGGGGCAAGGGTGAAACGGTGCGGTAAGAGCGCACCGCGCCCCTGGCGACAGGGGCGGCAGGGTAAACCCCACCGGGAGCAAGGCCGAATAGGGGGAACCGGCGGGATGGCCTGAAAGGGCACCGACCGCAGGGGCTTTTTCCGCCCCGTTCCCCGGGTTGGCCGCGAGAGGCTCGGTGCAAGCCGAGTCCCAGAGGAATGGTCGCCTATCCTGCCGGAGTCGCATCCGGCGGGTGGACAGAACCCGGCTTACAGGCCGTCTGACGCACCTCAGCCACAGTTCACATCATTTGTCAGGTTGCTGGTGAAGCATCAGCTTCAACCTATTGATTTAATGTATATTCACGATCCGTCCACACCGGGTTTAGCGCTTGCCGCCCGGTTACAACCCGTGATATCCCATGCCATCCCATGAACGATCCATGAGCTCGGGGGGGCTGAGGATCGGGACCGGGATGGTCGGGTGAGCCGGTGAGGTCGGGGGACCTCACCGGCCGCTTCCCGGTCTAGCTGTGCCGCAAGGCATGCCGCGAAGGGGGATTGGCGGCGACAGATGGCCCGGTTCATGGGGACACATACCAATCGGCTGGACCGGAAGGGGCGGACTTCCGTCCCTGCTCCGTTCCGCGCCGAATTGGCGCGTCTCGGAACCGACGAGATCGTGCTCCGCCCCTCTCACCGGGCGCCCTGCCTGGAAGCCTGGCCCATGCCCGCCTTTGAAGCGATGGCCGGCAGCATGGATCAGTTCGATGTGTTTTCCGACGCGGGCGACGACATGGCGGCGGCGCTCTTCGCCGATGCCTTCCCGACCCGTCCGGATGGCGAGGGCCGCATCATGCTGCCCGAGGAACTGATCGCCCATGCCGGCCTGGGCGAGTCGATCTCCTTCGTCGGCCTCGGCAAGATCTTCCAGATCTGGGAGCCGGGGGCAGCCAAGCGTTACACCGAAGAAGCCCGTGCCCGCGCCCGCGAGCGGGGCCTGACCATGCGCGCACCCGGCGCAATACCGGGAGGCTCGGCATGAGCGGCCATATTCCTGTCATGCTCCAGGAAGTGCTGGATACCCTCGCCCCGCGCGACGGCGGCATCTACCTGGACGGCACCTTCGGCGGCGGCGGCTATGCCTCCGCCATCCTCTCCGCCGCCGCCTGCACCCTGCACGCGATCGACCGCGACCCGGACGCCATTGCCCGCGGCGGCGCCGTGGCCGCGCGCTTCCCGGGCCGGCTGCACCTGGTGCAGGGCCGCTTCGGCGAGATGGTGGAGCTGATGCGCGAGCAGGGCGTCAGCGCCCTGGATGGCGTGGTGCTGGACCTCGGCATCTCTTCCTTCCAGATCGACCAGGCGGAGCGCGGCTTCTCCTTCCGCTTCGACGGCCCGCTGGACATGCGGATGGAGAAGGCCGGCCCATCGGCGGCCGATCTGGTGAACCGCCTGCCGGAAGCCGAGCTGGCCGATATCCTGTGGCAGCTGGGCGAGGAGCGGCATTCCCGCCGCATCGCCCGCACGATCGTGGCCGCCCGCAAGGAAGCGCCGATCGAGACCACCTCGCAGCTGGTGCGCATCATCCATTCCTGCATGCCGCGCGACCCATCCGGCCAGGACAGCGCCACCCGCTCCTTCCAGGCGCTGCGCCTGAAGGTGAACGACGAGCTGGGCGAAGTGGAGCGCGGCCTCGCTGCCGCAGCCTCGCTGCTGGCGCCCGGCGGGCGGCTGGTGGTGGTGGCCTTCCACTCGCTGGAAGACCGGCTGGTGAAGCGCTTCATGCAGCAGGCCGCCGGCCGCGCCCCCGGAGTTTCCCGCCACCTGCCCGTGGCCGGTGACCATCAACGGAAGGCGGCGCCCTTCCGGCTGGTGGTGAACAACGCCCTGCGTCCCGGGGAGGCCGAGACATCGGCCAACCCGCGTGCCCGTTCTGCCCGGCTGCGGGCCATTGAGAAGATTGAGGAGGCTCCATGTTCCGCCCCCTGACCATTATCGCCATCACGGCTTTCTGCGTCGTGGGCTGGAACGTGTACCGCGCCGAGGACTCGGCCCGGCAGCTGGACCGCGAGCTGCGCGACCTGACCCGGCGCATCGAGCAGGCCCGCGACCGCACCCAGGTGCTGAGGGCCGAGTGGGCCCTGCTGAACGAGCCGGAGCGGCTGCGCCAGGTGGCCCAGAAGTACCTGCCGCTGGAGACCATGACCCCGGCCCAGTTCATCCGGCTGGCCGACCTGGGCGGGCGGTTGCCGGTGGCGGTGGCCTTTTCCGGGCCTGTGAACCTCTTCGGCTCCACGGGCGAGACGGCGGTGGCCGAGGCCAAGCCGATCACCGCCCCCACCAAGCCCGCCACAACCGTTGCCGCCGCCACGCCGGCCGCCGAGGCGCCGGAGCCTGCCGCGCCGCCGGTGCGCGTCGCCGCCCGCAGCGCCCCGGCGCCCCAGGTTGAGCACGCGCGGCCCGAGCCGGTGCGCGCCGAGCCTGCCCGTGCTGAACCGGCCCGCGTCGAGCCCGCCCGCCAGCCGGTGGCCGTGGCCCGCGCCGAGGAGCCGCGCCGCCGCCCGCCGGCCCCGGTGCCCACCCCGCGCGCCGAGACCGTGGCCCTGCGCGAGACGCCGCGCGAAGCGCCGCGTGAGCGGGTGGTGGCCGAGTCGCCGCGCCCCGGCCTGCTGCGCCAGGCGATCCACCTGCCCATCGGCAGCGCCAATGCCTCCCCCCTGCCGCAGCCCGGCACCGGCGGCAGCATCAGCGCGCCCGTGGCCGCCGGCGGCTCCTCCCTCGGCATGGCCGCGCGCGGCACCCTGGCGCCGCCAGTTCCGCTGCCCGTGCCTGTGCCTGTGCGCTGACCGCCATGCACGACCTGCCTCCGCCTTCCCCGAATTCCGTGCCTTCCCGCGGCGGCCATCTGCGCCAGCCGGCGATGCTGCCGCATGACGAGGTGATCGACCTCCGCGCCGGCCAGCGGCCCGCCGCCGGGCGCGCCGTGCAGCCGGACCTGCTGCGCCGCGCGCATCTGGAGAAGAGCCGCGGGCGGCTGGTGGTGACGGCGCTGGGCTTCGGCGCGCTGTTCCTGGCGGTGGCGCTGAAGCTGACCGCCGCGACGATCCTGGACCCGGCCGAGCCGGTTCGGCTGCAGGCGGCGCTGCGCGCCATCGCGCCGCCGGCCGAGCATCCGGCCAGCCGCGCGCCCATCACGGACCGCAATGGCGAGATGCTGGCGATGTCGCTGCCGATCACGGCGCTGACCGCCAACCCGCGCGTGCTGCACAATCCGGCGGAAGTGGCGGACAAGCTGCGCAGCGTGCTGCCGCAGCTGGACCGGGAGAAGCTGATCGAGCGCATCTCCGGCGACAAGGGCTTCGTCTACATCACCCGCAGCCTGACGCCGCGGGAGCAGCAGGGCATCATCAACCTCGGCATCGCCGGCGTCGATTTCGAGCATGCGGAGCGCCGCTACTACCCGCAGGGCCGCGCCGGCGTGCATGTGCTCGGCAACGTGGACGTGGACGGCAAGGGCATCGCGGGCATCGAGCGCAGCTTCGACGAGCGGCTGCGCACCGAGCTGGGCAAGCCGCTGCGGCTGTCGCTGGATATCCGCGTGCAGCTGGCGCTGCGCGACGCGGTGCATGAGGCCATCACCAGCTTCAACGGCATCGGCGGCGCCGGCGTGGTGCTGGACATCAACACGGCCGAGGTGCTCGGCATGGTGTCCCTGCCCGATTACGACGCCAACGACATCGGCGAGGCGACGCCCGACCAGCGTTTCAACCGCGCCACGGTGGGCGTGTACGAGCCGGGCTCGACCTTCAAGCTGCTGACGGCGGCGGCGGCGCTGGAATACGGCACCTCCAATGTCTGGAGCAGCCGCTTCGACGCCAGCCGGCCGCTGCGCTACGGCCGCTTCACCATCACGGACTACAAGGGCAAGAACCGCTGGCTCTCCTTCCCCGAGGTGCTGGCCTATTCGTCCAACCTCGGCGCCGCCCACATGGCCATGACCTTTGGGCCGGAGCGGCAGCGGGAATTCCTCAAGAGCGTCGGCATGCTGTCCCGCATCAGCCTGGAGGTGCCGGAAAAGGCGCTGCCGCTGGTGCCTCCCGCCAGCGCCTGGAAGGAGATCAGCATGGTCACGATCTCCTACGGCCACGGCATCAGCGTGACGCCGATGCATGTCATCACCGGCATCTCCGCCATCGCCAATGGCGGCGTGCTGCATGAGCCGACGCTGCTGGCGCAGCCGCCGGGCGTGGAGCGGCCGGGCCGGCGCGTCGTCAGCGAGCAGACCAGCAGCATCATCCGCAGGCTGATGCGCCTGGTGGTGACCGACGGCTCCGCCAAGTTCGCGGAAGTGCCGGGCTACTTCCTGGGCGGCAAGACCGGCACGGCGCAGAAGACCGGGCCACACGGCGGCTACCTGATGAACCAGCGCATCGCCGCCTTCGTGGGCGCCTTCCCCACCTACGCGCCGCGCTACGCGCTGTACGTGATGGTGGACAATCCGCAGGGCACCAAGGCCTCGCACGGCTATGCCACGGCGGGCTGGGTGGCGGCGCCGGCGGCGCATACGGTGCTCAGCCGCATCGCGCCCGTCCTGGGGCTGGTGCCGGAAGACCCGAACAACCCGGCGCTGGTGGCCGCGACCTCCATCCCGCTGCAGCCGCGCGGCACGCCCAGCGCGCCCGGCTCCCCGGTGGCCAATACGGCGCCGCGCGCGCCGGCCGCCTCCCCGGCCAGCAGCACCCGGGCCGCGACGCCGCCGCGCGTGGCGCCGCCGGTGCGCCCCTCCACGCCCGCGCAGACCCTGCAGCTGCCCTCCCCCTCCCCGCGCGTCCTGCCGCTGGCCCCCGCGCCGGGCAGCCTGGCGCCGCCGGTGCCGCTGCGCCTGACCTCGGCCACCACCCCGGTGGCGGCGAGCCCGAACCTTGCGCCTCGCTGACCTCATGCGCCACGCGCCCGGCCTCCACCTGCTGCAAGCAGCCGCCACGCCCGATATCCTGGGCCTGACGGCGGACAGCCGTGCCGTGCGGCCGGGCTACCTCTTCGCGGCCCTGCCCGGCACGCGCTCCGATGGCCGTGCCTTCATCGCCGATGCGGTGGCGCGCGGCGCCGGCGCCGTGCTGGCGCCGGAAGGCACCGACTGGCCCGCCGGCGTGCCACCCCGCCCCATGCTGACCTCCGCCGATGCCCGCCGCGCCCTGGCGCAACTGGCCGCCGGCTTCTACGGGCTGCAGCCCGCCACCGTGGTCGCCATGACCGGCACCAACGGCAAGACCAGCACGGTGGATTTCCTGCGCCAGATCTGGACGCTGGCAGGCAAGCGCGCCGCCTCCCTCGGCACACTGGGGCTGCGGGCGCCGGACTTCCCCGAGACGCCGTCGCTGACCACGCCGGACCCGGTGAAGCTGCACGAAACGCTGGCGGAACTCGCCCGCGGGCGCGTGACCCATGCGGCGCTGGAGGCTTCCTCCCACGGGCTGGAGCAGCGGCGGCTGGACGGGCTGCGCGTTGCCGCCGCCGGCTTCTCCAACCTGACGCGAGACCACCTGGACTACCATGGCGACATGGCGGGCTATGCTTCCGCCAAGCTGCGGCTGTTCGACACGCTGCTGGAGCCCGGCGCCGGTGCCGTGGCCAGCGCCGACATGGATGCCGGGGTGCTGGCGCAGCTGCGCGGCATCGCGGCCCGGCGCGGCCTGCGCCTGCACACGGTGGGCGAGCAGGGCGAGGCTATCCGCCTGCTGCGCCAGGAGGCGCTGCCCGAGGGGCAGGTGCTGGTGCTGGATGCCTTCGGTCGCCGCGCCGAGGTCTCGCTGCCCCTGCCCGGCCGCTTCCAGGCCGATAACGTGATGATGGCCGCCGCCCTGGCCGTGGCCACCGGCCTGCCCGCCGACCAGGTGCTGGCGCTGCTGCCGAAGCTCTCCGGCGTGCGCGGGCGGATGGAACTGGCGGCGCGCCTGCCCAATGGCGCCGCCGTCTATGTCGATTACGCCCATACCCCGGATGCGCTGGAGCGGCTGCTGAAGGCGCTGCGCCCGCATGCCACCGGCCGGCTGCATGTGGTCTTCGGCGCCGGCGGCGACCGCGACCCCGGCAAGCGCCCGCTGATGGGCGAGGTGGCCTCCCGCCTCGCCGACCATGCCGTCGTGACCGATGACAACCCGCGCACCGAGGACCCCGCCGCCATCCGCGCCGCCGTGCGCGCCGGCATGAGCCAGGGCGAGGATGTCGGCGACCGCGCCGCCGCCATCGCCCATGCCATCGAGGGCCTGGCGCCGGGCGACGTGCTGGCCGTGGCTGGCAAGGGCCATGAGAGCGGCCAGACCATCGGCACCACCACCCTGCCCTTCGACGATGTGGAGACGGTGCGCCGGATCCTGGGCCAGGCCGCGTGAGCCCGCTCTGGACCGCCGCCGAGCTGCGCGCCGCCACCGGCGGCGCGCTGGAGGGCGAGGCCGCCGTCACCGGCGTGGCCATCGACAGCCGCGCCGTGCAGCCGGGCGACCTCTTCGTGGCGCTGCGCGATGCGCGGGACGGGCATGACTTCGTCCCCGCCGCCTTCACCAACGGCGCGGCCGCCGCCATGGTGGACCGCGACGTGGCGGGCGGGCCGCTGCTGCGGGTGGACGACACACTGGCCGGCCTCGCCGCGCTGGGTGCCGCCGGGCGGGCGCGCAGTGCCGCGCGCATCGCGGCCATCACCGGCAGCGTCGGCAAGACCACCACCAAGGACATGCTGCGGCACGGGCTTTCGGCCTTCGGCGTCACCCATGCCGCCGTGGCCAGCTACAACAACCACTGGGGCCTGCCGCTGACCCTCGCCCGCATGCCGCGCGAGGCCGCCTATGGCGTGCTGGAAATCGGCATGAACCACCGGGGCGAGATCGCGCCCCTGGCCCGGCTGGCCCGGCCGCATGTGGTGGTCATCACCCAGATCGGCGCCGCCCATATCGGCCATCTCGGCTCGCTGGAGGAGATCGCGGCGGAGAAGGCGGATATCCTGGAAGGGCTTTCCGC
This sequence comes from Teichococcus wenyumeiae, assembly GCF_003696345.1. Taxonomy (GTDB): domain Bacteria; phylum Pseudomonadota; class Alphaproteobacteria; order Acetobacterales; family Acetobacteraceae; genus Pseudoroseomonas; species Pseudoroseomonas wenyumeiae. The sequence continues at coordinate 11,981 of NZ_RFLX01000020.1, read as the reverse complement.
CGGCGGCGTCGCCGTGCTGCCGCGCGACAGCGACTTCTTCCCCATGCTGGCGGAGCGTGCCCGCGCCGCCGGCGCCAGCGTCACCGGCTTCGGCGAGCACGCGGCGGCGGATGCCCGGCTGCTCTCGGCCGATTGCGGCCCGCTCTCCTCCACCGCCGAGGTCATGCTGCATGGGCAGCACCTGACGCTCTCCATCGGCGCGCCGGGGCGGCACCTGGTGGTCAATGCCCTGGCGGCGCTGGCGGCCGGGACGGCCTTGGGCGCCGACCCCGCCCGCTTCGCCGCGGCGCTGGACAGCTTCCGCCCCGGCGCCGGCCGCGGTGCCCGCGTCGCCCTGGCGCTGCCGGGCGGCGAGGCGCTGCTGCTGGACGAAAGCTATAACGGCCAGCCCCCCGCCATGCGCGCCGCGCTCGCCGTGCTGGGCACGCAGGAGGCCACGCGGCGCATCGCCGTGCTGGGCGATATGCGGGAGCTTGGCGATTTCGGCCCTGCGCTGCACGAAGGTCTGCTCCCCGATGTGGCGGGCAATGCCGACCTCGTCTTTTGCTGCGGTCCCTTGATGCGTGGTCTATACGACCGCCTGCCAGAAGCCCTGCGCGGCGCCCATGCCCCCACCAGCGAGGAACTTGCCCCGCTGGTGCGGGCGGCCGTGCGTCCGGGCGATGTTGTGTTGGTTAAAGGTTCGCTCGGCACCCGCATGGCGGCGGTGGTCGGCGCCCTGAAGTCCGAAGGGGCGCACTCGTGATCTACAATCTGCTCTCGCCTTTCTCCGAGGGCTTCATCCTTTTCAACCTGTTCCGCTACGTCACCTTCCGCTCCGGCGCGGCCTGCATGACGGCGCTGTTCATCAGCCTGTTCTTCGGCAATGCCATCATCCGCTGGCTGCGCTCCTTCCAGAACGGCGGCCAGCCCATCCGCACCGATGGGCCGGAAGGCCACCTTCTGACCAAGAAGGGCACGCCCACCATGGGCGGCGTGCTGATGCTGGCCGGGCTGGTGCCGGCCACGCTGCTCTGGGCGGACCTGCGCAACGGCTTCGTCTGGGCCGTGCTGCTGGTGACGCTGAGCTATGGCGCCCTGGGCTTCTGGGACGACTGGCTGAAGGTCACCAAGCGCAACACCAAGGGTGTTTCCGGCACCATGAAGCTGGTGGTGCAGGCGGGCGTGGGGCTGATCGCGGCCATCTGGATCACCTCGCTGCAGCCCAGCGGCATGGCCTTCAAGCTCAGCATCCCCTTCCTGAAGGACACGATGCTGAACTTCAGCATCCTCTTCCCGGTCGTGGCGATGCTGGTGATGATGGGCGCCTCCAATGCCGTGAACCTGACGGATGGCCTGGATGGCCTGGCCACGGTGCCGGTGCTGCTGGCCGCCGCCGTCTTCGGGCTGATCGCCTATCTCGTCGGCAACCGCGTCTTCGCCGACTACCTGCAGCTCAACGGCGTGCCGGGCACGGCGGAACTGGCGGTGTTTCTTTCCGCGCTGATCGGCGCGGGCCTCGGCTTCCTGTGGTTCAACGCGCCGCCGGCCGCCGTCTTCATGGGCGATACCGGCTCCCTCGCGCTCGGCGGCGCGCTGGGTGCCGTGGCGGTCGCCACCAAGCATGAGATCGTGCTGGCCATCGTCGGCGGGCTTTTCGTGGTGGAGACGGTCTCCGTCATCATCCAGGTCTTCTGGTTCAAGCGCACCGGCCGCCGGGTCTTCCTGATGGCGCCGCTGCACCACCATTTCGAGAAGAAGGGCTGGGCCGAGCCCACCATCGTGATCCGCTTCTGGATCATCGCCATGATCCTGGCGCTGGTCGGCCTCTCGACGCTGAAGATCCGCTGATGAGCACCGCCCCTTTCCTCCCCTTCGCCGGACAGCGTTTCGCCGTGGTGGGCCTCGGCCGTGCCGGGCTGCCTTCCGCGCGCCGGCTGGTGGAATGGGGCGCCGAGATCCTGTGCTGGGACGATGGCGAGGCGGCGCGCGAGGCCGCCACCGCCGCCGGCCTGCCGGTGGGCAACCCGGCCGAGGTGCCGCGCTTCCCCTTCGACGCGCTGCTGCTGTCTCCTGGCATTCCGCACATCCTGCCGCGCGTGCATCCGGCCGCCGCTGCCGCGGCCCGGGCCAATGTGCCCGTGATCTGCGATGCCGAGCTGCTGTTCCGCGCCGTGCGGGCCAGCGGCAGCGCCGCGCGCTTCATCGGCATCACCGGCACCAATGGGAAATCCACCACCACGGCGCTGATCCACCACCTGCTCGCCCGCGCCGGGCGCGAGGTGGCGGTGGGCGGCAATCTCGGCCCCGCCGCGCTGGGCCTGCCGCTGCTGGGCGACGACGGCCTCTATGTGCTGGAGATGTCCAGCTACATGCTGGAGCGGATGCAGGAGTTGCGCTTCGACGTGGCGGTGCAGCTCAACCTTTCGCCGGACCACCTGGACCGGCATGGCGGCATGGACGGCTATGCGGCCGCCAAGATGCATGTCTTCGACCGGCAGGACCGCACGAGCCTCGCCGTGGTCGGCATGGACGATGAATGGGGCCCGCATTTCGCCGCCGGCCGCGCCGGCAAGGTGGTGCGGATCTCCGGCCAGGCGCGGCAGTCCGGTGGCATCTGGGCCGAGGAGCGCGCGCTGCGCAGCGACGACGGGCTGATCACCGACCTCGGCACCGCCCCCGCCCTGCCCGGCAGCCACAACGCGCAGAATGCCGCCGCCGCCACCGCCGTGGCGCTGCATCTCGGCCTGACGCGGGAGGAGATCGTCGCCGGCATCGCCGATTTCCCCGGCCTGCCGCACCGGCAGGAAGCGGTGGGCACGATCGACGGCATCGCTTTCGTCAATGACAGCAAGGCCACCAATGCCGACAGCACCGAACGCGCGCTGGCCAGCTACGACCGCGTGGTGCTGATCGCGGGCGGCGTGCCCAAGGCGGGCGGCATCGCGCCGCTGGCGCCGCTGTTTCCGCGCATCGCCCATGCCGTGCTGATCGGCGAGGCGGCGGAGGATTTCGCCGCCACCCTCGCGGCTGGCGGCGTGGCGCATGAGATCGCCGGCACGCTGGAGGCCGCGGTGCCCGCCGCCCTCGCCGCCGCGCGCGCGACGAATACGCCGGTGGTGCTGCTCTCGCCCGCCTGCGCCAGCTTCGACCAGTTCTCCGGCTTCGATGCGCGCGGCGATGCCTTCCGCGCCCAGGTCGCCAGCTTGATGGAAACCGTGTGATGGCTCTCTCCCGCGCCGACACTTCCGTTCTGGGCCGCTGGTGGTGGACGGTGGACCGCTGGACCCTGGCGGCGCTGCTGTCGCTGGTCGGCTTCGGCTATGTGATGCTGCTGGCGGCATCCCCGGGCGTGGCGGAGCGCATCGGCGCCTCTTCGCGCGACATGTTCATCCTGAAGCAGGTCTTCTTCCTGGCCGCCGCCACGGCGGTGATGGTGTCGATCTCGGTGATGCCGGTGAAGCTGGTGCGGCGCCTGGCGCTGCTGGGCTGCATCGGCGCGCTGCTGATGACCATGGCGACGCTTTCCGTCGGCGTAGAGATCAAGGGCGCGCGGCGCTGGCTGCACCTGCCGGGCCTGACCATCCAGCCTTCCGAATTCATGAAGCCCTGCTTTGCGGTGGTCGCCGCCTGGCTGCTGGCGGAAGGGCGCAACTACGGCTGGCGCGCCTATGCCGCCGTGGGCGTGCTGTTCTTCATGATCGTCGGCACCCTGGCCAAGCAGCCGGACATGGGCATGCTGATGGTGGTGGCCTCGGTCTTCTTCGCGCAGCTTTTCGTCGTCGGGATCAACATCTTCCTGGTGGCGGGCTGCGGCGTGGTGGGCGTGCTGGGCGCGGTCGGCGCCTATTTCACCATGCCGCACTTCCGGGACCGCCTGAACCGCTTCCTCGACCCCGCTTCCGGCGACACCTACCAGGTGACGGTGGCCATGGAGGCCTTCGGCCATGGCGGCCTGCTGGGTGTGGGCCCCGGCGAGGGCCGGCTGAAGGCCATGCTGCCCGACGCCCATGCCGACTTCGTCTATGCCGTCGCGGGCGAGGAGTTCGGCATGATGATCTGCCTGCTGATCCTCGGCGTCTTCGGCTTCATCGTGCTGCGCGGGCTGCTGCGGCTGCTGGGCGAGCGCGACATGTTCATCATCCTCGGCGCCACCGGGCTGCTGACGCAGTTCGGGCTGCAGGCCTTCATCAACATGGCCTCGGCGCTGCACCTGATCCCGACCAAGGGCATGACGCTGCCCTTCATCTCCTACGGCGGCTCCTCCGTCGTCGCGGTGGCGCTGGGCGCGGGCATGCTGCTGGCATTGACGCGGCGCCGCATCTCGCGCGCCGCGCAGGACGAGGAATGACGCGCCCCATCGTCATCGCCGCCGGTGGCACCGGCGGGCATTTCTTCCCCGCCGAGGCCCTGGCGGCGGAACTGCTGCGCCGTGGCCACCGCATCGCGCTGATGACCGATGCCCGCAGCGCCGATTACGGCAGCGCCGTCTTCGCCAATACGGAACGCTTCGTGCTGCAGGGCGCGGGCCTCGCCGGGCGCGGCATGCTGCGCGCCGCCAAGGGCGCCGCGGCGCTGGTGGCTGGCACCATGCAGGCGCGCGGGCTGCTGCTGCGCCTGAAGCCGCAGGCGGTGGTGGGCTTCGGCGGCTATCCTTCCGTGCCGCCGCTGCTGGCGGCGCGCATGCTGGGCGGCCAGCGCCCGGCCACCATCCTGCATGAACAGAACGCGGTGCTCGGCCGCGCCAACCGCCTGCTCTCGCGCGGGGCCGATGCGCTGGCGCTGGCCATCGCCAATACCCAGCGCGTGCCGGAGGGCGCGAACCGCGTGCCGGTCGGCAATCCGGTGCGGCCGGCGGTCGCGGCGCTGGCGGGCCAGGGTTTCATCCAGCCGCAGGGTTCGGTGCGGCTGCTGGTGCTGGGCGGCAGCCTCGGCGCCCGCATCTTTTCCGATGTGGTGCCGGCCGCCATTGCGGAACTGCCGGCGGCGCTGCGGCAGCGGCTCTCGGTCGTGCAGCAATGCCGCACGGAAGACCTGCCGCGCGTCCGCGCCGCCTATGAGGAACTGCATGTCCCGGCGGAGCTTTCGCCCTTCTTCGGCGATGTGGCCGGGCTGTATTCCACCGCGCATCTGGTGATCGCCCGCGCGGGCGCTTCCACCGTGGCGGAACTGGCCTGCGCCGGGCGGCCCAGCCTGCTGGTGCCGCTGCCCGGCGCCATCGACGACCACCAATCCGCCAATGCCCGCGCCCTGGCCGATGCCGGCGCGGCGCAGGTGGTGCCGCAGCGGGACTTCACGCCGGCCGCCCTGGCCAAGGCTTTGCAGGACCTGCTGGAAACACCGGATGCACTGGCGCGTGCCGCCGCCGCGGCCGCCGCACTGGCGGCACCGCAAGCCGCCGCTACACTGGCCGATCTCGTACTCTCCCGCGCCGCGGCGCGCGGTTTTCAGGAATAGAACTGCCATGCGCGCGTTGCCGCTGAATATCGGGCCCATCCACTTCGTCGGTATCGGCGGCATAGGCATGTCCGGCATCGCCGAGGTGCTGCACAACCTCGGCTACGTGGTGCAGGGCAGCGACATCGCCGAAGGCTACAACATCGACCGGCTGCGCGAGGCCGGCATCAATGTGATGATCGGCCATGACGCCGCCAATCTGGGCACGGCGCAGGTGATCGTGACCTCCACCGCCGTGAAGCGCGACAACCCGGAAGTGGTGGCCGCCCGTTCCCGCCTCATTCCGGTGGTGCGCCGCGCGGAGATGCTGGCGGAGCTGATGCGGCTGAAGTGGGGCATCGCCATCGGCGGCACCCATGGCAAAACTACCACGACATCGCTGGTCGCCACCGTGCTGGAAGCGGCGAAGCTGGACCCGACCGTGATCAACGGCGGCATCATCAACGCCTATGGCACCAATACCCGCCTGGGCGAGGGCGAATGGATGGTGGTGGAGGCGGATGAGAGCGACGGCTCCTTCCTGCGCCTGCCGGCTGTCGCCGCCGTCGTCACCAACATGGACCCGGAGCACCTGGACCACTGGGGCACCGAGGAAGCGATGAAGCAGGGCTATGCCCAGTTCGTCGGCAATATCCCCTTCTACGGTTTCGCAGTGCTCTGCGCGGACCACCCGAATGTGCAGGCGATGATCCCCTCGATCGATCGCCGCCTGATCACCTACGGCTTCTCGCAGCAGGCCGATGTGCGGGCGGAGCGCCTGATCACCGACCGCATGGGCGCGACCTTCGAGGTGACGGTGCATGACCGCAACACCGGCCGCACCCGCCAGTTGAAGCCGATGCGCCTGCCGATGCTGGGCCAGCACAATGTGCAGAACGCCCTGGCCGCCATCGCCGTCGGCATTGAGATGGATATCGACGAAGGCACCATCCGCTCGGCGCTGGCCGGCTTCAAGGGCGTGAAGCGCCGCTTCACCCGCGTGGGCGAGGCCAATGGCATCCAGGTGATCGACGATTACGGCCACCACCCGGTGGAGATCGCCGCCGTGCTGAAGGCGGCGCGGCAGGCGGGCGCGCGGGACGTGATCGCGGTGGTGCAGCCGCACCGCTATTCGCGGCTGAAGCAGTTGTTCGAGGACTTCTGCCAGTGCATGAACGATGCCGGCACCGTCATTGTCGCGGATGTCTACGCCGCCGGTGAGCAGAAGATCGAGGGCTTCGACCGCGACGCGCTGGTGGACGGGCTGCGCTCCCACGGCCATCGCAGCGTCGTGCCGCTGCCCGGGCCGGACAGCCTGCCGGAGATGATCAATGCCATCGCCAAGCCGGGCGACTACGTCGTCTGCCTCGGCGCCGGCAATATCACCACCTGGGCCGCAGCCCTGCCCGAGAAGCTGATGGAACTGCAGCCGCGCCCGCGCGTCGCCGGGGGGAAGCGGTGAAGCCCGGCATGGCGGAAAACCCGACCCTTCCCCCGCTGCGCGGCCGCGTGCAGCAGGATGCGCCGCTGGCCGCCACCACCTGGTTCCGCGTCGGCGGCCCGGCCGAGTGGCTGGTGCGCCCGGCCGATGTGGACGACCTGCTGCTGCTGCTGCGCGACAAGCCGCGCGACATGCCGCTGATCACCATCGGCGCCGCCTCCAACCTGCTGGTGCGGGACGGCGGCGTGCGCGGAATCGTGCTGAAGCTGGCACGTGGCTTTTCCGAGATCGTGGTGGAAGCCGATGGCATCGTCGCCGGTGCCGCGGCGCTGGATGCGACGGTAGCGGAACATGCGGCGGAAGCGGGTCTCGATGGCCTCGCCTTTCTGTCCGGCATTCCCGGCAGCATCGGCGGCGCCGTCGCCATGAATGCCGGTGCCTACGGCGCCGAGGTGAAGGACGTGCTGGACTGGGCCGAGATTGCGACGCCCGCCGGCCTGCTGCGACTTTCGGCGGCGGAACTCGGCTTTGCCTATCGCCGCGCCGCGCTGCCGGAAGGCGGCGTGGTGGTGCGTGCGCGCTTCCATGCGAAGCCGGGCGACAAGGACGCCATCGCCGAGCAGATGCGCACCATCCGCGCCGCGCGCGAGGAAACCCAGCCCGTGCGCGCCCGCACCGGCGGCTCCACCTTCAAGAACCCGGCGGGCCGCAAGGCCTGGGCGCTGATCGATGCCGCCGGCTGCCGCGGGCTGAAGCGCGGCGGCGCGCAGATCTCGGAGAAGCACTGCAACTTCCTGCTCAACCTGGGCGAGGCCACGGCCGCCGATCTGGAAGGGCTGGGCGAGGATGTGCGCGAAAAGGTGCGCGACATGTCCGGCATCACGCTGGACTGGGAGATCAAGCGGATCGGGGAGGCTTTGTCGTGAAGCGCATCGCGGTTCTGCATGGCGGCTTTTCCTCGGAGCGCGAGGTTTCGCTGGCCACGGGCGCCCAGGTCATCGCGGCCCTGCGCGACGCCGGCTTCGAGGTGCTGCCGGTGGAGGTGACGCAGGATCTTTCCGCGCTGATCGCCACCTTGCAGCGCGAGAAGCCGGACGCGGTCTTCAACGCCCTGCACGGTCCCTTCGGCGAGGATGGCTGCATCCAGGGCGTGCTGGACTGGCTTAAGATTCCTTACACGCATTCCGGCGTGCGGGCTTCCTCCGTCGCGATGGACAAGCACGCGGCCAAGGCGGTCTTCGCCGCTGCCGGCCTGCCGCTGGCCGAGCACCGCGTCGTCACGGCCGAGCAGCTTGAAGCCGCCGACCCCCTGCCCCGCCCCTATGTGGTGAAGCCGCTGAACGAAGGTTCCTCCGTCGGCGTCGAGATCCTGCGCGAGGGCGACAACCGCCGCGCCGAGGTGGCGCGCAACTGGCGCTTCGGGCCGCAGATCATGGCCGAGGAATACATCCCCGGCCGGGAGCTGACCGTGGCCGTGATGGGCGAGGATGCGCTGGCGGTGACCGAGATCGGCACCGGCCATGCCTTCTACGACTACGACGCCAAATACGCCGATGGCGGCAGCCGGCACACCATTCCGGCGCAGGTGCCGGAGGATGTGGCGCGGGAGGCGATGCGCATCGCACGTTCTGCGCATGATGCGCTGGGTTGTCGTGGCGTATCGCGGGCCGATCTGCGATATGATGACTCCACCGGCCGCGTTGTGCTGCTGGAAGTCAACACACAGCCTGGCATGACCCGTACGAGCCTGGTGCCCGAGCAGGCCGCCTATCGCGGCATCGGCTTTTCCGATTTGTGCGCATGGATGGTGCAGGAAGCTCGCCATGGCCCGTAACCCTGCATCGATGCGCGGCGCGCCGCGCTCGCGCCTGGCCGCCGAGGGCACCCGCCCCCGTGCGCCCGCGCCGCAGCGCCCCAGCAGCCTGCGCCTCTGGCTGCGCCGCCGCCGGCCGCTGCTGCGCCCGGCGCTGTTCGGCCTCGGCGCGCTCAGCATCGCGGCGGTCTGCGGCGTCAGCCTCGCGGCGCTGGAACCCGCCGGCCGCTTCTCCTGGCTGAACGAAGGCGTCGCCGAGATCGGCGCCGGCTTCGGGCTGACGGTGCAGGAGATCGTGGTGCGCGGGCAGCAGAACACGCCCAAGGAACTGATCCGCGCCGCCATCGGCATCCGCAACGGCGACCCGCTGCTGGCCTTCTCGCCGGAAGCGGCGCGGCAGCGGCTGGAAAGCATTGCCTGGATCGAGAGCGCGGAGGTGCAGCGCAACCTCTCCGGCAACATCCTGGTGGTGGTGCATGAGCGGCGGCCCTTCGCCATCTGGCAGCACAACAACGACTTCGCGGTGGTGGACCGCGAGGGCCGCGTGGTCTCCGCCGATACGCTGGATGCCTTCGGCCCGCTGCCGCTGCTGGTGGGCGAAGGCGCGCACAAGAACGGCGCCGCCGTCTACGATGAGTTGAAGAAGGCGCCGGAGGTGCTCGCCCGCACCCAGGCGCTGATCTATGTCAGCCAGCGGCGCTGGAACCTGCGGCTGCACAACGGCACCGATATCCTGCTGCCCGAGGGGCATGAGGATGCCGCCATCGCGCGGCTGGCCGAGTTGCAGAAGGCACAGTCGCTGCTGGACCGGCCTGTTGTCGCCATCGACATGCGGCTGCCGGACCGGCTGGTGGTGCGCCAGCACCCGCAGCCCGAGCAGCCCGCCACCAGTCCGCGCGGACGAGGCCGCGGATGAACCGCATCACCCGCCTTTCCGCCGCCGAGACACAACCGCTGAAGCGCAAGCGCGCGCGCAGCGGGCCATATGGTGTGCTGGATATCGGCAGCTCCAAGGTGGTCTGCCTGATCGGCAAGGTGGAAAGCGACGGCAGGCCGCGCGTGCTCGGCTATGGCTGGCAGCGCGCGCGCGGCGTCAAGGGCGGCAATATCGTCGACCTGCAGGAAGCCGAGCATTCCATCCGCGCGGCTGTCGCGCAGGCGGAGGAGATGGCGGACCTGAAGCTCTCGGGCGCTATCGTCAACCTCTCCTGCGGCCAGCCTTCCTCGCGCGTGATGAACCTGCAATGGCCGATCGGCGGCCGTGCCGTCACGGAAGCTGACCTGCGCGCGGTGCTGAGCGAAGGCCGCCGCCGCTCGCAGGAGGAAGGGCGCGAGACGGTGCATGCCGCCACGCTCGGCTTCACCATCGATTCCACGCCAGGCGTCGAAGATCCGCGCGGCATGATGTGCGAGCTGCTCGGCGTGAAGCTGCATCTGGTGGATGGGGCTTCCGCGGCGCTGCGCAACCTCGGCCTCTGCCTCGCCGGCTGCGACCTGGAGGTGGAGGAGCTGGTGAGCGCGCCCTTCGCCGCAGCACTCTCCGTTCTTGTCGAGGATGAGAAGCAGCTTGGCGCCACTGTCATCGACATGGGCGGCGGCACCACCAATATCGCCGTCTATGGCGACGGCTACCTGCTGCACACGGCACAGCTTCCGGTGGGTGGCTGGCAGGTGACCAACGATCTGGCGCGCGGCCTCGCCACGCCTCTAGGGCATGCGGAGCGCATGAAGACGCTGCATGGCTCCTGCATGGAAGGCGGCAACGACCAGAAGGAAATGCTGTCCGTGCCGCAGGTCGGCGAGGATGACGACCATCTGGTGCAGGTTTCGCGCGCCCACATGGTCGGCATCATCAGGCCGCGGCTGGAAGAAACCCTGGAACTGGTGCGCGACCGGCTGGAGAGCGCGCTGGTTGGCAGTGAATCGGGTGCGCGCGTGGTCTTGACCGGCGGCGCCAGCCAATTGGTTGGCGTGCGCGATCTTGCCGCGCGCATCCTCGATAAACCCGTGCGGATCGGCAGGCCGCAACCCGTGCCGGGTCTGCCGGATTCCGCACTTGGTCCTGATTTCGCCACTACCCTGGGGCTGTTGCACTGGGGTGCTGGCGAGGGCCGTCCGTTGCTTGATCTGGATCCTGCTCCGGAACGCGGAAACGGTCGATTTATTCGCTTCGTCAACTGGCTTCGCGACCGCGTCTGATGCATTCTGAACGCGCGCCGATTCACCGCCCGAACAACGCCGCTGGCCACGCCCAAGGAGACATGCTGTCATGACGCTGAACCTGACCATCCCGCGCCAGCAGCACACGGATTTCAGTCCGCGAATCACCGTCGTCGGTGTTGGCGGCGCGGGCTGCAACGCCGTGAACAACATGATCGCCATGGGCCTCGACGGCGTCGAGTTCCTGGTGGCGAATACCGACGCGCAGGCGCTCGTGCACAGCCGCGCGGAACGCCGCGTGCAGCTCGGCCCGCACCTGACGCAGGGCCTGGGCGCGGGCGCAAAGCCGGAAATCGGCCGCGCGGCGGCCGAGGAAGCGACCGAGGACCTGGCGCGGCACCTCGAAGGCATGCACATGGTGTTCATCACCGCGGGCATGGGCGGCGGCACGGGCACCGGCGCGGCGCCGGTCATCGCGCGCATGGCGCGTGAGCGTGGCATCCTGACGGTGGGCGTGGTGACGAAGCCCTTCGACTTCGAAGGCCCGAAGCGCCGCCGCTCCGCCGAGGTCGGCCTGGAGGATCTGCAGTCCTATGTGGACACGCTGATCGTCATTCCGAACCAGAATCTCTTCCGCAAGGCGAACGAGCGCACCACGTTCGCCGAAGCCTTCAAGATGGCGGACGACGTGCTCTACATGGGCGTGCGCGGCGTCACTGACCTGATGGTCAACCCGGGCCTGGTGAACCTCGACTTCGCCGACATCCGCACCGTGATGGCGGAGATGGGCAAGGCGATGATGGGCACCGGCGAGGGCGAGGGCGAGGACCGCGCGGTGAAGGCGGCCGAGGCCGCGATCAGCAACCCGCTGCTGGAGGATACCTCCATGCTCGGCGCCAAGGGCGTGCTGATCAACATCACCGGCGGCTACGACATGACGCTGTTCGAGGTGGATGCCGCGGCCAACCGCATCCGCAGCGAAGTGGACGAAGATGCCAACATCATCTTCGGCTCCTCGGTCGACGAGGACATGAATGGCCGCCTCCGCGTCTCGGTGGTCGCCGCCGCAATAGACGCCATTCAGGAGCAGCCGGCGGCCGAGCGTCCGAAGCTGGTGGCCATGGGTGGCGCCGGGCCGGTGAACGCCGTCTC